>JBDSGJ010000025.1:0-58785 GCA_039919075.1 Sphingomicrobium sp.
CCAAATTGGAGATATGGCCAGATGGTCAAGCCCGAATGGGGTCACAAGCGCACTTGCCCCAAATGTTCGACGCGTTTCTATGATCTGGGCAAGGACGAGCCCGTCACCTGCATCGCCTGCGGCGCGACCTTCGTGCCCGATTCAGTGCTGAAGTCGAAGCAGCCGATGGCCTTCGAAGCCGCAGCGACGCCCGAGAAGATCAAGGAAAATGAGGATCTTGCTGCCGAGGATCTGGTCCCCGACGAGGACGAGGAACCGAGCGCCGACGACGAGGTCGACCTGACCACGTCGGAAGACGATCTAGGCGTCGCGACCGGCGGCGAAGAGGATGAGCATTAAGCTCGTTTCCTGCTGACCGCGATCAGTCGGGAATGACGGCCTTGGGGAAATCGCTCCACGCGCCGTCATAATCGGGTTGCGCGCTGGCAAGTGCGGCGGCGGTCGGTCGAAACGGCCAGCAGCTTTCGATCATGAACGCCATTGTGCCCTCGATCCTGAGCGGTTTGAGCTCGGCTTCGGTCGCGGCGCGCCAGCTGGCGAGGTCGGGGCCGTGCGCGCTCATCCGGTTGTGGAGCGACATTCCGCCCGGCTCGAACCCCTCCGCCTTGGCGTCATAGGCGCCCGTGATCAGCCCCATTGCTTCGGACATGATGTTGCGGTGGAACCACGGCGGGCGGAACGTGTCCTCGGCCACCATCCAGCGCGGCGGGAAGATGACGAAGTCGCAATTGGCGCGGCCCGGCGTCTCGCTGGGCGAAGTCAGCACGGTAAAGATCGAAGGGTCGGGATGGTCGAAACTCACCGTCCCGATGGTGTTGAAGCGGGCAAGGTCATAGCGGCACGGCGCGAGGTTCCCGTGCCAGGCGACGACATCGAGCGGGCTGTGGTCGAGCATTGTTGTCCATAGCCGACCGCCAGACTTCTGGATCAGTTCGAATTGCTCGTCGCGGTCTTCGTACCGCGCCACCGGCGTCTCGAAATCGCGCGCATTGGCAAGGCCGTTGGCGCCGATCGGGCCAAGCTCGGGAAGCCGAAAAAGGGCGCCGTAATTCTCGGCGACATAGCCCGATGCCGCGCCGTCGGGCAGGGCGACCCGAAACCGCACCCCGCGCGGGATGAGGGCGATCATCCCCGGCGCCACTTCGATCCGCCCGAGTTCGGTCAGCAACTCGAGACTGCCCGACTGCGGGATGATCAGCATTTCGCCATCGGCATCGAACAGGCAGCGCCGCTCCATGTCGCGGTCAGCCTGATAGTGGTGGAGCGCGCAACCGATCAGCGCGTCGGGCGAACCGTTGGCAAGCATCGGGGTCAGCCCGTCGACGAAATCGCGCGGCGTGGCCCCGGCGGCGGGCTTCGACCATCGTAGCCGATTGGGAGCGAGCGGTTCGGTCGACGACTTGGTATCAAACGCGCTGGCATAGGGCGCGAACGCGGCGTGGCTTGCGCTTGGCCGCAACCTGTACAGCCAGCTTCGGCGATTCTCGTGGCGCGGGGCGGTGAACGCAGTCCCGGAAAGCTGCTCGGCGTAGAGCCCGAACGCCGGGCGCTGCGGCGAATTGCGACCGACCGGGAGTGCACCGGGCACCGCTTCACTGGCGAAGTGGTTGCCGATGCCGGTCAGATACGCACTCATGATTCTGGTGTAGCCGGAATCACCCCGCGACGCATCTGGTCGAGCTCGAGGCTTTCGAACAATGCCTTGAAATTGCCCTCGCCGAAACCGTCATTGCCCTTGCGCTGGATGATCTCGAAGAAGATCGGGCCGACCATATTCTCGGTGAAAATCTGCAGCAGCAAGCCGCCGCCGGTCTCGGGCGCGCCGTCGATCAAAATTCGGCGCTTGCGCATTTCTTCGACATCATGCCCGTGCCCCGGCAAGCGCTGGTCGATCAGGTCGAAATAGGCGTCGTTGGTATCCTGGAAGCGCACCCCGTTCGCGCGCAGCGCATCGACCGTCGCGAAGATGTCGTCGGTTGCGAGCGCGAGGTGCTGAATCCCTTCGCCATTATAGTCGCGCAGAAACTCCTCGATCTGGCTGTGCTCGTCCTGGCTCTCATTCAAGGGGATGCGAATCTTGTCGTCGGGCGCGGTCATCGCCTTGGAAAACAGCCCGGTCGACTGGCCCTCAATGTCGAAATAGCGAATCTGGCGGAAGTTGAAGATGCGCTCGTAGAAGCCGGCCCAATGCGCCATCCGCCCACGGTTCACATTATGCGTCAGATGATCGAGCGTGTGCAGTCCGACCGAGCGGTCATCGGCCACCGCGCCGGCGACCGCTTCAAAATCAATGTCCCAGATGCTCGCCCCACCACGCTCGTCGACCAGATAGAGGTTGGACCCGCCGATCCCCTCGATCCCGGGCAGGTTGAGCTCGCCCGGCCCGGCGTGCGGCGTAACCGCAGTGGCGCCCCGCTCAATGGCCATGGTCAGCGCCTTCGCCCCATCGGCGACTCGAAAGGCCATCGCATTGGCGCTCGGCCCATGCTCGGCGCGGAAGCGCCCGACTTGCCCCGCTGGCTCCATGTTGAGAAGAAAGTTGATCTCGCCCTGAGCGTAGCGGCGAACATTCTTCGAGCGATGGTTGGACAGATGCGTAAAGCCCATGGCAAGGAACAGCCGGGCAAGCGCTTCGGGATCGGGACCGGTGAACTCCACAAACGCAAAACCGTCGAGGCCCATCGGGTTGTCGTGCATCCTCCGACTCCATTCTCTCGTTACAACTGCAACTAACTCGCCTGCCCCGCGCGGTCAAGGCGCAGGAGTCCATGTTCATGAAGCGTAAGCTGACCCTCGATCAGTTCCTTCCGTACCGCCTGTCGGTGGCGTCAAATGCGGTTTCGGGGCTGATCTCCAACGCCTATCGAAAGCGCTTCGGCCTGAAGATCGCCGAGTGGCGGCTGATCACCATTCTCGCCGAAACCGAGCGGGCGACCCCGGCAAAGCTGGGCGACGCGACTCGCATGGACAAGATTGCGATCAGCCGCGCGGCGTCAGCACTGATCGAGCGGGGGTTGGTCGCGGCCGACGACAATCCCGCCGACGGGCGCTCGCATTTCCTGTCGCTGACCAGCGACGGAAAGGCGCTTTATGCCGAGATTGCGCCGCTAGCGTTGGCGACCGAGGCCGAACTGTTCGCCAAGTTCAGCGCCGAGGAATGCCGCCAGCTCGATTCGCTGTTGCGCCGGCTCGAGGCCGCGGCCGAAGGACGATGACCATGCCGATGATGGACGAACTCCCTCCCACCGGTTGGACCTTTGAGACGGGTGGCAAGGCGCTCCTTCGCACCTATCGCTTCAAGGACTTTTCCGCAGCGTTCGGGTTCATCGCGCGCGTCGCGCTTCATGCCGAGAAGGCGGATCATCACCCCGAGTTCACGAGCGTTTGGAACCGCGTCGATTTCCGCCTGACGAACCATGACGCCGGCGGGGTGACGCCACGCGACCGCGAACTGGCGGCGGTAATCGACCGGTTAGCGGAGCAGAGCGAAGCCGAGGGCGACGGCGCCTAGGCTCAGGAACAACGAGGCGGCGACATAGGCTGCGGCTAGTCCCGGGCTGGCGCGGTAGAGCGTCAGCGCGTCGAGTCCGAAGGCCGAGAAAGTGGTGAAGCCGCCGAGCACGCCGGTCATCACGAACAACCTCCACGGCTCGCTCGCGCCGCCGCGACCGACGAGCCAGCCGGCGATGAGCCCCATCGCCAGACAGCCCGCAATGTTGACCGCGAGTGTCGCCAGCGGGGCTGCCCACCCGGCCAGGAGCACTGTGCGTCCGACCGCATAGCGAAGCACCGCGCCGATACCGCCGCCGAAAAATACCAGGATCGCGTTCAGTCGCTGTCTCCACGCCTTGCTTGCCCGGCGGCTTTATCGCACGGAGCAGCGATGTTGAGCATGGATTTCATCAAGCGCAACCGCGCCGACGTCGAACGCGCGATCCGCGACAAGGGAGTCCGCGTCGATCTCGATGCACTGCTTGCGCTCGAGGAGGGCGTCCGGACCGCCCGAACTCGCATCGACGAACTTCGCGCCGAACGCAACGCGATCAGCGCGCGCTTCAAGGATGCCGCTCCGCAGGAGAAGGCGGTGCTTGGCGCAAAGGCCAAGGAAGCAGGCGCCGAGGCGAGTGCAATCGAGGCCGAGGGGGCCGCGCGCGAGGCCGAGCTTAAGGCAATGATGCTCCGCCTTCCCGGCATCCCGTGGGAGGGCGCCCCGGTCGGGCCGGACGAAGGCAGCAATGTCGTCATTCGCACCGAGGGCGAGGTGCGAAGTTTTGCCTTCGAGCCGCTCGACCATGTCGCGCTGATCGAGAAGAATGACTGGGCGGAGTTGGCGCGGATCGTTCAGGTATCGGGCAGCCGTACCTATTGCCTCAAGGGGCGGCTCGCGCTGCTCGAGACGATGCTGATGGGCTGGGCGCTGCAACAGGTCTCGGCGGCGGGCTTTACCCCGATCACCGTCCCCTCGCTGGCCAAGCCCGCCGCGTTCGTCGGCACGGGCCATTTCCCGGGGCATGAGGAAGAGGCTTACGCCGTCCCCGCCGACGACCTCTACCTCGCCGGCACGGGCGAGATCGCGCTGACCTCGCTCCATTCGGGCGAAATTCTCGATAATGCGACCCTTCCGATCCGCTACGCCGGCCTGTCGCCCTGCTTCCGGCGCGAGGCGGGGAGCGCCGGGCGCGATGTCCGCGGGTTGCTTCGAGTCCACCAGTTCCTCAAGGTCGAAGCCTATATTATCTGCGAGGCCGACGAAGCGGTCTCTGCCGAGTGGCACGCCCGGCTGCTAGCGCTCGCCGAGGATCTGCTGACCAAGCTCGAAATCCCCTATCAGGTGGTGGAGACCTCGACCGGCGACATGGGGCTCGGCAAATATCGAATGAACGACATCGAGAGCTGGGTGCCGTCATTAGGCAAATATCGCGAGACGCACAGCTGCTCGACGCTGCACGAGTGGCAAGCCCGCCGCGCCAACCTTCGCTATCGCGATGCCGGGGGCAAGGTGCGGTTCGTCCACACGCTCAACAACACCGCGTTGGCGAGCCCGCGCATCCTCGTGCCACTGCTTGAAAATCACCAGACCGAGGACGGCCGCGTGCGCCTGCCAAAGGCGCTCCAGGCGATGATGGGCGGGGAATTTCTCTGATGACGGCAGCGGGCAACATCGACCCCGACGATCGCGCGCCGTCAGGCTGGCTGCGCATGGCCGAAGTCGCGTGGCACTTGCCGCGGCTGATGGCGGGTTTCGGTCCGCTCGGCCCGCGTGGTCCCGAGGATGGGCCGCCGGCGCTGGTCGTGCCCGGTTTCCTCGCCGACGACCGCACGACGATGGAGCTTCGCCGTGCGCTCGCGCGGGGCGGCTGGCGGGTCTATCCATGGGAGTTGGGGCTCAACAAGGGTGCCAAGCCCGACACGCTCGAGCTGCTCGGGCGGCGGCTCGAGGCGGTTCATGACCCGCACAAGGTGCTGCTCGTCGGGTGGAGTCTCGGCGGACTGTTCGCGCGCGAACTGGCGCGGGTTCACCCCGACAAGGTGCGCGCGGTGGTGACGCTGGGTTCGCCCTTCTCTGGCGACTTGCGCACCAACACCAATGTCCGCGCGCTTTATGAATGGGTTGCCGGGCACAAGGTCGACGAGCCGCCGTTCCCGCGGATCACCGAAAAGCCGCCGGTGCCGACGCTGGCGCTATGGTCGCGGCGCGACGGAATCGTCTCGGTTCGCGCGGCGCGCGGGTTGGAGAATGAAAGCGACCGCTCGGTCGAGGTCGATTCCAGCCACATGGGATTTGCCGTCAGCCGCGCCGCGCTGGGATCGGTGGTCGGCGAGATCCGCCGGTTCCTCGAAGACTTTCCGGCTTGATTCTTACTGCCAGGGCCACAGGAATCGGTAGCGATTGACTCCCTCCCCCCGACTCGCGCTACAAGAACAAAAGTAGAACAATAACGTTGCGAGTCGTGTGGTGTCAGGTCTTTCCCTGGTCGCCGGCGAAGGGTCCTTCATGCCGTCCGCGGGTCATCCGGGCGATGGGCGGAGCTTTGGGTCGGTCGGCGAAGAGCCCCCGTTCGAAGGGGATCGGGAGCGGCTGTCCGCGCTCCCCCGGCCTGACCGCGCAACGCTCAGCGAATTGTTTGCCGCGAGCCCGCGCGATGGCAGTGCGACCGGCTTCCTGCTTGCCCAGCTCGACCCCTCGCGCCCCTTGCTGTGGGTGCAGGAGCGGATGGCGATCCTCGAGGGCGGGCGGATCTATCCCCCCGGCCTGGAAGTCGCCGAACTCATCCATGTCGAGGCCAATGACGCCCGCGCCGCGCTGTGGGCGATGGAGGAGGGGCTTCGATGCGCAGCGATAGGCGCCGTGATCGGCGAGATCTGGGGGGATCCGCGCGCGCTCGATTTTACCGCGACTCGGCGGCTTGCCGTCGCAGCCGAGCGCTATGGCGTGGCCGCCTATTTGATTCGGCTTGGCGGCCACGCCAGTTTGAGTGGGGCACGGATGCGTTGGCGAATCGCGAGCGCCCCGTCTTTGCCCAATTCGCTCGATCTGCGCGCACCGGGCGAACCCTTGTGGGATGCCGAGCTGTTCCGCGCGCGGGGCGCGGTGCCGGGCAAGTGGGTCGCACGGCGTGACCCGGAGAATTTGCAGTATCTGGTGGCCGCATCTGGCGATCGAGCGCTGGCTGAGGACCAGCGCAGGCGCGCCTGACGGTGCCATAGTGCTGGTCGAGGAGGCGCAGCACGGCCAGCGGATCGTGGCAGTCACTCGCGCGGCGGCCGAGGCCGGGGCGCGCCCGGGAATGCGGCTGACCGACGCGCGCGCACTGTTCCCCGCGCTGGCGGCGGTGGCGTGGGATTCGGCCGGCGACACTGCGCTGGTCGAGCGATTGGCGCGCTGGGCGGGGCGCTGGTCGCCTTTGGTCGAGATCGACGGTGGCGACGGGATGCGGATGGACGTCACCGGGGTCGCGCATCTGTTCGGCGGCGAGGCGGGCCTGTGCGCCGAAATCGAGGCTGGCTTCGCTGGGCTGACGACAAGGGTCGCGGTGGCGGGAACGGCGGGTGCGGCGTGGGCACTGGCGCGATACTCCAGCCTTTCATCCCCCGTGGCGGGGGAGGGGGAAGAAGTGGCGCATCTCCCCATTGCCGCGCTTCGCCTGTCGCCCGAAGCCAACCGCACGCTTGATCGGCTCGGCCTCAAGACCATCGGCGCGCTTGCGGGGGTTCCTCGCCGAAGCCTCGCGCGGCGCTTTCGCGAGGCCGATAATCCAATCGATGCGCTCGACCGGCTGCTCGGCCGGACCCCCGAGCCGCTGACCCCTATGCCCCTCGACCTGCCGCCGCGAAGCACGCTGCGACTGGCCGATCCGATCGACGATCCGGGGGTGGCCGGCCAGGCGCTGGCTAAGCTGGCGGGGCCACTTGCCGATCAATTGGCACGGCGGCGGCTCGGTGCGCGGCGGGTCATGCTCAGCGCGTGGCGGGTCGATGGCGAGGTCCGCGAAGTCGCCGCGGAAACCTCGCTGCCGACGCGCGACTCGGCGCATCTGGTGCGGCTGCTGGCCGACAAGGCGGGCATGATAAATCCGGGTTTCGGGATCGACGCCTTCGCGCTGACCGCAAGCTGGTGCGAACCCCTGGCGGCGGGGCAGGACTCGCTGATCGGCCAACCCTCGAAGGATCATGAGCTGGCACGGCTGGTCGACCGGCTGACGGTCCGCCTCGGCAAGGAGCGGGTGCGGCGCCCGCTCGCCACCGCAAGCCATCTTCCCGAGCGCGCCAGTGGCTGGGTCAGCGCGGTCAATTCCTCCCCTGCTTTGACGAGGGAGCAGGAGGGTGGAGGGGCATTTCGCCCCCAGCGCCTGCTCGACCGGCCCGAGGCGATCGGGGTGATCTACGCCACTCCCGAAGGGGTTCCGCGCCGCTTCACCTGGCGCCGCAAGGTCCACGACATCGCGCGCGTCGAAGGCCCTGAGCGGATCGCCCCCGAATGGTGGCGCGCCCGCGCCAAGTCCCGGCTGCGCGATTATTACCGGGTCGAGGACGACGGTGGGCGGCGCTTCTGGATCTTTCGCGAGGGGCTTGTTGGGGATGGGCGCGGCGGCACGCCGGGATGGTTTGTCCACGGCCTGTTCGGGTGAGCGCCCATGCCTGAATATACCGGCTTCGCGCGGCGCAAGCTGGTCCGCGACGATGACCAGCCGCCGCCACTGCCTCGCGCGATATTCGTCGAGCTTGGCATCGCCACGCCGTTCAGCTTCCTCCGCGGTGCGTCGGACGCGATCGAACTGGCGCTGACCGCGCTCGAGCTGGGGATGGACTCGATCGGGGTCGCCGACCGCAACACGCTCGCCGGGGTGGTGCGAATGCACAGCGCCGCGACCGGGGCGGGGATGCGGCCGCTGATCGGCTGCCGCTTGGAACTGGCGGATGCGTGTCTCGACTACGCTCAACATGAGCGGAAAGGGGATAAGCGCACCTCTTCCGCTCATCCCGAGCGAAGTCGAGGGACCTTCAGCCTGCTCGCCTACCCGACCGACCGCGCCGCCTACGGCCGCCTGTCGCGAATGCTCAGCCTCGGCAAGATGCGCTGCGCCAAGGGCGAATGCGACCTCCTCCTCAGCGAAGTCGCGCTTCACGCAGAAGGAATCGCGTTCATTGCCGTGCCGGACGAGGACCTCGTCTCGTTCGAAACCGCGCTGCCCCAGCTCGTCGCCGCCCTCCCCGGCCTCGCCCACGTCGCCGCCGCCCACCTCTATCGCGGCGATGACCTTGCCCGGATCGAGCGGCTCGACCGCATGGCGCGCGCGAACGGCTGCACCATTCTCGCCACCAACGACGTCCATTACCACGCCCCCGATCGCCGTCCGCTGCAGGACGTGATGAGCTGCATCCGCGAGAAGGTGACGCTCGACACCGCCGGCTATCTGCTCAACCCCAATGCCGAGCGGCACTTGAAATCGCCCGCCGAAATGGCCCGCCTGTTCGCCCGCTGGCCGCACGCCATCGCCGCCACCCGCGCCTTCGCCGATGCGCTCGATTTCAGCCTCGACGAATTGAAATATGAGTATCCGCACGAGACGGTGCCCGACGGCCGAAGCCCGCAGGAATATCTGACCCAGCTGACCTGGGAGGGGGCCGCGAGGCACTGGCCGGACGGGCTTCCCGACGCGGTCGTGGCCCAACTGAACCACGAACTCGCATTGATCGAGAAACTCGACTTCGCGCGCTATTTCCTGACGGTCAACGACATCGTCGCTTTCGCCCGAAGCCTCGATCCGCCGATCCTGTGCCAGGGGCGGGGGAGCGCCGCCAACAGCGCGGTCTGCTATTGCCTCGGTATCACCGCCGTCGACCCCTCGACCAACTCGCTATTGTTCGAACGCTTCATTTCGGAGGAGCGCAAGGAGCCGCCCGACATCGACGTCGACTTCGAGCATGAGCGGCGCGAGGAGGTGATCCAGCACATCTACCAGAAATATGGCCGCGACCGCGCCGGGATCGCCGCGACCGTGATCCATTACCGCCCACGCTCGGCGATCCGCGAGGTCGGCAAGGTCATGGGCCTCAGCGAAGACGTCACCGCCGCGATCGCCTCGACTCACTGGGGGAGCATGGAGACGCGCATCGAGGATGAGCGCGTGACCGAGGCGGGGCTCGATTTCGCCGACCCGCACCTCCGCCGCGTGCTCCTCCTCGCGCGCCAGCTGATCGGCATGCCGCGCCATTTGTCGCAGCATGTCGGCGGCTTCATCCTCACCGAAAGGCCGCTGATCGAAACCGTTCCAGTGGGCAATGGCGCGATGGACGATCGCACCTTCATCGAATGGGACAAGGACGATATCGAGGAACTCGGCATCCTCAAGATCGACGTGCTGGCGCTCGGCATGCTGACCTGCATCCGCAAGGCGTTCGACCTGATTGAGGCGCATCATGGCGAGCGCTGGGACCTCGCCACCGTCCCGCGCGAGGAACCGCAAGTCTATGACATGCTGTGCAAGGGCGATTCGCTCGGCGTGTTCCAGGTCGAGAGCCGGGCGCAGATGAACATGCTCCCGCGCCTCAAGCCCCGCTGTTTCTACGACCTCGTGATCGAAGTTGCGATCGTCCGCCCCGGGCCGATCCAGGGCGACATGGTCCACCCCTTTTTGAAGCGCCGCCAGGGCAAGCAGAGCATTCTCTACCCCTGCCCCGCGCCCGAACATGGCCCGCCCGACGAGCTCGAAAAGATATTGTCGCGAACATTGGGCGTGCCGGTGTTCCAGGAGCAGGCGATGAAGATCGCGCTCGATGCGGCCAAGTTCAGTCCGGCCGAAGCCAACCAGTTGCGCAAGGCAATGGCGACCTTTCGCTCGCGCGGGACGATCGAATTGCTCCAGGAAAAAATGGTCGGGCGGATGGTCGCGAGGGGCTATGATCCCGACTTTGCGCAACGCTGCTTCGACCAGATCAAGGGGTTCGGCGAATATGGCTTCCCCGAGAGCCATGCGGCAAGCTTCGCGCACCTCGTCTATGTGTCGAGCTGGCTCAAATGGAAATATCCGGCGGCGTTTGGGTGTGCGCTGCTCAACTCGCAGCCAATGGGCTTTTACGCCCCGGCGCAGATCGTGCGCGACGCGATCGAGCATGGGGTCGAAGTGCGCGAGGTCGATGTGAACCATAGCGCGTGGGACTGCACGCTCGAGCCAGCCCTCCGCCTCGGCCTTCGCCAGATCGATGGCCTGCGCCTCGACGCCGCCACCCGCATCGTCGCCGCGCGGGGGGATGCGCCTTATGTCAGCGTCGAGGAGTTGCGCCGCCGCTCGACCGCCCCCGTGTCCGCGATCCACCGTCTCGCCGAGGCCGACGCCTTCCGCTCGATGGGTCTCGACCGCCGCGCCGCGCTATGGGATTCGCGAGCGCTCAAGGGCGCGCCCGATCTGCCGCTGTTCGCCCACGCCGACGCGCGCGATGAGGGGTGGGAGACCGAGGTCGTCCAGCTCCCCGCAATGCCATTGAGCGAGCATGTCGTCAGTGATTACCAGACCATTCGTCTGTCCTTGAAGGCGCACCCGATGCACTTCTTGCGCGACCATTATGCAAGCCGGGGCTTCGTCACCGCCGACCAGCTGCGCGGGCTCAAATATGGCCGCCGCCTGTCGATAGCGGGTCTCGTCCTCATCCGCCAGCGGCCGGGCAGCGCCAAGGGGGTGTGCTTCATCACGCTTGAGGACGAGACCGGGGTCGCCAATCTCGTCATCTGGCCCGACGCCTTCACCGCCCAGCGCAAGATCGTCATGGGCGCGCGGCTGATGACCGTCCACGGCATGGTCCAGCATGACGAGGCGCCACCGGGCGACCCCCGGTCGCCCAGATCTTCCAGCGGGATCGTTCATGTCGTCGCCAGGCGGCTGGAGGACGACACCGCGATGCTCCGCCACTTGAGCGAGGAGGCGCTGCCCTCGACCCTAAGCGCGGGCGATGGCGCGGGAAGCTGGCGGCCTCCTGCTGGCGGGGAGCACAAGCGCCCCCCTTCGTCGGGAATACACCCACGCAACGTCCACTGCCTGCCCAAAAGCCGCGACTTTCACTGAGCCGCCGCCTATGATCGCGGCGATGGCCGACCAGCAGACAAGCGAGCGCCGGGCAGTTGCTGATTGCTTCGGCGCTCATTGCGCTGGTCATCGCCAACTCGCCGCTCAGCATGACCTGGCACGGGCTGATCGACACAGCCTTCGGGCCGGTCATGCCGCGCCTCGGCAAGCTCTCGCTCCATGGCTGGATCGCCGATGGGGCGATGGCGATCTTCTTCCTGCTGGTCGGGCTCGAGGTAAAGCGCGAGTGGATCGAAGGGCGGTTGAAGCGCCCTGCCGACCGCCGCTTGCCGATCGTCGCCGCAGCGCTCGGCATGATCGTCCCCGCGCTGGTCTTTCTTGCAGTGACCTGGCCAGCGCCCGACTTGCGCAGTGGCTGGGCAATTCCGGCGGCAACCGACATCGCTTTTGCGGTCGGCATTCTCGCCCTGCTCGGCCCACGCGCGCTGCCCTCGCTAAAGCTGCTGCTCGTAACGATCGCGATCGTCGACGACATCGGCGCGGTGGTCGTCATTGCGATTGGGTACACGCATAACCTCGACGTCGCGGCACTCGGGATCGCGCTGGCAATCTTCGCAGGCATGGCAGGTATGAGCCTGTTCGGGGTGCGCCGCCTTGCCCCCTATCTAATCGGCTTCGTCCTGATGTGGCTGGCGATGCTGGCGAGCGGGGTCCATCCGACCGTCGCAGGGGTACTCGCCGCGCCGACAATTCCGATCCGCGACGCTGCGGGCAAGTCCCCGCTTCGGCGGCTGGAACATGCCATCCATCCCTGGGTCATGTTCGGGGTCGTGCCGCTGTTCGGTCTTGTCAGCGCGGGCGTCGCCCTGACCGGCCTGACCGCACTCCCCCCGAACCTTTCCCTCGCAGTCGCGATCGGCCTGTTTGTCGGCAAGCAGGTCGGGATAGGTGGCGCGATCTGGGTCGCAATCCGTTCGGGCCTAGAGCCCCGCGTCCGGCGGGGACCAGCGCCACGCAACTTTATGGCGCGGCGCTATTATGCGGGATCGGTTTCACCATGAGTCTGTTCATCGGCGCGCTCGCCTTTCCCGGCCAGCCTGAAGCCGTCGAGGCAGCCAAGCTGGGGACGCTGGCCGGCTCATTGTTGGCGGGGATCGCAGGCTATCTGGTCCTGCGCCGCGCCGCGCCCGCCGAATGTCCGCCCGACGACGAGCTCGAAGCGCGAAGGATTTTCGCCAGTGACGAACCTCACGGCTAACCCCGTCGCCAAAATTAAAGCTTCTCGGTAAGCTCGGGGACGATTTTGAACAGATCGCCGACGAGGCCGATGTCGGCGACCTGGAAGATCGGCGCATCCTCGTCCTTGTTGATCGCCACGATCGTCTTGCTGTCCTTCATCCCTGCAAGATGCTGGATCGCGCCCGAAATGCCGATCGCGATGTAGGTTTCAGGCGCCACGATCTTGCCCGTCTGGCCGACCTGATAGTCGTTGGGGGCATAACCCGCATCGACCGCCGCGCGGCTCGCACCGACGCCTGCGCCGAGCTTGTCGGCGAGCGGATCGATCAGCGCGTGGAACTGCTCCGACGACCCGAGTGCTCGGCCGCCCGAAACGATGATTTTCGCAGAGGTCAGTTCGGGCCGCTCTGACTTGGCCAGTTCGGCCGAAACAAACTTCGACTTGCCCGAATCGCCCGACCCGTCGACCGCCTCGATCGTCCCGCTGCCGCCTTCGCGTGCCGCCTTTTCGAACGCGGTTCCGCGAACGGTGACGACCAGCTTGGAATCCTTCGACTTGACCGTCGCGATCGCATTGCCGGCGTAGATCGGGCGGGTGAACACGTTGTCGCCCTCGACCGAGGTGATGTCGCTGAGCTGCATCACGTCGAGCAACGCCGCGACGCGCGGGGCGACATTGCGCCCAGTCGTGGTCGACGGCACGACGAATGCGTCATGATCAGCCATCAGCCGCACCGCGATCGGCGCGAGCGCTTCGGCCAGCGGATGCTCGAGCCCCGGCGCATCGGCGACATGAACCTTGCCGACTCCCGCGATCTTCGCTGCCGCTTCGGCCACCGCGCCGACATTCGACCCGATCACCAGCAAATGGACTTCGCCGATCTGCGACGCGGCAGTGACCGCAGGCAGCGTCGGATCCTTGACCACCGACCCATCATGTTCGACCAGCACCAGCGTCTTCATGCGACCACTCCCAGCGTCTTCAACTTGGCAATGAGTTCATCAACCGAGGCGACCTTGATCCCAGCCTGACGCTTGGCTGGCTCAACCACCTTGAGCGTTTCGAGCCGCGGCGTGACGTCAACCCCATAATCAGCAGCCGTTTTCTGCGCCATTGGTTTCGACTTGGCCTTCATGATGTTAGGCAGGCTGGCATAGCGTGGCTCGTTGAGGCGAAGGTCGGTGGTGACGATCGCCGGCCCGGTCAGTGCGACCGTCTCAAGCCCGCCATCGACTTCGCGCGTGACGTTGATTGTGTCGCCAGCAACTTCGACCGCGCTAGCGAAGGTTCCCTGGGGCCAGTCGAGCAACGCGCCGAGCATCTGTCCGACCTGGTTGGAATCATCATCGATCGCCTGCTTGCCGAGGATGAACAGCCCCGGCTGCTCCTCGTCCGCGATCGCCTTCAACAGCTTGGCGACAGCGAGCGGCTCGACCTCTTCCTCGCACACGACATGGATCGCGCGGTCGGCGCCCATCGCCAGCGCGGTGCGCAATGTCTCCTGCGCCTTGGCGGGCCCGATCGAGACGGCGACGACTTCGGTCGCGGCGCCTTTTTCGCGTAGGCGGAGCGCTTCTTCGACGGCGATCTCGTCGAACGGGTTCATCGACATTTTGACGTTGGCGAGGTCGACCCCGCTGCCGTCCATCTTGACGCGCGGTTTGACGTTATAATCGATCACCCGCTTGACCGCGACGAGCACCTTCATGAATCTTCTCCTGATCGTCATCCCGGGCTCGACCCGGGACCCGCCTGCCTTTTTTCCTACCCCAAAGAAAGGCAGGCCCCGGATCAAGTCCGGGGTGACGGCTGGTTAAGCCGCCGCCTTCACTTCCGCCACGATCTTGCGCGCGGCGTCGCCAAGGTCGTTCGCCGCCACGATCGGCAGTCCCGAATTGGCGAGAATATCCTTGCCCTGTTGAACGTTGGTGCCTTCGAGACGAACCACCAGCGGG
Source organism: Sphingomicrobium sp. (assembly GCA_039919075.1). Classification (GTDB taxonomy): domain Bacteria; phylum Pseudomonadota; class Alphaproteobacteria; order Sphingomonadales; family Sphingomonadaceae; genus Sphingomicrobium. The sequence continues at coordinate 14,718 of JBDSGJ010000025.1, forward strand.
ACCGATAGATTCACTTCCTTGGCCGCGGCGACGATGCCGTCGGCAATGATGTCGCACTTCATTATCCCGCCGAAAATGTTGACGAGAATGCCCTTCACCGCCGGGTCACTCAGGATGATCTTGAAGGCGGCAGTCACCTTCTCCTTGTTGGCGCCGCCGCCGACATCGAGGAAGTTGGCGGGGAAGGCGCCGTTCAGCTTGATGATGTCCATCGTCGCCATCGCCAAGCCCGCGCCATTGACCATGCAGCCGATGTCACCGTCCAGCTTGATATAGGCGAGGTCATATTTCGACGCTTCGATCTCGGCCGGATCCTCTTCGGAGAGGTCGCGAAGCTCGGCCAGATCCTTGTGGCGGAACATCGCATTGCCATCGAACGCAACCTTGGCGTCGAGCACCAGCAACTTGCCGTCCTGCGACACGGCGAGCGGGTTGATCTCGATCTGCTCGGCATCGGTGCCGAGGAAGGCGTCGTAGAGTTGCGAAGCGACCGAAGCAGCCTGCTTGGCAAGGTCGCCCTTCAGTTCGAGCGCGGAAGCGACGGCGCGACCATGGTGCGGCATGAAGCCCGTCGCAGCGTCGATCGTCACCGTGTGAATTTTTTCGGGCGTGTTGTGGGCGACGTGCTCGATGTCCATCCCGCCCTCAGTCGAAACGACCATCGCGACTCGCCCGGTGGCGCGGTCGACGAGGAGGGCGAGGTAATATTCCTTCGCAATATCGACGCCGTCGGTGATGTAGAGCCGCTGGACCTGCTTGCCGGCGTCGCCGGTCTGGATCGTGACGAGCGTCTTGCCGAGCATTTCCTCGGCGTGGGCGCGGACTTCCTCGATCGACTTGGCGAGCCGAACCCCGCCCTTGGCATCGGGGCCGAGTTCAACGAACTTGCCCTTGCCGCGCCCGCCGGCATGGATCTGCGCCTTGACGACCCACAGCGGTCCGGGAAGCCGTTCCGCCGCAGCCACCGCTTCGTCGGCGGTCATCGCGGCATAGCCGGCGGGAACCGGGACACCATATTTCGCGAGCAGTTCCTTGGCCTGATATTCGTGAATGTTCATGTGGCGTCCCAATGCTTCGGTCGGGCCCCTTAAGCATGACTCGGCAGGCAAGCCAAGCTAGAGAACGGGGGGTGAACGACGAACTCCCGCTGCCGCGCAAGATCATCCATGTCGACATGGACGCCTTCTATGCCTCGGTCGAACAGCGCGACGACCCGGCATTGCGGGGCAAGCCGGTCGCGGTCGGTGGCGGGCATCGCGGGGTGGTCGCGGCGGCGAGTTACGAGGCGCGGACGTTCGGGGTGCGCTCGGCGATGCCCTCGGTCACCGCCAGCCGCAGATGCCCGGACCTGATCTTCGTCAAGCCGCGCTTCGACGTTTACCGCGCGGTGTCAGAACAGATACGGGCAATTTTTGAATACTATACCCCGCACGTGGAACCGCTCAGCCTCGACGAGGCCTATCTCGACGTCAGCGAGGATATTCGCGGAATCGGCAGCGCGCGCGCCATTGCCGAAGCGATTCGCGCCCGCATCAGGGCTGAAACCGGGCTGACCGCCTCTGCCGGCGTGTCTTATTGCAAGTTCATCGCGAAGCTCGCGTCGGACCACAACAAGCCCGACGGGCTGTGCGTCATCCCGCCCGGCCGAGGAGAAGCGTTCGTCGCGACCCTTCCGGTCAAGCGTTTCCACGGCGTTGGACCGGTCACCGCCGCCAAAATGGAGAGGCTCGGGATCTCCACCGGAGCCGACCTCGCCGCCTGGTCGCTGGCCGAACTGGAAGCCCATTTTGGCGCGTCGGGCAGCTGGTACTGGCGGATCGCGCGCGGGATAGACGAGCGGCCGGTGCGGGCGCATCGCGCGGCCAAGTCGGTCAGCGCCGAGCGCACCTTTGACGAGGACCTCTCCGACCCCGCACAACTCGCTGCCCAGCTCGACCGGGTCGCGGCGCTCGCCTGGGCGCGAATCGAACGCTCTGCCGCGAGCGGTCGAACGGTTACGCTCAAGGTCAAATTCGCCGATTTCACCTTGATCACCCGGTCGAAAAGTTACGCCGCGCCGATCGCCGACGAGGCAGCCTTTGCGAGCGTCGGCCAGGCCCTGCTCGCCGCGCTGTTCCCGATTCCACGCGGGATTCGCCTGCTCGGACTGGGCATCCACGCCATCGTCGCCGAGCCGACCGAACGCCCGCTTCAGCTCGGACTGGCGATCTAAGGAATTTTATGCTACAAGAGTGTTACGAACCGCTGCTTCCTGTGGCGGAGGGATCCGTTGGATCGATCAGGACCAGCTTGCCACGACCGGGGGGTCGTCACCACATTCGACTTGGGGGCAGTGTGGAGACGCAGGTGGCGGGACGGTCGACAATTTAGGAAGGCTTATAAATGGCTGCGAAGGCGCTTAGCTTCGATGTTGGCGATTATGTGGTTTACCCCAAGCACGGTGTCGGAAAGGTCACCGAAATCCAGAATACCGAGATCGCCGGCACCCAGCTCGATCTCTATGTCCTGCGCTTCGAAAAGGAGCGGATGACGCTCCGCGTTCCGGTCGGCAAGGCCGATTCGGTCGGGATGCGCAAGCTGTCGAGCGACAAGACGATGAAGGACGCGCTCGAGACGCTCAAGGGCAAGCCCCGGATCAAGCGCACCATGTGGTCGCGCCGCGCGCAGGAGTATGAAGCCAAGATCAACTCGGGTGACCTTACCTCGATCGCCGAGGTCACTCGCGACCTGTTTCGCGCCGACGACCAGCCCGAGCAGAGCTATTCGGAGCGACAGATCTTCGAAGCTGCCTCGTCGCGCCTGGCGCGCGAACTGGCCGCGATGGAGCAGGTTGACGAGCCGACTGCGCTGAAACAGATCCTTGAGATCCTCAACGCTGCGGCCTCGATCCACAACAAGGCCAAGGAATTGGCCACTTAGGATTGCTGCGGCACTCCGGCCCTTACAACGAGGCGCGCCCGTCAAACGGCGCGCCTTTTTGTTTGGCGTTGGGCTAAGCCAGCATGATTCATTAACCATGTACGGCGCCTATGGTCCCATGCGCATTCACCTCGCCGCCATGTCGCTCGCCTCGCTCGCCGCCCCGGCAGCAGCCGCCGACCGCAACTTCACCGTCAGCTCTTTCGATCGCATCCGCGTCGACGGACCTTACCGGGTCCGGCTCACGGTCGGCGTACCTCCCTTCGCCAGCGCGCGCGGCGGGGCGCAGGCGCTCGACGGGCTGGCAATCGACATTCAGGGGCGAACCCTCGTCATCCATAACAACCGGACGAGCTGGGGCGGCTATAGCGGCGAGTCGATCGGCCCGGTCGAGGTCAGCCTCGGCACCCACGAGCTGACTGCGGCGTGGCTCAACGGCTCGGGTAGTCTCGCAATCAACGAAGCCCAAGGACTCAGCTTCGACCTTTCGGTAATGGGTTCGGGCAGCGCGTCGATCGATCGGGTCGCGGTCGACCAACTCCATGTGGGGTTGGGCGGATCCGCGACCGCGCGACTTGCCGGGAGCGCGCTCAGGATGACCGCCTTTGCGCGCGGCAACGCCTCGCTCGACGCTGCGGCGCTCGCCACCAAGGACGTCGTCATCGCCGCCGACGGCCCCTCGGTCGTCAAGGCCACCGCGAGCGACACCGCCAAAGTCGATGCGATCGGCGTCGCCGCGGTCACGCTGGGCGGAAACCCGTCGTGCATCGTCCGCGCCAAGGGGTCAGCTACGGTCGAGGGCTGCCGCTAGACCAGCGCCAAAGCCGCCAGTTTCCCATAAAGGCCCGGCGGCAATTCGCCGAGCCCGCTCTCGTCCGCCGCGTCGGGGTCGGGGGCATCGTCGGGCTCGAGATAGCGCCATCCCTGATGGGCCCGCTTCGGCACCGGCGTCAGGATGACCAACTCCTCCGCGCAGACAATGTCGATCCGTCCATCGCTGCGGTCGTCGAAGCGCAGGATTTGCTGACAGGCGACAATCCGATGCTTGACGATCCAGTGAAGCGAGCCGCCGATCAGTTCGGCCATCCGCTTGGGCCGCATCCGCGTCGCCACCCGCACTTCGCCGCCGCGCGCGCGGCGCGCCAGCCGGTTGCCGAGCGCTTCGATGCTGGCGCAGCCGACTGCGGTCTTGGTGAGGGAGAGCGGCACGGTGGCGAGATGGGCTTATCCTCCCCTCCCTGCAAGAGAGGGGTTACCGCGCGAGCCCGGCGAGACTGGCAAGTCCCAAGAAGCTGAAAAAACCCATCACGTCGGTCGCCATCGTCACGAACACTGCCGAGGAAATTGCCGGGTCGATGCGCGCTTTCTCAAGCCCGATCGGCACGAGAATCCCCGATAATCCCGCGATGATATTGTTGATGATCATCGCCGCCCCCATCACCAGTCCAAGCGGCACGTTGCGGTAGAGCAAAATCGTCCCCCCGCCGGTGATCAGCGCGAGGACGATCCCGTTGGCAAGCGCGATGACCAGCTCGCGGCGGACCATCCGCACAGTGTTCGAGCTGGTCAGCTGATTGGTGGCAAGCGCGCGGACGACAACCGCGAGCGTCTGGGTACCCGCATTGCCGCCCATCCCCGAGATGATCCCCATCAGCACCGCAAGCACCGCGAGTTTGGAGATTTCCGCCTCGAACCCGCCGACCACCGCCGCCGCCAGGATCGCGGTGCCAAGGTTGACCACGAGCCAGGTCAGCCGGGTGCGAATGGTCAAATGGATCGGCTCGTTGATGTCGCCATCGCCCGCGCCCGACAGCAACAGGACGTCCTCGCCGGCCTCCTCCTGGATGATGTGGACGATATCGTCGACCGTGATCATGCCGACCAGCCGCCCCGAGGGATCGACCACCGCCGCCGAGATCAGGGCATATTTCTGGAAGCGAAGCGCGACCTCTTCCTGGTCCATCCCGACCGGAATCAGCGTCTGATCATCGAACATGATGTCCGCGACCCGCACCTTGCGCGGCGAGCGGAGCAGCGCCGACAGCTTGCACGTGCCGATCGGATGGTGGCTCGGTGAGACGACGAACACTTCCCAGAAGTCGGTCGCCAGCTCGTCGCCAGCGCGCAGATAGTCGATAACCTGGCCGACGGTCCAATGCTCGGGCACCGCGATCAGATCGCGCTGCATCAGTCGGCCGGCCGATTCCTCGGGGTAGCTCAGCGCTTCCTCGATCGCGGCGCGATCGTCGGGCTCCATCGCCCGCAGGACCGCGCGCTGCTCGTCATCCTCAAGGTCTTCGAGCAGTGCCACCGCGTCGTCGGTGTCGAGCTGCCAGGCGAAATCGGCGAGCTGCTGCGGCTCCATTTCATCGATAAGCGTGTCGCGGACATGCTCGTTCATCTCGGCGAGCACGTCGGCGTCGACGATCCCGGCAAGCGCCGCGACCAGCCCGTCGCGCTCGTCGGCGCGCGCCAGTTCGATCAGGTCGGCGACGTCGGCGGGGTGGAGCGGCTCGACCAGCGCGCGCGCGGTGGCGTCGTCCCCGGCTGCGACCGCATCGAGCACCCTTTCGACGAAGCCGGGTTTCAGCCGGTCCTCGCGGTCCATAATGTTCGCGTCGGCGACCGCGACAGCGTCGGCAATGAGGTTTGACACGACGGCGGCAGGCTTGCTTTCGCTCATCCTTGCTCCCTCCCGTCCGGCGAGCCGCTGCTCTATGGCGGCACGAGCACTGGCGCAACCCGCAGCGCCTCCCTACATGCGCGCCATTCCTTTCCAATCGGAGACTTGACCATGGCAGACGCCGACACGCTGACCTTTTCCCTTTCGAGCGGCGGCGACGTCATCATCAAGCTTCGACCCGACCTTGCCCCCGGCCATGTCGAGCGCATCGCCACGCTGGCGGGCGAAGGCTTCTATGACGGGGTAAGTTCCACCGCGTAATCCCCGGATTCATGGCACAGGGCGGCGACCCCACCGGGACCGGCAGCGGCGGCAGCAAACTGCCCGACCTCAAGGCCGAATTCAGCGCCGAGCCGCATGTTCGCGGAACCTGTTCGATGGCGCGCACCTCCGCTCCGGACAGCGCGAATAGCCAGTTCTTCATCTGCTTCGACAACGCCAGCTTCCTCGACAAGCAATATACGGTGTGGGGCCAGGTGGAGAGCGGGATGGAGCATGTCGACAACCTCCCCAAGGGCGAGCCCCCGCGCGAGCCCGGGACGATCGTTAAGGCAACGGTCGCGTAGGTGGCGACCCCGGTCGCGCTTATCACCGGTGCGTCGGCCGGGCTCGGCGCCGAGTTTGCGCGCCAGCTGTCCGCCCAGGGCTACCGGCTGGTGCTGGTCGCGCGGCGCAGGGACCGGCTCGACGCGCTGGCCGCCGAGCTTGGCCATGCCCGGGCGATCGAGTGCGACCTCGACAAGCCCGGCGCGGCTACTGAGCTGATGGCCAATATCGCGGCCGCGGGCGAGATGGTCAGCCTGCTCGTCAACAACGCCGGGTTCGGACTTGGCGGCAAGTTCACAACGCTCGACGGCGACCGTCAGCGCGGGATGATCGACCTCAACTGCGGCGCGCTGGTCGAGCTTACCCATGCCGTGCTGCCCGACATGCTGGCCAAGAAGCACGGCGCGATCCTCAACATCGCCTCGACCGCGGCATTCCAGCCCGGTCCCGGAATGGCGGTCTATTTCGCCAGCAAGGCATTCGTCCTGTCGTTCAGCGAAGCGCTTTACGAGGAGCTGCGCGGGTCGGGCGTGAACGTCAGCGCGCTCTGCCCCGGCCCGACCGCGACGGAGTTCGGGATTGTCGCGGGCTTCGGCGCGGGTGGTCAGTTCGAGAAGCTCGCGGCCTCGGCGCAAAGCGTCGTCCGCGCCGGTCTGGACGGGCTTGCGTCAGGGCGCGTGGTCGTCATTCCGGGGTTGCTCAATAAGGCCGGAGCGCAGGGACATCGGCTCCTCCCCCGCTCTTGGCTCCGCTGGATCGCCGGTGCAATAAAGCTGTGACGATCAATGTCGGTGGCGATAAGCCACTAGATGTGAGTATTTCGCACTTGCACAAAAGCTGCTGCGGTGCGATATAAGTCCTGCCTTTCGAGGCATCCTCTCCTGAACCTTTCATGGGCCGGACGGCAACGTCCGGCCCTTTTTTCATGAGCACAAGCGGCAACGCGCCGCGCTGCTGGCCCGGCGCCGCGCTCCTCAGTCCCGCAAAAAGCAACGCCCGCCGGTCATAGACCGACGGGCGCCACCCTATCATTGCCTGGCCACGAGGGCCGGGACGCTCGCTTAGAAGGCTGCGCCGATCGAGGCGACGACACCCGACTTGCTCTCGTTACGCCCGTTGAACGGGTTGTAGAGGTCGCGGTTGGTGTCGACATATTGAACGCCGAGGGTGAACGACTTGACCGTCACGCTGGCACCAACGCCATAGTCGGTATAGCCCTTGCCGATCGACAAATAGCTCGGCCCGTAGGTGTGACCGACGTGCGCCGTGAGGCTCACTGGCGTCTTGGGGATCGCCGCGCTGAGGTCACCGGCAAGATACAGGCTGTCAAGCTTCGGCGAGACCTGGTTGATGGCGAGGCCGCGCTGCTTGAAACCATAGTTGGCGGTAACCTTGGCGGTCACCGGGCCGAACGTCTGCGACACGTCGACATAAGGCTCGAAGAAATCCGAGTTAATCCCGCCCGAACCCGGGTAGTAATAATATAGCACGCCACCATCGAGCTTGGTCGAGCCGAAGGTTTTCGAATAGCCGGCGATCAGGTCGATTTCCTGATTCGAGCCGCTCTCCACATAGTCGGCAATCGAGCTGCCCCACACGGTGCCATAGAAGCCCGAGCTGTGCGAGATCGTGAAGGTGCCCTGCACCGCCGCGCGCTTGTCGGTCTGCGAAATTCCACGGAAGCGATAGTCCGAAACCAGGGTCGCACCGCCAGTGATGCTGAGGCCACTGCCGAGGTCGGTCGCCAACGCCGGAGTGGCGCTTACAGCGAGGCTGAGCAGCGACACCGCTGCCAGGATCGTCTTGTTCATTGTTAGTCCCCCAAAAAGATAAGGCTATGCCTTCTCCTGCGCACGGGGATCCCACTTCAATGTTTTGTCGAGCGGGTATCCCGAGTAGCGCTATTATGCTGCACTTTGCTGCAATGCACAATGGGATCCCGTAGTTTAGACCAGCTTTGAGGGCGTCAAATGTTCACCGATCAGCTTGGCGCACTCGCGTCCCTCGCGGATCGCCCAGACGACGAGCGATTGGCCACGACGCATGTCGCCACAGGCGAAGACATTCTCGCGGCTGGTCTTGTAGGACTGGCGATCGATTTCGGCACTGGCCTTGCCGACCACGCCATCCGCGGGTGAACCGAGGAAACCCATTGCCAGCAGCACGAGGTCGGCCGGGATCTGGACCTGCTCGCCGTCGCGCTCGACGATCAGCGAGCGGACCTCGCCGCCCTCGGCGATCGCGTCACGCGTTGCGGCCGAGAACATCCGCTCGACCCCCTCCTCCTGCGAGGTCGAGGTGCGCAGCTTCAACGGCCAGTGTGGCCAGACGAGCGGCTTGTTCTCGCGCACCGGTGGCTCGGGCATGATCTCGAGCTGGGTGACCGAGGCGGCGCCCTGGCGGTTGGAAGTGCCGATGCAATCCGATCCGGTGTCGCCGCCGCCGATGACGACGACATGCTTGCCCGTGGCGAGGAGTTCCTCGCCCTCGATCGGCAGCCCCGCCTGGCGGCGGTTCGACTGGGTCAGGAAGTCCATCGCGAAATGGATATTGCTCGCGCCGCGATTGGGGATGTCGAGGTCGCGTGGCCACTCGGCGCCACCGGCCAGCACGAGGACGTCATACTCATCGAGCAGTCGGTCGACACTGACCGTCACGCCGACTTCAAAATTGGTGCGGAAGATGACTCCTTCGGCTTCCATCTGGACAATCCGCCGGTCGATCAGCGCGCGGTCCATCTTGAAATCGGGGATGCCATAACGCAGCAACCCGCCGATGCGGTCGGCCTTTTCGAACACCGTCGGCGCATGGCCCTGCCGCGCCAATTGCTGCGCACAGGCCAGCCCCGCGGGTCCCGACCCGACGATCGCGATCCGCTTGCCGGTCCCACGCGCCGCGACCTGCGGACGAATCCAGCCTTCGCTCCACGCCTTGTCGACAATCGCGCACTCGATCGTCTTGATCGTCACCGGCACATCGTCGAGGTTGAGCGTGCACGCCGCCTCGCACGGCGCCGGGCAGACGCGGCCGGTGAATTCGGGGAAATTGTTCGTGCGGTGAAGCCGCTCGCTCGCCGTCCTCCAGTCGAGGTCGCTGACCAGGCTGTTCCAGTCGGGAATGAGGTTCCCGACCGGGCACGCCGTATGGCAAAAGGGCACGCCGCAATCCATGCAGCGCGTCGCCTGGACAGCAACCTCCTGCTCGGGCAGCGGCAGGACATATTCCTTGTAATCGGTCAGCCGCTCGGCGATCGGCCGCGCCTGGCGGTCGTGGCGTTCGATGGTGAGAAATCCGGTCGGGTCGGTCATGCGGCAAGGTCCTGCTTCGCGGCCGCGAGCGCTGCAAGCGCGCGGCGATAATCGGTCGGCATGACGAGCAGGAACTTGCCCACCGCGCGATCCCAGTCGTCGAGCATTTCCCTGGCGCGCTTGCTTCCGGTGCGGGCGTGATGCGCCTCGACCAGCGCCTTCAACTGCGCCGGTTCCTCGACCGGGCCAAGCCCGACACTGGCCATGTTGCATTGTTTCGCAAAGTCACCGTCAGCGTCGTACACCAGCGCAATTCCGCCCGACATGCCTGCCGCGAAGTTGCGGCCGACCTTGCCCAGCACAACCACCGTCCCGCCAGTCATATATTCGCAACCATGGTCGCCGATTCCTTCGACGACCGCGCTCGCGCCCGAATTGCGCACTGCGAACCGCTCGCCCGCCATGCCATTGAAAAAGGCCTCGCCCGAGGTTGCGCCGTAAAGGCAGGTGTTGCCGACAATGATATTGTCGCTCGGCACGCGCGGCGCCGAGGCCGGCTGGCGGACCACGATCCGTCCTCCCGACAGGCCCTTGCCGGCATAATCATTGGCATCGCCGCTGACCTCGACCGTGATCCCTTCGACCAAGAAGGCGCCAAGGCTTTGCCCGGCCGACCCGGTCAGCTTGACCGTCAGACTATCGTCGGCGAGCCGCTCGGACCCCATCCGCCGGACCAGCTCGCCCGACGCCGCAGCGCCGACGGTGCGATCGGCATTGCCGACGCCAAGCGCGATCGTTGTCGGCAACGAACCGCCCAGCGCCTCGATCATCGCCGCGTCGATCCGCTTTGGCTGGCGCGGCTTCATCGGCTCGCGCTCGGGCATTCCGCCCGACGGCCGGACGAGCAATGGCTCAAGATCAACGCCATGCGCCTTCCAATGATCCTGGCCGCGGCCCTGCTCGATCAAATCGGTTCGCCCGACCGCCTCGCCGACGCTGCGCAGGCCGAGCGAGGCGAGCAATTCGCGCAATTCCTCGGCGACGAAGAACAGGTAATTGACGACATGCTCGGGTGCCCCGGTGAAGCGTGCACGAAGTATCGGGTCCTGCGTGGCGATCCCGACCGGGCAGGTGTTCAAATGGCACTTGCGCATCATGATGCAGCCCGCCGCGATCAGCGGTGCGGTGGCAAAGCCGAATTCATCGGCACCGAGTAGCGCCGCGACCAGCACATCGCGCCCGGTGCGCAACCCGCCATCGGCCTGGACGATGATCCGCCCGCGAAGCCCGTTGAGCAGCAGCGTCTGGTGAGTCTCGGCGAGCCCGATTTCCCACGGGAGCCCGGCATGGGTCAGCGAGGTCAGCGGCGACGCGCCCGTCCCGCCCTCATAGCCCGATATGGTGATGTGGTTGGCGCTGCATTTGGCGACCCCAGCCGCAACCGTCCCGACCCCGGTTTCAGACACCAACTTGACCGACAGCCGCGCGGTCGGATTGACCGCGCCGAGGTCGTGGATCAGCTGCGCCAGATCCTCGATCGAGTAGATGTCATGATGCGGCGGCGGCGAGATCAGCCCGACTCCGGGGGTCGAATGGCGCACTGCAGCGATCGCGGCGTCGACCTTGTAGCCGGGCAACTGCCCGCCCTCGCCTGGCTTGGCACCCTGCGCGATCTTGATCTGTATTTCGTCGGCCTCGACCAGATAGTCGGTCGTCACGCCGAACCGGCCCGAGGCGACCTGCTTGATCGCCGAGCGTTCGCTGTCGCCATCGGCCAGCCGCACGGCCCGCGCGCCCTCTTCGCCGCCCTCGCCGGTGTTCGAACGGCCGCCGATGCGGTTCATCGCCTTGGCCAGCGTGGTGTGCGCCTCGCGGCTGATCGATCCGAAGCTCATCGCCCCGGTGGCGAAGCGGCGTACGATCGCGCTGGCCGGCTCGACTTCGTAGACCTCGATCGGCGGCCGCGCCGGCTTGAACCGGAACAGCGAGCGGATCGTCGGGAGGCGTACGTCGCCGCCGTCGATCTCCGCCGAGAAGGCGCGGAACTTGGCAGGGATATTGCCGCGCACCGCGTGCTGCAAATTGGCGATGCTCGAGAGCGTCCAGGCATGCGCTTCGCCGCCCTCGCGCTGGGCATAGAGGCCACCGAGGTCGAGCTGCTCGCCGCGCCCGCAGGCAAAGTCGTGCCGACGTTCTGATTCGGCGGCCAGCTCGGCCAATTCGATCCCGCCGATCGGCGAGCGCGTGCCGGTGAAATAGCGGTCGATCAATTTCGGCGACAGGCCGATGGCGTCGAAGATCTGCGCCCCGCAATAGCTTTGGAAGGTCGAAATGCCCATCTTGGACATGACCTTGAGGATGCCCTTGCCGAGCCCCTTGATGTATTTTTCCTGGCCTTTGCCCGAAGATTCCAGCGCCGCGATCGTATCGAACGCCAACCACGGATTGATCGCTTCGGCGCCATAGCCCGCCAGCACGCACATATGATGGACTTCGCGCGCCTCTCCAGTCTCGACCACCAGCCCGGCCTGCATCCTGAGGCCCTGGCGAATCAGCTGGTGATGGACCGCACCGGTCGCCAGCGCTGCCGGGATCGGCAGCCGCTCGGGCGACGCCGCACGGTCCGAAATGATGATCAGATTGGCGTCGGCAAGCACCGCCTCGGTCGCTTCCCAGCACAAGCGCTGCAGCGCCGCCTCCAATGCCTCGCCATTGCCCCCCGGCCAGGTCGCATCGAGCGTGACCGTGCTGAATGCGCCGTCGAGGCTGTCGCGGATCGAGCGAACCTTCTCTATCTCGGCATTGGTCAAAATCGGCTGCGACACTTCGAGCCGTTTGTGATTGCCCGCCTCGAGCCCAAGCAGGTTCGGACGCGGCCCGACCATCGACACCAGGCTCATCACCAGGCTTTCGCGGATCGGATCGATCGGCGGGTTTGTGACCTGCGCGAAATTCTGCTTGAAATAATCGTAGAGCAGCCGCGGCCGGTCCGACAGCACCGCGATCGGCGTATCGGTGCCCATCGAGCCCAGCGGATCGTCGCCATCGCGCGCCATCGGCGCCAGGAAGAATTTCAGATCCTCCTCGGTATAGCCGAAAATCCTCTGCAGCTTCGTCAGATGATCGGCGTCGGTGATCTGCGCCGGCTCGGCCCCGGCGGGCAGCTCTTCGATGCGGAACTGGGTCTGCCGCAGCCACTCGCCATAGGGCTTGGCCCCGGCCAGCTCGGCCTTGACCTCCTCATCCTCGATGATCCGCCCCTGCTCGAGGTCGATCAACAGCATCCGCCCCGGCTGGAGCCTGAACTTCTTGACAATCTTTTCCTCGGGGATTGGTAGCACGCCGCTCTCCGAGGCCATGACCACCCGGTCGTCGTCGGTGACGAGATAGCGCGCCGGCCGCAAACCGTTGCGATCGAGCGTGCCGCCGATCTGCCGTCCGTCGGTGAACACCACCGCCGCCGGCCCGTCCCACGGCTCCATCAGCGCGGCATGATATTCGTAAAACGCCCGCCGTGCCGGATCCATCGCCGCATTGCCCGCCCACGCCTCGGGGATCAGCAGCATCATCGCATGGGCCAGGCTGTACCCGCCCGCGATCAGCAGCTCGAGCGCATTGTCGAGGCACGCCGTGTCCGACTGGCCGTGCGGAATGATCGGCCACATCTTGTCGAGATCGGCCCCGAGCAAAGGCGATTCCATCGTGCGGCGGCGCGCATTCATCCAGTTGACGTTGCCGCGCACCGTGTTGATCTCGCCATTGTGCGCGATCAGCCGATAGGGGTGCGCCAGCCGCCACGACGGGAAAGTGTTGGTCGAGAAACGCTGATGGACCAGCGCCAGCGCCGACACCGTCAGCGGATTGGACAGGTCGCTGTAGAAGCGCGCGATCTGCGCCGGCTGGAGCATCCCCTTGTAGACCAATGTCCGGCTCGACATTGACGCAATGTAGAAGTCCTTGAGCGCGGGCAGCGACTTGCGCTGCGCCAGGTCGCTCAGCGGGTTCTGGGTCTGCTTGCGGATCGACAGCAGCTTGCGCTCGAACGCATCCTGGTCGCGCACCGAAGGGCCGCGCGCAATCACCGCCTGGCGAATCAGCGGCATCGACGCCTTGGCCGACTTGCCGATCGCGTCGAGGTCAATCGGCACGTCGCGCCAGCCGACGATCCGCTGGCCCTCGAGCTGGATCAAATGCTCGAGCCGGTCCATCGCCACTGCCGACGCCGCCTCGTCGCGCGGCAGGAAGCACATCGCCACGGCATAGTCGCCAGGCGCGGGCAGGTTGAGCGCGTTCGACTGCGCCCAGTCGCGGAACAGTGCATCGGGGATCTGGATCAGGCAGCCCGCGCCATCGCCGACCTCGGGATCGGCGGCGACCCCGCCGCGATGGACCAGCGCCTCGAGGATCTTGAGCCCGTCGGCGACAATGTCATGCGACTTGACCCCCTTGACGTTGGCGATGAAGCCCATGCCGCAGGCGTCCCGCTCGTTGGCGGGGTCATAGAGACCTTGGGCGGGAGGCAGGTCGTGCATCGTCATTCCAGTCATCGGGCGAATCGAGCGCATGGGTGAAGACGGGTTCGTGGGACCCCGCAATCACTCGCGCATGGCCTAAGGATGGTCAAAAATGCAACAAGAATCTGGCTTACGGGATCCCGTTTGCGCCGAGGCGATGGTGGCTGACGGCGAGCCATTATCTGCTAGACCAGTGGCGATGATCCGCCGCCTTGCCCCCGCATTCGCCTTGCTTGTCGCCGCCTGCGCCAGCGACACCGGCGCTCCCCCGGTCGAGTCCGCGCCGCTCCGCTCGAGCAGTCACCAGCATGGCCGACTGACCGGACTTAGCGTCGCCGAGCTTGGCGACCTGTTCGGCGCGCCCGCGCTCCAGGTGCGCGAAGGTCCCGGGCTCAAGCTTCAGTATCGCGGCGGCGGGTGTGTCCTCGATGCCTATCTCTATCCTCCGACGGATGGACGCGGGGTCGAGCGCGTGACCCACGCCGATGCGCGCTTCCCGAGCGGGATCGAGACCGACGTCGCCAGCTGCGAGGCCGCGATCGAACGCTCGCGCTAGAGCCTCGCAAGCGCCCACCCGGCGGCATCGGCGAGGATCGGGTCGTGATGGTCGCGGTAGGCAGTGACCGGGCCGCGCAGCGTCGAGTCGGCGCTGTTGCCCGCGGCGATCAGGCAGTTGCGCATCATCCGCGCCCAGCCGATGCGCTTGATCGGGGAGCCGGCGAACATCGCGCGGAAGCCCGCTTCGTCGAGTGCGAGGAGGTCGGCGAGGCGCGGCGCGGCAAGCTCCGCGCGCGGCAGGAAGGCGCGGTTGGCCTGTGCCGCCTCGGCGAAGCGGTTCCACGGGCACACCGCGAGGCAGTCGTCGCAGCCATAGATACGGTTGCCCATCGCGCCCCGAAACTCGGTCGGGATCGGACCATGATGCTCGATCGTCAGATAGGAGATGCAGCGCCGCGCATCGATCCGGTGTGGCGCGGTGATCGCTGCGGTTGGGCAGGCCACGATGCACCGGGTGCAGCTGCCGCAATGGTCGCTGGCGGGCGCATCGGGCACCAGGTCGAGACTGGTCATCACGATCCCGAGGAACAGCCAGTTGCCATGCTCGCGGCTGAGCAGGTTGGTGTGCTTGCCCTGCCAGCCGATCCCGGCGGCGGCGGCAAGCGGCTTCTCCATCACCGGCGCGGTGTCGACGAAGACCTTGAGTTGGCACCCAGTCTCTTCGGCAAGCCAACGGCCGAGCGCCTTCAACCCCTTCTTGACCGCCTTGTGATAGTCGCCGCCCTGCGCATAGACCGAGATCCGCGCAAGCTCGGGCTGGTCCGCGAGCGCCAGCGGATCGCTCGCCGGGGCGTAGCTCATGCCGAGCGCGATCACCGACCGCGCGCCGTCCCACAGCCCGGTCGGCGAGACGCGCTCGTCGGCCCGCGCTTCCATCCAGCCCATCCCGCCGTGGCGCCCCTCGCCAAGCCACTCGCGCAATCCCTCCCCGGCGTCGGGCGCGGCATCGGCACGCGCGAAGCCGCAGGCGACGAAGCCGAGCTCGAGCGCCTTGTCACGGATGCGGGTTTCGATGCTCATTGTCATTTGCCCATGAGCCTCTACCACGCGTCGCCATGAGCGACACCGAGTTCGCGCTGGAAGCGCATCATCTCGTCAAGGACTTCGGCGACAAGCGCGCGGTCGACGGGGTCAGCCTGTCGGTTCCGGCGGGGTCGATCTACGGCATCCTCGGTCCCAACGGCGCGGGAAAGACGACCACGCTGCGGATGATGCTCGGGATCATCGATCCCTCGTCGGGCAGCGCGACCTTGCTCGGCCATGCGCGCCCGATCGAGGCGGCGCGGCAGGTCGGTTACCTCCCCGAGGAACGCGGGCTCTACCCATCGATGCACGCGGTCGATGCGATCGCCTTCATGGGCGCGCTTCGGGGCCTGCCGTTGCGCGAGGGCAGGCGGCGCGGGCGCGAACTGCTCGATGGTCATGGGCTCGGCGCCTGGGCCGACAAGCCGATCCGCAACCTCTCCAAGGGCATGGCGCAGACCGTCCAGCTGCTCGGCACGCTGGTTCACAAGCCGCGCCTGATCGTCCTCGACGAGCCCTTTTCCGGGTTGGACGCGATCAACCAGGGCAAGCTCGAGGCGTTGATCAGGCGCGAGGCGGCGGCGGGGACGACCGTCGTCTTCTCGACCCATGTCATCGCCCATGCCGAGCGATTGTGCGAACGGGTCGCGATCATCGCCGAAGGCAAGGTCGCGTTTGAGGGCGAGGTCGACGAAGCCCGCGACCGGCTGCGCCCGATCGTCCGGCTCAAGACCCGCGAAGGAGACGGCCCGTGGCGCGCCGCGCTCCCTGCCGCTGCCCGGCTCGACGGCGACGAATGGACCTTCGAGCTTCCTGCAAGCGGCCCCGAGCCCCTGCTCCGCGCGCTGCTCGACGGCGGTGCCGGGATCGAGACGTTGGCGATCGAGCGCCCCGGCCTCCACGACGCCTTCGTCGCCATCGCCGGCGAGGCCGCAGCGCAAGCGATGGACGAGCCGGCGTCGGAAGCGGCATGAGGCTTCCCGAGACGATCCGTGCGGCGTTCGTGATCGCCCGCCGCGACTTCACCGCGACCGTGCTTCGCAAGACCTTCCTGCTGTTCCTGCTCGGCCCGCTGTTCCCGGTGGTGATGGGCTTCGGCTTTGGCGGAATGGGCGCCAAGCTGGCCGAGGACAATGCCCGCCCGGCGGTTGCAGTGATCGCCAGCGCCACGACCTTCGCCCCGCTCGCCGAGGCGCGCGAGCGGCTTGCCGGGGTCAGCGAGGGCGAGCCGGTCGAGCTCGTCCGGATCGATCCGCAAGCCGATCTGGACGCCCAGCGCGCGCGGCTTCTGGCGCAAAAGTCGCCTCCGTTCCTCGCAGTACTCAACGGCGACCTCGCCGCGCCGCACCTCACCGGAACGGTCCACAGCGACGGCCGAACGGTCAGCCAGCTCGGCTATATGATCGACGACGCGCGCCGCCACGCCACCGAACCAGCGCCGCCGCCGACACGCATTGCGGTGACCTCGACCGAGCGGGTCGGCGGAACGCTTGCCGCAGCGCGCGGCCTCACGGCGCGCGGGGGCCAGACGATCCTGTTCCTGCTGACCATCCTCCTCGCGGGCGCGGTGCTGTCGCAGCTGATCGAGGAGAAGTCGAACAAGGCGATCGAGATCCTCGCCGCCGCCGTCCCGGTCGAGGCCATTTTCGTGGGCAAGCTGTTCGCCATGCTTGCCATCTCGTTCGTCGGGATCGCGGTGTGGACGGTTACCGGGGCGCTGGCGATCGCCGCCTGGGCGAGCAGCGGGCTCGGCGGGCTGCCCGCGCCGGCGATCGGCTGGCCGCTGTTTTTGGCGCTGACGGTGGTCTATTTCTCGATGGCCTATCTCCTCATCGGTTCGGTGTTCCTGGCGATCGGCAGCCAGGCGGCGAGCGTTCGCGAGATCCAGACGCTCAACATGCCGGTCGTGCTTGCCCAGAGCGCGATCTATTTCTTCGGCTCCTCGGCGGTCGGTCATCTCGACGAGCCGCGCGGGCTTGCCGCTGCGATCTTCCCGCTGTCGTCGCCCTTCGCGATGATCGCCCGCGCCGCCGAGCAGGGAGCGATCTGGCCCCACCTCGCGGCGATCGCGTGGCAGGGGCTGTGGGTCACGCTGATCCTGCGCGCCGGGGCCAAGCTGTTCCGCCGCAACGTCCTCAAGTCGGGCAAGGCGCGGCGTTGGCCGTGGCAGCGGCGCGCCGCCGCTCGGGGTTAGTGCGACCTACTTCGGCGTAAGCGCATATTCGACCCGCACGCGTACTTCCTGGCTGCTCACGCCCGGATTGAATGGCGCCGAGGGCGGTGGCGGGGGCGCCGCAACGGGCGGGGGTGCCGCGGTCGCCTGCACGTCCATCGCACTAACCGACATCGTCCGCGCATAGGGCATCGGCGTGCCATATTCGCCCGCGTCCTGGATGCTCAGCACGCGCGCGATCTTGAGGTCGGCGGCGCCGGCATAAGCCTCGGCTCGCCCGCGCGCGGCGCGATAGGCGGCGGCGTAAGCCGACTTGCTCGACGCCTCGCGGTCCGAAATGCGCAGTTCGGGTCCGCCAAGCACATTGGCGCCCGCCTCGGTCACCGACGCCACTGCCTCGCCGACGCGGTCCATCGCGCGCAGCTTGACCTCGACCAGATTGTCGGCGCGGAAGTGGCCCTTGTCGCTGCCATAGTCGATCCGTTGAAGGGTCAGCGAACGCGTCTGGAGGTCGTCGGGCTTGACCCCAAGCGCGGTCAGCGCGGCGCCGACCTTCGTCATCTTGTCGCGATTGGCACGGCTCGCCTCGGCGGCGCTGGCGGCGATCGACTGGACGCCAAGCTGGAGCCGCGCCTCGTCGGGCCGAGTGTCGGCGCGCCCGCTGGCAGTCACCGAGACCAAAGTCTCGTCACGCGCTAATCCGCGCGGGTCCGCCGCGCGCGGGCCGCAAGCGGACAGCGTCGCGGCGCTGGCGAAGAGCAGGAACGACCAGTGATGACGCATGACGAAACTCCTCAATGATCGCACGAATGATATAATGTTACATGGGATCGTCAAGATGTCGCTTGTGCGGGATCCGGTTCGGCGATCGACGCAATGGAGAGGATGGTGATCGTCGCCGTGCCAAGCTCGCGCTCCTCGCCGACTTCGGCGCCGAGCAGCGCGCGTGCCAGTGGCGCGGTGAAGGCGAGGCGGCCGGCGGCAGGGTCGGCTTCGTCATGGCCGACGATCGCGAGAGTCCGCTCGCGCCCGGCCTGGTCGATGGTGACTCTGGTCCCGATAGCGACCGTTTCGCCGGTGGCGGGCGGGGCGAGTTGTGCGGACAGCAGCCGCTGGCGCCAGTAGCGCAGGTCGCGAAGCACCGGCTTGCGCAATTCGACCCCCTCGGTCGCGGCGAGCAGCGCCTCAAATCCGGCCGCCTTCGCCTCGATCAGCGCCAGCCCCCGCCGCGTGACGAGGTTCGGCCCGGGCGGGATCGGCAGCTCGAAGCGCGGCTCGAGATGCTCCTCGTCGCTTTCACGGCGAAAGGCGACGCTCATTGCCCGCCGTCCATCGCTCCGCGAGCGCGAATGTTCACCCATGTTCGCGGTAACGGGTGCGAAACCGCGAGCGCCTTTCCGGTCCCGCTGCGGTTCGTGTTTAGGGCAAAGGCAAGCGGTGCGGTCATCACCATTGCTATGCGCCCGGACATTGGCGGTAGGACAGGAAAATCGTCAGGCCCCTTCATCACCTGCGGGCTGGCGGTTCCGGGGCGCAGCGATCGCTAGAGCAGCGCCCCCTGCGACCCCTTCTGGTGGCTCGCGCGCGTCTCCACTCGTGAGGCTTTCTTGACGGGGCTGATCAGTGGCGGGAGCTTGGGCTTGAGGCCCTGGAACAGCTCGGCGAGGGTGACGAACTGCATTGCCGGGAAGCGGCCGAATTCGGTTTCGATCAGCGGGTGCGAATCGGCTTCCGCGCGCATTCCCTTGGTCGGCATCGACTTCATCACGAACGAGCTCAGGGCGCTGAGTCTTCCTCTTGAACGATCGACCAAATACGTCGAAGCGGTAATTCTGCCCGAATATCTTCCGGCAACTGATCGTAAACTGAGAACAGCGCGTCGAGTATCTCCTGTCGGCCCCAAAGGCGGACCCGGAAATATAGTTCATTCGACCTGGACCGGACGGAGTTCGTAAAACCCGACCAAGCGACCAGTAGTCCATGCCCAGCACGGGTGTCCTCAATGCACCCGATCAATCCTTGAAGCGTCGGCTGATCGACCACCACGTCGCCAGATTTTACCTGAACGACGAGTCGCGGCCCATCGAACCCGAGAGCGCCTTGGCCTGCAACAATATCGACGCCCTTGTCAGCTCCGGGTGGTGTTACTCGGGCTTGGTAACCCTGCGCCCGCAAAATCGCCGCGATCAACTGCGTGAACGCGTGACCTGCAAAATGAGCGGCAATGTATCGTTCGATTTGATCGCGCGCGGAATCCGCAAGATTGATGGAAACCTCCGCAGCGTCGAGGTCGCGTTCGCCCTGCGGGAGTTTGATAGATGTCGATGATGAAAGGTCGGGCCCTGGGTCATCGCCCTTTGTAGCAGCATGAAGAAAACGCTTTGCCGCATCGTTCCGGCTCACTTCACATACCGTCTGTGTCGCGCCAAGGCTGAAGAGGAGGTCTTGCTTCATAGCTTGACGAGGAAGGTCGGTGCGAAGCCATTTGACGCTCCGAGCGGGTGAGCCCTCAACAGTTTGCCGCCAATCGCTTTGGACCTCGCCGACCGCCAGCATCCCGGTGCTCTTCAACGGAACGACGACGAGGTCTCCTACTTGCATCGCATGCATGAATTGGTTCAGTTGGACCGCCCAGTTGGTCAGTGTCCCACGCTTCTGACTCGGGTCTGCGATCAAAAGAATCTTAAGAATGTCCTCGCGGGATTTCGCCCCGGTCAAGTCACCCAGGCGCCACCCGGTGACCAGTTCATTCTGCTGCAGCGCGTGCGATTCCATCTCACCGAATTTGCCGAGTCGGACTAACCACGAACGCATAGATCATTCTCCACTAGAGATTGTGGAATTGATACCGCCATCATCGCCAGATAGGCCATCAGCGGATTCTCGCCGATCGCCGAGTGCATCGCGTTCATCATCACGGTCAGCGGGCGGTTGGTGCCGCTGGCGATGTCGTGAAGGGCGTCGCGGGCACTTGTCCCCCAGGTCCAGCTGTCGTCAAACGCCTCGATGCTCGCCTCCGCCCCGGCGCCGTCGGCAGCGCGGAACAGGACGTTGTAGCCGGCATTCGAATTGAACGGCGGGTCGAGGTAGACGAGGTCGACGCACTCGTCCGGAAAGCCGCGCAGGACGTCGAGATTGTCGCCATAATAAGGCTTGTTGGTCATGTGCGCAGTGATCCCCTTGTGCCGCGAGCGTAGCGGGGTCGGGCGAGAAGGCGAGGGCCAAGTTGGCTGGAGCGCCCCGGCTGGGGGCTTCGCGTTGGTCAGGTCAGCGCGGGCCACAGGATCATCAGCAGCCCGGCCAGGCTGACGGTGAACGCGAGGCTGCGGACAAGCGGGATGCCGAGCGCGTAGAGCGGGAGATAGACGACGCGGGCGATGAGCCAGACGAGCGCGCCGAGCGCGGTCCAGCGGGTCTCGAGATGCGCGGCGTGGCCGATCAGGATCGCGGCGATGGCGATCGGGAAGGTCTCGAAATAATTGGCCTGCGCTCGGGTCAGGCGGCCGACGAGCGGATTTTCGGGCGGCAGCGCCTCATCGCGCGGACCCATGTTCCATTTGGTCCCATATTGGCGCGTGCGGACCTGCGCGGCGGCGAAGATGTGGACCAGCGCGAGGAGGCAGGCCCAGGCGAGGACGGTGAGTTCGGTGGTCATTGACTTGGGTTCCCCGGAGTTGGTGCGCTGAAGAGACGGTGGCGCGGAAGGGTGGTGGCCGCAAGGGGGCTCCCGGCCTGGGGAGCTCGGGAGGGGGCGCTGCGGGTTGGGGCTGGGGTTTGAGCAGGGCGGGATCAGGTCACCGGCTTAGCGTCACCCAATCGCCCAGAGGAGGTCCGGGCGGCCGCGTTAGCCAAAGTGGAGTCTCCCAAAATGTGTCAGCCCCGGGCATGACCCGGGGGCGGGGCATTCTCTTCGCGGGATAGAGCGAAGGCATCCCTGGCCCGGATCAAGTCCGGGCTGACGTCGGGGGGGGCGCAGAGGAGTCGCGGATGGCCTGAGCGGATCGGCGGAGCGGCTCCCGACCGGTCAGAGCGGGGCAGCGATCGCGTCGGCCAGTGGCTTCAACCCCTTGCCATACTTCTTCGAGCGCTTGACCGCGTCGGTGTAGATCGGGCGGCGGACCTGGGCGACGCTGGCGGTCTTCACCGGGCGGGTCGAGGTGTGGAAGTCGAGGCAGGTGGGATCCCAGTCGAGGCCGATGAACTCGATCAGGCGGCGGGCTTCGGTCTCGGTGTCGGCGACGACCTGTTCATAGTCGACCGTCGTCATCACCCCGGGGGGAAGCACGGCCTCCCAATGCGCCATCAGGTCGCGATATTGGGAATAGTAGCGGCCGAGCTCGCCCAGATCATAGCTGTGCGGCATATCGTCCTTGAACAGCTTGGTGAAGGCCGAGAGGCAGGTGTCGACCGGGTCGCGGCGGGTGTGGATGATCCGCGCGTTGGGGAAGGCGAGATGGATCAGCCCGACGAAGAAGAAATTAGTCAGCAACTTGTCGGTGATCCGCGTCGGCGCGCCGTCGGCGGAGGGGGTGGGGAGCCTCGTCGAGCCGACCGACCGATTTGAGTGCGATGCCGAGGAAGTTGCGCGCGTCGGCGTGGGTTGCGTCGCGCGCGACGGCGGCGTCGAGGAGGGTCACGGCCTCGTCATAGCGGTCGGTTTCGTGGAGCAGCTGGCCGAGCGCGACAGCCGCGTCGAGGTTTGCGGGGTCGTCGGCGATGATCATCCGCGCGGCCTGCTCGGCGGGGGCATAATTGCCGCGCTTGCACTGAATGCGCGAGGTGATCAGCAGCGTCGCGGCGTGGCGCGGGGCGAAGGCAAGCGCTTCGCCGAGTAGCGATCCCCGACTCGCCGAGGGTCGCCGGATTGGCGAGCGCGACGCTGGCGTCCCCGGCGCTTGCTGTGGCGTCCTGGTAGATCCCGTAGTCGACCTGGGCGCGCGCGGTCGCGTCCTGGTTGGCGGTCGCCGAAGCGCTTGCCCCGATTGCCAGCGAGCCGCTGTTGTCGAGGCCGACTGATGCGCCCGAGGCGCCGTCGGCGATCTGGCTTACGCCATAATAGAGGCTGGCACTGGCCAGCGCATTGCCCGGCGCGGTGCCCGTTCCGGTTGTTACGCCAACTGCTTGCGCGGTTGCGGTCGATTGCAGTGACAGCGTTCCGGCATTGGCGAGCGCGGCCGACGCCGCCCCGGTGCCGCTGGCGTCGGCAAATTGATAGACCCCCGAGGTGAGGTCGGCATAGGCGTTGGCGACCGGACCGCCGAGCGCGGCGGCGTTTGCATCGACGCTGAAGCTGCCGTCGTTGACGAGCGACACCGCAGCATCGCCGCTGCCGCTCGCCGAAGCGAGTTGCGAGACGCCGGTGCGAACCCGCGCGCTTGCGTTCGCCGATCCGCTGGCGGTGGCGGTTGCGCTCGCGGCGATCGAGAAGCTTGCTCCGAGATGATTGTCGATGCTCGCGAGCGCGTCGCCCCCGCTGCTCGCAACGGCGTTCTGGTAGACCCCGCCGAAGAGAGCGGTCGCGTTTGCGTCGAGCGCCGTGCCGGAGGCCATTGCCTGGCGATGACGAGGAACGAGCCGCTATTGTCGGTCAGCGCGTCGGCGGTGAGGCCAGACGCATCCTGCGCGACGCCGGTCGCGATCGAAGCGTCGGCAAGCGCCGTGGCTGCGAAGCGCGCATCGGCGGCGGCGACGACGACCATGTCACCGCTGTTGCTGAGCGTTGCCATGCCGACGGGTCCGCCCGCCGCAGACTGGTCGATCCCAACGCCGACCATCGCCAGCGCACTGACGCCGGTGCTCGACGAAGCGTGGGCGATCGCGCCGATCTCGAGCGAATCGAGATTGGCCGCGCCGACCGTAACCGTCCCCGCGCCCGACCCGTTCTGGACCAGCCCGGCGGTCAGGTCGGCGATTGCGTTGCCGCCACTGTTGAGCGCCGACGCGTCGATCTGAGCGGTGCCGAGGTTGATTCCGGTCAAATCGACATTGCCGTTGGGCAGCGGGCCAACCCCTACCCCGACCTGCTCGAACATGCCATTGGCGGGGGCGTTGACGGTTGCCGTGACGGTCCCCGACGCACCCGACTGATAATCGCCAAATACCAGGTTGTCGCCGATGTTCGAGATGGTGATGACGTCGGTGACATTGGGGCTGATCGTCACCTGCTGCACACCCGGGTTGGTCGCGCCCTGGGCCGGAGCGGCAAGGCCGACCGCGACCAGCGAGACACCCGCAAGGAAGGCCAACTCGCGACGACGGCCCGCACTGCTCCCGGATCCGACAGGGGCGGCTGAACCATGTCCGATGAAGCCGGAGCGAACCGCTGCGATGGGCGAACGGGCAGTAGCGGAACGGGCGCGAACATAGGTGCGATTGGTCATGACGAAACCCCCTGTGGCCACTCCGGCGCGAACCGGATTGGTGGTGCGAATGATGCGCTCCTCACGATCGGGCACGACAGTGCGTTCGCCTCGACACGGGTGGTCGCAGACGTTCGACTGGCGGCACCCAGCCCGGTCGGGAGGTGGCGCTTGATGATCCTTGGCTATGGCGGGAACTTTAACAACACAATGCGGCGAGGCCCGGAACTTGCTCCAGTTTAAGGGTTATCTTTGGCTTGCGGGACCGCGCCGGCCACCTGCACCGTCAGCCTTTGCGACCAATGTTCGGTCCCGAGACAGGCAATAGGCACCATCCAAAACGGTTCATTCTTGCCACACATCCGGAGCCATTCCGTTCATGACCAAGATGTCGGGGCGGCTTCGCGCGGCCTCGCACCCTCTGTTCGGCTCATTGTCCGCTTCGAAAGGACCACAAACATGTCCGCTTTTCCCCTGACCTTCGCCGCTGCCGCGCTCGCCGCCGCGCCAATGGTTGCCGCGCCGCTCGCCGTGAAGCGTCCCGCAACGATCGCCGCACCCGCGCCGATCAGCCGCGCTGCGTTCGTCGCGCGGCTCGACAGCGGCTACCGCACGCTCGATGCCAATCATGACGGGGTGGTCTCTGCGGCCGAGCTGGCCAGCGCCGAGACGACCGCGCGCCAGTCCGCCGAGTCCGCCGCGCTCGCCCGCCGCCGCGATGCCTTCGCCCGCCTCGACACCAACCGCGACGGACAGCTGAGCCAGGCCGAGTTCGACGCTGCGGCAAGCGCCATGCCGCGCCCTGCCGCCGCCGATCCCGCCGCGATTCTCGCCGCGCTCGACCAGAACCGCGACAGCAAGGTCAGCCTCACCGAATATCGCGCACGCGGCCTTGCCCGATTCGACCGCGCCGACGCCAATCACGACGGGGTCGTCACCCCTGAGGAGGATCGCGCAAGCCTCAAGCGCTGACCGGCGCTGGTTGCCAAGCCGGGCCGCGTCGCCACTGGCGCGCCGCCCGGCAAAGGTCTACATGTCCGCCATCCCCGGGGAGCCGATGAGCGGCTGAGAGGCAGTTGAGGTATGCCATGAAAGTACTACTTTCATGGTGCCTGGTGACTGCGACCCGCTGAACCTGATCCCGTTAGCGCGGGCGTAGGGAGTGGGCGCAACCAGTCCGCCGGATTGGCCAGTCGACCGCTCCCGTAAAGTGGAGTGACCAATGGCCGATATCGATCCGAAGATCAGCAAGACCCCCGTCGGCGAAACCCCCAGCGTCACGACGGGGCCGATTCGCGGCAGTCGCAAGGTCCATGTCGGCCCGCTCAACGTCGCGATGCGCCAGGTCATCCTTGAAGCCTCGTCGGGTGAGCCCCCCGTCACGCTCTACGACACGTCGGGACCCTACACCGACCCCAACGTCACGATCGACATCAACGCCGGCCTCGCCGAGCTCCGCCGCGACTGGATCCGCGCGCGCGGCGATGTCGAGGAAGTCGTCGCCCGCGAAACCCGCCCCGAGGATAATGGCCAGCTCGGCCCCGACCGCTCGGGCGGCGTCGCCCCCTTCCCCAACGTCCGCCGCCGCGTCCTGCGCGCCAAGCCCGGCCACAACCTCAGTCAGATGCACTATGCCCGCAAGGGCATCATCACCGCCGAGATGGAATATGTCGCGCACCGCGAGAATCTCGGCCGCGACGCGCTTGCGAAAACCATCCGTGACGGCGAAAGCTTCGGTGCCGCCATCCCCGATTTCGTCACCCCCGAATTCGTCCGCGACGAAGTCGCCCGCGGCCGCGCGATCATCCCCAACAACGTCAACCATCCCGAGTCCGAGCCGATGGCGATCGGCCGCAACTTCCTCGTCAAGATCAACGCCAACATCGGCAATAGCGCGGTCGCGTCGGACGTGGCTGCTGAAGTCGACAAGATGGTGTGGTCGATCCGCTGGGGCGCCGACACCGTCATGGACCTGTCGACCGGGCGCAACATCCACGACACGCGCGAGTGGATCATCCGCAACTCGCCCGTCCCGATCGGCACGGTGCCGATCTACCAGGCGCTCGAGAAGGTCGGCGGCGTCGCCGAGGACCTCACTTGGGAGATCTTCCGCGATACGCTGATCGAGCAGGCCGAGCAGGGGGTGGACTATTTCACCATCCACGCCGGGGTCCGCCTGCCTTATGTCCCGCTCGCCGCCAAGCGCGTCACCGGGATCGTCAGCCGCGGCGGGTCGATCATGGCCAAATGGTGCCTCGCCCATCACCGCGAAAGCTTCCTCTACGAGCGGTTCGACGAGATCAGCGAGATCATGAAGGCCTATGACGTCGCCTACAGTCTCGGCGACGGCCTTCGCCCCGGCTCGATCGCCGACGCCAATGACGAAGCGCAATTCGCCGAACTGTACACGCTCGGCGAACTGACCAAGCGCGCTTGGGCGCAGGACGTCCAGGTGATGATCGAGGGCCCGGGCCATGTGCCCATGCACAAGATCAAGGAGAATATGGACAAGCAATTGGAGGTCTGCGGCGAGGCGCCCTTCTACACATTGGGGCCGCTCACCACCGACATCGCGCCCGGCTATGACCATATCACCAGCGGCATCGGCGCTGCGATGATCGGCTGGTACGGCACGGCGATGCTTTGCTATGTCACGCCGAAGGAGCATCTTGGCCTCCCCGACCGCGACGACGTCAAGGTCGGGGTTGTGACCTACAAGCTCGCCGCCCACGCCGCCGACCTGGCGAAAGGCCACCCCGCCGCGCGCCTGCGCGACGATGCATTGAGCCGTGCTCGCTTCGAATTCCGCTGGCGCGACCAGTTCCATCTCTCGCTCGACCCCGACACGGCGGAGAATTACCACGACCAGACCTTGCCGGCGGAGGGCGCCAAGACCGCTCATTTCTGCTCGATGTGCGGGCCCAAATTCTGCTCGATGAAGATCAGCCAGGAAGTGCGCGACTTCGCCGCCAAGCAGAATGCGCCGCTCGAGCAGTCGATCGCGGTCGAGGAAGCCGAGGCCGGAATGGCGCAGATGAGCGCTCGTTATCGCGAGGGCGGCAACGAGCTGTACATCGGCGCCAATGGTCGCGAGCACGACTGATCCGGCCCTGGGGCGCGAGCCCGAAGCGCATCCGCAGCGAGACGCATCCGGATTGGAGTGACTATTAGCCCGGCGGTAGAAGAGTTGCCTTATCCGTCGCTGGATGAGCCAGCGACCGCGCATTCGAGGCACGTCCGACGGGCATGGCCAATCCCTCGGGGCTGTGCCCGGCGCATCGGTTCCGATTGCCGCGGCGGGGTTCGTCGCGGCGGTGGCAGGGTTGGTGCTGATCGGGTGGATCGAAGATCTCCCTGCGCTGACCCAGCTGATCCCCGGGCTGACCGCGATGAACCCGATGAGCGCGACGAGCTTCCTGCTGATCGCGCTCACCCTGGCGCTGATGCCGCGCCTGCCGTTTGCCGGGATCGCGCTGCTTGGCGGACTGATTTCGGGGATCGGGATCGCCAAGCTCACCCAGCTCGCGCAGGGCGGTCCGCTCGGAATCGACCAGCTGCTGTTTGCGGCGAAGCTCGGGCACGGCGTCGGCGTCCCGCCCAATCGCATGGCGCCCAATACCGCCGTCGCGCTGATCCTCGCCGGGGTCGCGCTGATCGCCGGTAAATCGCGCTCGAAGGTCGGTATTTTCGTGTCGCAGGGGCTGAGCCTGCTGCTGATCGCGATCGCGCTGTTCGCGGTCATCGGCTATGTGCTGGGGATCGTCGCGCTGTACGAGGTCAGGGCTTATAATGCGATGGCGCTTCACTCGGCGATCGCGTTTCTCATCACCGCGATCGGGATTTTCGGCCTCCACCCCAGAGCCTGCTTTCTGCGAGTCCTGTCCGATCGCGGCCCGGCCGGCCAGCTGGCGCGGTTCGTTCTTCCGCTGACCGTGTTCGTCCCCGTCGCGGTCGGGCTGATGCGCGTCGGCGGCGAGCGCTATGGCGTCTATGACCACGGCCAGGGGGTCGCGATTCAGGTCTTCGCCAATGTGCTGGTGACCTTCGTGCTGATGATGAGCAGCATCCTCCTGCTCTATCGCTCCGATCTCGCGCGCCGCAGCGTCGAGCAGGCCGTTGCCCGGAGCGAGGATGAATTTCGGCTTGCCGAGCGCATGGGCCGGGTCGGTCACTGGCGGATCGACCTGCGCGACAGGCGGCTGAGCTGCTCCGACGAATTTATGAAGATCTGCGGCTTTCCGGCCGGTATGACGCCGAGCCGGAGTGCCATCATGGCGCTGTTCGATGCGCAGGACGCGGCGAGCCAGCGCGGCGCAACCCGGCTGGCGCTGAAGGAGGGCATCGGCTGGGACGCGAACTGCCGGATCAGCCGACCGGGGGGCGAACTGCGCCACATCCGCTCGCACGGCGTGAGTGAAACCGATGCCGCTGGCCGGGTGGTGTCGCTGTTCGGCGTATTCGTCGACATCACCGAGCTCGAAGGCGCGCGCCGGCAAGCCCAGGAAGCGCTGGAATCGAAGGCGGCGTTCCTCGCCAACATGAGCCACGAGGTGCGCACGCCGCTCAACGCGATCATCGGCTTCACCGATCTCATCCTCGAAGGACCGACGCTTGCGGCGCCGGTTCGTCGCCAGCTCGAGCTGGTCAAAACGGCGGGCGACGCGCTGCTGACAGTGGTCAACGATATCCTCGACTTTTCGAAGATGGAGGCGGGCAAGGTCGACCTCGTCAGCAACGCCTTCGACCTCGACTTTCTGGTCGAAAGCAGCGCCTCGATCGTCCGCCAGTCGGCCGAGACCAAGGGGCTCGCGCTGGCGCTCAACATCGATCGGTCGCTGCGCAGATCATTCGTCGGCGACGACGGTCGTCTGCGTCAGATCCTCCTCAACCTGCTGAGCAATGCGATCAAGTTCACCCGGCATGGGAGCGTGACCCTCGACGTCACCCACGGGAGCGTCGGGCCCGACGCTAGCCGCGCGATCCTGTTCACGGTGACCGATAGCGGACAAGGCATCAAGGCAAGCGAAGACGGGCAGCTGTTCGAGCGTTTTGCGCAGGCCAATTCGGCGATCGGCGGAGAGCATGGCGGGACCGGGCTCGGCCTGGCGATCTGCCGCAACCTCGTGACACTGATGGGCGGCAGCATCGGCCACCGGCCCAATCCGGCGGGCGGGTCGATCTTTTGGTTCGAGGTGAATCTTCGCGAAGTCGGCTATACGAGCGAGCCGAGGCTTCCGCCGCTGAGCGCTTCGCGGCCTGGCGCGGCCCTGACCATCCTGGTCGTCGAGGACGTGCCGGTGAACCAGGAGCTGGCGGCGGCGCTGCTGACTCGCAAGGGGCACAGCGTGGTCATCGCCAACAATGGCAAGGAGGCAATCGTCGCGATTCAGCAGGGGGAATTCAACCTGATCCTGATGGACATCCAGATGCCGGTGATGGACGGGATCACCGCCACCCGGCTGATCCGGCTGCTCCCGGGGAGAACCGGAACGACGCCGATCGTCGCGCTGAGTGCGAACGTCATGGCCGACCAGATCGATACGTTTCGCGAAGCGGGGATGAACGACCATATCGCCAAGCCGATCAGGCTGCGCGATCTCGACGAGGCGATCGCCCGCAACGCGCGTGGCAACCAGATCGTGCCCAATCTGTATGAACCATCGCTCGGCGGCCGCCGAGCGATGCTGGGCTCACGCTAGCCGGGGTCGTCAGTGGCCTTGCGGGCACGCCTGCGGCCGCGACCTTCAGCGCGCCGACCGCCCCTGCCAAGCGCTACGGCCTTCGCGCATTGGAAGGATCCGTCGGGGGTCGACATGCTTTAGGTGGAATGGCGCCTTCTTCGGCGACGGCCCAGCGCGCGCTGCGGTTTGCATGCTCTCTCACACTCGCCGCTACTTTTCGCTGTCCTATTTGCGCACGCTTTGCTTTATCCTTGTCAATGGACACGCACTTCCTCGCCGCCGCGCACGCCGCTACGCCCCACCCCACCACGCCGCGTCGTGACGGCTGGACGATTGATCGGCAGGTCGGCTTTCTGACGATCCTGCTGCGCACGAAATCGGTGACGGCGGCAGCGGCGGCGGTGGGGATGAGCCGCGAGGGGGCCTATCGCTTTCGCCGGTCCGGGCCGGGCCGGGAGTTCGGGCTCGCCTGGGGCCGGATCCTGTCCGCTCCGGTCCGCTGGCCGCGCCGGGCTGGCCCGGCCCGCGCCCCGACCGCCGCCACCCCAAGTCACGAAGGTGACACCGCAAATTCCGCCGCTCGCGCCAGATCGCCCGTTTACGGAGGGGAAGTTCACGAAGGTCACGCCGACGCAAAACGCCGCACACCGTCAGCGCTGTCCAAGGCCGTTTATGATAATCTCGTTTTTAGCGGCGCTCGATCCGCACCAACGAGTCGTCGAGCGCCTGGAGGAAACGCGAGCGATCGGCCTTGCTGAAGGGGGCTGGCCCGCCGATCGCATCGCCGCCAACGCGAAGGTCGGCCATGATCGCGCGCATTGCCACCGCGCTGCCGATCGATCCGCTGGTGAAGGGTTTTCCGGTCGGCCCGATCACCGCCGCGCCCGCCTTGAGGCAGCGCTCGGCGAGCAAAATGTCGGCGGTGACGACGACATCGCTCGGGCTGGCCTCGTCGGCGATCCAATCGTCGGCGGCGTCGAACCCGCTGGACACCATGATCCGCTCGACCAGCGGGTGATCGGGGACGCGCAAATGGCTGTTGCTGACGACCCGCACCGCGACGTTGCGGCGGAAGGCGACTCGGTAGATTTCGTCCTTCACCGGGCAGGCGTCGGCGTCGACCAGGATGCGCGGGCCAGGGGATCCGGGCGCCACCACTCAGGCGAAGCCCGACGCGCGCTTGAGCAGGGTATAGGCTTCGATCACGCGGGCGAGCGCGGCTTCGTGGCTGCGGTCGCCGCCGTTGCGGTCGGGGTGAAAGCGGCGGACCAGTTCCGAATAGCGCTGGCGAAGCGCGGTGCGATCGCTGTTTTCCTTGAGGCCGAGCAGGTGGAGCGCGCTTCGCTCGGCGGCGGTGAAGCGGTCGGGCTGGCCCCAGCCACTTCCGCCCGGCCGCGTGCCGTCCTCGCGGCGGGTCCGGAAGCGCGCGGCGATGGCGTCGAGCGGGTCGTGGAAATTGCTCCATGCCGGGGGCGGATCGCTGCCACCATGGGCGAAGGGGCGGCTGTGGCGCTCCCATCCGGCGATCGGGGACTGGGCTTCCTCGATTTGGTCGGGGCTCATCCCGGTGAAGAAATTATAGGATGAATTGTGCGCGCGGACATGGTCGAGGCAAAGGTAGCGCCACTCACCCGGGCCGTCGAAATCACCCGGGGTTATGGGGGCGCGGAACTCGCCCGGTTCGCTGCACCCGCCGACCCCGCAGCGCTCGGCGGCATTTTCGACCCGCCCGTGGAATTTCTGATTGCGCGACGCCACTTGGCTTCCGTCTGTCCGATCTTCGAATGGCTGTTATATAGGCCGGATGACCAATCCTGCCACTGGCCCCGTTGCCGCCGAAATGGAGCGCCGGCTCGAACTGGCGCTTGCCCCGACCGCCCTGACCCTGATCGACGAGAGCGCACATCACCAGGGCCATGCCGGGCACGACGGGCGCGGCGAATCGCATTTCCGGCTGGAGATTGAGAGCGCGGCGTTTGCCGGGCAGTCGCGGGTCGGGCGGCAGCGACTGGTCTACGCCGCGCTCGGCGCGCTGATGACCGGGCGAGTCCACGCGCTGACCATTCGCGCGCGGGCGCCGGGCGAGGGTTAGCGCCGCGCGAGGCCGGAGCCTGAACGCGCCATGGTGGCGCAATCGGAAGGCGCGGGCTAGGGTGCCCGCAGGTGCAACCGCAGCGCAGGAGAGCGATCATGGCCAAGGGTCAGAAAAAGTCGAACAAGGAAGCCCGCAAGCCCAAAACCGAGGTCAAGAAGACGATCGCCGCCAACCCCTCGACGCGAAGCTCGACCAGCACCGGGACGATCGGCGAGAAGGTTTCGGGGCGCTAGGCTCGGGCGAGCAGCACTACTCGACGCGGCGAAACACGAGCCGGTGACGGCCCTTGCCAAGCGCGAGATCGAAGGTTTGGCGATAGTGGCGGGCAAGTTCGGCGCGGACGATGGCGTAGGTCGCGCGGTTGCGCCGTTCGAATGGCGGATTCGCAATCACCACGGTGGCCGGGCGGGTGGCCATGATTCGGCCGACCTCCTGCGTCGGATCGACCCCCAGCCCAGCGGCACTGGCTTCGTTGGCGGTGTCGAGGTGGCCGGGGAAGGCGAACCGCGTTGGCAGGCAGGAGTTCGTCAGCCGGTAAAGCGCGGGATAGCCGTCATAGACATAGAGGCACCCCGCCCGCCCCGGGTCGGCGGCGGCGGCGAGGCGGGACGCGTCGCTGGCGGTGCCGTGGGCGCGTTGCTGGGCATGGAGCAGAAATTGTCCGCCGATCAGCAGCGCGAGCAAGACCCCCGACAAAACGGCGCGGTGGCGCGCGAGGCGATCGAGGCGCGGCGAAGCGGCGATCGCCGCCGGAAGCAGCACCGGGAGCCCGTAATGCGTGGCGGGGAAACTGCCCATGACGAGCATCCCCGCCAGCGCGGCGAGCAGCCACAGCAGGGTGAAACGGCGCCGCCTCGCTACGGCCGGGTCGGCTGAGGCGGGCGCGGTGAGCGCGCAGGCCAATAGCGGCGCGAGGATCCCGAGGATCTTTAGCAGGCCGGTGACGCTGGTTCCGGGCGGATCGGACAGCTTGCCGAACATTGATTCGAAATTGGCGAAGACGAAGGCGTGGGCTTCGCCCCGCACGGCATAAACTCCGAGGGCGAGGACGGTTGGGGCGAGCGCCGCCGCGATCCAGACCGTCGCTAGGACGCTCAGCCGGGGTACCGACCATCGCTGTTGCCATGCAGCCCACAGCAGCGCGCAGCCGAAGAAAATGCCTTCGAACAAGGCGGTATATTTGACCTGCATGGCGAGGCCGACGAGCAGCATCGCGAGCGCGCCGCCGACGACCTTCACGCGGCGCCCATCGACCAGTTGAGCGGTCACCATGGCAGCCGCGACCATCGCCAGATTGTAGAATATCGGCGCCTGGCCGCCCTCGCCGCCGAGAAAATCGAGCCACAGCAGATAGGCCATCGCCGCCGCCAGCGAGCCCGCGCCACCCGCCAACCGCCGTGCGAACCGCCAGGCCATGAACGCTGTCGCCAGCGCGAAGATGGCAGCGAGGAGTTGATACTCAAGCGTCCCTTCCCCGCCCAGGAGACGCGCTCCGGCGTAAAGCAGGAACAGCCCGACCGGCTTGCGGTCGAACAGGTCGACGAACGGCACCGCGCCGTGGAGCATCCGGTCGCCAACCAGCAGATAATATTGTTCATCGAACCCAAGGAGCGGATTGCCGAAGGTCTGCGCACGGGCGGCGATCGTCACGGCCAGCAGGAGGGCGGCGACCATAAGAGTTTCGCGGCGCGTCGGCAGAGAAGCGACCACTTCGGAGGTTTCGGACAAGCGCGATTAACCCATTGAGGGAATGTTCGTCCCCATGGCTTGGGAAGGAACATGGTGCGGTCGAGAAGACTCGAACTTCCACGGCCTTTCGGCCACAGCCACCTCAAGGCTGCGCGTCTACCATTCCGCCACGACCGCACGTGAGACAGGCTCCGCAAGCGGAAGCCCCTGGCAAGGCGCGGCCCCTAGCAAAGCGTTCCCGCCCACGCAACGCCAATCAGGGGAAGGACGGCGAAGCGTCGCGGGGTCCCGCCTTGGGACAGTGGTAAACGCGCTGTTTACCTTGCCGACGCGGCGTGCATTGTCGGCCGCATGATTGCGCTTGTGCTTGCTGCGTCGACGCTGCCGATGGCGCCCGCCGCCACGCCCCTCGAGCACGCGCGCTTCGCGCCGAGCGGTGCCGTCGCGAGCGCGGAAATCAGGGTCCGTATCATTTCGGGGGCGTCGGTTACGCTTGGTCGGTCGTCCGACGAGCCCGGGGCCCGGCTGCGCTCGGCGATCGTCACGGTGGACGGCTCGCTTCGCCCCGCGCGGTTGGTCGAGTTTCAGTAAGAACCTGGCTCGCCCAACCCCGCTAGCTTGCCCAGCGAAGCGTAAGCGAAGTCGCGTTGGCGGGAACGCCGAGTTCGGCAGCGTTGAAACTGGCGCTTGCGCGCGGCGCGAGGCGCGCGGTCGGCGGGGCGATTGTCCAGCTATAGACCAGCTTGCCACCGCCATCGCGCAGATCGGCCTGGAGCGCGGGCACCGCCTGGGTCGCGTCGGTCGGGTTGATTACGCGGCCGCTGAGCGAAACGAGATCATTGCCGCTGGCGAGTTTTTGCCGGTCCTGGCTGGTGACCATCAGCTGCAACGGGCTGTCACTGCTCGCCGCGACCAGCCCGGCACGCGCCATCCACGCGCGCGGCGCGAGGAACCAGGTCGTGGCGGCAAGAGTGGCGATCAGCAGCACCAGCCCGAGCAGAATTAGCGGCCCCTTGCGGCGCGGGGCGGGTTCGTCGGCGCCATAGCCTGCGTCGTTCCACTCGGCGGCTTGGTCGGCGGCGAGCGCTTCATCGGGCACGGCGGCCTCGAGGGCGCCGCTCGGGGCGGTCGCAGCGTCGTCGGGCAAGGCGGACTCGTCCGCTTCAACCGGAGGCGGTGGGGCCGCGAAACTGTCGTCCGGGCTTTCCGGTTCCGGGAAGCCAGGCACGGCTTCGTCGATCGCGGGTGACGATGCCGGTGCCGCTATCTCGGCGATCGGTGCTGGCGCTTCGGCGGGCGGCTCGGCCGCGATCGGCTCGGCGGGACCGGCCTCGCCCGGCTGGTGCCAGCTATGCTTGCAGGCGGCGCAGCGGACCGTGCGGCCGTGGGGCGGGATCGCGCCATCCTTGACCGAATAGCTGGTGCCGCAGGCTGGACAGGTGAGGATCATGCGCGCGCCGGCTCCTGCGGGAATCTTGATCGCGGATAAACAGCAATGCGTTCAGCTTGGCAAGGCGGCGCCCACTGTGCGACACGCTGGAACGTGCCGGGGGAACAAGCCATTGTCGAATTCGAGCGGGTCGGCCTTCGCTATGGCACCGGCGGCGAAGTGTTGCGCGACCTTGACTTCCGCCTGGCCAGGGGCGGCTTCACCTTCCTGACCGGGCCGTCGGGGGCGGGCAAGACGTCGCTGCTCAAGCTGTTGTACCTCGCCCAGCGGCCTACGCGCGGGACGATCCGGGTGTTCGGCGAGGAGGTCAACGCACTAGCGCGCGACGCGCTGCCGCCGCTGCGCCGCCGGATCGGGGTGGTGTTTCAGGATTTTCGGCTGGCGCGGCATCTGTCGGTGTTCGACAATGTTGCGCTGCCGCTGCGGATGAGTGGAGCGGCCGAGATCGACATCGAGGGGCCGGTGCGCGAGATGCTGGCGTGGGTCGGGCTGGCCGATCGCGCCAGCGCCCGGCCGGCGACACTGTCGGGCGGCGAGCAACAGCGCGTCGGAATTGCCCGCGCAGTGATCGCCCGGCCCGAACTGATCATCGCCGATGAGCCGACGGGCAATGTTGACGCGGCAATGGCGCAGCGGATCCTCCATTTGCTGACGGCGATGAACGAGCAGGGGACGACGGTGGTGGTCGCGACCCATGACCTCGGGCTGATTGCGGCAACTCCGGGGGCGCAACTGATCCGGCTGGAGAATGGCGGGCTGGCCGATCCGGTCGGGACGCTGCGCTATCCCCCCGCGCGGGGCAGGGCGTGAACTGGCTGCTCCCCTCAGCGCCCGAGCGGCGGCTGCTGCCCGGGAGCGGCGCGCGGGGAGCAACCCCGTGGGTGATTGCGATCATGCTGTTCGTGATGATCGTCGTTGCAGCGGCGGGGCTCGCGATTGCCAATGTCGCCGGGATCATCGCAGGAGGCGTGAGCCAGCGCTATTCAATCCAGCTCGCCGATGGGCAGGCGCGCCAGCCTGCGGCAATGGCGGTTGCGCGCGCGACCCCGGGGGTTGCGGCGCTCCACCCCGTCAGCCCGGATGAAATGCGCGCGACGCTCGAGCGCTGGCTGGGACCGATCGAGGCGGGAGCCGACCTGCCCTTGCCGGCAATGATCGACGTCGACCTTGCGCCGGGCAGCGATGCCGCTGCGATCGGCCGCAGGATCGAGGCGGGAGTCCCCGGCGCGCGCTTCATCGCCCATGCCGATAGTTTACGGCCCTTGCTTGCGGCGCTCCATGCAGTGAGCCTGCTTGCGGTTGCGCTGGTGATGCTCGTCGCGCTGGCCAGCGCCGCCGTGGTCGTGCTCGCGACGCGCGGCGCGCTCGACACCAACCGCGCGACGATCGAGATCATGCACGGGGTCGGCGCGACCGACACCCAGGTCGCGGCGCTGTTCCAGCGGCGGATCGCGATCGACGCGCTGATCGGAGGGATCGCTGGGGGGACCGTCGCGGGGCTGGTACTGCTTGCGATCCTCGGCGGCGGGAGCGGGTGGATCGCCGAGTTGAGCGGCGGGCCACTGCTCCACGCGCGCGACCTGCTGTTGCTGGCGTTGTTGCCCTTCGTCATCGCCGCGTTGGCGACACTGGTCGCGCGGTCGGCGGTCCTGGCCGCCTTGAGGGCGAGCCTGTGACGCTGCGCACGCTCGCCCTGATCGTGCTGATCTACGCAATCCTGTTCGCGCTGTTCGGCGTCACGCTCGGCCGGCCCGCGCCCGCCGGAGCGACGACCGAAGCGATCGTCGTGCTCACCGGGGGCAGCGGGCGGATCGAGGAGGGCATCAAGCGGCTCGGCCAGCACCGTGCTGCGCGGATGCTGATTGCCGGGGCCGACCCGTCGGTGACCAAGGCCGATCTTGCGCGGCGGCTGGGCGGCAAGCAGGCGCTGCTCGCCTGCTGCGTCGATCTGGGGTCGGAGAGCGTCGACACGCGCTCCAACGCCGACGAAGCCAAGCGCTGGCTCGATGCGCACGGCTATCGCTCGCTGATGCTGGTGACGAGCGACTGGCACATGCGCCGCGCGCATTATGAGTTCAGCAGCCAGCTTGGGCGCGGCTATGAGATCACCCCCGACGGGGTGCGGACCGAGCCCAATTTGATGACGCTGTTTGGCGAATATAATAAATATCTGCTCCGGCGAATGGCGGTCTGGCTCGACGTATGAACCTGATCCGATCGTTGCTGTTCAACCTGATCTTCTACCCCGGAACCTTGCTTTATGTGCTCACCGGGCTGGCGGTGTCGGTGCTCGGTGAACGGCCGATGCGGGTGGTGGTGCGCGGATGGTCGAACTTCCATTTCTTCCTGACGCGCCACCTGATCGGGATCGAGGAGCGGTTCGAGGGCAAGTTGCCAGCGGGCGGCATCCTCTTCGCGGTCAAGCATCAGTCGATGTACGAGGCGGTGGCGACCCTGCGCGTGTTCGACGCGCCGATCGTGGTCATGAAACGTCAGCTGAGCCACATGCCCTTGTTCGGCTGGCTGACCCAGATCCATGGCGTGATCGGAGTCGACCGCGAGGCCGGCGCGGCGGCGCTGCGCAACCTCGTCACGGCGGGCAAGGCGGCGGCGGCGAGCGGCCGGCCGGTCGTAATCTTCCCCGAAGGAACGCGGGTGCCGGTGGGTGAGCAGCCCGAATTGAAACCGGGTTTTTACGCGCTCTACCGGGCGACGGGGCTGCCCGTGGTGCCGGTCGCGGTCGATGCTGGGCTGGTGTGGCCCAAGGGGCTGATCAAGCGGCCCGGGGTGGTCACCTGGCGGGTGGGCGAGACCATCCCGCCCGGCCTGAAGCGCGCGGAGATTGAGGCGCGAGTCCATCGTGGGATCAACGCGCTGGAGGGTCGTCGAGCCAATTGATATAGCTGCCGTGCGGGTGGCAGGTCGCGAGCAGGCGGTCGTCGCCGCCGGGCCAGCTGCGCAGGCGCAGCGTCGGGTCCTGTTCGTCGGGCGTACGTTCGAAGCGGAGCCAGCCGATGGGCGTAGCGGCGGTGGCGGTGGCACCGGCGCGCTCGATCGCCTGCGTCACTCGCGCCTGCGTATCGGGCGGGAAATATTGGAAGGCGATCGAGTGATAGATCAGCCGGGCGGTGCCGGAAGGCTGGGGCTCCGCCAGCTTCTCCTCGATCCAGCCCGCTGCATCCCCGGTGTCGAGGTTGACCGGCTGTAACCGCGCCACCGCAAGGGCCGCCGCAAGTTGCGCGATCCGTCGCGCCTGATCGGCCCACACGAAGGCCAGCAGCCGGTCACCATCGATCAGCGGTTCGAGCGGGGTCAGGTCGACGCCATGGCGCCCGAGCACCTCGATCCGCGCGGGCGGCGGCGGCGGACCGCGCCACTCGGGCTTGAGCTGGAGCGGTGACGCCAGATCGCCCGTAGGAAGACCGCCGAGGTCATAGCCGAAACGGTCCATCCGCAGATTGAGCCCGGCGCTGGCACCGAGTTCATAATGCGCGATGGGTAGCGGGAAGCGCTCGGCGAAGGCCAGCAGCCCCGCGAACAGGGCATTGGCGCGACCGACCTCGTTGGTCTGCGGCGGGCGGTCGAGCCACTCGGCTAGTCCCGGCGACGTCATCGCGTTGGCGAGTGCCGCGCCGAGCCGAGCGGGATCGGGGGGCGTGTTCGGCGGATAGCAGGCGGCGAGCGCTGGCAGCGTCCCCGCGCGCACGCCCGCATGAAGCCCGCCGCAGAGTCGCAGCGGCACTGCGTCGCCCGAGGGCCGGGGGTCGGCCGGCCATGCGCACAGTCGGCGCGTGACCTCGCCCTCGGGCCAGGAATTGTTGGCCAGCCAATCGCAGACCCGCGCGGTCAGCGGCGAGTCGAGCTGGCGGCACCACCGCGCCTGCTCGGCGAAGGCGGCGCGGACCGCCTGCTCAGCCGCGCAGGCGGGCACCGGATTTCTCGGCGGCGGCGACGATTTTGGCGGAGATTGCCGCAATGTCGGCGTCGGTGAAACTCTTGTCGCCCGGCTGAAGGGTTACTTCGACCGCGAGGCTGAGGCCAGCCTCGCCTTCGAAGCGGTCGAACAGCCGAACCGCAGTGATGGCGAGCTTGTCCGCGCCGCGCACCGCCCGCACGAGCGCGTCTCCGGTGAGATCGGCGGGAACGAGGAAGGCGAAATCGCGCGTGACGGACTGCAAGGCGGGCGGGGTAAAAGCGGCGCGCGCGCGGCTGGTTGATCGCGGAGCGGGAATGGCGTCGAGATAAATTTCCGCCGCAACCATCCCGGCGGGGGCCTCGATCTCCTTGGCCAGGCGCGGGTGGAGTTCGCCGAACGACGCCAGTATCGTCTTCGGGCCAAGCCCGAGCGTCGCCGAGCGGCCGGGGTGCCAGGTCGGGCCAGCGTCGGGGGTCAGCGTCAGGTTCGCCGTCGGGGCGCCGGCGACGTCGAGCAGGGCCAGCACTTCGGCCTTGGCGTCGAACGCGTCGAACGGCCGCGCCTTGCCCGACTGCCAGTCGCGCGGGGATTTGTCGCCGGCAAGGAGGATCGCCACGGTCGCGCGTTCGCCCTCGGCGAGGTAGCGCCGCCCGATCTCGAACAGGCGGATCGAGGTCGCGCCACGGTCGGCATTGCGCCGCGCGGCCGCGATCAGGCCGGGGATCAGCGACGGGCGCATTGCCTTCATTTCCTCGCTGATCGGGTTGGCGATGGTCCACGCCGCGCCGCCGAAGCGCTCGGCATCGGCTTCGGGAATGAAGCTCCAGTTGATCGCTTCGTCGAGGCCGCGCGCGGCGGCGGCGCGGCGGACTCGGCGCTCGACCAGTTGCGCGCGGGTGGCGGTGGGGAAGGCAACCCCGTCGGCGCGGGGGAGCGGGGTCGAGGGGATGTGGTCATAGCCGACAATCCGCGTAACTTCCTCGACAAGGTCGGCAGGGCCATCGACGTCCCGGCGCCAAGTTGGTACGATCGCTTCGCCGCCCTCCAAGCTGAAACCCAGCGATTGCAGGATGTCTCGCTGCCGCTCCTCGGTAACCTGGATACCGCCGAGCGTTTCCGTCAGCGACGGCGCGAACCCCACTCGCTTGGGCTCGAGCGGGGGT
The DNA here is from genome assembly GCA_039919075.1 of Sphingomicrobium sp. GTDB lineage: Bacteria > Pseudomonadota > Alphaproteobacteria > Sphingomonadales > Sphingomonadaceae > Sphingomicrobium. The sequence continues at coordinate 54,735 of JBDSGJ010000025.1, forward strand.
TGCCCCGAGCGAGTCACCGGGCTTGCGGTGCCACCGGCGTGTTCGATCACCAGCTGCGTCGCAAGCGCCAGCGCTTCGTCGAGAAAGGCCGGGTCGACACCGCGCTCGAAGCGCTGGCGGGCGTCGCTGGTGAGCATCAGTTTCTGGCCGGTGCGGGCGATATGCTGGGGGTCGAAGTAGGCGCATTCGATGATGATGTCGGTGGTCGCCGCGGACACCCCGCTATGCTCGCCGCCCATGATCCCGCCGATGTCGTGGACCATCGCGTCGTCGGCGATGACGGTCATCGTCTCGTCGAGAGTATAGGTCTTGCCGTTGAGTGCGGCGACGGTCTCCCCGGCCCGCGCCTTGCGCGCCACGAGCGCTCCGACCAGCTTCGCCCGGTCATAGACGTGGAGCGGTCGCCCGAGATCGAGAGTCAGCAAATTGGTGATGTCGACCAGCAGCGAAATCGATTTCTGCCCCGCTGCCTTGAGCTTCTTCTGAAGCCCGTTGGGCGAGGTGCCATTGGTCAGCCCCGACACCGATTGGGCGAAGAAGGCTGGGCAGCCCGCGCCGTCATCGGTCCGCACATCGGGCGCAGCGCCGCTGGTCGCGGCCGACGCGCCCAGAGGATAGACCTCGGCCAAGGGCCTGAGCGTACCTAGCTCCGCCGCCGCAAGGTCGCGCGCGATCCCGCGCACGCCCATGCAGTCCTGGCGGTTGGGGGTGATCGCGACGTCGAAAATCGGGTCGTCGAGCCCGGCATAGTCGGCGAAGGATGCACCGACCGGCGCGTCGGCGGGAAGCTCGATGATCCCGTCATGCTCCTCGCCCAGCTGCAACTCGCGCACCGAGCACATCATGCCGTTGGATTCGACCCCGCGGATCGCCGCCTTTTTGAGCGTCATGGCGCTGCCCGGGACATAGGCCCCCGGCCCGCCGAACACGCCCAGCATTCCGGCGCGGGCGTTGGGGGCGCCGCAGACGACCTGGAGCGGCTCGCCCTCGCCGGTGTCGACGGTCAGCACCTGCAGCTTGTCGGCCTGAGGATGCGGCGCGGCGGTGAGCACTTTGGCGACCTTGAACGGGGCCAGCGCCTCGGCCGGATTGTCGATCCCCTCGACCTCGATCCCGATGCGGTTAAGCGTGTCGGCTACCGCCTGCGCATCGGCCTGCGTCTCGAGATGCTCCTTGAGCCAGCTCAGCGAGAACTTCATGCCCCCACTCCCCCGCTGAGCGTCGGCACGTCGAGCGCCGAGAAGCCGTAATGCTTCATCCAGCGCAGATCGCCGTCGAAGAAGGCGCGCAAATCGTCCATGCCATATTTGAGCATCGCCAGCCGATCGACCCCGGTGCCGAAGGCGAACCCCTGCCACTCGTTCGGGTCGAGCCCGCACGCTTCGATCACCTTGCGATGGACCATCCCGCTGCCGAGCACTTCCATCCAGCCTTCCGACCCGCCGACCACGCGGCGGCCCTTTTCCATCGACCAGCCGATGTCGATTTCGGCGCTCGGCTCGGTGAACGGGAAGTAGGAGGGGCGCAGGCGGATGACGATGTCGTCGCGTTCGAAAAACGCCTTGAGGAAGGTCTCGAGGGTCCATTTAAGGTGGCCCATGGTGATCCCCTTGTCGATCACCAGCCCCTCGATCTGGTGGAACATTGGGGTGTGGGTCGCGTCGCTGTCGCTGCGATAGACCCGCCCCGGGGCAATGATCCGGATCGGCGGCTTGTTGGCCAGCATGGTGCGGATCTGGACCGGCGAGGTGTGGGTGCGCAGCACCATTGGCGCGGGCTGCTCATCCGCCGCAGAGGTCACATAAAATGTATCATGCATCGCCCGCGCGGGGTGAGTCTCGGGGATGTTGAGCGCGGTGAAATTATGCCAGTCGTCCTCGATCTCGGGCCCTTCGGCGACCGCGAAACCCAGGTCGGCGAAAATCTCGGTCAGCTCGTCCATCACCTGGCTGACGGGGTGAACCGAACCTCGCGGCGTATCGCGCGCGGGGAGCGAGAGGTCGAGCCGCTCGGTGGCGAGGCGGGCGTCGAGCTGCGCGGATTCGAGGGTATCCTTGCGCGCGGCGACGGCGGCGGCGGCGGCTTCGCGAAAACCCTGGATGCGCGGGCCTTCGACCGCGCGCTGGTCGGAAGTCATGCCGCCGAGCGTCTTGAGCAGTGCGGTGATCTGCCCTGACTTGCCGAGCAGCGCCACCCGCAAGCTTTCGAGAGCGGCGAGGTCGGGAGCGGCGGCAATCTGGTCAAGCGTGTCGGCGAGTTCGGTCATGGCCGAGCCTCTAGCCGCTGCGCATCCCCAATTGCAAAGCGCGCCGCTTTAGGGCTTGAGCGCCTGCACTGCGGCGAGCGACTTGGCGACATGGTCCTTCCAGCTCATTTCGTTGTGGACCACGGCAATCCGCCCGTCGCGGGCGATGACGTAGCTGGTGCGATTGGTCATGCTGACAATCGGCAACTTGACGTCATAGGCCTTGATCGTCGCGCGCGAGGCGGTCGCCACAGGGAAGGCGTTGCGGCATTCTTCGACCGAAAATTTCTGAAGCGTCGGGAGGTCGTCCGCGCTCATCCCGATGACCTGCGCGTGGGCCTTTTTAAACTGCGCGGTCGCCTCGCTGAACGCGTGCGCCTCCGCCGTGCAGCCCCCGGTGAACGCCTTGGGGAAGAAATAGAGCACGACCGGACCCTTCTTGAGCTGATCGGCGAGGTGGAGGTGGAACGGCTTTCCGGCAAGCGCGCCGGTGGTCTCGAAGTCGGGGGCCTTGGCGCCGACGTTAAGTGCGGCGCTGGCGGGGGCGGCAATCGCCGTGGCGAGGATCAGGGCGAGCAGGCGGCGCATCGGCGAATCTCCATTTCCCGGGTAATGCTAGGCGCTTGCCAGCGTTTCGGGAAGGCCTTCCGCAATCAGCGACCGTGGACGAATTCTGTGTTCGCGGCGAAGGTCAGCACGGGCACGAAACTGTGGAATTGCTCGTCCGGTGTTGGGCGGTCGTTGCGATCATCGAGGACGAGGAAGCGACCGTCGAGGTGGACCAACAATAGCGCATGGTCGCCGCGCGCGGTATCGCGGCCGATGCTGAGATACAGGCTGTCGACGGGAAAGCCGAGGCGACGGAGCGCCTGATATTTGACGATTGCGAGGTCCTCGCAGTCGCCGCCGCCGGTGCGCAGCGTGTCGGCGGCGGTCGCCCAATAATCTTCCTGCCCCCACCCATCGCGGTCGTCGCGATAGGCGACGCGGTGATTGACGCTGGCCTGGACGTAGCCGAGCTGTTGCGCCGGCTTGAGCGCTCGCACCGGGCGGGTGAGCGTTTCGAGCCACGGGGCATCGGTGCCTTGGTCGCGAACGCGGAGCCAGGTTGCTCCGGCCGTGCCGTCGATCCGGCCGGGCGCGGCGCGGGTGCCGAACACGTCCGGGCTCGGCGGCGGGGGAACGACGAACCCCGGCGCGGCGGGGTTGTCGGGGATGGTGATGACGCCCTGGGCATCAGAGGGCTGCTCGGGGCCGACCGAATTCATTTGCTCAAGTGTCTTGCCGATCTCGTCGAGCGGCGGGGGCGCCTGGAGCAAGAGGGTCAGCGCGAGGATGAACATGGCCACGCTTGTGGCGCAGTTCGCGCGCGCTTCCTAGCGGTCGTCGGTCGCGAGCCAGCCGGTCAGGATGTAGAGCAGGATCGCGACCGGCCCGGTGAGCAGCGTCGCGACGATCAGGCCGACGCGGACGGCCAGCACGTCGATCCCGGTCCAGTCCGAAAGGCCGGCGGCGACGCCCATCACCTTGCCCTGCTCGCGGTTGAGGAGAAAACGTTGGTTCATTTTATTTCTCTTTGTGACGATGCGGTTCAGACGATCGGTAACGCGCTGGTGGCCGAGCTGACGAACAGCAGCGAAGTGATGAAGGCGGCGGCCAGGGCGGTCGCGGTCTGACGGGCGGATACGAACATTTGAAAACTCCCTTTTTGTGTCGGGACCCTTGATTGGGCCCATGCCGACAACATTGCAGGAAGCGTGCCAAATGAAAAAAAGGCTGTAATTTCAGTGAGCACAGAGGTCGCTA
>JBDSGJ010000026.1:0-12100 GCA_039919075.1 Sphingomicrobium sp.
AACCCGTGCCGCCGCTTGCGGACCAGATTGCTCGGCTGGAAAGTGCGCTTCATCGCTCATGCCTTCAAAGTTCTAATGCAAAAGGGCCACCGCACGGGTGGCCTCGTCACGGGCGCCGATACGCAGCGAGCAGGCCAAAGTCAATCGCCGAGCACCGACGATGGGTCGCTGCAACGTGTCTTTTCGAGCTCGGTGCGGCGCTTTGCGCTCTGTCGGCGAAGACCCCAGTCGGACCATGCACCCAGTTTCGGCTGCCAGCGCTTGAAATGAACATAGCGCCGCTTGGCCCACATGCTGGTTCTCAGGACGAGGGCGAGCCCCGCCGCAAAGACGAAGATTCCACCCGGCCCCGGGATAATCCCGGCGAGCGGCGAGGCGATGATCAGCAGCACGCCGAGGACGAACAACATCATCTCGACCGCCGGGTGATCGAGGAAGGCCCGCCATTTTTCGCGCGTGAACATGTCCGTGATGTGGGAAATACGGGGCGTGGACGCAAGTCTTGTGCACGGCGCCGCGCCCGCCTAGCCTGCGCGCGCCGAGACTAGGGGGCCGATTGGCATTCCAATATGACGTGTGCCCAGCGGGAGTTTCCCGCTGATGGTCGCGATCGTCTCCACGGTGGCCTATCTCGGGCTCGAAGCACGCAGCGTCGAAGTTCAGGTGCAGCTGGTCCCCGGCCGAGCCAGCTTTACCGTCGTCGGTCTGGCCGACAAGGCCGTCGGCGAAAGTCGCGAGCGGGTTCGCGGGGCGATTTCGGCGCTCGGCATATCGGTGCCTCCGAAGCGGATCGTCGCCAATCTGTCGCCCGCCGACCTGCCCAAGGAAGGATCGCATTTCGACCTGCCGATCGCGCTTGCCCTTCTCGCCGCCATGGGCGTCGTCGATGCCGAGCAGCTAAGCCATTATGTGGTGGTCGGCGAGCTTGGCCTCGACGCGCGGATTGCGCCCTCGTCGGGCGTATTGCTCGCCGCGCTCCATGCCTCGGCGGCGGGCAAGGGCCTGATCTGTCCGGCCGCGCAGGGCTCGGAGGCGGCGTGGGCGGGCGAGATCGAAGTGCTCGCCGCGCCCGATCTGCTCTCGCTACTGGCCCATTTGCGAGGGTCGTCGCTACTTCCGGCGCCAGTGCCCGGCGAGGCCGAGGAGCCGGGCAGGGGTCCCGACCTCGCGCAAGTCAAAGGCCAGGAAACCGCCAAGCGCGCGCTCGAAATCGCGGCGGCCGGCGCCCACAATCTGCTGATGATCGGGCCGCCCGGCGCGGGCAAGTCGCTGCTTGCCGCCTGCCTCCCCGGCATATTGCCCAGTCTCGGGCCATCCGAAGCCCTCGAAGCGTCGATGATCGCGAGCGTCGCGGGCGAGCTTCACTGCGGCCGCCTGGTCCGTACCCGGCCGTTCCGAGCGCCCCACCATTCGGCGTCGATGCCCGCCCTAGTCGGTGGCGGGCTGAAGGTGCGCCCCGGCGAGATAAGCCTCGCGCACTTGGGCGTGCTGTTCCTCGACGAACTCCCCGAATTCCAGCGCCCGGTGCTCGATTCGCTCCGCCAGCCGCCGCTCGAGACTGGCACCGTGACCGTCGCTCGCGCCAACACGCACGTCACCTTCCCGGCGCGGGTCCAGCTGATCGCGGCGATGAACCCGTGCCGCTGTGGCCACCTTGGCGACCCGTCGCTCGCGTGCAGCCGAGCGCCGCGCTGCGCCGCTGATTATCAGGCGCGAGTCTCGGGACCGATGCTCGACCGGATCGATCTTCATGTCGACGTGCAGGGGGTCAGCGCAGCCGACCTCACCCTGCCACCCCCCGCCGAAGGAAGCGCGGCAGTAGCCGCACGCGTTGCGCGGGTCCGCGAGCTTCAGGCCGCGCGCTACGCCGACCACGGCATCCGCACCAATGCCGAGGCCGATGGCGAACTGCTTGAACAGGTCGCAACCCCCGACGAACCCGGCCGCGCGCTCCTCGCCAGCGCGGCAGCGGCGATGCGCCTTTCCGCCCGCTCCTATCACCGCGTCCTCAAGGTCGCCCGAACCATCGCCGACCTCGCCGGAAGCGAACCCGTCGGCCGGATCCACATCGCCGAAGCCCTCAGCTACCGCCGCCAGCCACCGAGGAATTGACCATCACGCCCGCCCCGCGCTAGACAGCGCCCCGCTTGCCCCCGTGGCGGAATGGTAGACGCGCTCGACTCAAAATCGAGTTCTGCAAGGAGTGTCCGTTCGAGTCGGACCGGGGGCACCAACGCCGCGCCAAGAGTTTTGCTTGGCAGCGCCGCCGCGGACTCTATGGTCGCCGCGATGGACACCCCAACCCGCACCCCCGCCCAAGTCGAGGGCGAAGCGCAGGACCTTGAGCATGTCGGGCTGAAGCGGGTCCGGCTGATCGCTTCGCTGACGCTGATCGCCGGGATAGGGTTGATCCTCGCGGTGCCGTTTGCGCTCAAGGGTGGGGCCGAATTCTTCCTTCCCACGACCGCCGCGCTGGTCGTTGCGATTGCGCTCGTGCCGTTGCTCGAATGGTTCGAGCGGCGTGGCGTGCCGTCGAAGCTGGCGGCGCTGCTGTGCGTCATCCTGTTCCTCGGCATCGCGATTTTCGCGCTCGCCTCGATCGTGCTGCCGGCGATGGACTGGGTCCAGCGCATTCCGCAGCGCATCGACCAGGTCCGCCACACGCTCGATCCGGTCCTCAACCTGTATAAGTCGCTGCAGCACTGGATCGACAATACGGCGGCCAAGATGGCGACCACGACGCAGCCCAAGTCGATTCGGACCGTGCGCCTCGAATCAACCAGCACGGTTATCGATTCGATCACCACCCAGGCGCCGCATCTGCTGATTCAGCTATTCTTCGCGCTGCTCGTGATCTTCTTCTTCCTCGCCGGCTGGACCGGCATGAGGAAGCGCACGATCGTCAGCCGGGGCAGCTTCCAGGGCGCACTGACCACGGCGCGAGTCATCCAGCAGGTGGTCGAGGCGACCTCGACCTATCTTGGCACGATCACGCTGATCAACATCGGCATGGGCGCGCTGACCGCGGCGATCCTGTGGTTCCTGGGAATGGATTCGCCGATGATGTGGGGCGGCATCGTCGCGGTGCTCAATTACATCCCGTACCTCGGCCCGATAGCGAGCGTCATACTGCTCGCGTTCGGCGGGCTGATGACTTTTCCCGACGTGTGGCACGCGCTGATGCCCCCGGCGATCTTCCTTGGCATGCACCTGATCGAGGCGAACGTGTTCACCCCCTCGCTGGTCGGCCGCAAGCTCGAGATCAACCCGCTGCTGATCCTCGTCTCGCTGAGCTTCTGGGCGTGGGTGTGGGGGACGACCGGGGCGTTGCTCGCGGTGCCGCTGCTGATCATCATCAAGACCGTGTTCGGTGCCGCCGGGATGCCCGACATCGCCGGCTTCCTGTTCGAGGACGGAGTCCTGACGCATGTCGGCGACGGCGAGGAAGAGGGGGACGGCTAATGTCGCTCGCGCCCGCCAGTCGTGTTGACAGGCCCCGGACCCTCCCCTAGTTCGCCGCCACCCCAAGCGGGTGTAGCTCAGTTGGTTAGAGCGCCGGCCTGTCACGCCGGAGGTCGCGGGTTCAAGTCCCGTCACTCGCGCCATTTTCTGGCATCGTCGAGAAGCTCTTTGCCGAGGCGCTTGGCGCTTGGCGCGGGCCGCGCTAGCAACGGGCGCGCCGATGTCCGCCAGTCCTGCCTCCTACGCCCAGCTCGGCCTCTTGCCCGGGGCCGATCGCGCCGCGGTCGATCGTGCCTATCGCGCGTTGATGAAGCGCCACCACCCCGACCTTGGCGGCGACCCCGCGCGGGCGGCGTCGATCAATCATGCCTATGCCGACATCACGCGACCGGCCAGCCCTGGCGCCGCGCCGAGCCCGACCGACCGTGCGGCCGCACTCTATCAAAGGCATCAAATACTCCGCCGCGCAGGCGCCGCGAGGGGGCCCGAGAAGCGATCACGGTGGTCGTGGTTGCTGGCGCTTGCCGGGGCAATCGGGATCGTCGTCTGGGTCGAGCGCGATCCGCTGACCGACCTCGCCTGGGATCTCCAATGGCGCTATTTCCCGCCGGGCCGGCCGGTCATGTCGAGCGATGACGATGAGCCTGCAGCGGCCAGCGCAGTCAACCGCGTCCCGCTCGGCACGTCACCGCTATCGGGCAACATCATTATTAGCGCCGAAAACGCGGCAAGGCGAATATTGAAGAGCGGCGGGATCGGTGCGGCGGCCGACGCCAGCCAGCGCTGTTACCTGCGCTTCCACGCCGCGCCTTCGCTCGGCGGCTATGATCTCTGCGTCGCGTTCGACGATGCCGTGCTGCTCATCGGGGGATATGGCGTCGCCGATCGCGGCGGGTTCAGCGCGGGCGCGGTGACTGCCCGGCAGCTCGCGGCGGCGCGGACACTGGACCGCGATTACGAAAGCATCGAGACCAGGCTCGACCGGATCCGGCTGGCGATGATGCACCGCCTCGAAGCCCCGCCAGAACCGGCAATGGAACGTCCCGCAAGGGGCTAGCGGGCGCGCACCGAACGGCCGGGCTGGCTGGCGCGCCGCTCGAACTGCGCGCCGATCATCCGGCAGCGCATCAGCGCCTCGCGCGCTTCGCGCGACAGTCGTTGCGGCGGTCTGGCGAACAGCGTCAGCAGGCTTCGCTTCGGACTGTGGACGTGCGGCCCGAGCGCTCGACCCATGACTTCGGCATCCTTGAGCGCGGCGCTGAGATCTCCAGGAAGCGCGTAGCCACGGATGGTGAGCGGACTGCGCCCGTCGCTGGCGATCCCGCGGAGCAGTTCGGAGGCAACCAAGTCTCGCGCCACGGTGGCGTCATTGGGCGGCTGCTCTGCCCGCTGGAGGATTGCGCGGAGCCGCGTTGCCCAATCACCGCCAAGCTCGTGGAGCCCCTTGGCCAGCGCACGATACTGATTGTCGACATCGACCCGTTCGGCCGGGGAAAATCCGCTCATCGAGCGTGTCTAGCAGAGGCGCCGACGGGGGTCACCGGGGCACAGGGTCAGCCGAGCGGTTTCTGGTCGGTCGCCGGAGCCCCGGCGTCGAGAATCGCGCCGAGCGCCTTGCCGTCATGTTCGCGCGGCCTGGCGATCGCTGCTTCGACCGCCGCCCGGGCCTGCGGGGTGAAGTGAAGCGTCACTCGCCCATTGGGCTGCTGCGCTACGGGGAGCCCGTCGGCGCGCGCTGTGGCGATCGGAGGGGCAACATGGCCCGCCGTGGGAGTTCCGGCCGCGATATAGCTGGCATGTGCCGACAGGGCGGCACTGCGCAGCGCCTCGGGGCTTGCCTCGTGGCCGACATAGGCTTGAGTGAACGCGCCCGGCTGCCCCCAGTCGCCGTTCCAGCGGTAGAACAGATGCGCGCCGATCACGTCAGACTTGGCCAGTGTCGCCGCCCAAGTTGGGAGGACGTAATTGGCATGGTAATGGGTCGCGTAACCGACGCTTGGGGCAACCTCCCCGCCAAGCGCCGCCGCGGCGACCTTGCGCGCCCGGTCCCATCCGGCGGGGTCGGGGCGACGGGCGAGTGAGCCGTCGCAGGTGAAGGTGAACTGGCAGCCGGTCGGGCGGGTCGAGCCTTGATAAACCACTCCGCAGACGCTTGCCGGGAAGGCCGGATGGCGGACTCGGTTGAGGACGACTTGCGCCACCCCGCGCTGGCCTTCGTCACTCTCTTGCCCGGCCTCGTAATAGACGGCTTCGGCGAGGCAATTGAGCGCCGACTGGCGGGTGTTGGCACTGGCGGCGGCCATGGTAAAGCGGGGTGCCGCAGGGCCGGCCGGCGCGGTCACCGGAATGGTCTGATTGATCGCAACCGCCTTGTCGGGCGCGACGTTCTGGATTGCGTTTTCGGGCGGCGGCGGGGGCCCGACCTCGATGATTGCCGGGGAAGCAAGCGCGCCATGCTGCGGCGACAGATGGACGACACTGGCCATTGCGGCGGCGCTGAACGCGACTGCGCCAAGCGCAATTGCCGCCTCGCGTGGATAGGCGCGCGCCAGCCGCAAAGGGCGTTGAAAAGTCAGCGAAACCATGATGCCACTGATATAGCGCGTTAATACCGTTGGTTCAAGTTTGTGCGTTAAGCTGCTGTTATTGCTTGTTCATCCACACCAGCAGCGGACGCATGGGGAGCAGCCAGGCCAACCCTGCGGAAAGGTAGAACAAGCTTTGGCCCCAAATTGGCCAGGGCGCGATGTGGTTGGCAAGTGCGGCAACGATCAGCGCCCACAGCGCGATCAGAGCGATGATCGCGAACACGCCGACGACGGTGCGGCCACCTCGGGTCATGCAAATTCCACCAATCCATCTGGGGAGGCGAAGGCGTCGAGCGGCACATCCCACGGGTCAGCCGGAAGATCGATGGCGATCAGTTGCATCGCCCAGCCGACCCCGATTATCCGTGCCCCTTCCGCACGCAGCCGCGGCAGGGCGCGATCATAATGGCCCCCGCCCTGGCCGAGCCGATTGCCCTGCCGGTCGACCGCCACCAGCGGGACCAGGACGAGGTCAGGTTCGACTACACGTGCCTGAGCGGGGGGCTGCACCCCTCCGACGGGACTGTCTTCGGCACATTGGCCACCACGGAAATGCATTGGCGCGGCGGCGTCGGCGAAGGCCGGATAGGCGCCGTTGATCGACGCATTGCCGGCGTGCCACATCAGCATTTGCGGGTCGATCTCGCTCCCCATCGGGGCATAGCCAGCGACACAGCGTCGGCCGCGCAATTCCGGCAGCAAATGATCGACCAGCCGCGACTGAAGCTCGGCCTGCTCGTCAAGCCTGAGGCACGCCACATAGTCGTGTCGAGCTCGGCGCAGGATACGGCGAAGCGACTGTTTCGCGGCGGCGCTATCGGCGAGCGGGGAGGGTGACGGGACCACCATGGCCGTTTGCACGAAATCCTCTGACGCCACAAACGTCAGGTGGGGACCAGATAGACCGGACCAGGATCCGGCCAGGGCCAGCCCCCTAGGAGTAATAATCGCCTCAGGGATGTCTAAGCTCGTACGAGGCAGTACCCGTCACTTGCCTACTTAGGCGTTCGGGCCCTGTTCCTCAAGCGACCCAGCCAATATCTCGAGTCGCTCGGCAAGAAGCGCCACTCGGACCGCCAGCGCCGGTTCGGGAGTGGCGGGTGCGGCGGGGGGAGCATCGGGCCGCTTGTCGATGATCTGGTCGGCGAGGAGCAGCGCCGCGAACAGCAATTGGCGCGATTCGGTCATGCTGCCGAGCCCGGCGAGCGCTTCCTTGCTCTTGCCATCGACCAGCGCGGCGGCGGCGCGAAGCGTGTCCTCCTCGCCAGCGCGGCAGGCGACTCGGTAAGAGCGCCCGGCGATCGAGAGATCGACCTCTGCCATGCTAACGCGCGCCTGCGAGCATCTGGTCGAGTTCAGCGACCACGCCGCGCACCTTGTCGCGCAGCGCAAGCTCGCGCGCCGAGCCGCTCTTCGCTGCGGCGTTCGCCCGCTCGATCCGCTCGAGCGCGCGTTCGGCGCGGGCAAGCGCGTCGGACAGGGCGGAATCTTCCATTTGCATCGCCTACCGGGGTTAAAAGGGAGCGGCAAGCGGGAGCCGAGGTTGACGCTCCACCGCCGAGCGACAATAGGCACCGGCTCATCGGCCACCCGGGGTGGGCAACGGCCGTCCCACGAGGTGCCATGCAGCCGACTCAACGCCGTTTAGCCAATGCCATTCGCGCGCTGTCGATGGATGCGGTCGAAGCCGCCAATTCGGGGCATCCCGGGATGCCGATGGGGATGGCCGACGCCGCCACCGCGCTGTTCACCCGCCACCTCAAATATGATCCGGCCGATCCGAAATGGCCTGACCGCGACCGCTTTGTCCTGTCGGCGGGGCATGGCTCGATGCTGATCTACGCCGCGCTCTACCTGACCGGCTATGCCCAGCCGACGATGGCGGATATCAAGAATTTCCGCAAATTGCACAGCCCGTGCGCCGGGCACCCCGAGAATTTCGAGCTTCCCGGAGTCGAGGCGACCACCGGGCCCCTGGGACAGGGCCTAGCCATGGCGGTCGGCATGGCCATCGCCGAGCGCCACCTCAACGCAGTTTATGGCGACGAGCTCGTCGACCATCGCACCTTCGTCATCGCTGGCGACGGCTGCCTTATGGAGGGGATCAACCATGAAGCGGTCGGGCTTGCCGGCCATTTGAAGCTCGGCCGGCTGATCGTGCTGTGGGACGATAATCGAATCACGATCGACGGATCGACCGAGCTCAGCCGCAGCGAGGACGTCATGGCGCGTCACGGTGCATGCGGCTGGCAAACGCTGGAATGCGACGGGCTCGACGCGGGCAAGGTCGGGCAGGCGATCGACAAGGCCAGCGCCGACGAGCGGCCGACGCTGATCCGCTGCCGCACGATCATCGGTTATGGCGCCCCCAACAAGCAGGGCACCTCGGGCAGTCACGGCGCGGCGCTGGGCAAGGACGAGGTTGCGCTCGCGCGCAAGGAACTCGGCTTGTCCGCGGAGGAATTCACCGTCCCCGACGACGTGCTGGCGGCATGGCGGACGGCGGGCGGGCGCGGGGCGAGCGAGCATCAGGCATGGCAGGCGCGACTTGTGGCAAGCCCGAAGCGCGCCGACTTCGAGAAGCGCCTGTCGGGCGTGTGCGACGACGCCTGGCTCAAGCCCTATCTCGAAACCCTGCTCGCCAAGCCGCCGACGGTCGCGACTCGCAAGTCATCGGAAATGGCCCTGGAGGCGATCAACGCTGCGCTCTCGGCGACGATCGGCGGATCGGCCGACCTGACCGGCTCGAATAACACCAAGACCAAGGGGCAGGCCCCGCTCGACTCCTCCAACTATGGCGGGCGATACATCTATTACGGCATCCGCGAATTCGGGATGGCTGCGGCGATGAACGGCATGGCCCTGCATGGCGGGATCGTGCCTTATGGCGGCACCTTCCTCGTCTTCAGCGACTATTGCCGCCCCGCGATTCGCCTCTCCGCATTGCAGAAGTCGCGCGTAATTTACGTCATGACCCATGATTCGATCGGGCTGGGCGAGGACGGCCCGACGCACCAACCGGTCGAGCATCTGCAAAGTCTCCGCGTGATCCCCGGCCTCGCCGTCTATCGCCCGTGCGACGCGGTCGAGACCGCCGAATGCTGGGCCGCCGCGCTCGCCGACGAAGGCCCCTCGCTGCTCGCCCTCTCGCGCCAGAACCTCGCCCCGATGCGGACCGTCGCCAAGGCCGAAAATCTGTCCGCCAAGGGTGCCTACCGTCTCCGCGCCGCGACCAATTCGCGTCGCGTCATCGTCCTTGCGACCGGCTCGGAAGTCGAAATCGCGCGCGATGTGGCCGACGCGCTCGAAGCGCAGGGCGTCGGCACCGACCTCGTCTCAATGCCCTCGACCGACCGCTTCGACCGTCAGGACGAAGCCTACCGCGAGGACATCCTTCCTGACGTCTCGAACCGCCAGATATTGCGCGTTTCCATCGAGGCGGGGACGACGATCGGCTGGGAGCGCTACACGGGCTTGCACGGCCTGCGCATCGGCATCGACCGCTTCGGTGCCTCGGCCCCGGCACCCGATCTCTACGACGAATTCGGCCTCACCGCCCCCAAGATCATCGAGCGCGTCACCGCGCTCCTCAAGCAAAGGGACATGCTATGACGAAGGTTGCGATCAACGGATTCGGGCGCATCGGGCGGCTCGTCGCGCGCGCCATTCTCGAGCGTAACGACCATGACCTCGAACTCGTCGCAATCAACGACCTCGCCGACGCCAAGTCCAACGCCATGCTGTTCAAGCGCGACAGCGTCCATGGTCCCTTCGCGGGGACAGTCGAGGCCGACGGTACTGACATCATCGTCAACGGCAAGCGCATCCACGTCACGGCCGAGCGCGACCCCGCCAACCTGCCTCACGCCGCCAACGGCATCGACATCGCGCTGGAATGCACCGGATTCTTCGCCGATCGCGCAGGCGGCCAGAAGCACCTCGATGCGGGCGCCAAGCGCGTCCTCATCTCGGCTCCCGGCAAGAATGTCGATCTGACCGTCGTGTTCGGGGTCAACCAGGACAAGCTGTCGCCCGAGCACAAGATCATCTCCAACGCGTCGTGCACCACCAACTGCCTCGCGCCGCTCGCCAAGGTCCTCAACGACTCGATCGGCATCGAGCGCGGGCTGATGACCACCATCCACAGCTACACCAACGACCAGAAGATCCTCGACCAGATCCACCCCGACATGCGCCGCGCGCGCGCCGCTGCCATGTCAATGATCCCGACCACGACGGGGGCTGCCCGCACGGTCGGCGAGGTGCTGCCGGAATTGAAGGGCAAGCTCGACGGCTCGTCGATCCGCGTGCCCACCCCCAATGTCAGCGTTGTCGATTTCACCTTCACCCCGGGCCGCGACACCAGCGTCGAGGAGGTCAACTCGATTCTCAAGGCGGCGAGCGAAAGCGGCCCGCTCAAGGGCATCCTTGCGTACACCGACGATCCTTTGGTCTCGATCGACCTCAACCACGATGCCGCCAGCTCGACCGTGGACAGCCTCGAGACTGCAGTGCTCGAAGGCAAGCTGGTGCGCGTACTCAGCTGGTACGACAATGAGTGGGGTTTCTCGAACCGCATGGTCGATACGGCAGGCGCGATTGCGAAGCTGAGCTAACTATTCGTGCAGCGCACGCTCCTCCGACCAACCGGCTTCCTCGATGCGCCCTTCGGCCATGACGGCAAGGTGGCGCGGCTCGCCGGCGGGCTCAATTGGTTTGCCTCGGTCGAGCTGCTGACGATCGACGGCAATCGCCGCACTGCGTCCGAATTGGTCCCGGTCGAGGGCATCGAAGCTCGCTTCGACGATGCCATGGCCGCGGATTGGGCGCGGCTCACCGCCCCGCGCGGCGCGCTCCAGATGGGCGAGCGCACCATCCGCCTCGATCAGCCGCAGGTCATGGGCATTGTCAACGCCACGCCCGACAGCTTCTCGGGCGACGGCCATGCCAACGCCAGCGCCGAAGCCGCCGAGGCGGGCGCGACGATGGCCGGGCAGGGAGCCGCGATAATCGACGTCGGCGGCGAATCCACTCGTCCGGGCGCGAAAACCGTGTGGGAAGGCGACGAGATCGAGCGCGTCGTCCCGGTCATCCGCCAACTCGCGGCGGGCGGCGCGGCGGTTTCGATCGATACGCGCAAGGCCGCCGTGGTCGAGGCCGCGCTTGGCGCAGGCGCGCGACTAGTCAACGACGTGTCCGGCCTGACGTTTGACGAACGGATGGCGGGGATCGCCGCCGCCGCCGGTGTGCCGGTCGTACTGATGCATCATCAGGGCGACCCAGCGTCGATGCAGGAGGCGCCGAGCTACGACGATGTACTCGTTGAAATCTTCCTTTGGCTGGAAGGGCGGATTGCCGCAGCCGAAGCAGCCGGAATCGATCGCGCGAACATCCTAATCGATCCCGGCTTCGGCTTCGGCAAATCGGTCGCGCACAACCTTGAGCTGATGAACGGCCTCGCCCTCTTCCACGGCCTCGGCTGCCCGTTGGTTCTCGGCGCCAGCCGCAAGCGCACGATCGGCGCCCTCTCGAACGAAGCCCCCGCCGACCAGCGCCTCTCCGGGAGCCTCGCCTTCGCGCTCAAGGCCGCCGAGCAGGGCGCCCAGCTGCTACGCGTCCACGACGTCCCTGAAACCGTCCAAGCGCTGCGCATCTGGCGCGGCCTGCGCGACCAGGCGCTGACCCCGCGGCTTTAAGCAGCCGTATCGATCCCCAGCTCGCCCAGCTTGCGATAAAGCGTCGAGCGCCCGATCCCAAGCCGCCGCGCGACTTCGGTCATGCGGCCGCGATAATGGCCGATGGCGAGGCGGATGAGATCTGCTTCGATCTCCTCCATGCTGCGGATATGGCCATCTTCGCGGAACAGCGTCACCGGCGAGGCAGCGGCGAGCGCGGCGTCCTGGTTGGCCTCGCTCAGTTGCGGCGCAAAATCACTCTTGCGCCCGGTGAAGCGCGATTGGACCGCGATGTGCGGAAAATGCTCGGCGGTGAGGCCCGAATCGGCGAGCAGCGCGGCGCGGAACAGCACGCTGGCGAGCTGACGGACATTG
>JBDSGJ010000027.1:0-11501 GCA_039919075.1 Sphingomicrobium sp.
CGCAAGCTTTTCCCGCGCCCGGTCGGCGCCGCGGGCGAGGCAGCGGCGGCTTCTTGCCGAGAGTTCCTCAAGGCTGGCAAGCAGTTCCGCCCTCACCGGTACCGCGCGTTCGGCGGCGGCGGTCGGAGTCGGCGCTCGGTGGTCCGAGGCGAAGTCGATCAACGTCGTGTCGGTCTCATGCCCGACCGCGCTGATCAGCGGGATCGGCGATTCGGCGGCGGCGCGAACCACCTCCTCCTCGTTGAACGCCCACAGATCCTCGATCGAGCCGCCGCCGCGCGCGACGATCAGCAGGTCGGGGCGGTCGGGGCCAACCATCGCGCCGAACCCGCGAATGGCAGCGGCGACCTTGGCGGCAGCCCCCTCGCCCTGAACTGGCACTGGCCAGACGATCACTCGAGTCGGGCAGCGGTCGGCGAGGCGGTGCAATATGTCGCGGATGACGGCGCCAGTTGGCGAGGTGACTACCCCGATGGTGCGCGGCAGGAACGGCAGCGCCCGTTTGCGCGCCGCGTCGAATAAGCCCTCGGCGGCAAGTGCGCGGCGGCGCTTGTCGAGCAGCGCCATCAGCGCGCCCTCGCCGGCGAGCTCGAGCCGGTCGATCACCAGCTGATATTTCGAGCGGCCGGGGTAAGTGGTCAGCTTGCCCGAAGCGATGACCTCGGCGCCATCCTCGGGGCGAAAGGCGAGGTTTGCCGCCTGCCCGCGCCACAGCACCGCGTCCATGCAGGCGTTTTCATCCTTCAGCGTCAGGTAGCAATGGCCTGAAGCGTGGCGCTTCCAGCCCGATATTTCGCCGCGTACGCGGACATGGCCGAAGGCGCCCTCGACGGTTCGCTTGAGCGCGCCCGACAATTCTGAGACGCTGAACGGGGCTGCGTTGTCCCCGGCCCTGGCATTCGCTAACAGCTGCGGCGTGACGTCTTCCAAGAGTTTGAACATCCTGTTGCTGGGGTCGGGCGGGCGCGAGGATGCGCTGGCGTGGCGGCTGGCGCAATCGCCAAGCTGCGCGCGGCTCATCGCGGCGCCCGGCAATCCCGGCATAGCGCGCTGGGCGAGATGCGTCAGCATCGATCCGTGCGACCCGGCGGCCGTGGTCGCGCTGGCACGGGCCGAGGAAGTGGGGCTGGTCGTGATCGGGCCCGAGGCACCGCTGGTGGCGGGAGTCGGCGATGCGCTCCGGGCGGCGGGGATTGCGGTGTTCGGGCCCAATGCCGATGCCGCCATGCTCGAAGGCTCGAAGGGCTTCACCAAGGATTTGTGCGCGGCCAATGCGATCCCGACCGCAGCTTATGTGCGGGTCGAGACGGTTGCCGAGGCGCTGGCGGCACTCGACCGATTCTCGATTCCGGTGGTGATCAAGGCCGATGGCCTGGCGGCGGGCAAGGGGGTCACCGTGGCGATGACCCGCGCCGAGGCGGAGGCGGCGATCCGCGCGGCGGGTGACGGAGCGATGGTCATCGAGGAATTCATGGAGGGCGAGGAGGCGAGTCTGTTCGCGCTGGTCAACGGAGCCAATGCGGTCGCCTTCGCTTCGGCTCAGGACCACAAGCGCGTCGGCGAGGGCGATACCGGGCCGAACACCGGCGGGATGGGGGCCTACTCCCCGGCGCCCGTGCTGACCGCCGCGCTCGAGCAGCGCGCGATGGACGAAATCGTGCTTCCAACGGCCCGCGCAATGGCGGCGGCGGGGACGCCTTTCTCCGGCGTGCTGTTCGCAGGACTGATGCTCACGCGCGACGGCCCCAGCCTGATCGAATATAATGTCCGCTTCGGCGACCCCGAGTGCGAGGCGATAATGCCGCGGGTCGAGGGTGATTTCGCGGCGCTGTTGTACGGGGTTGCGACGGGGACGCTGGCCGCCCCGCTGCTTTCGGGCGACACCGCCATGGCCGTCATCATCGCCGCGAAGGGCTATCCCGGCACTCCCACGCCGGGCGGCGCGATCGGCGGGATTGACAGCGCCGAACAGCTTGGCGGGGTCACGGTGTTCCACGCCGGAACCCGATTCGACGACCGCCAGCTGGTCGCCAGCGGCGGACGAGTGCTTGCGGTCACCGGCAAGGGTTCGTCACTAGCGGACGCCCATGCGCGCGCATATGCCGGAGTCGCGGCGATCGATTTTGCCGACGGTTTCCACCGCCGCGATATTGGCTGGCGTGAGCTGGAGCGGGTGTGATGATGAGGCGTTATGTGTCTTGCGTAGTGGGCGGGGCCGCCATCGTGATTGCTCTGACGGCGCTGTGGCACGGCCCGCTCGGCCGCGCCGACCATTTCGCGACCCTGGTTGAGGGTTATGCCCGCGCCCAGCTCGACCGGGACGAAATGACCCAGGTCCAGGCCCATCTCGAGCGTGGCCCGCTCCGCCGCCGACTGATCCTGTCGGGACCGGCCGATGATTTCCAGCAGGAAGAGATTGTGCGGCGGATGCTGCTCCTCCCCGGGGTCGGCGAGGCGGCGTGGGATCCGCGCTCGCTCACGACGGAGGCGCGGCGATGATGCCGCTCTTCGCTGAAGCGGCGTTCATGACGCTGTCGGCATTCGCATTCGGGCTGCTGCTCGCCTATCTGGTCGAAATGAGACGCCGCCACCGGCGCTGGTAAACGCGAGAGGAATTTCCGCTCATGGTCGAGCTGTTCAATCACTATTGGCCCGTGATCCTCGTTGCGCTGGTGATCGGGGTGGTCACCGGCTTCCTGATGTTCCGCCCGCGCCAGCGCGTTCGCCTGTCGGACGAAGCACCGCGCCGACCGCACATGACCGAAAGCGCGAACGCCAAGCCCCTCGCCAAGGCCGACCCGGTTCCGGTCTCGCGTGAAGGCTGGGGAATTGGCGCCGAAGCCGCGGCGGCGGTCAGCGATGTCACTGGTGACTTGCTGCGCACGCATGTTCATGGCGAGCTGCCCGGCGCGTCGGACGATCTCCAGCGGCTGAAGGGGGTTGGCCCGAAGTTCGCGACCCTGCTCCATAGCCAGGGGATTTTCCGCTTCGAGCAGATTGCGCGGCTGACCCCCAACGAGGTCGAGCGGATCGACCAAGCGATGGGCAGCTTCCGCGGCCGCTTTGCGCGCGACCGGATCGTTGAACAGGCCGCCTATCTCGCACGCGGCGATACCGATGGGTACGAGCAGGCGTTCGGGAAGCTTTGAGCAGTTAACCGTCACCCCGGGCATGACCCGGGGCCTGCCTCCTTACTTGCTAAAGCAAGCGAAGGCAGGCGGGTCCCGGGTCAAGCCCGGGATGACGACCGATTAAGCCTCCACTTCCGCCTTGCGCCTAGGCGCGGTCGCGATGAGCTTGTCGATTTTGCGGCCGTCCATGTCGACAATCTCGAATTTCCAGCCGTGATGGACGAAGGTCTCGCCCGTTTCGGGCAGGCGCTTCAACACCGACAAGGCGAAACCCGCCACCGTCGTGAAATCGCGATCGGACGGCATGTTCATGCCCAGCCGGTCACCCAGCAAATCGGCGTTGGCGGCGCCCGAGAGTAGCCAGCTGCCGTCCTCGCGCTCGATGATCGGCGGGTCGTCGTCTTCGTCGGCATCGCTGGCGAACGCGCCGCTCAAAGCGGCGAGGATCGAGCCCGGCGTGACGATCCCGTCGAGGTGGCCGTATTCGTCATGGACCAGCGCCAGCGGCACTTCGGCGTGGCGCAGCACCGACAGCGCGTCCATCGCGTCCATCAGGTCTGGGATGACCTGCGGCGTCCGCGCCAGCCCGCGCAGGTCGAGCGGGCGCTCCTCGAGCATCGCCAGCAACAGGTCGCGCGCCGAGACGACCCCGATGATCTGTTCGACCGATCCCTCGGCGATCGGCAACCGACTATGCGGCGTCTCGAGCAGGGTGGCGCGGATCTGGTCGCGGTCGGCGTCGGCGTCGAGCCAATCGATTTCGCGCCGCGGAGTCATCACTTCGCGCACCGGCCGGTCGGCGAGGCGCACCACGCCCGAGATTATTGCGCGCTCGTTCTCCTCGAGCACGCCCGAGCTGTGCGCCTCGGCGACGACGAGGTGAAGTTCCTCGGCGGTGACGTGATTTTCGCTCTCCCGCGCGAGGCCCATCAGCGCGAAGATGGCGGCACTGCTGCGGTCGAGCAGCCACACGAACGGTGCGGTGGCGATGGCCAGATAGCGCATCGGGACCGCCATGGTCACCGCGATCGGCTCGGGATTGCGAAGCGCGAGCTGCTTGGGGACGATTTCGCCGATGACGAGGCTGACGAAGGTCGTCAGAATGATGACCAGGCCGAACCCGATCTGCTGCGCGCTGTCGTGGCCAAGCCCGATGAGTTCCAGCCGCTGCGCGACGGGGTCGCCCAGCCGCGAGCCCGAAAAAGCGCCGTTGAGAACCCCAATCAGGGTGATCCCGCTCTGCGCGGTGGAGAGGAATCGACCGGGGTCGGCGGCGAGATCGAGCGCGCATTGGGCGCCCTTGCTGCCGGCCTTGGCAAGCCCCTTGAGGCGCGCCTCGCGGGCGGAGACGATAGCCAGCTCACCCATCGACAGCAGCCCGTTCAGGCCGACAAGCGCGAGTATGAGGATCAGGCTAAGCCAGGGAAAGGGAAGGGGGGCGCTCATGGGCTTCGAAATCGTCCTAACCGCCAATCGCGCATCGCGACAAGGGCGGGCGGCTTCGGGTCAGCGGCGGCGCGCGGCGAAAAACGCGCGCAACTGCTCGGCGGCGGTCGCCTCGCCGATCCCACCGAGGACATCGGGGCGGTGGTGGCAGGTCGGCAGCGCATATAGCCGGGGGCCACTGACGACCGCGCCGCCCTTGGGATCGTCGGCGGCGAAGACCAGCTTCGCGATTCGCGCCAGGCCGATCGCGGCGGCGCACATCGCGCACGGTTCGAGCGTGACCCACAGGGTGCTGCCGTCGAGCCGCGACTGGCCGAGCCGGGTCGCGGCGTGGCGGATGGCAACGATTTCGGCATGCGCGGTCGGGTCGAGCGTCCAGCGCATCGCGTTGCGCGCCTCGCCGACGATCTCGTCGCCGAGCGTCACGACCGCGCCGACCGGCACTTCGCCCGCCGCCGCTGCTTCCGCCGCAAGAGCAAGTGCGCGGGCCATCGGTGCAGGAAGTGGGAAACCGGTCATGGCGACCGGCCTAACCGCTTCCGCAGCGATCGTCACTTTACCGCGTTGGCAGCCGCTGCGGCCTGAGCATCCTTGCCGGGACGACTGACCTGAAGCGAGGGCATCGGCAGTGCGACCTTGGGCAGCGTCACTTCGCGCTGTCTGGTGCCGACCGACACCGACCCGGTCTCGACCGCGAACGACGGAGATTGGCCGCCCTTGGTTACTACAGCGCCATTGGTCAGTGCGACGCTGGGCACTTCGGCCGATCGGGTCTGATTCAAATGGAGGAAGCCACTCGCAAAGGCGAGGATCACCGCGACGACCGCGACGATCAGCAGCAGGAGGATGGCGCGCATGACAAAAAATTCCTTTTCGATTAGGTCGTCAACGCGACTCAACCGCTCGGGTTGCGTCGGCCGGCCGCTAGAGCTGTGGTTGACGCGAATCGCCTTGCCCGCTATCGGGCCGGTCTTTCCGGGCGCCGGTCGTCCGCTTTACTCAGGAATTCATCATGTCGCGCGTTTGCGAGCTGACCGGCAAGGGCCGGCTGGTGGGAAACAATGTTTCCCACGCCAACAACAAGACCAAGCGGGTCTTTCTGCCCAATCTGCAGAAGGTTACGCTGCTTAGCGACGCGCTCGCCAAGAGCGTCAAGCTGAAGGTGTCGACCCACGGCCTGCGTTCGGTCGAGCATGTCGGTGGCCTCGACAATTGGCTGACCAAGACTCGCGCCGAGAAGCTCAGCCCGCGTGCGCAGAAGCTCAAGCGCGAGCTCAAGAAGAAGGCTGGCGAAGCCGCCGCCTAACGGGAAGCCCGCCCGGCCCAGCGGCCGGATGGAATATCCAGCGCGAACAACGCCGTTGTCATGGGCGTCCTGAAATTATCGTCGGTCACCAGCCACAGCCGGGTCGCGCCACCCGGCAAGCGCTGCGCCGTGACGCCCTCCACATTCATGAACACACCCAGTTTGAGTGGCACACGCCGCTCGACGCGCCATCCGGTCGGCGTGTGGACCAGGGCGCCCAAGGCAATGTCGAACCCGGTCAGGCGGAGGTCGCGCATCAGGACGATCGTTTCGCCGTCGGGTAGCTGCACCATGTCGGAAATATTGAAGCCAACCCCCGCGAGCGGCTCGCTGCGCGCCTTGCCAGCCGCGACCTTGACGACTTCATGCGCCAGTTCGGGGACCAAAATCAGCCCGTCACGGTCGGCCAGCATTGCTTCGATGCCCAGGTTCTGCGGCCAGCGCTTCACCGTGAAATCGATCTTGCCAAGCGCGCGCCGGAAGTCGGGCGAATAGAGCCACAACTGGTTTCTGGTCTCGAACCCGACCCACCAGCCGCGTCCGAATGCGTCGCGTGCCAGCGATTCGCTGTCACGATCGGCCTTTAGTGACGGTGAGCGCGGACCGTCGGCGATGTCGGAGATCGCGACCATGGCGGGTCCGCCACTCGGCGGCGCGAAACGGAACAGCACAGCGCTGTCGCTGACTGCAAGCAGCTTGCCATGGTCGATGGCGAGGGCGGACAGACCGCCGAAGCGCGGATCGGGCGCGGTCAAGCGCCACCCCGCGACGAAGCGGAGCGGCAGGACCCCCGCCGAATCGACCCGTAGCGGGACGGCGTGGAGCGGAACGGTGCGCGAACCGAGCATGTAGCGATCAGGCGATTCGGCGTGGTCGATTGTGACCAGCGCGAGCACGGCCACGATCAGCAGCGCACCGACGAGCCCCACAAAACTGAACCTCGGCTGCAAGGGCCGTTCAGCGTCATTCAATCCGCTTCTGGGCATAAGTCCTTGCATCGACGCGGTTTCCCCCCCCTTTTCCGTGTCGGTCCGCAGCGTATCGCGGTTCAAGTTCCCTCGCGTCGCGTAACGAGGGGGGGCCGGCGTGGAAACATGCCGGCCCCATTTTTATTTCAGGTCGAACAGCCCCGCGAGTTGGTCGACCAACGCTCCGCCGAGTTGCTCGGCATCCATGATCGTCACCGCCCTGTTGTAGTAGCGAGTTACGTCATGGCCGATGCCGATCGCCGACAATTCGACGCTCGAGCGCCCCTCGATCCAGCCGATGACCTGCCGCAGGTGCCCGTCGAGGTAGGAGCCGCCGTTGGCCGAGGCGGTCGAATCATCGACCGGGGCGCCGTCCGAGATGACCATCAGAATGCGCCGTTCCTCGCGCCGCCCCATCAGTCGATTGTGCGCCCACAACAATGCCTCGCCGTCGATATTCTCCTTGAGCAGCCCTTCGCGCATCATCAGCCCGAGGTTGCGCCGGGCATGGCGATAGGGTTCGTCGGCGCGCTTGTAGATAATGTGGCGAAGGTCGTTGAGCCGCCCCGGATTGACCGGCCGACCCTCGGCCAGCCACGCCTCGCGGCTCTGTCCACCCTTCCACGCCCGCGTCGTGAAGCCGAGAATCTCGGTCGCCACCCCGCACCGCTCGAGCGTCCGCGCAAGAATGTCGGCGCTCATTGCCGCGATCGAGATCGGCCGCCCGCGCATCGATCCGGAATTGTCGATCAGCAGGCTGACGATCGTGTCGCGAAACTCGGTCTCGCGCTCGACCTTGTAGCTGAGCGAATGCCCCGGCTGGACGATCACTCGGGCGAGCCGCGCGGCGTCGAGCAGCCCCTCCTCCTGGTCGAAATCCCAGCTTCGCGCCTGCTGCGCCATGAGCCGCCGCTGCAGGCGATTGGCCAGCTTGGTCACCACCCCCTGAAAAGCCGCCATCTGCAGGTCGAGCGTCGCGCGCAGGCGGGTCAGCTCGTCCTCGTCGCACAGGTCGTTCGCCTCGACCTGCTCGTCGTGGCGGGTCCTGTAGGGGTGATAATCGCTAACCGGCGCGTCGGCCCAGTTGCGTCGCCCGGGGCGCGGCTGGGCGTCCTCGTCGCCGTCCTCGCCGGTCGCCTCATCGTCGCCGTCGCGATCGTCCTCGGTCGGCTGCTGCTCTTCGTCGGACTGCTGCTCGTCCTGCTCGCCGCGCATCTCGATCTCGCCGCCGGCCTCGGCCCCCTCGTCACCGGCGTCGTCGGGCTGGTCGGGACCATCATCCTCGCCCTGCTCCTCGTCGCCGCCCTCATCAGGCTGCTCGTCCGAGGGCTCCTCGGGCGCGGCGAGCTCGAGATCCTCGAGCAGCCGCCGGGCCAGGGTCGCGAACGCCGCCTGGTCGTCGATTGTCAGCGCTAGCGCGTCGAGTTCGGCGGCGGCCTTGTCCTCGATCCACGGGCTGATCAACGCGAGCCCCGCGCGGGCCGCATCGGGCGGGAGCGCCCCCGTCAGCCGCTCGCGGGCAAGTAGCCCGATCGCCGTCGCAAGCGGCACTTCCTCGGCCGATCGCGCGCGGGTGATGGCATCCCCGCGCACCCGCGCCTCGGCCAGATCGGCGAGGTTGGCCCGCACCCCGGCCATGCTGTGCGCGCCAAGCGCCTCGACCCGGGCACCCTCGAGCGCATCGAACACCGCGCGCGCTTCACTCTCGAAGGGCGCGCGTTTGGCATGGAGCCCGGCATCACTGTGACGCAATCGAAGGGCCAGCGCGTCGGCCGCCCCACGCGCCTCGGCCACCAGCCGCGGCTCGAGCGAAGGCCCCGGCGACGATACCCGCGCTACCTTGCCGATCGCACCGGGCGAGGACTCCGACCCGAATACGACCTCGGCCTCCGGATCATGCGCGATCGCCCGCGCCGCGCCCGAAAGAACGCGGCGGAACCGATCGAGGGAGTCGGACTGGCTCACGCCTTCCCGACGACGCTTTCGGGAAGGTCCTTGCCGAACACGCGCTGATAATATTCGGCGATCAGCGGGCGTTCGCTTTCGTCGCACTTGTTGAGGAACGAGAGGCGGAAGGCAAAGCCGGTGTCGCCGAAGATCATCGCATTCTGTGCCCAGCTGATCACGGTGCGCGGGCTCATCACGGTCGAGATGTCGCCGTTGATGAAGCCCTGGCGCGAAAGGTCGGCGACCTTGACCATCTTGTCGACCTCGGCCTTGCCGCCGGGCGTGTCATATTCGCCCGACTTGGCGAGCACGATCTGCGCCTCGGTCGCGGCCGGGAGGTAGTTCAAGGTCGCGACGATGTTCCAGCGGTCCATCTGCCCCTGATTGATTGCCTGGGTGCCATGATACAGGCCGGTCGTGTCGCCAAGGCCGATCGTGTTGGTCGTAGCGAACAGGCGGAACCACGGATTCGGGCGGATCACTCGATTCTGGTCGAGCAGCGTCAGCTTGCCCTCGACCTCGAGCACGCGCTGGATCACGAACATCACGTCGGGGCGGCCCGCATCATATTCGTCGAACACCAGCGCGACGGGGTGCTGGAGCGCCCAGGGCAGCAGGCCTTCGCGAAATTCGGTGACCTGCTGGCCATCCTTGAGCACGATCGCATCGCGGCCGATGAGATCGATCCGGCTGATATGCGCGTCGAGATTGATGCGGATGCACGGCCAGTTCAAATGCGCCGCGACCTGCTCGATATGGGTCGACTTGCCCGTGCCATGATAGCCCTGGACCATGACGCGCCGGTTGCGCGCGAAGCCGGCGCAGATCGCCAGCGTGGTATCGGGGTCGAACACATAGGCGGGGTCGAGATCGGGGACCCGCTCGTCCGCCTCGGAGAAGGCGGGCACCTCCATGTCGCTGTCGATCCCGAACGCCTCGCGCACCTTCACCATCTTGTCGGGAACGGCGAGGATCGTGTCGGAGCGGCTGTCGGGGGCGATGTTGGGAAGGTCGGTCATGGCACCGGCTTTAGGCGGATGGGGCGCGACCCTCAACCGTCGGCGCCGACTTTCGGGGGCAGGACGAACAGCTTCGTGAATTTTTCGGCAAGCGTTCGGTCACCGGTGACGCCGACGAGGTCAAGCGGCTGACCGCCATAGACTATTGCGGCGAGCGCCGACGGCGGTCCCGAGAAGACCGTGCTGCAGTCATCGAGCGGCCCGCGCGCGATCCGGATCTGGCCCTTCTTGATCCGCGCGACATAATCGTCGGCGCCGAAGCGAAAGCCGATCCGCGCATCGATGCCCTTCGCCCGCTTGGCCGAAATCATGGTGCGGAAGGAAAGCAGGACGGAGACCCCGCTGATTGGAAGCGTCGGGTCGTGCCCCGGCGAGCGCGCCGCCCAGCGGCCAAGCGCCTGGACGATCGGCTCGGCCTCAAGCCCCCACGGCGTCGCTTCATAGACCTGGACCGAGGCTGGCGGCGGAAGGCGCACCCGCCGGACGAGCCCGCGTTGCTCGAGTTCTGCCAGCCGCTGGGTCAGTACGTTGGCGCTGAGCCCGGGCAGGTCGGCGCGAAGTTCGGAGAAACGGCGCGGACCGAGCATGAGTTCGCGAAGCACCAGCAGCGCCCAACGCTCGCCGATCAGTTCGAGCGCATGCGCGGTTCCGCAAGCGTCGTCATAGCGCCGCTTCACGTCACCGGTTAGTTTTTCTAACTCCACGGTTGCTATTTATGAGTGCCCACGACAAAATCAAGCGATTGTCGAGTCGCAGGAGAGGCGAATGGCGTATATCGATGGCTTCCTTACCCCGGTGCGCGAGGAGTGCAAGGAGGAGTATCTGGCGCACGCCACGGTAATAATGCCGATGATGCGCGAGTTCGGGATGACGCGGATGGTCGAGTGCTGGGGCGACGATGTGCTACGCGGGCAGCAGACCGACTTTTACCGGGCGGTCGCGTCGGAGGAGGGCGAGAGTGTCGTCTTTTCGTGGATCGAATGGCCCGACAAGGCCGCGCGCGATGCCGGTTGGGCGCGGATGATGGAGGACCCCAGGATGAAGGACATGGCCGCGCCACCGTTCGATGGCAAACGCCTGATCTATTCAGGCTTCCAACCGATCTTCGACAGCGCAGGAGAGATGGCATGACCAACCCCCATGGCGATTTCATCTGGTACGAGTTGATGAGCCCCGATCCCGACGCGTCGAAGCGTTTTTACGACGCGGTCGTCGGCTGGGATATCGAGCCGCAGCCGTCGGGTGAGATGGACTATAGGATGATCAATATCCCCGGCGCGGGCAACGCGGGGGGCGTGATGCGGATATCGGCCGAAATGCAGGAGCACGGCGCTCGCCCCGGCTGGCTTGGCTATCTTGCGGTCGACGATGTCGATGCGATGGTCAAAGCGGTCGAGCAGCATGGCGGCAAGACGCTGATGCCGCCGCACGACCTACCCGGCGTCGGACGCTTTGCGATGATCACCGATCCGCAGGGCGCACCGCTCTATGTGATGAAGCCAACCCCGCCGCCGGGACAGGAAGGCACCGCCAGCACCGTCTTTTCGGTCGATCAGCCGATGCATGTCCGCTGGAACGAACTGATCACCTCCGACCCGGAGGGGGCCGTCCACTTCTACAAGCAGCATTTCGGATGGCACCAGCAGGGCGAAATGGATATGGGGCCGATGGGCTCATACCGTTT
>JBDSGJ010000028.1:0-41548 GCA_039919075.1 Sphingomicrobium sp.
CCCGCAAATCCTGCGAAAGTGCTCGTGCCATCCATGCCGGCCTCCACGTCCCAGCCAGCAGGATGAATCACAAACTCGCCCCGATGGGAATCCCCCACCGAGTCAGTCGGAGCGGAAAACGCTCTAGGAAGTCTCGTCAATCGAAAGCGCTGCTCCCTTGCCCGCCGCCGCCTTATCAACCAGCCTTAGTAGCCGCGTTGTCCGCCGCCTCACCAACCAGCTTTAGCCGCCGCGTTCTCCGCCGCCTTCTCAGCGGTGTCCTCGGCAGAGTCAGCCATCTGTTCCCAAGCCAGTGCCGACCGCTCATGCATCTCCCTTCGACTTGGCAGGTTCGTCCGAGAGGCAGCCAGCCGTTGCGCCTCTGCGTTTGTTCGATACATCTCGCCGGGTGTCATGAGGTCGGTCCTTGCGTGTCACGTTCGCAGGTTGGCTTGCCAAAGCGCCCCAAACCCTACCCAAACGGCGGACTAACGTTTGCGTGCTTTGCCGTTAGCTTTCTGGAAATGCCTTGTGAAGGCATGGTGCCGCCTACAGGACTCGAACCTGTGACCCCCGCATTACGAATGCGATGCTCTACCAGCTGAGCTAAGGCGGCCTTTGACCCTACTAATCCACTACTAACTTCGAACCAGAAAAGCCACCCCATTGCTTTCATTCGGCAATTTGACGGGGACCCGCTAATTACGAATGCGATGCTCTACCAACTGAGCTAAGGCGGCGCCTTCTTCAGGCGGAAGCGCCAGTAACAGGCGGGTGGCGCGCTCGCAAGGCGGTTCGGTCGAACCCGGCCCGGCGAGCATGCTTAATGATTTTGCAACATGTTGCTGCGCAAATTCCAGCCGATCTGAAAGAGAGTGGGGGGGCGACCGCGCCATGGACAGTTACGCCGCGCTCGACGCGTTCGCCGCCGATGCCCAGGGCGTCGCGCCAAGCACCGACCCTGCTTTTCCGCACGGCGCTGATGCCGTGGCCGAGGCGATCGGGACCGACGAGCGGCGAATGCACGTGCGCGCCTATAATTATTGGGCGAGCCTGCTCGATGGCCGCGACTTTCCCTCGATCGAGGATCTCGAGCCCGACAGTGTGGCCGGATTCGGGCCCTATTCGGTGCTGCTCGATTTCACGGCCGGCCGCGACAATCCGGCAACGCCCTATATAGGCAGCGCGGTCCGCGCCGAATGCGACCTGTCGCACAACGTCCATGCCATCGGCGACGTGCCGAGCCGCTCGCTGCTGTCGCGCCTGACCGATCACTACATGCAAATCATTGCCAACCGCGCGCCGATCGGGTTCGAAGCCGAGTTCGTCAACCAGCGCGGCGCGGCGATCTGCTATCGCGGCATTTTGATGCCCTTTTCGTCGGACGGCGACACCATCGACTTCATTTATGGGGTCATCAACTGGAAGCAATCGGCCGCCCAGGCCGCAGCTCAGGCGCAGGCGGCGATTGTCCCGGCGCTGACCGTCAGTGAACCGACCGAAGCGGGACCGACCGACGCGCAACCGGGATTTGCGCTGAGCCATCTCAGTTGGGAAGATGGCCCGCTTCACGACGTCGTCATCGCGCCTGGCGCGGTTGAGCAAGATGAGCCGTTGCTTATCGGTGACGTCGCTGCGATCGACGAGCAAGCTGCTCTTGCCGATCGTCTTTCGGCCGCGCGCGACAGTGCCGAAGTGTGCAAGCAGCACGATGGCCGCAGCCGCGCCGCGCTCTATCGCGCCCTTGCACTGGCTTATGACTTTGCCGTCGCCGCACGCCGCGCGACCGACGTTTATGCCGAAATTCTCGAGGATGCCGGGGTCAAGGCCCAAGCGCGCGCGCCGATGACTCCGATCGTCAAGCTCGTCTTCGGGATAGACTATGACAAGACCCGGTTGACCGAGTTCGCCGCTGCGCTGAGCTTCGCCGAGCGGTCCGAAGTCGATTTCGGCGAGTTCATGGCCTTCATCGAGCGTCAGCCCGGCGGGTTGAAGGCGCTGGTCGCTGCCGAGCGGCTCGCTCGTCGTCCGACCGGCACCGCAAGCAAACTCGACGTTGCCGTCATCGACG
Source organism: Sphingomicrobium sp. (assembly GCA_039919075.1). GTDB lineage: Bacteria > Pseudomonadota > Alphaproteobacteria > Sphingomonadales > Sphingomonadaceae > Sphingomicrobium. The sequence continues at coordinate 2,051 of JBDSGJ010000028.1, forward strand.
CGCGTCAGGCACTTCGAGTGCGCCCCGCGCTGTCGCTGCGCGACCTTCCGACGAACGAGGAATTCGCGCTCGTCGTCACGCGCCGCAACGCCGCGGGCATTCACGAAATCGTATCGCTGGTGGCGGACGACAAGTTGCTCGAGCGGGCGCTGCGCCACGGTGGTCGGGTACCGGTGTAAGGGCGCCTGTGTACGGTAAACTTCCGATCTATCGCAGCGGTCACCGGGCGCGCACTGTTCGCTGATGACAGCATGAGGATCGAGGATGGCGACTTGCGGCCTGACTGTTTCGCGAACCGCCCGGTCGCCCGATAACCAACCCTGGCGCAACCGCGCGCTGCTCCTGTCGCGGCGTTTTGCATCGATCCGCATGGCGCATGGGACCGCATTGGTCGCGCGGCGGCCACGGCGGATCGCAGGCAGGCCTCTCCGTTAGCGCCCATGGCCGATTACTGGGGCAAGCGGCACGCTGAAGCACTCGCCAAAGCCGATAGTGCAGCGACGCCGGAATTGCGCGATATCTACCGAGTTCTTGCGGCGCACTATCTGTCGCTCCAGCAGGCCGCGAAGGATGGGTCGCGAACGCCTGACTGAAGCGATCCGCTACCACGGCGCGACCTTGGCCAGCATCGCGAGGTGGAGCGCTTCGGCGGTCGACTTGGCGCCGAGTTTGGCGAGCATATGCGCGCGATGCATCTCGACCGTCCGCACGCTCAGATCGAGTGTTCGTGCAATGATCTTGTTTGGCGCACCCTTAAGTAGCAAGCGTAGCACTTCGAGTTCACGCGGCGAGAGCGATCCGACCTTGGCGGTTGCCTCACGCCCGTTGGCCGAAGCGCCAAGCTTGGCGGTCAGTCCCTCGCCGACCGCGTCGATCAGCGTGAGTAAGGTGTCGGGCGTGAAAGGCTTTTCGATGAATTCGACCGCGCCCGCCTTGATCGACCGAACCGCGCGTTCGATGTCGCCATGTCCGCTGACCATGACCACCGCGAACCGATCGAGCGCTGGACCATCTTGTTCGAGCATATCGAGGCCGCCGACATCGGGCATTCGCAGGTCGAGTAGGACCACGCCGGGTTCAACCAATGGCGCCTTGGCGAGAAAGTCGGGGGCTGTCGCGAACGCCATTGCCGAATGGCCCGCCGCTTCGAGCAGGTCGACCACCGAGCTACGAAATCCTCCGTCGTCGTCGACCACATAACAGCAGTAAGAAGCCACTGGTGCCTCTCCGCACATCCTTCTCGTGGGAGGTTGAATGCCGTCGTGCACGATGATTTACAATAGTTAAGTTCGTCATGTGAAACGCCCACCGGGAGGTGCCAGACCGAGCACGGCTGTGCCGTAGGGCTTGGCGGGTAGCAACGCGCGGGTCTATAAGCCTTTGACCAATTTAGTCTCGTCGGAGCCGATCCTAATGAGTGCCCTACCGCGCGTTGCCGCCTCGATCGTCGGCACGTTGCGCAAGGCCTTGCTCGCGAACGCACTGCCCGGCGAAATCGCGGATTTCGGAAAGAGCGAACAAGCCGCTGCCGCAGAGTTCATCGCCGCCACGGCTGCGGTCCGCCGGCCCGGGACCGTCGCGCTTCACCTCGAATCGAGCGGGGGCGAAGTCGGGCACCGGCGGATGCGGCTGGCGATCGTCAATGACGACATGCCGTTCCTGGTCGACTCGATCGCCGGCGCGATTGCCGCGCGCGGACTTGCGGTCCACCGCCTGCTTCACCCGGTGATCGCGGCCAGGCGCGATGGCAGCGGCACGCTTGAGGCGGTTGGTCGCGCGGCGCGTGTCGGCGGCGCGCGCGAATCGATCATTTATGTCGAGCTTGATCGCGCCGACGCCCGCGCTCGGCACGAACTGACCACAGATCTGGAGCAAGTGCTCGCCGACGCCCGCGCCGCCGTCGCCGACTGGTCCGAGATGACTGCGCGCATGGTCGCTGACGCCGCCAGTCTGGACGCGACCGACGAGGAGGGCGCGGCGCTGTTGCGTTGGCTTGCCGATAATCATTTCACCCTGCTTGGCCATACCGTGCTTGACGAGAACGGCACGGCCACCGGCGGTCTCGGCGTCCTCCGCCACGAGGTTGCGCTATGGGAGGGCAGCGAGGGGTTGGTCATCGATCATCTCGCCAAGGCCCATTGGCCGGTCCAGATCCTCAAGGCCGACCGCGTTTCGCCGGTCCACCGCCGCGTCCCGCTCGACGTTGTCCTCGTTCGCCACGGCGCTGGCAGCACCTCAATCTACGCCGGATTGTGGACCAGCGCGGCGCTACGCCGACCAGCGGGCGATGTGCCCGTCCTTCGCCAATGGCTCAAGGAACTCGACGCCGAACTCGGCTTCGTCCCGCACGGTCACGCCGCAAAAGCGCTGACCCACGCCATTTCGACCTTGCCGCACGACGTGCTGATCTCGCTCGGTCCCAATGAAGTGCGCGAAGCGGCGCTGACGGCGATGTCGCTCGCCGACCGCCCGCGCCCGACCTTGTTGCTGTTGCCAGGCTCGCTTCGCCGTCATCTGTTCGCGTTCGTCTGGTTGCCGCGCGACGACCTCACCACCCGCCGCCGGCTGGCGATCGGCCGGATGATCGGCGACGCGGCCAACACGGTTGTCACCAGCTGGTCGGTGGAGCTTGGCGACGGCGAGCTCGCGCTGATCCGCTACACGCTGCCGCTGGCGCCGGGCAGCACGACTCCCGACGCCGCCAGCCTCGACGAGCGGCTGGTCGAGATGGTGCGCGGCTGGGCGCCCGGGGTCGAGACCGAGCTCGCCCACCTCGTCGGCCCCGGGCGCGCGACCCGCCTGGCTCTCACCTACCTTCCGCTGCTTCCCGAGGAGTATCGACTGCGGACCGCTGCGGCCACGGCGGCAAGCGACATCGTTCGCCTTGCCGAGCTGCGCGATGGCGAGCGCGGTGCCCGGCTGGTGCGCGAGGATGATGACGCAAAGGGCCAGCTTCACTTGCGTATCTATCGCCGACGCGGCTTGATTGCACTCAGCGACGCAGTCCCGGTGCTTGAAAATTTCGGCTTCCGCGTGATCGAGGAAGTGCCAACCCCGCTCGGCGACGGAAGCCACGGGACGATCCACGACTTCCTGCTGGAGCCGGGTCCAGGCGCCGACCTCGACGCGCTGATGGCACGCGCCACGCTGATCGAGAAGGCGATCGCGGCGGTCCTCGGCGGGGCGGCCGAGAATGATGCCTTCAACCAGTTGATCCTGTTCGCCGGGCTCGACCCGCAACCGGTAGCCTGGCTGCGGGCCTGGTTCCGCTACCTGCGCCAGACCGGAGTCGCCTATGGCCTTGCCACCGTCGTCGATGCGCTGCGCCGCGCGCCCCGCGCCACCGAGGCGCTGATTGCCCTGTTCTGCGCTGCGCATGACCCCGCCGCAAAGGACCAGCCCGACACCGCCGCCGCATTCGACGCTGCGCTCCAGTCGGTCAGCGCGATCGACGACGACCGCATCCTGCGCCTGTTTCGCGCAGTCGTCACCGCCACGCTGCGTACCAACGCCTTTGCGCCCGCCGCTGGGGAGGCGATCGCCTTCAAGTTTGACAGCAAGCTCGTCCCCGGGCTTCCAGCACCCGTCCCGTGGCGCGAAATCTGGGTCTATTCACCTCGCGTCGAGGGGATCCACCTGCGCGGCGGCCCGGTCGCGCGCGGGGGCATCCGCTGGTCCGACCGCCGCGACGATTTCCGCACCGAAATCCTCGGGCTGATGAAGGCTCAGCTGGTCAAGAATGCCGTCATCGTTCCGACCGGCGCCAAGGGCGGCTTTTATCCCAAGCATCTGCCCAACCCGTCGACCGATCGCGACGCCTGGCTCGCCGAGGGCACCGAGACCTACAAGATATTCATCCGCGCATTGCTCTCGATCACCGACAATATCGTCAATGACAAGATCGTTCATCCGCTCGGGGTAACGTTCCTCGACAAGGACGATCCCTATTTCGTCGTCGCTGCCGACAAGGGCACGGCGAGCTTCTCCGACATTGCCAACAAAATCGCGCTCGACCATGGTTTCTGGCTTGGCGACGCCTTCGCTTCGGGCGGCAGTCACGGCTATGACCACAAGGCGATGGGGATCACCGCCAAGGGCGCGTGGATCTCGGTCCAGCGCCACTTCCGCGAGGCCGGGGTCGACGTTCAGGCCGACCCGGTGCGCGTTGCCGGCTGCGGCGACATGTCGGGCGACGTGTTCGGCAATGGCATGTTGTTGTCGAAGAGCATCAAACTCGTCGCGGCGTTCGACCACCGCCACATCTTCCTCGATCCCGACCCCGATCCGGCCAAGAGCTGGGCCGAGCGCGTGCGCCTATTCAAGCTGTCCCGCTCGAGTTGGGACGATTATGACCGAAAGGCGCTGTCCAAGGGCGCGATGATCGTGCCGCGCTCGCAAAAGTCGATCGACCTGACCAGGGAAGCCGCTGCCGCGCTCGGCCTGGTCGAGCGCAAGACCGACCCCGCCAGCCTCATCACCGCAATCCTCAAAGCGCCTGTCGATCTAATCTGGTTCGGCGGTATCGGCACCTACCTCAAGGCTTCGACCCAGCCCCACGCGGCGGTCGGCGACCCGGCCAACGACGGCCTGCGCGTCGACGCGATCGAGGTCCGCGCGAAGGTCATTGGCGAAGGCGCCAACCTTGCCATCACCCAGGCCGCGCGGATCGAATATGCCCTGCATGGCGGGCGCATCAACACCGACTTCATCGACAATTCGGCGGGGGTCGATTGTTCGGACAATGAGGTCAACATCAAGATCCCGCTCAACCGCGAAATGCGCGAGGGCAGACTGACAGAGCCCGCGCGCAACAGGCTGCTCGTGTCGATGACCGACGAGGTTGCCGAGCTGGTGCTCGAGGACAACCGCCTCCAGTCGCTCGCCCTGTCGATCGCCGAGGCGCGCGGCGCGACCGGACTGCCGGGCTTCGTCCGCACCGCCGAAATGCTCGAGGCCTCGGGCCGGCTCGATCGCCGCGTCGAGGGGTTCGACTCCAGCGACGCCCTGCTCCGCCGTGCGGCCGACGGTCGTGGCCTCACCCGCCCCGAGCTTGCCGTGCTCCTGTCGATGTCGAAGATCGCGCTTCAGGCTGCCGCCGAGAAACTCAATCTCGCCGACGATCCCTTGCTCGAGCCCGAGCTGTTCGCCGCCTTCCCCGCGGCGATGCGCAAGAAGCACGCTGCCGCGGTGCGCGCCCATCGCCTGCGCCACGAAATTGTCGCCACCAAGGTCGCCAACCGGCTCGTCAATCGGTTGGGGCCGAGCATGGCGCTCGACCTGACGGAGGAAGAGGGCGCCTCGCTCGGCCAGGTCGTCACGGCCTTCCTCGTGGTCGAACATCTCCTCGACCTCCGCCGACTGTGGGACCGGATCGAAGCAGCCGCCGTGACCGAGCAGGCGCGGATCGAGCTGTTCGCCACCGCCGCCCGTTCGATCCGCGCGCACCTCTCCGATGTCCTGCGCACCGCCGGGGGCGAGCTCAAGGTCTCAGCGCTGGTCGGGGAACTGGCTCCCGGGCTCGACAAGGTCGCACGCGGCCGGGCCAAGCTGATCCGCTCCGAAGTGCGCGGCGAATCCGATGCCCGCCGCGAACATTATCTGAGCCTTGGCGCAGACGCGGCGATTGCCGACGCGCTGGTCCGACTGTTCGAACTTGACGGGATTTTCGCGATCGCCGGGCTTGGCGCGCGCAAGGAGCTCGACGAGGTCCTGCTGGCACGCGCCTACACCCGCCTTGGCGAAGCGCTTGGGCTCGACTGGGCGCAGCAGCAGGTGGCTCATTTCAGCCCCGTTGACCCGTGGGAGCGCCTGCTCGTCGCCGGGCTCGGCCGCGATTTCGAGCAGTTGCGGATCGAGTTTCTCGGTCGAGGTCGCGGCGACGATCCCGACGCCACGGTCGAACGCTGGGTCGAGCGCAACCAGCCGCGCATCGACCAGTTCCGCCGCCTCGTCGCCCGCGCTCGCGGCACCGGCACGGTCAGCGTGCCGATGCTCGCCCAGATCGCCAGCCAGGCGAGGATCCTCCTTGCCCGCTAGCATCGGGGTCGCGTTACCCTTCCCCCCGATCCGCGCCGAGGCTGAACAGATACTGCCGTAGCGCCGAGGTCAGGTTGGGCACGCGCGTCGCCTCCAGCCGCGCCGCATCGACCTGCGCCACCAGCACGCTCAGCGGGCGCTCCTGCCGCCGCGCCTCAGCCTCAAGCGCTGACCAGAAAACGGGCTCCAGGCTGATCGAGGTCTGGTGCCCGGCGATCGTCATCGACCGCTTGAGCGGCGGGTGATACGCCGGGCCAGTCATCGAACCCGGCGCATCAATACATATGCTGCCCGCCGTTGATCGACAGCGTCGAACCGGTGATGAACCCGCCCTCCTCGTCGGTCAGGAACGCCACGCCTCGCGCGATTTCGCTGGCCTTGCCAAGCCGGTTGACGGGAATTTTCGCGACGATCTTGCCAAGGACTTCCTCGGGCACGGCCGCGACCATGTCGGTATCGATATAGCCCGGCGCGATCGCGTTGACGGTGACGTTATTGCGCGCACCTTCCTGGGCGAGGGCCTTGGTGAAGCCATGAATGCCCGACTTGGCGGCCGCGTAATTGACCTGGCCATATTGCCCCGCCTGGCCGTTGATCGACCCGATGTTGACGATCCGGCCATAGCCGCGCGCCTGCATCCCCTCGAATACCGCTTTTGCCATGTTGAAGCAGCCACCCAGGTTGGTGTCGATGACGTCCTGCCATTTGGCATGGTCCATCCGCTTCATCGTCGTATCGCGCGTGATCCCGGCATTGTTGACCAGCACATCGACCGGGCCGAGCTCGGCCTCGACCTGCTTGATTCCATCGAGACAGGCCTGATGGTCGGCGACGTCCCATTTATAGGCCTTGATCCCCGTCCGCTCGGTGAATTCGCGCGCGCGCTCGTCATTGCCGGCATAGGTTGCGGCGACCGTCATGCCCTTCTCCTTGAGGGCAAGGCTGATCGCCTCACCGATTCCGCGTGTTCCACCAGTGACGACTGCAACTTTGGCCATGCTCTCTCTCCTGTTTTTTGTCAGGCTAGAGCGGGGATATCCATCCGGCAAGTTCCCGTCGCACGATCGCTTCAAGCATCGCCATCCCGTCATCGCGGTCGTTGAGACAGTCGAGCCGCGCGAAATGCGTCCCGCCGGCCGCGATGAAGTCCTCGCGCCCACGAATGCCGAGCTCCTCGATCGTCTCGAGGCAGTCGGCGGAGAAGCCCGGAGCGGCGATCGCCAGCCGCTCGATCCCGCGTCCGGGGAGCGCCTTGAGCACGGTGTCGGTCGCCGGTTCAAGCCACTTGGCACGCCCGAAGCGCGACTGGAAACTGATCTCGGTCGGCAGGTCGAGCCGCTCGCCGAGCAGGCGGGCGGTCTTCTGGCAATGACAATGATAAGGATCGCCAAGCCGAAGCGTCCGCTCGGGCATCCCGTGGAAACTGAGCAGCAGGCATTGTGGTGCAAAGTCGAGCTCCCCAAGCTGCTTTTTCAAATCCGCTGCCAGCGCATCGAGGTAAATCGGATCGTCATGATAGGGCGGGAGAGTCCGCAGCGCGGGCTGCCACCGCCGCGCCGCAATCCCTGCGAAAATCGCATCGTTCGCGCTCGCCGTCGTCGCGCCGCCATATTGCGGATAGAGCGCCGCCGCGAGGATCCGCGTGCAGCCGCGCGCGATCAGACTGTCGATCGCCGCTGCAATCCCGGGATTGCCATAGCGCATCGCCGGTTCGACGATCGCCGCCTCGCCGAGCCGCACCTGTAACGCTGCCGCCTGGCGCCGGGTGATTGCGGCGAGCGGCGACCCTTCCTCGCTCCACACCTGGGCATAGGCATGCGCGCTCTTCTTGGGCCGGGTGCGCAGGATGATCCCGTGGAGGATCGGCTTCCACAGGATCGTCGGAATCTCGATCACCCGCCGGTCGCTGAGGAACTCGGCAAGATAACGCCGCACGGCCTTGGCGTCGGGTGCGTCGGGGGTGCCGAGATTTATCAGCAGGACCCCGATGCGGGGAGCGGGGAGGGCCGGATGGTCGGCGGGCCGGTGCGCGGTGGAGTCCATCACGCCCCACTGGGGTCGAACGGCAGGCTCCGCAAGCGCCGTCCTCCCGCCGCCAGCGCATTGCCGACCGCTGCGGCAAGCACCGGATAGCCGAGCCCGGACACTCCGCCGGGCGGCTCCTTGCTCGGGATGATCTCGACCTCGATCTTCGGTGTCCCTGCCAGCCGCTCGAGCCCCAGTAGCCGCAGCGGCCGCGCGCGCGGCATTCCCGCGACGAAAATCGGCGCCGGTGCGGTGGCGAGCGTCAGCGCGGCGAGCAGTCCGCCCTCGACCTGCTGCCGCACCAGGCCCGGATTGACCGCGCGCCCGCAATCGACGGCGGCGACCAGCCGGTCGACCACGACTCGCTGCCCCTCGCCGATGCGCGCCACCGCCAACAGTCCGATGTGCGACCCGAAGGCGTTGGCGCATGCGAGGCCCATGACGCTGCCCGACCCCCCGCCATCCCATTGCCCGATCGCCGCTGCGGTCATGATCGCCTTCGCCAGCCGGACATTGCCGCCGAGCATCGCCACTCGAAACGCCAGCGGCTCGGCGCCCATCGTCCGCGCCACCTCGTCGAGGAAGCATTCGGTGACGAAGCCCGCCATGCCCTCGTAGCTGCCGCGCATATAGCCGGTCGCGATCGGCAAGTCGGCGGTCACTCGGCCGACCCGGATCGCCGCAATACCATAAGGTGGCACTGATCCCGCGACATCGGCCGCCGGTGCCGCAACCCCCGCCAGCCGCGCGAGCGCGCCTTCGAGGCCAGGCGCTGTGGCGATCGTCGCCGACCATGCCGCGAGCGTCCCGCTGGCAGCGGCGGGCACCGCCGACATCCGTGCGACCAATGGCGGTCGCAGTCGGTCGTGGTTCGCCGCAACCGAATGCGGCACCGTCAACTGGACAGGCCGTCCGACCTTCTTCGCCAGCGCGACCGCAACGGCGACCGCGTCGGCCTCGAGCGCGCGGCCGGACGCGTCGCCGACCATGGTCGGGTAGAGCACCACCGACCCGAGCGGCAGACCCCCAGTGGTGGCGGCCGCGGCCCGCGCAAACTCGGGCGCCTGCGAAGGGGCCCATACCTCCAGCCGGTCGCCGGTGAAGCGCGCCGTCGCGCATAGTGGCTCGAGCCCATGATGCTGCCCGGGGGCGATGCGATAGTCGGCGTTCAGGGGCTTGGTCTCCGCGATTGCCGAATCAACATCGCCGCGCTCGAACACGCGCTCCGGGCGGCCTCCGTCGATGGCGTCCCGCAATGACTTCCAAACGGCGGCAGAATCGGCGCCGAGCGGCCCGGTGAAGGTCGCATCGGCGGCGACCAAGGCCTTCTCCGCCGCCGCCCAGGTCTCGCCGATCGCAGCCAGCCAGCCCTCGCCGACGATCACATCGCGCAGCCCCGCGATCCGCCGCGCCGCCGTCTCGTCGAAACTCCTGAGCGCCCCGCCGGGCGGCGCCATCCGCAGCGACGCGAAGAGCATCCCGGGCAGCCGCACATCGGCGGCAAAGCGCATCGACCCGTCGCTCTTGGCGGGGAGGTCGAGCCGGGCAAGGTCCAGGCCAGCCAGCTTTCCGGTTCCCGCCGCGCGCACGGCGACGGGCGCGGGGTCGCGCTCCGCCGCCTCCGCAGCAAGCGCGCCAAAGCCGATCCGCTTACCCTCGTGCACGACCGCGCCATCGGCCGTGTCGCACTCGGCCGCAGCGACCCCCCAGCGCTTCGCAGCCGCCGCGATCAACAGCGCCCGCGCCGCCGCCGCCGCCTGCCGCAGCGGCCCCTCGAACGCGCGAATGCTGGTCGATCCTGCAGTTACCCGCAGCCGCTCCCGCGTCGCGCGGACATTCCATGGCCTGAGCCCGGCGACATCGATCAACGGGTTGGCATAAAGCGGAGACGACGGCGCCGGCTCGACCGCCATCTTCTCCCACTTGGCGCCGAGTTCATCGGCGACGATCTGCGCAAGGCCGGTCCAGCTCCCCTGACCCGTCTCTGCTTGAGGCATCGCAACGGTCACCCGTCCGCTCTCGGCAATTTTGATGAAGGCGCCAAGTACCGCTTCCTTGTCGCCCGCGCGAAGCCCGCTGCCGACATGGCGCGGCCACGCCGCCAGCGCTACGATAAGACCGACCCCGGTGCCGCCACCAATCAGCACCGTCCTCCGATCGACCTTCAACGCCCGAACTTCGCCTTCAGGCTGACCCGGTCGATCTTGCCCGTGCCCAGTTTCGGCAGCGGGTCGGACGAGATGATCATCCGCGTCGGCACCTTGAACGCCGCCAGCCGGGAGCAGAGAAATGCGCGCAAGTCGGCTTCATCGATCACATGTCCCTCGCTCGCATGAAGCACTGCCACCGGTACTTCGCCAAGCCGCTCGTCGGGCGCCCCAACGACGCACGCCTCGCCGACCGCCTCATGCGCATATAAGGCTTCCTCGACTTCGGCGCAGGCGATATTCTCGCCGCCGCGGATAATTATGTCCTTCTTGCGATCGACGATGAACAGATAGTCGTCCTCGTCGAGATAGCCGATGTCGCCGGTGCGCAGCCACCCGTCGGTGGTGAAGGCGGCGGCGGTGGCCTCGGGGTTTTTCCAATAGCCACGGATATTCGCCGCCGAGCGAATGGCGATCTCGCCGCGCTCGCCCCGCGGCAAGGGTCGATCACCCGGGCCGAAGATCGCCAGCTCGACGAATGGCGGCTGCGCGCGGCCGGTCGACGAGGGTTTGGCCGCATAGTTGGTCCAGAAATTCGAACAGCCGACGGCGTTGGTTTCGGTAAGCCCATAGCCAAGCGCCGGCTGCGCGTTCGGGAACTCTTTGGCGAGCCGCTCGACGTGGCTCACCGGGCGTGGCGCCCCTCCGGCAGTGATGTCAGTCAGCGACGACAGGTCGTGGTTCGCGCGGTCGGCATGGTTCATCAGCTCGAGGCTCATCGTCGGCACCCCGACGAAGTAGGTGATTCTCTCGGCCTCGATCAACCGCATCGCCTGGTCGACGTCCCACTTGGGCATGATGACCATGCCGCGCCCGATGACAAAGCTGTTGAGCAGCAGCGGCACTTCGCCGGTGACATGAAAAAATGGCACCGCGACCAGCGTTCGAGGCGGATTGGTCGGCGCTCGATCCTCCTTGGTGAGGATACCGAGCAAGGTCAGCAGTCCCGTCGCATAGGTGTAGACTCCCGTCGTCACCGCGCGATGGGTCGATATCGCGCCCTTGGCGTTGCCGGTCGAGCCCGAGGTGAACAGGATCGTCGCATCGTCGTCGGGGCCGACCTCGGGCAGCGCCGTGCTCCCCGCTCCGTCGAGCAGCGGCGCCAACGCCTCCGTCAGCGGCAGCTCGATCGCCAGCGTGACAAGCTCATAGGGGCCGGCGGGAATGCGCGCGGCGCGCGGACCGTCGGCGATGATCAGGGTAGGTTCGGACAGGGCGAGGCCATATTCCAGCTCGGCTTGCTGCCACCAGCCATTGACCAACGTCGCGATCCCGCCCGCCTTCAGCGCAGCCATATAGGTCACGATCCACGACGGGCAGTTGCGCATCGCGATGGCGACGCGGTCGCCCTTCTTCACGCCGCGCGCGACCAGCGCCGGGGCAAGCCGGTCGGCCCACTCGTTAAGCTCGGCAAAGCTCAGCCGTTCCTCGCCTGCGACGACCGCCTCGACCGCGCCGTTGATCGAGCAGAACGCGTCGAAAAAACCCGGCAGCGTCGCCGGCAGGTTGGTCGCAATGGCGCGACCCAGCGGATCATGATCGATGACGATGCGCCCGCCCGGCCCGATGACCTCCGCCAGAGACTGATCAAACTTGGCGTCCAGCTCCGAGCGCATCTTCCCTCCTTTGCCTTTGGGCTTGGCGCCCTTATGAGGCGGCGAAGCCGGAGGGGGAAGCCCATGTATCTGTTTGTTATCGGGGCGATCAACTGGACCGACCTGCATCTTTCCCCGATCGCGCTCGACCTCGGCTTCTTCCAGCTCAAATGGTATAGTCTGGCCTACCTCGCGGGAATCTTTGCGGCCTATTTCTACATACTGAAACTGCTCGATCAGCCCGGCGCCCCGCTGGCCCGCCGCCATGCCGACGACCTCGTCTTCTACTCCTCGCTTGGGGTCATTTTCGGCGGTCGCCTTGGCTATGTCCTGTTCTACAACCTTGGCTATTACGTGGCGCATCCAGCCGACATTTTGAAGCTATGGGACGGCGGGATGAGCTTCCACGGCGGGGTCATCGGAACCTCCCTCGGGATCCTCTACCTGGCCCGCAAGAATGGCCTCAACTGGCTCCGCTGCCACGACTATGTCGCCTGCACCGTACCGATCGGTCTGTTCCTCGGGCGCTGCGCCAATTTCGTCAATCATGAGCTGTGGGGCGGACAGACCAGCCTGCCGTGGGCGGTTCGCTTTCCCGAAAGCATCGCCGGGATCACCGTGCTCGGACCGCCGCGCCACCCGAGCCAGCTCTACGAAGCCGCGCTCGAAGGTCTCCTGCTGTTCGCGATCCTGGGTGTGATGTTCTGGCGGACGCAGGCGCGCTATCAGCCGGGCAAGCTGGTCGGCGCGTTCATATTCTTCTACGGCATCTTCCGCTTCGGCCTCGAATTCATCCGCGAACCCGACGCCCAGCTCTCCCGCTTCGCCGAAGTGACCCACCTTCACATGGGCCAGTGGCTCAGCCTGCCAATGATCCTGGGTGGACTCTATCTGATGGCCACCGCAGACAGCCGCCGCCAGCGGGTCGAACCGATCGCGGGCACCGCCAGCGTCGCCTAAGGCGATGAACGACTTTGCCGAAGCCCTCCGCGCCCGTATCGCCGCTGACGGGCCGATCGGGCTCGACGACTATATGGTGGCGTGCAACGCGCACTATTACGCCACCCGCGATCCACTCGGCGCGGCGGGCGATTTTACCACCGCGCCAGAGATCAGCCAGATGTTCGGCGAGATGGTCGGGGCAGCGCTGGCCGATGTCTGGCTCCGCGCAGGTGCGCCAGAAGAGGCGATATTCGCCGAGCTTGGGCCGGGCCGCGGGACGCTTGCCGCAGATGCGCTTCGCGTCTTGCGCAGCGGCTGCTTCGCGGGAGAGGTGCATCTAGTCGAAACCAGCCCTGCGCTTCGCTCCGCCCAGGCGCGCGCCGTGCCGGACGCGAAGTGGCACGAGCGAATCGAGGAGTTGCCCGAAAAGCCGCTGCTGCTCGTCGCCAACGAGTTTTTCGATGCGCTGCCGGTGCGGCAGTGCGTCGGCGAGCAGGAGCGCAAGGTCGCGCTCGCCGGGGGTCGGTTGGCCTTCACCATCGACGGCAAACCCACCGAAACATCGCCCGCCCGCGACGCTGCAGCGGCCGCACTGGCAACGCATCTTGCCGCCCACGGCGGCGTCGCGCTGATCCTCGACTATGGCTATCGCCGAGCCGCTCCCGGTGACAGTTTCCAGGCGGTATGCGGACACCGCTTTGCCGATCCGTTCGAGCGCCCCGGCGAGCAGGACCTCACCGCCCATGTCGATTTCGGCGCAGTCGCGCGCGTGGCGCAACGTGCGGGCACGCTGACCAGCCCCGTCATCAGCCAGGGCAGTTTCCTCGAAGCCCTCGGCATATCGGCACGGGCGATGGCGCTTGCCGCGAAAAATCCCGCGCGGGGCCAGGATGTCGTCGCCGCGCGGCGACGCTTGTGCGATGCCGGTGAAATGGGCGAATTGTTCAAGGTCATCGCGCTCCGTTCGCCCGCCTGGCCGCAAATATCCGGTTTCGGCGAGTGACGGTGCTTACCGACGCCACGCCCGCCGACGCGCCGCTGATCGCCGAGCTGTTCCGCACGAGCTTCACCGAGACCTTCGGCCACCTTTATGCGCCCGAAGACCTCGCCGACTTCCTCGCGACTAAAACTGCCGACGATTTCGCCGCAGAGCTCGGCGACCCAGCTTTCCACTTTCAGCTCGCCCGCGCCGCCGACGGCACCGCACTGGCCTTCGTCAAGCTCGGCCCGCCCGACTTTCCCGTCGAGACTCCTCCCGACACGATCGAGCTTCGCCAAATCTATGTCCTCGAAGCCGCGACCGGGCAGGGCGTCGGCGCGGCGCTCATGGATTGGGCGACGGTAAAGGCGCGGGCGACCGGCGCGCGCCATCTTCAGCTAAGCGTCTACATCGCCAACCACCGCGCGCGCCGCTTCTATGCCAGGCGCGGCTATGTCGAGATCGCGTCCTACCGGTTCATGGTCGGCAACCATGCCGACGAGGACATCATCATGCGGGTCGAATTATGAGCGTCGAGGTCGTCGCCACGCCGCTGCTCGACGGCATCCCCCACGGCTTCCTTGGTCGTCGCGGTGGGGTATCGACCGGCGTGGTCGCAGGGCTCAATGTCGGATCGGGGAGCGCCGACGATCCCGCGGCGATCGCGCGCAACATCGACCTAGCGTGTGATGCCGTTCTCCCCGGCGCCGCGCTGGCCCGCGTCTATCAGGTCCATTCGGCGACCTGCGTCACCGCCGAGCCATGGCCATTGGACGAGCGGCCGCGCGCCGACGCATTGGTCACCGACCGCCCCGGCCTGCTCCTCGGGATCGTCACCGCCGACTGCGCCCCCGTCCTCCTCGCCGACCGCAACGCCGGGGTGATCGGTGCGGCGCATGCCGGCTGGCGTGGGGCGATTGACGGCGTGACTGATGCGGCGATCGAGGCGATGGAGCGGATCGGCGCGCAGCGGGACCGGATCGTTGCCACGGTCGGCCCGTGCATCGCGCAGGCCAGCTATGAAGTCGACGAGAGTTTCCGCGCTCGTTTCCTTGCAGTAGTCCCCGCCAATGAGCGCTTTTTCGTCGCGATGCCCACCCCGCATTTCGACCTCGAAGCCTATGTCCTTGATCGCCTCCGTAGCGCCGGGATCGCCTCGGCCACCGGCGCGGGCCTCGACACTTATGCCGACGAGGCGCGCTTTTTCAGCTATCGCCGGGCCACGCACCGCGCCGAGGCCGACTATGGCCGGCAATTCTCGCTGATCGGCCTCGCACCCTAGCGCGACGGGCGGCGAGCGCGTAGCGAGTTAGTTACAGGAGAAACCAGTGACCGACGACAAGAACCCGACCAGCCGCCGCCCCAGGACGCCCCGCACCAGCATCGGCAATCACCAGCTCAGTCCGGCAACGCTGATGATGGGCCATGGCTTCGACCCGGTGCTGTCCGAAGGCTCATTGAAGCCGCCGATCTTCCTGACCTCGACCTTCGTCTTCTCGAACGCCGCGGAGGGGAAACGCTTTTTCGAGGGGATCACCGGCAAGCGCCCCGGCGGTGCGGAGGGTCTCGTCTATTCGCGCTTCAACGGTCCCAACCAGGAGATACTCGAGGACCGGCTGCGGCTGTGGGAAGCGGCCGAGGCGGCCCTGACCTTCTCGAGCGGGATGTCGGCGATCCACACCCTCTTCATGACCTTCGTCCGCCCCGGCGACGTGATCGTACATTCAGGGCCGCTCTATGCCGCGACCGAGGGACTGATCGCCAAGATCATGGGGCAGTTCGGGATCAAATATGTCGACTTCCCGGCCGGCGCGACCCGCGAGGAAATCGACTCGGTGATCGCCACCGCCAAGACGATGGGCCGGGTGGCGATGCTCTACCTCGAAAGCCCCGCCAACCCGACCAATGCGCTGGTCGATGTCGAGGCCGTCGCCGCCGCCCGCGCCGCCGCCTTCCCGGCCGACGAGCTTCCGCCAATTGCGATCGACAATACTTTCCTCGGCCCGCTGTGGGCGCGGCCGCTGGCGCAAGGGGCCGACATTTCGGTCTATAGCCTGACCAAATATGCCGGCGGTCACAGCGACCTTGTCGCGGGCGGGCTGACCGGCTCGAAGGCGCTGCTCGACAAGGTGCGGATGATGCGCAACACGATCGGCACGATCTGCGACCCGAACACCGCCTGGATGCTCCTGCGTAGCCTCGAAACGCTCGAACTGCGGATGACCCGAGCAGGTGAGAATGCGGCCAAGGTGTGCGAATATTTGCGGACCCACCCCAAGGTCGAGAGCGTCGGCTATCTCGGCTTCCTTGAGTCCGGATCGCGCCAAGCCGATATCTTCAACCGCCATTGCACCGGTGCGGGGTCGACCTTTTCGCTCTACCTCAAGGGCGGCGAGGCCGAGGCCTTCGCCTTCCTCGACGCGCTCCAGATCGCGCACCTGGCGGTCAGCCTCGGCGGCACCGAGACGCTGGCCAGCGCGCCGGCCGCAATGACCCATTTGTCGGTCCCGGACGATCGCAAGCAAGCGCTCGGGATCACCGACAACCTCGTGCGGATATCAATCGGGGTCGAGAATGCCGACGACCTCATCGCCGACTTCGCCAACGCATTGAACGCGGTCTAGCGCGACCAGTCCTCGACCGCCCACCCGCGCTGCTTGGCCAATCTGGCAAGCGCGCGATTCGGATTGACCGCGACCGCTTCATCAGCCCAGTCGAACGTGGGCGCGTCGGTGTGGTGGTCCGAATAAAAGCGCACATGCCCGCGCTGAACCTGCTCCTGCTCGGCCCATGCTTCGATCATCCTCAGCTTGGCCAGACCATAGCAATTGTCCCCGTCGATCCGCGCCATCAGCCGCCCGTCGCTCCCGCGCATCGACCGGGTTGCGATCACATCGTCGAACCCCAGACGCTCGGCGATCGCGTCGACGTATAGAGCATAGCTCGCCGTCGCCATCACCAGCCGCCGTCCCTCGGCCCGGTCGCGCGCGATTGCCCGAATCGCGCCTGGCTGGATATTCTCGCGGATCGTCTGATCGGCAAACCCCTCGACCAGCGGCCGCAACTCCTCGTCACCCATTGCGTAGCCGAGCATCAGGCGATGATTAATCTCCTTGAGCCGCGCCCGCCCGATCGCCTTCATCCCATAGGCCAGCATCGACCCCCCGACCACGGGGGTCAGCGCCAGCCGCCACGGTGCCGCAGTCCGCGCACAATGGAGGAGGAACGGGGTGTAAGTGGCGCGGCGCGTGATCGTCCGGTCCATGTCGTAAATGGCAAGATCGGTCATGCAGTCCCTGAGATTATCGCCTCGACCAACACCAGGTCGGTCGGCTTGTCGACATCGACTGCCGCCAGCGGATCGCTCATTAGGATACAACGCAGATCAAGGTCCAGCCGCTTGCCGATGCTCGCCAGCGACTGCTCAACAGTCCGCAGCTTTAATCCCGCGCCGAGCAGCAGAGTCGGCCCGAAGGCGATCAGCATCCGCCAGCCTTTCTTGCGATTCTGCTCGACCCCGCGCCACAGCGCCACCGCCCGCAGCGCTTCGCGCGAGCCGAAGCCAAACAGGTTGGCCCCGGAATAGGCTCCCCCGCGAAACCCGATCCAGGTCCGCTTCGTGCCCGGCAAGCGCTTCATCAGCGCGGTCCGCTCAACCGTCCCGATCGCAAGGTCGGCCCCGGCAGCGCGGGCCATAAACTCTTCGACCATCGCCGAGGTCAGCAGCGCATGATCGGCGGTCGTCACCAACAACGGAAAAGCCGTTGAGGGGTCCTCGAGCATCGCCTCGATCGTCGCCGCGATAGTTGATCCCGAAGCCTCGACCGAAAGCAGCGGATTGGGGTCGAGCGCCGCCTCGATCACGTCGACCTGCTGGGTCACCACCCGCACCCGGCCAATCCCTCGCGCCGCCAGCAAGGCGCGCACCGGCCGCCGCACCATTGCTTCCCCGCCAACCGGGATCAGCGGCTTGAGCGATACCCCATTGGCCTCGGCAAACCCGTCTACCCCCGGCCGCGATCCGGCGAGCAGCACCGCAGTCCAACCGTCGCTCGATCGAGGCGCTTCGCTTGCCATCCCGCTGCGCTATAGGGAAAGCAACGCCAGCGCCAAGCGAACCCCGCGCGAATCGACGCGGGGCCAGGACGAGGAGAGTGACGTGGACCTCAACTTCACCCCCGCGGAAGAGGGGTTCCGCGCCGAGGTCCGTGCATTCTTCGCCGACAAGCTTCCGAAGCGACTGGCGGAACGCGAACGGCTCGGCCTGCCACTCTCGAAAGGCGACCAGGAGGAATGGCAGGGGGTCCTCAACGCCCAAGGCTGGCTTGCGCCGCACTGGCCGGTCGAGTGGGGCGGCACCGGCTGGTCGATCGTCGAACGCTACCTCTTCGACCTCGAAGGCAATCTCGCCTTTGCCCCACGCGTCGTCCCGTTCGGCTTCTCGATGCTCGCCCCCGTCCTGCTCAAATATGGCAGCGAGGAGCAGAAGCGCCACTGGCTGCCGCGCATGCTCAATGGCTCGGACTGGTGGTGCCAGGGCTATTCGGAACCGGGCGCGGGGTCCGATCTTGCCGGGCTGAAAACCCGCGCTACGCGTGACGGCGATCACTACATCGTCAACGGCCAGAAGACCTGGACGACGCTCGGTCAGCACGCGAACATGATCTTCGCGCTGGTCCGCACCGCCGACGGCCCGCGCCGCCAGGAGGGGATCAGCTTCCTGCTCATCGACATGAACACGCCCGGGATCGAGGTGCGCCCGATCATCACGCTCGACGGCGAGCATGAGGTCAACGAAGTCTTCTTCACCGACGTCCGCGTGCCGATCGAGAACCTCGTCGGCGAAGAGAACCGCGGCTGGACCTACGCCAAATATCTGCTGACCCACGAACGGACGAGCATGTCGATGATCGGCGCCTCGACCACCGCGATCCACTGGCTCAGGCATATCGCGCACCACCAGAAGCGCGGCGGCAAGCCATTGCTCGACGATTCCCTGTTCGCGGCCCGCCTCGCGCGGATCGAGATCGAACTTGCCAACCTGTCGACCACGACGATGCGCGTGCTCGCGGCGGCCGCAGCAGGCGGCGCTCCGGGACCGGAAAGTTCGATGCTCAAGATCAAGGGGACCGAGCTTCGCCAAGAGATCAGCGCACTCACCCGCCGCGCACTCGGGGTCCATGCGCAGCCGTTCCTGCCCGAATCGCTCGAGGAAGGGCACAACGACCAACAGGTCGGCCCGCCCGACGCAGCCGCGGTCACCCCGATCTATCTCAACCTCCGCAAGCTTTCGATCTATGGCGGCTCGAACGAGATCCAGAAGAACATCATCGCCAAGATGATCCTACAGCTTTAGGACGCGCCTCATGGATTTTTCGCTCAGCGACGATCGGCGGATGCTGGCCGACACGCTCAACCGCTTCGTGGCCGACGAGTGCGGGCCGTTCATCCGCGCCGCTGCTGCCGAGCGCGCGCCCGGCTATGACCGCGCCCGCTGGTCGCGCTTTGCCGATCTCGGCGTGGTCGGGGCATTGTTCGATGAGCAGGCCGGCGGCTTCGGCGGCTCGGGCTTTGACATCATGCTGGTGTTCGAATCGCTCGGGAAGGGATTGGCTGCCGAACCCTTCCTGTCGGCACTGATGGCGGGCCGCCCACTTGCTGCCGCCGGACGCGCAGGCGAGGTCGAGGCGATCATCGCCGGCACCAAGGTCATCGCCTTTGCCCACGACGAAACCGAGGCAGGCTATGCCCCCCACCATGTCGCGACGCGCGCCGAACGATCTGGCGACGAATGGCTGCTGACCGGCGCCAAGGCCGTCGTTCGCGACGCCGAGGGAGCGGACTCGGTCCTCGTCTCGGCGCGCACTTCAGGGGCGGTCGATGCGGCCGGCGGAATTTCGCTGTTCCTCGTCCCCGCCGACGCCGCTGGCCTGACGATCCAGGGCTACCCCTGCATCGACGGCGGTCGCGCTGCCGAGCTCCGGCTTGACGCCGTTCGCGCCGAGTTGATCGGCAGCGAGGGTCAGGCCGCCGCGCTGATCGACGAGGCAATCGCGGCGGGGATCGTCGCGCTCGGCGGCGAGGCATTGGGCGCGATGGACGTGCTTCGCGACATGACCCTCGAGTACCTGCGCACCCGGGTCCAGTTCGGCGAGCCGATCGGCCGCAACCAGGCGCTCCAGCATCGCATGGCCTCGCTGCTGCTCGAGATCGAGCAGGCGCGCTCGTCTGTGATCAACGCCGCCGCTGCGCTCGATGGGCCGGTCGCGGGGCGAGAACGCACCCTTGCCGGGACCAAATATACGATCGGCAAGACCGGCACCTACGCCGCCGAGGAAGCGATCCAGCTCCACGGCGGAATTGGCATGACGTGGGAGCTGCCAATGACCCATTATGCCAAGCGGCTGGTGATGATCGACCATCAGCTCGGCGACGAGGATTATCATCTGATGCGCTTTGCAGAATTGAGCCGAGCGGCATGAGTGCAGCGCGTATCGATTCCAGGATCGACCTCTCCGCTCCCGAAGCCATCGCCCGCGCCGCGCATAATCGCGCGCTGGCCGAGCGGCTGCGCGCCAACGTCGCGAGCGCGGCCTTGGGCGGCACGCAAAAATCACGCGACCGCCACACCGCGCGCGGCAAATTGCTTCCCCGCGACCGCGTTGAACGGCTGCTCGATCCCGGCTCGCCTTTCCTCGAAATCGGCCAGCTCGCCGCAAACGACCTTTACGACGGCGAGGTACCCGCCGCGGGAGTTATCGCGGGGATTGGTCGGGTCTCGGGCCGCCAGGTGATGATCGTCTGCAACGACGCCACGGTGAAGGGCGGGACCTACTATCCGCTGACGGTCAAGAAGCATCTTCGCGCGCAGGAAATCGCCGAGGCCAACCGCTTGCCCTGCATCTATCTCGTCGATTCGGGCGGCGCCAACCTGCCCCATCAGGATGAAGTCTTCCCCGACCGCGATCACTTCGGCCGCATCTTCTACAATCAGGCGCAGATGAGCGCCAAGGGCATCCCCCAGATCGCCTGCGTCATGGGCAGCTGCACCGCGGGTGGTGCCTATGTCCCCGCCATGTCCGACGAGAGCATCATCGTTCGCGAACAGGGCACGATCTTCCTCGCCGGCCCGCCACTGGTCAAAGCCGCCACCGGCGAGGAGATCAGTGCTGAGGAACTTGGCGGCGGCGACCTGCATGCGCGCAAATCAGGCGTGGTCGATCATCTCGCCGAGAATGATGAGCACGCCCTGACTATCGTTCGCGACATCGTCTCGACGCTTCAACCCGACTTCGCTGCGATCGGAACCCGCGAGCCCCGCCCGCCCCTGTTCGCCGCCGATGAGCTTTACAGCATCATCCCCGAGGACGTCCGCGCGCCCTACGACGTCCACGAGGTCATCGCTCGCCTCGTTGACGGTTCGGAATTCCACGAGTTCAAGGCGCTTTATGGCCCGTCCCTCGTCTGCGGCTTCGCGCACATCTGGGGAGTGCCCGTCGCAATCCTCGCCAACAACGGCATCTTGTTCAGCGAAAGCGCGCAAAAGGGAGCGCATTTCATCGAACTCGCCTGCCAGCGTCGTATTCCCCTGCTCTTCCTTCAGAATATTTCGGGCTTCATGGTCGGCGGCAAATATGAGGCGGAAGGCATCGCCAAGCACGGCGCGAAACTCGTCACCGCAGTCGCCACCGCGCAGGTGCCCAAGCTCACGGTGCTGATCGGCGGCAGCTTCGGCGCGGGCAACTATGGCATGTGCGGGCGGGCCTACTCCCCGCGGTTCCTGTTCAGCTGGCCCAATAGCCGAATCAGCGTGATGGGCGGCGAGCAGGCAGCCAGTGTCCTCGCCACCGTCCACCGCGACGCCGACACATGGACGCCCGAACAGGTCGAAGCCTTCAAGCAGCCCATCCGCGACGATTATGAGGCGCAGGGCTCCCCATGGCACGCCACTGCGCGGCTGTGGGACGACGGCATCATCGACCCCGCCCAGACCCGCGACGTCCTCGGCATCGCGCTGGCCGCCACCCTCAACGCTCCCATCCCCGAACGCGCGTCGTTCGGCGTGTTCAGGATGTAGTCCGCGATGATGAAATCCCTCCTCATCGCCAATCGCGGCGAGATCGCCTGCCGCGTGATTCGCACCGCGCGTGCGATGGGCATCCATACCGTTGCAGTTTATTCGGACGCCGACGCCAAGGCGCTCCACGTCCGTATGGCCGACGAAGCGGTCCACATCGGGCCGTCCCCGGCACGCGAATCCTACCTCGTTGGCGCCAAGATCATCGCCGCCGCGTGCGCCACCAACGCCGAGGGCATCCATCCCGGCTATGGCTTTCTTTCGGAGAACGCTGACTTCGCCCAATCGGTGATCGACGCCGGCCTCATCTGGGTCGGCCCGCGCCCCCAATCGATCCGCGATATGGGACTCAAGGACGCCGCCAAAGGCCGTATGATCGACGCTGGCGTGCCCGTCACCCCCGGCTACCTCGGGTACGACCAGTCGCCGAGCGTCCTCGCCGCAGAAGCCGACAAGATCGGCTACCCCATCCTGATCAAGGCGGTCGCGGGCGGCGGCGGGAAGGGTATGCGGCGGGTCGAAGCCGCCGCCGACTTCGCCGACGCACTTACCTCGTGTCAGCGCGAGGCCTCCTCCTCCTTCGGCGACGAGCGCGTCCTGCTCGAAAAATATATCCTCTCGCCGCGCCACATCGAAGTGCAGGTCTTCGGCGACACCCACGGCAACATCGTTCACTTATTCGAACGCGACTGCTCGCTCCAGCGCCGCCACCAGAAAGTCATCGAAGAAGCCCCCGCGCCGGGCATGGACGAAGCCACGCGCGCCTCGCTCTGCGACGCCGCCGTCAAGGCGGCGAAAGCCGTCGACTATGTAGGCGCAGGTACGATCGAATTCATTGCCGACGCGTCCGAGGGTCTGCGCGCCGACCGCATCTGGTTCATGGAAATGAACACCCGCCTTCAGGTCGAGCACCCCGTGACCGAGGAAATCACCGGGGTCGACCTTGTCGAATGGCAATTGCGGGTGGCAAGCGGCGAACTGCTCCCGCTCGCGCAATCTGACCTCGCCATCAACGGCCACGCAATCGAGGCGCGCCTTTACGCCGAAAATCCGGCACGCGACTTCCTCCCTTCGACCGGTTCGCTCGACCATTTCGATCTGGGCGAAGAGGGCCGCATCGAAACCGGTGTCGAAGAGGGCGACACCATCTCGCCCTTCTACGACCCAATGATTGCCAAGCTCATCGCCCACGGCGACGACCGTGACGAAGCCATCTGCGCGCTTGCGGCTACCCTTGACCAAGTCGAAGTATGGCCCGTCCGCACCAACGCCGGCTTCCTGTTCAACGCGCTTAGCCATCCCGCCTTCGAGGCCGCCGAGCTCGACACTGGCTTCATCGCGCGCGAACTCGACATGCTCGTTCCCGATCCCGATCCGGACGACAGCATTTGGCGCGCCGCCGCGGTGGTCGCGCTTGCCCAGGACGAAGAGGAAGCTCCGTTCGCACCACTTGCGGGCTTCCGCCTCAATGCCCCACCGAGCCACAGCGTCGCGCTCGGCCGTGGCGGAAGCTTCCGATCAATCTCGCTCGACGACCTTGGCGACACCGCTCCCGTCTCGGGCTTCCGCGACGACGCACGCGTCGTCGTTTTCCATGAGGGACAGGCCTATGGCTTCGACCTCGCCGCCCGCGGATCGGTCGGAGGCGCGGCCGACTCTGGATCGCTGCTATCGCCAATGCCCGGCCGCGTTACCGCAGTCGATGTGGAAGTCGGCGAGACCGTTGCCAGGGGCCAACGACTGGTCACGCTCGAAGCGATGAAGATGGAGCACAGCCTTGTCGCGCCGTTCGACGGAACCATAACCGAACTCGCCGCCATCGCTGGCGCCCAGGTCGGCGAAGGAGTTTTGTTGGTAAAGGTCGGACCGGTCGGATAATTCGGCCGGGATGACTGCCGGTCGGTCAGCCCAGGATGGTGCTCAGCACATCGGGGTGGAAGCCCCAGCCGAGGAACCCGCACAACAGGAAAAACAGCCCGAACGCGCCGAAGACCCACGCGGCGACGAGCGGGATCATGCTCTCCGTCAGCGCGGCGATGGCGGCGATGGAGATGGCGGTCGAGATTGACGCTTCGGCGGCGTCGAACTGATCGTCATGGACGTTGAGCGCATCATATTGGTCGGAAAAGCCCTTCGCTTGCCGCGCGAGCCCAGGGGTTTCAGCCTTGTACTTGGCGGTCTCGGCGGCGAACGCGGCAAGCGTCGTCGCTGCTCTGGCCGGGTCGGTCGAAGCAGACAGCTGGGCACTGGCCGTATCGACGATGTGGAGCTTGGTCCGCGTTGCCTGATATTCATTCCATCGGTCGAGCGAACTGGCCTGCGCCTGCGACATTGCCTGGACGATGTTGCCGTCCTTGATGTTGCCGAGGCCCATCGCAACCGACAACACGACCACGGTCAGCGCGACAAGTCGGTTAAGGCGCTTGTCCTTGGCCTCGGCGGTGATTTCGACTTCCATGGATCCGTCCTCAGATCAGCTTGCCGGGATTCATGATGCCGAGCGGGTCGAGCGCCGCCTTGATCGCGCGCAGGGCGTGGAGGCGGGCCGGGGGGCCGAGGCGGGCGAGTTCGTCCTTCTTCATCTGTCCGATACCATGTTCGGCCGAGATCGAACCCCCCGCCGCGACGACGAGGTCGTGGACGAGGCGGCTGGCGGCCTTGCCCTCGGTCTCTGGCCAGTCCGGCGCCGCTGCGGCGGGCGCGCGGACGTGGAAGTGGACGTTGCCGTCGCCAAGATGGCCGAAGGCGCTGGCGTGAGTGCCGGGATAGGCGCGCTCGAGCGCGGCGGCGGCGTCGATCATGAAATCGGGCATGCCGTCGACCGGGACCGAAACATCGTGCTGGATTGCCGGACCGGCGCCGCGCTCGGCTTCCGAATTCGAGTCCCGCAGGTGCCAGAAGGCATCGGCCTGAGCCTCGTTCGCGGCAAGGGCGGCGTCGGCAATCAGCCCGTCGGCGAGCGCTGGTGCAAGGAGGCGCTCGAGCAGCGCGGGGGAGGGCTCGTCCGCCGCGCTGGCAGCGGTAACTTCGATCAGCAGGTGCCACGGGTGTGCGCTGCCAAGCGGAGCTCGGGCGCCGGGAATGTGGGCAAGGACGAGCGCAAGAGTATCGCCAGGGATGATCTCGAATCCCTCGATCCGGTCGGTCTGCGCCTGAAGGCCGCGGAGCAGGGCAAGTGCGGCGTGCGGGCTGGCAAGTCCGGCCCATGCCACCGCGCGGTCGTGGACGGCGGGGAAGAGGCGCAGCGCGGCGGCGGTGACGATGCCCAGTGTCCCTTCGGCGCCGATGAACAACTGGTCGAGGCTTGGCCCGCGATTATCCTTCTTCAGCGCCGCCAGGCCATCGTGGATCGAGCCGTCGGGGAGCACCGCTTCGACCCCGGCGACAAGCCCGCGCATCGTCCCGAAGCGGAGGACCTGGGTCCCACCGGCGTTGGTCGAGACGAGTCCGCCGATCGTCGCGCTGCCACGCGCCCCGAGCGTGAGCGGGAAGCGGTGGCCGATGTCGGCTGCGGCGCTGTGGAGATTTTGGAGGATGACCCCCGCCTCGGCCACTGCAAGCTGCGCGCTGATCGAGCGGATGCGGTTCATCCGGCGCAGCGACAGGATCAGCGCCGAGCCGTCGTGGGGCGGGGTTGCGCCGCCGACCATGCCGGAGTTGCCGCCCTGAGGGACGAGAGCGACACGATGTTCGGCGGCGAGGGTGACGATCGCCGCCACTTCCGCAGTCGAGCCGGGCTGGAGGATTGCCGCGCTCTGCCCGTGCCAGCGCCCGCGCCAATCGGTCAGCCACGGCGCGATATCGCCCGGATCGGTAATCACCGCCTTGGGGCCGAAACGGTCGCGGACAGTGGTGATGAGCGCGGACTGGGTCATCGCCAAAGCTTTGCAAAGCCGCGCGGCGAGGGCAAGAGCATGTCGATGCCTACGCCCCTCACCTTGATCGTCGCCCGGGCCGAAAACGGGGTGATCGGGCGCGATGGCGGGCTACCGTGGCGGCTGCCGGCGGACCTCAAGCGGTTCAAGGCGCTGACCATGGGCGGGGCAATGGTCATGGGGCGCAAGACCTTCGATAGCCTGCCCGGACTGCTGCCGGGACGGCGTCACATTGTCGTGACTCGCGATCGTGCTTGGCAGGGGCAGGGGGCCGAAGTGGCGCATTCGGCCGACGACGCACTGGCGCTGGCGGCGACTGATCCGGCATGGGTGATCGGCGGCGCCGAGATATTCGCGCTATTCCTTCCGCTCGCGCATCGAATCGAGTTGACCGAGGTAACCGGGGTCATCGCTGGCGACACCGTCATGCCCGACCCGCGGGATGGCGGCGAGTGGTCCGAAGTGTCGCGTGAGGAGCATGAGGCGGAAGGCGATCGCCCCGCCTATTCCTTCGTCACGCTCGCCCGCGCCTAGCTGTCCAGCAGCGCGTCGATCGCCGCCGCGACATCATCGACGGCGGCCATTCCGTCGACCTTCCGGACCAGGCCCTTTTCCTCATAGAACGGAAGAATCGGCGCGGTCTTGGCGCGATATTCGGCCATGCGCGTACGGACAGTGGCCTCATTGTCGTCGGGTCGGCGCTTAAACTCGTGCGCCCCGCAGACGTCACAGGTCCCGTCCATCTTGGGCTTGTGAAAATGGTCGTGATAACTGGCGCCGCACTTGGCGCAGCTGAAGCGGCCGGTGATTCGCTCGACCAGTGCTTCCTCGTCGACCACCAGCTCAAGGACATGGTCGAGCTTGCGGCCACGCTCGCCAAGCAGGATCTCGAGCGCCTCGGCCTGATGCTGGGTGCGCGGAAAGCCGTCGAAGATCGCGCCCTGGCTGGCGCTGTCGAGCCGCTCGCCGATCAGCGCCGAGACAATCGCGTCGGAGACGAGTTCACCCGCTTCCATCACCGCCTTGGCCTTGATTCCGACCGGGGTTCCCTTGGCGACCGCTTCACGGAGCATGTCGCCGGTCGACAGCTGGACCATGCCGCGATTGGCCTGGAGGCGCGCCGCCTGGGTTCCCTTGCCCGCGCCAGGCGGTCCCAGAAGAATGATGTCCATGATGCCCCCTGAAGTCTTTGGACCCTTGAAGCGAAGCCCGCTGTCCGGGTCAATCGCTTTAACGGCTAGCGACGCTTGGCGCCCTTGAGCTTCGCCTTCTTGATGAGGTCGCCATATTGGTGCGCAATCAAGTGGCTCTGGATCTGGCTGACCGTATCCATCGTCACGTTGACCACGATCAGCAGACTGGTGCCACCAAGGCGGAAGTTCAGTCCGGCCTGCGACGACAGGATTTCGGGGACGAGGCAGATCAGCACCAGATAGGCGGCGCCGATCACGGTGATGCGGTTGAGCAGATAGTCGAAATAAAGCTCGGTTGCCTTGCCCGGACGGATGCCGGGAATGAAGCCGCCATGGCGCTTGAGATTCTCGGACGTTTCTTCGGAATTAAACTGCACTGCAGTGTAGAAGAAGCAGAAAAAGATGATCCCGAACGCATAGAGCGCGAGGTAGGCGGGCGAGCCGTGCTGGAGGAACGTGCTGATGCTGATCAGCCATTCGGACGAGCTGCTGCCCGACTGCGCACGCGCGCCGAGCATCTGAACCACTGTCAGCGGCATCAGCAGCAGCGAGGACGCAAAGATCGGCGGGATCACCCCGGCGGTGTTGATCTTGAGCGGCAGGTGGCTTCGCTCCTGCTGCATACCGCGGACCGTCTGGCGCTTGGGATATTGGATCAGGACGCGGCGCTGGGCGCGCTCCATGAAGCAGATGAACAGGACCAGCGCCGCCGTAAGGACGACGATGGCCAAGACGAGCAAGCCGTCCATTGACCCGGTGCGGACGCCCTCGAGCAGCTGACCGATCGCTTGCGGCAGTCGCGCGACGATTCCGGCCATGATGATCAGGCTGACGCCATTGCCGATCCCGCGGCTGGTAATCTGCTCGCCGATCCACATCAGGAACAGCGTGCCACCAACCAGGCTGATCGTCGCGGCGACGCGGAACAGCATGCCCGGATCGACGACTGCTGCGATGCCCTGCTTCGCGCCAAGGCCCTCAAGCCCGGTCGCGATCAGATAGCCCTGGATGATGGTCAGGAGGACGGTCAGGTAGCGTGTATACTGGTTGAGCTTCTTGCGCCCGGTCTCGCCCTCTTTCTTCAGCGCCTGCCACGAGGGGTAGAGTGTCGATCCGAGCTGAACCACGATCGACGCGGTGATGTAGGGCATGACACCGAGCGCCACGACCGACATGCGCTGGAGCGCCCCGCCCGAGAAGGTGTTGAAGAAGTCGAGCACGCCGCCCGACTGGGTCTGGTACAGCGCTGCCATCGCATGCGGGTCGATGCCCGGGATCGGCACGAACGACAGGAACCGGAACAGCACGAGCGCGCCGATGGTGAACCACAGGCGCTTCTTGAGCTCGGTAGCCTTGCCAAAACTGCCAAGGCTGATGGTGGACGCCATTTGTTCGGCTGCGGATGCCATTGCTGATCCCGTAAATGAGAAAGGGCGGCGCGGAACGGTTTCGCTCCCGCCGCCCATATAGGCGAGCCGGGGCGCTTGTCTAAGCCCCCCGGCCGACTGTTACGCCTTGGCGGCGGCCTTCTTGGCTTCCTTGTGCGCGATTCGCTCGAGGCGGGCCTTGCCCTTCTTAGCGGCGGCGAGCTCCTTCGGAATCTTGGGCGCGATCAGGTCGATCGATCCGCCGGCCTTCTCGACCGCTTCGCGCGCGCCCTTCGACACGCCGGCGACCTTGAACGACAGCTTGGCCGCAAAGTCGCCCTTGCCGAGTAGGCGAACGCCGTCCTTGCCCCCGCGGGCGAGGCCAACTGCCTTGAGCGCGGCATGATCGATCACGCCGTCGCTGGCTAGCGTACCGGCATCGATCAGCTTCTGGATCATGCCCAGATTGACCTCGGAAAAATCCTTGGCGAAGATGTTGTTGAAGCCGCGCTTGGGCAGTCGCATGTGGAGCGGCATCTGGCCGCCTTCGAAGCCCTTTACCGACACACCCGAGCGGCTCTTCTGCCCCTTCTGGCCGCGCCCGGCGGTCTTGCCCTTGCCCGAGCCGATGCCGCGCCCGACGCGCATGCGGCTCTTGCGGGCGCCGGGATTGTCGGTGAGTTCGTTAAGCTTGAAGGTCATGATGCACTCGCTTTCGCTTTAGTCGCGCGGATTGATGGGAAGCGGGGCGCCTAGAGGGCGATGGTCCGAATGTCACGTCAAAACTGGTTCGCGCCGTTCGATATTCGTCGCGCCGCAATCAGGGTAAGCGTGCCGTTAAACCATTCCGAAGCGATTTCTTAATCTCCGCTGCCTAGACCGACCCTGTGAACTGGCGGCGTTTCTTCAGGTCGGGTCGAACCCGCTCGGGCTCGGGCTCGGTCGCGAGCGCCCGGCGCGACGCGGTCGTGCTCGGGATCCTGATCAGCGCGGTCATTCTGCTGCTTTGGAACGGGAGCCTGTTCTTCCGCCATGTCGCCTTCTCGGGCCAGTTCGACGAGGGCACCCTCAAGATCGCAAGTACGGCGCTCACACTCAACGTCGCCCTGATCCTGTTCGGCTGGCGGCGCTACGTCGACGTCCAGCATGAAAGCCAGATGCGCGCCGAAAGCGAGGCCCGCTCGGCGCTGATCGCGACCACCGACGCCATGACCGGCTTACTCAATCGCAAGGGCTTCGCCGATCGTGCCGCTCTGCTTGGCGAGACCGCGCGCGAACGCGGCGAGCAACTGGTGATGGTGTCGATCCAGATGAATCGGTTCAAGGGCGTCAACGACCGCCATGGCTATGACGTTGGCGATGAACTGCTGCGGCGGCTCGCCGCTGCGATCCTTGCCGTCGTCGACCGCGAAGTCGCCGTTGCGCGGCTCAGCGGCGACGAATTCGCGTTGGCAATGATCCGCCGCCAATCCGACATGGCGCGGGTCGAAGTGACCGGCGATGCGCTCATCCGCGCTATCACTCGTCCCTATGAAGTCGAGGGCAAATTTATTCAGATTGGGGTCTGTGTCGGGATTGCCGTCGCCGATGCCGCGCCGATCGCGGTCGCCGACTTGCTCCGCCGCGCCGACATCGCGCTCGATCACGCCAAGAGCAGCCGCGCCGCCCGTCCGGTGTGGTTCGACGCCGGAATGGAGCGCGCGCTGATCGCCCACAGCGAGATCGAGCAGGGCATTCGATATGGCCTCGAGCATGAGCAGTTCGAACCGCATTTCGAGCCGCAGATCGACTTGGCGACCGGTCAGCTCATCGGGTTCGAGGCGCTCGCCCGCTGGAACCACACGCTGTCGGGGATTATCATGCCCGACCTGTTCATTCCGGTCGCCGAGGAGATCGGGCTGATCGGCCGGCTGTCCGAGCAGATCATGCGCTCGGCCTTTTCTCAGGCGGCGACGTGGGACTCCTCGATCAAGCTGTCGGTCAACGTCTCGCCGTCGATGCTCGGCGACCCGTGGCTGGCGCAGAAGATCGTCAGGCTGCTGCGCGAAACGGGCTTACCCGCGAACCGACTGGTGGTGGAAATCACCGAGAGCTCGCTGTTCATCGATCTTGAGCAGGCGCGCACCATCGTCACCAGCCTCAAGAACCAGGGCATCTGCCTCGCGCTTGACGATTTCGGGACGGGCTTCTCGTCGCTGTCGCACCTGCGCACCTTGCCGTTCGACGTCATCAAGATCGACCGCAGCTTTATCTCTACCATCCGCCGCGACCGCGAAAGCGCAGCGATCGTCCGCGCCGTGACGACGCTTGCCACCGCGCTCAACGTGCCGGTGACGGTCGAGGGGATCGAGGATGCGGCGACCTGTGAGGCGGTCGTGGCGATGGGCTGCCGAGTCGGTCAGGGCTGGTATTTCGGCAAGCCGATGACGGGCGAGCAGGCGGGCGAACTGGTCCGCGTTGGCCGCGTCTCCGTCGATCGGGTGGCCCCCGCTACCTCCGCCCAGGCGGCAGGGTAAGCGCCAACTCCAAAGCCACGAAGAATGTTCGTCCCGTCGCGGGACGCCGGAACCACTTGCCCTAATTCGGACGTTCACGACATGGTAAAAAACCTGTTAAGGACGTTCTATGCGACCCGTCATCGCCCTCGATCCCCGCCTGTTCGGCCGCGGCCGGCGCTATATCCTCGAGATGGTCGAGCGGCATTCGCCAGCCGCCGAGACGGTCGCCGACCTCAAGCTCTTCGCGACGACCTTTTTAGGGGCCTTTCTGTTCGTGGCAGTCTATCTCGCCTGAACGTCAGTCACATGCCCGGTGGAGGAGCAGGCCAAGCCAGGCCGCAATGATGCTGGCGATGGCGACAATCAGCAAGCTGTCGGCAACCGTCACCCCTTCGTAGACGGCAAAGGCGAGAATCAGCGTCGCCAGCACCATGAAGCCGGAATTGACGATATTGTTCGCGGCAACGGTGCGCGCGGTCTCGGACTTGGCGACGGTCGTGGTGAGGAAAGCGTAAAGCGGGACGACGAACATTCCGCCGGCGATTGCGACGCCGAGCAGGTCGAGCACCACTGCCCAGCTATTGGGCAAGGCAAGGAATGCCGACAGCCCACGCAACGGTGCGCCCTCGGCGATCGGGGGCCAGAACTTCACCCGGCGGTAAAGGTCGAGCACAAACAACCCCATGCTCAGCGCCGAGGCTGGGGCGTAGCGCGCCGAGACATGCCCGCCGAGCAGCCGGTTGACCGCAACCGAGCCAAGCGCCACCCCGATCGAGAAGATCGCCAGGAATAGGGTCGCGACGTGCTGGTCGGAGCCAAGCCCATTTTTAACCAGAGGCGGGAACTGCGCGGCAAGCACGGCGCCCATCGCCCAGAAGAAGCTGATCGCGAGGATCGCCAGGAACAAGCGCCGGATATGCATCGTCGCACTGACCAGCGCGATCGAGGCGCGGACGATGTGCCAGTCCATCTTGAGCGGTGGCGCGTGCGGATCGGGCGGTGCCGCAGGTACCATCCCGCCGATCCACCGGCCGACCAGCGCGACGAGCACGACCGCGACCGCCGCGCGGACCGCGTGGAAACCGTCGGCATGCTGATAAACAAGCACCCCGCCGAGCAGGGTTCCGCCAAGGATGGCCACATAGGTTCCGGCCTCGACCAGGCCGGTCCCGCCGAGCACTTCGCTATCCTGAAGATGCTGCGGCAGTACGGCATATTTGATCGGCCCGAAGAAGGTCGAGTGAACCCCCATCGCGGTCAGCGCGATTAGCAGCAGCGGGATATACTGGAGCAGCAGCCCCGCCGCGCCGAACACCATGATGACGATTTCGGCGGTCTTGACGATGCGGATGATGCGCGCCTTGTCGCTTGAATCGGCAAGCTGCCCGGCCAGCGCCGACAGCAGGAAGAAGGGCAGGATGAACAGGCCGCCGGCAATCGCGCTGAAGGTCGCTTCCTGGCGAGCGTCGCCATAGATTCCGTAAATGACCAGCAGAACCATCGCGGTGCGGAACAAATTGTCGTTGAAGGCGCCCAGGAACTGGGTCGCAAAAAGGGGCAGGAACCGCCGCGTCTTGAGCAGGTGGAAACTGTCCTGCATCGGGGCGCTCGCGAAATCCTCTAACCGGGGGAGTGACTTCGCCCCTTCGGCTGCCCGCCATAGCGGGTTGCCCGGCAACGGCAATCGCCTTGGCAGCCGACATCACCGGGTCAACCGGGTTTGACGAAGCCGTGCGCGGGCCTATTCAGCCGGAACGATGCTGACGCTGCCCAACCTCCTCACGCTGTCGCGGATCTTCGCGGTGCCGATCCTGGTGTTCCTCCTGTGGCGGCCGATGCCGCTCGATTATGCAGTCACCTTCGTCCTTTACTGTGTGGTCGGGATAACCGACTATTTCGACGGCTATGTCGCGCGCGCGCATGGGCAAATCAGTCGGCTTGGCCAGTTTCTCGATCCGATTGCCGACAAGATCATGGTCGCCGCAGTGCTGATCATGCTCATCTCCAGCCGCAAGGCGAACCCGCTGCCCGAGATCGCCGGGCTTCACATTGTTGCAGCGCTCGTCATCCTGTTGCGCGAGATCATTGTTTCGGGGCTTCGCGAGTATCTCGCAACGCTGCAGGTGTCGGTGCCGGTCAGCCAACTCGCCAAATGGAAAACGACCTTTCAGATCGTGGCGCTTGGCGGCCTGATTCTAGGCGGCGCGGTGCCGCACATGCCATGGGTGCATCTGGTCGGCCTCGGATGCCTGTGGGCGGCCGCGATCCTGACGCTGGTCACGGGTTGGGATTATCTTCGAATCGGGATGCGGCACTTCGACGACTGATCGTTTTTGTCGCTTGCAGCACGCAAGTTTAATCGTTTTTCCAAAAGAGTCTTCGCGCCTAGCCTGAGTGGCAGAATTTCAGGAGGCGAGCGTGATGGATATGAAGACCAGCAACCCCGAGGGCGGCTGCCCGATGAGCAAGTTGGCGACCCGTTCGCTCCTCGGCCGCACCAACACCGACTGGTGGCCCGATTCGCTGCCGCTCGACATCCTCCACCAAGGTGGCAACTCGCCTGACCCGATGGGCGCCGACTTCGACTATGCGGAAGCCTTCAAAGCGCTCGATTATGCTGCTCTCAAGGCCGACCTTACGGCGCTGATGACCGACAGCAAGGCGTGGTGGCCAGCCGACTATGGCCACTACGGCCCCTTCTTCATCCGTATGGCGTGGCACGCCGCCGGCACTTATCGCACCGCCGACGGACGCGGCGGCGCGAGCAGCGGGCAACAGCGTTTTGCCCCGCTCAACAGCTGGCCCGACAATGGCAACCTCGACAAGGCGCGGCGCTTGCTGTGGCCGGTCAAGCAGAAATACGGCAAGCATCTCAGTTGGGCCGACCTGTTCATTCTTGCCGGCAACGTCGCGATCGAATCGATGGGCGGACCGGTGTTCGGCTTCGGCGGGGGCCGCAAGGATGTCTTCGAGGTCGAACGCGACGTCTATTGGGGCGCCGAGGAAAATTGGGTCGAGGCGACCGAAACGCGAATCCAGCCCGACCGCGAAATGGAGCTCGAACATCCGCTCGCCGCCATCCAGATGGGGCTGATCTACGTCAATCCGGAGGGCCCCGGCGGCAATCCCGATCCGCTGCAGTCGGCGCGCGATATCAAGATTACGTTCGAGCGAATGGCGATGAACCATGAGGAAACCGTCGCGCTTGCGGCCGGTGGCCATACCTTCGGCAAGGCGCATGGGGCAGGCGACCCGAGCCTGATGGGCGACGCCCCCGAAGGGGCCGATATTGCGCTCCAGGGCCTCGGCTGGACCAATGGTCACGAGACCGGAATCGGGGAGCATACGACGACCAGCGGCATCGAAGGCGCGTGGGTCAACACGCCGACCGAGTGGTCGGAGAATTATTTCCGCCTGCTGCTCGACTATGACTATGAAATCGTCCGCTCGCCCGCCGGTGCGCAGCAGTGGCAGCCGATCGACCAGCGCGAGGAGGATATGGCGCCGGCAGCGCACGATGCCTCCAAGCGCGTGCCGACGATGATGACGACCGCCGACATGGCGCTGAAGGTGGACCCCGAATTCCGCGTGATCTCGGAGAAATTCCGCAATGATCATGAGGCGTTCAAGGACGCTTTCGCGCGGGCCTGGTTCAAGCTGACGCACCGCGACATGGGTCCCAAGGGACGCTATCTCGGACCCGAAGTTCCCGCAGAGGATCTTATCTGGCAGGACCCCGTTCCCGCAGGACGCGCGGTTTCCGACGGCGACGTCGCGGCCTTCAAGGGCAAGATCCTCGACGCCGGATTCAGCGTCGGCCAACTCGTCAAGACGGCCTGGGCCTCGGCCTCGTCCTACCGCAAGACCGACCATCGGGGCGGCGCCAATGGCGCGCGCATCCGCCTTGCCCCGCAAAAGGACTGGGCGGTCAACGAACCCGCCGAGCTGGCGCAGGTGCTCGACAAGATCGACGCGCTTCGCGGTGGCCTGTCGATGGCCGATGCGATCGTCCTGGCGGGGACGGCGGCGGTCGAGAAGGCGGCGAAGGATGCCGGTTTCGCCATTGCAGTACCGTTCGCCGGCGGACGCGGCGACGCAACGCAGGATTGGACCGACGCTGAGAGCTTCGAGGTGATGGAGCCCAAGGCTGACGGCTTCCGCAACTATCTAGCGACCAAGCATAGCGTGAAGACCGAGGAATTGCTCCTCGACCGGGCCTCGCTGCTCGGTCTCTCGGTGCCCGAGATGACCGTCCTCATCGGCGGCCTGCGGGTGCTCGGCGCCAATCATGGCGGCAGCAGGAACGGGGCCTTCACCAATCGGCCCGGCCAGCTGACCAACGACTTTTTCGTCAATCTTCTCGACAACGAAACCTTCTGGGAAGTGGTCGATACAAGCGGCGACGAGGAGTTTATCGGCTATGCCCGCGGCGGGCGGCAGGAGAAATGGCACGGCACACGGACCGACCTGATTTTCGGGTCGAACAGCCAGCTTCGCGCCACCGCCGAAGTCTATGCCGAGAAAGGCAATGAGGAGAAGTTCGCGCGCGATTTCGTGGCGGCCTGGACCAAGGTGATGAACGCCGACCGCTTTGACCTCGCCACCGCCGACCCGGCGCGCCCGGTCGAGGAGGCGAACTGAAGCGCATGACGGCGGTGCATCCGGTCGATCTTCTCGATTCGAGGAGGACCTACTGGGTGCCCGCGGTCGTCGCCCCGGCGCGCGGCTGGGCGGGGATGGCGGGCTGCCACAAGGGCTCGCGTTACCTGCTCGACTCCGCCAATTTCGGCCCGTCGCGGGCCGACTATGCGCGGTTCGAATCGCGAGCGGCGTGCCTTGAATGGATGATGGCGCATCGGGCGGAGATCGCGATCGGCGCGCCAGGTGCGACCGTCCGCCCGGTCAGCCTGTCGCGCTGGCTGCTTGGGCTCGATTGAGGGTGATCAACATGCCTCGATCAGCGCTTCGCCGAGCATCTTGAATTCAACCGCGCGCGGACTTCCCTTGCGCCACGCCAGCGCGATGCGCCGCGATGACTGAGCGGTATCGAGCGGGCGGGTGACGATTCCAGTACCCTCGAGAATTCCCGCAGACACCGCCATTTGCGGCAACAGCGTCAGCCCCAGCCCATTGTCGACCATCTGGACCAATGTGTGGAGCGACGTCCCCAGCATCCGCGCTTCGGCGCGCAGTTGCGGCCGGTTGCACGCCGCAAGCGCATGATCCTTGAGGCAATGCCCGTCCTCGAGCAGGAGCAGGCGATGCTCGTCGATGGCGTGCGCGGCAATCCGCGCCGGCGGATTCTCGTGCGGCGGGAAGGCGAGCAGCAATTCATCCTCGAACAGCTCCATCATCTCGACGTCGCCGCACGCGTAGGGCGCGGCGAGCAGCACGCAGTCGAGTTGCCCGCGGTGGAGCGCGTCGCACGCCGCCTGGCTGGTCTCCTCGCGCAGGAACAGCTTGAGCTCGGGCCAGCGCAGGCGAAGCCGAGGCAGGATAGCAGGCAGCAGGAAGGGCGCGATGGTCGGGATTACCCCCATGCGCAGTTCGCCCGTCAGCGGCAGCCCCTCGGCTCGCGCCAGATCGGCCAGTTCTTCGACCTCGCGAAGCACGCGGCGTGCCTTCTCGGCGATCCGCACGCCGAGCGGGGTGAACCGCACGACCCGCCGCGTCCGCTCGACCAAGGTGACCCCGACGAGCGTTTCAAGCTCGCGCAGACTTGCCGATAGCGTTGACTGGGTGACGAAGCAGCTCTCCGCCGCTTTGCCGAAATGCCCATAGTCGCGAAGCGCCACGAGATACTGCAGCTGCTTGATGGTCGGCAGGTAGACAATCATTGGCATTTCCGATCAGTGTGATCGATCTATGCGGGTTGAACGATGATTTCCAGCCTCTTAGATGCTGCGTTGCACCATATATCACTGCAACGCACCATAGGAGCGAACTACATGCTGACCGTCGGCGACAAGATTCCCAGTTTGACCCTTCCCGTCCAGCAGGGCACCGCTGCGCTGCCCAACGGCGAGACGATTGATACAACCCCGATCAGCGGTCGATGGAAGATTCTGTTTTACTGGCCCAAGGATTTCACCTTCGTCTGCCCGACCGAGATCGTCGGTTATGGGGACCTCAAGAATGATTTCGCCGATCGCGATGCCGACCTGATTGGCGCTTCGACCGACACCGCCCACGTCCACTTCGCATGGCGCAAGTCCGACGAGCAGTTGGCCAACGCCGACTTCCCGTGGATCGCCGACAATTCGAAGACGCTCGCAACCGCGCTCGGTATCCTTCATCCCGAGGAGGGGGTCGCCTATCGCGCGACTTTCATCATCGATCCCGACAATGTCATTCAGCATGTCACGGTCAACGGCCTCAACGTCGGCCGCAACCCGGCCGAAACGCTCCGCATCCTCGACGCGCTGCAGACCGACGAGCTGTGCCCGTGCAACTGGAAAGAGGGCGAAGAGGTGCTCAGGCCCGTCGCTGCTTAAGCTTCCATCGCGCCGCCTCGGTTCAGGCCGGGGCGGCGCTGCTTGATTCAGGACCTGCTATGTCGCTCAAGATATTCGCTGAAACACTGCCCGACTACGCCAAGGATCTGCGGCTCAACCTGTCGTCGATCCTGTCCGACCAGCTGCTTGGCGACACGCGTAAATATGGCTTGTTGCTCGCCTGCGCGCACGGCTCGGGCTATCGTCCGCTGGTCGCCGCCGCCGAAGCCGAGGTCGTTGGCAAGCTTGACGAGCCGACCGCCAGCGCCGCCCGCGGTGCCGCCGCGATCATGGCGATGAACAACGTCTATTACCGCTTCGTCCACCTCGCCTCAAACGAGCAATATGGCACGATGCCGGCCAAGCTGCGGATGAATTTCCTCGGGTCACACGGCACCGACAAGGACGATTTCGAGCTGTACAGCCTTGCCGTCAGTGCCATGAATGGCTGCGGTATGTGCATCGACAGCCACGAAAAGCTGCTGTTCCAGCATGGCGTCAAGCCCGAGACTATCCAGCACGCGGCTCGGATCGGCGCGGTGATGAAGGCGATTGCCACAGTTCACGCGACGCTGTGACTTTGAAAACCCTGCATTCCGTCATATATTGGCGCAAACCATAGAGGGACACGGCCCTTGGCATCGCCGTTGATTGACTATCTTGACTCGGTAAAGGCGCGCGACCCGGCGGCCAGATCGCGCTGGGAAGTGCTGCTCTATCCAGGTGTGTGGGCGCTCGGCTTCCACCGCGTGGCGCACTGGCTGTTCGACGGGAAGCTCTATTTCCTGGCGCGCTTCGTCAATCATCTGGCGCGCCTGCTGACGGCGATCGACATTCATCCGGGCGCGACGATCGGCAAGAATTTCTTCATCGACCATGGCTTTACCGTAATCGGCGAGACTGCCGACATCGGCAACGATGTGACCATCTACCAGAATGTGACGTTGGGCGGGACCAACCCGACCACGGGCATCGGCGGCAAGCGTCATCCAACTCTGGAGGATGGGGTCGTCATCGGCTCGGGCGCGCAAGTCCTTGGCCCGATCACCGTTTCAAAGGGGGCTCGGGTCGGGGCCAATGCGGTCGTTACGAAGGATGTCGCGCCGGGAATGAGCGTCGTCGGTATTCCGGCGAAGCCGGTACTGGTCGATGCGACGCACTACAGCCCGGGCTTTATCCCTTACGGGACGCCGTGCGGCGAGGATTGCGATCCCGCTCGCGCGCGGGTCGATGAATTGTCGGTCGAGATTGACGCGCTTCGGCGCGAACTGGCGGAGCTTCGTTCAATAACCGTGCCGCAGACCAGCAAGGTCAAGAGCGCTTGAGCGTGGTGGCGCCGTTCCCCGCGCTGCGGGATCGGCGCTCGCAGGCCAGTTTCGACCGCGCCGAACTCCAGCGCATCCTCGATCTTTACGGGCGGATGGTCGCTGCCGGTCAATGGAAGGACTATGCGATGTCGTTCGAACGCGACGTCGCGAGCTTCTCCGCCTTCCGCCGCGCGACCGAGCGCCCCGATATTCGCATCGAGAAACGCCCTCAACTCCGCGCGAAACAGGGAGCTTATGCGCTCGTCGGCGAGCATGGCGCCGTGCTGAAGCGCGGGCACGAACTTGCGGGGGTACTGGCCCCGCTCGAGCGGCGGCTGCTCCGGATCGTCGAATAAGCAAAGGGCCAGCGCTCCACTGGGGAGCACCGGCCCTTGTTCAGCCGACCGCCGGTTTAGCGGTAATAGCGGCGCTTGTAGCAGTTGGCGCGGTTTGTGTTACGTTCGATATGGCGGCCGAGCAGCGCGCCGGCGCCAGCGCCGACCAGCGTCCCGACGGTGCCGCCGGCGATGACGTTACCGGCGACCGCGCCGCCAACGCCGCCGACGATTGCGCCGGTGGTTCCACCGCTGCGGCGGCAATAGGTGCTGTTGTAAGAGCGGCCACGATAGGTGTGGGCGTTCGCCGCCGAGGGCAGCGCAACAGTGGGGATGGCGAGCGACGCGGCGGTGAGCGCGAGGATGGTCTTGCGCATAATAAATTTCCCTTCGGTGGTTTTCGTTACGTCTCCAACGCGACACTATCGTCTAGGTTGCGTGAACCTCAAACAACAAGCCATTCATGTGGACGAAGCGGTCGGGCGGGGGCTAGAGGTGGGATCCCAAATCCCGTGTCCGACCCTCCTCACGATTGCCCTGTCATGCCCGACATGTCCGTTGCCCAGCG
>JBDSGJ010000029.1:0-15961 GCA_039919075.1 Sphingomicrobium sp.
GCCATAGACGATCAGCCCGAACATCAGCCGTTGGTGGACGATCGCGAGAATCTGCCGGCGCTGTCCGACCAGTCGGAGCCGCTCGGGCCTGGCGACGAGAGCGGGCGTCGGGGCGTTCATCAGTGCGTGGCTTTTTCCCTGGAGGTCGCGCTGCCCGGCGTGGCGGCGAGTGGGTCGCGCAGCGCTGCCGCCTTGCCGTCATGGGGCTTCGCCGACAAGCTCGAGCCCTTCGCAATCATCGCGATTTTTACCGGTTTGGTCGTCACCGAAACAGTTACCGGTGATTTTCGCAAAAGTTTCCCGTTCGAATATGGCGTCGGCACGGCCGCGCGAGTCTCGCCGACGCTGTAGCTGGCGACGTGCATCAAGCCTGCGGGACCTCGCGCGGCCTTGGGCTCGTCGTTCGCCGGTGCGCTCGCGGCAATGTCGGCATCGCTATCCGCAATCGGCTGCGCAGGCGCCGGCCTGGGCGCTGCGGCGAGGACGACAGGCGCGGTCATGTCAACCTCGTCGCTCGGTCGCGCCAGCCGCGCCAGCTGATAGCCGCCATCGACGAACTGGTCGGCCTTGGGCGCCGACAGCGCCAGCACCTTGACGTTCCACCGCTCGAGTTGCTCGAGCCGCCCGCGCGTCCCGATCTCGGTCTGGAGCGAGCGGATATCGCGTTGGGCAAGCACGATCTTCGTCTCGACATCCTCGAGCCCGGCGCGCTCGGCCGCGACCCTCAGCGAGACGAGGTAGCACCCCAGCGCGGCGACCGCGACGGTAGCGACGGACATCATCGGACGGAAGGAGCGGACGCTCATGCACGACCTCCTGTGGTTTTGCGCGGCGGGGACTTGGGTGCAAGCATGCGGGGCTGGTCCCACGCGGGCGCGTCGGTGCGGACTGCGGATCGCAGCCGCGCCGAGCGCGCGCGCGGGTTTCGGGCAAGCTCGCCGTCCGATGCGGACAGCGGCCTGGCGACGTCGTGAAAGCTCGGCGGCGGCCCCGCGGCCGCCAGCGGCCGGTGGCGCGACCCGGCGGGAACGTCGCCGCTGCGCTCCTTCATGAAGCGCTTGACGATGCGGTCCTCGAGGCTGTGGAAGGTCACCACCGCCAGCCGTCCGCCGGGCCGAAGCGCGCGCTCTGCGGCGCGAAGCCCGTCCTCGAGTTCTTCCAGTTCGGCGTTGAGATGGATGCGGATCGCCTGGAACGTCCGCGTCGCGGGGTCGGTCTTCATCCCCGCGTGATGGCGCAGCGCTTTGCGGACGACGGCCGCCAGTTCGGCGGTCCGCGTCAGCGGCCGCGCCGCGACGATGGCCCGCGCCACTGACCGGGCGCGCGGCTCCTCGCCATAGTCCTTGATGGCGCGCGCGATCTCGGCCTCGTCGGCCTCGTTGACGAATTCGGCGGCGGTCATCCCGGCCTGGCTCATGCGCATGTCGAGCGGGCCGTCCTGCCCGAAGGCAAAGCCGCGCTCCGCCTGGTCGAGCTGCATCGAGCTGACCCCGATATCGAGCACCACCCCATCGACCGGGCTGAGCCCCCGTTCGTCGAGCACATGGTCCATCTGACTGAACCGTTCCTCGATCAACTCGAGCCGCGAGTCCGGGACGAGCTTCGGTCCGTTCGCAATCGCATCCGGATCGCGATCGAAGCCGATCACTCGCCCCGCCCCCGCCTGAAGCAGGGCACGTGTGTAGCCCCCCGCCCCAAAGGTGCCATCGACCATCGTCTCGCCTTGGGCAACGGCGAGCGCGGCGACGACTTCATCGACCAATACCGGCACATGGCCCGGAGGGATGGCTTGCGCGACATGGGGACTCATGCCGACAAACCCCGTTCCTCGAGCCGGAAGCGGGCGATGTCCTTCATATCCTCGGGGATGCGGTCATCCCCCAGGAACAGCTTTGGATTCCAGATCTGAAACGTCTCGCCGACGCCGAGGAACAGCGCCAGTTCGCCGATCTGGCCCTTGCGGCGCATCATCGGCGGGAGCACGATCCGGCCTGACGTGTCGTAGGGCGTTTCTTCCGTCGCGGCGAAGGCCATCAGATTGCGCTGCTGATAGGCCAGCTCGGCCTCGGGGTTGGTTTCTTCCTTTTCGAGCAGCCGCTCGAGCTTCGCGTGGCGGGCGGCAGCAAAGCCCGGGTCATAGGCGGAGAGAGCGGGGAACTGGTCATGCTTGGCAAGGACGATGGTCTTGGAGTCGCCGCGCCGCTCGATCACCTGGCGCAGGAAGGCGGGCACGGACACACGCCCCTTGGCGTCGACCGCGTTCAGCGCACTGCCTTGGAACAGATGCTCCAGCGCCACTTGTCGTCACCTCCTGATGCCCCCCATCGAAGGGCTCGTCACCGGCGCAAAGCTTCCCCACTCGGCGAAAGCATGGCTTTCCCGGTCGTGTTCGATTCGTGATGGGTTGCCCCGCGCTACAGTCGCTGTTGGTAACCTAGCTTAAGGCGGGATACAATGGGAATCGATGCCATTACTGGGGATTTCATGCCTCAGCTTGGTTTTTGGCGCTTTCCGGCGGCTAATCCGTTGCAGCAAAACCCCTCGTTCACGCCCCGTTCCCGGTGGATGGCCCTGTGGATAAGCCTGTTGGAAAAACTGCCTTCCGGTCAGCCGTGCCAAAGTAACGGCGAAGTAATTTGGCTTACTCGACTAGCGTTCGAGTCGAGCAAGCTCCGCCACGAGGACGCCGAGGCTCTGCTCGTCTGCCAGCCAGTCGGCGTCGGCGACGACCGTCACGCGCCCCTTGCCGACCGCCCCACGCGCGATCCGCCCATGGGCAGCCACGGCGAATCGGGAAGCGGCCAGCGTTCCCGGTGAGCCGAACCTCACCCGCCGCCCGCCAACCTGCTCATCGACCGTCCCGCGCTGCACGGGCGGGATGAGCCGCAGCCCCCAATGCGCCAGCAGCCCGGTATCGGCAAACCCCGGCGGCGGGCGCAGCGGATCGCCAAGCGGTCGGATCGACGGCCACTCGAGCATCGGGTCGGCCAGCAGCAACAACCGCCCGCCGCCGCGCACCCAGCGGTCGAGATCGTCCAGCGCATCGGCGGTCTGCGCACGGGGATGCGCCATGAGCAATAAGCGCTCGTGCCTGAGCG
Organism: Sphingomicrobium sp.; assembly: GCA_039919075.1. GTDB lineage: Bacteria > Pseudomonadota > Alphaproteobacteria > Sphingomonadales > Sphingomonadaceae > Sphingomicrobium. The sequence goes on from JBDSGJ010000029.1 coordinate 3,099, forward strand.
ACGCCGCGTCGGCGATCGCGATCGGCTGCACCCGGTAGCGCTGGCGAAGGCGAGTCAGCGTCGGCGACCCGCCCCCGCCGAGGCTGAAACTTTCGCCGAACACCAGCGGCAGGCTGGTCAGAAGCAACAGCGTCGGACGCTCGGCGGGAGCGCGCGGGCCAAGCGGATCGGACCGCACCGACCAGCCGAACACTGCCGCCGCGACCAGCATCAGCAGCAGCCCGAGCGCGACCCCCGCGCGGCGGATCGTCATCGTCGGCGGGTCACTGCTTGCCGCTATGCCCGGTGGCGTTTCCGCTCTCGGTCGGCACACCGGGAGCGACCCCCAGATCGGACAAGGGGTCGGTCGGCTGGCTATTCGCGCTGGCCGCATTGACGGCGTTGGGAACGACATTGCCCTCGCGGCTCGAGCGGCTGACTACTGCGCCGAGCAGGACCAGCAAGAACACGAACGCCAAACCCGTCAGTCCGATGCGAATGCGCTGCAACCCCTGCCCCTTCCCCCGAAATAAGATGGAAACTAGCCTATGCCTCGGTTGTTTCGATTGCAAACCCGGCTTGACGGGGCGCCTCCCTCCCGCAAAGGACGAAAACCATGAACCGCATCCTGCTCCTCACCGCCCTTGCCGCCACAGCGCTTTCCGCGTGCGACAAGTCCGACCACACGATCGTTGCCGGCTCCAAGGAAGATAATTCGACCGTCAATGCCGCCGCCGTAGTCCTCCCGCCCGCAATCGCCTCGAGCCAGTCCTATCGCTGCAAGGACAATAGCGTTGCCTACATCGATTGGCTCGACGACCAGAAGACCGCCGACATCAGCGCCAAGAAGGGTGGCCCGGCGACTCGCGTCGTCTCCGCCGAAGCCGGCATGGCGATGACCGCCGAGGGCTATTCGCTGACCGGAACCAAGGATTCGACCTCGGTCACGCTCGAGCGCCCGGGCAAGGGTTCGCAGAACTGCAAGGCCTGACCTTTTCGGCTTTATCGGACTCAGCAGCGGCGGGCCCCACGGTCCGCCGCTTTTTTTGCGCTAAAGGTCGGGCAGTCCCTGTTTCGCCCGGCCCCATCCGGCGAGCAACGGAGAAGCAGCGCGGTCGAGCAATTCGTCAAGGTCGCGGATGGTGAAGCGATTGCCGCCGTTGGTCGCGGCGACCTCGCTCCAGTCGATCGGCGCCGCCACCGGCGCCCCTTCACGCGCGCGGGCCGAGTAGGGCAGCACCGCCGTCGCGCCGCGCTGGTTGCGCAGCCAGTCGACGAAGATCCGCCCGGTGCGCTGGTTCTTGCGGATGTTGGCGGTGAACAACTTGGGGAATTGTTCGGCAATCGCCCGGCTGAACCGTTCGGCGAAGCTCTTCACCGCAGGCCAGTCGGCACGCTGGTCGAGCGGCGCGACGACATGAATGCCCTTGCCCCCCGACAACAGCGGGAATGTCTCGAGGCCGAGGTCGGCAAGCAAAGCGCGCAACTTCTCCGCCCCATCGCGCACGGCGCCAAAGTCGAGCCCCTCGTCGGGATCGAGGTCGAACACCATCCGGTCGGGATTTTCGAGCGGATCGATCCGGCTACCCCAGCCGTGAAACTCGATCGTCCCCATCTGGACGCAGCCGAGCAGCCCCTCGACCCGATCGACGTACAGGTAATCCTCGGTCGACCCGTCCTTCTCGGTGACCGGCACATGATGAACAAACTCGCCCATCGAGCCGGTGTCATGCTTCTGGAAAAAGCAATGCTTCGACCGCCCCTGCGGACAGCGGATCAGCGTCAGCGGGCGGTTGGCGGCATCGATCATGATCGGCGCGCCAATCGCGGCATAATAGTCGGCTAGTTGGCCCTTGCTGATCTCGTCGCCGGGGAAAATGATCCGGTCGGGATTGGTAATCCGCGCTCCGAGTGAGGCGAAGGTCGGCAGCGCGCACTTCTGCTTCTTCGCGGCCTTGGTTACCTTCTCCGGGATTTCGCGAACGACCTGGGTGGCGGGCTTGTCTTCGCGCAAGCCGATGAAGCTGGGGTGGCGCAACGTCCCCTCGCGGGTGAATTCGGTAAAGGCGATCTCGGCGACCAACTTCGGCGCGATCCAGTGCGATCCGCGCAGCACGGTGCGCGGGACGGTCAGCGCCGGCCCGTCGACCGCGAGCGGAGCCATCGTTTCGCTGAGACTGTCGAGCAGCGCAGCGTTGAATCCCGTCCCGACCTTGCCCGCATAAGTGAGCGTCTTTCCGTCCCGGACCGCGAGGTGGAGCGCGCGAAAACCGCGCCGCTTGTCGCTCTGCTGCCAGCCGACGATGACGAATTCCTGGCGGTTCGTGCATTTGATCTTGAGCCAGTTTCGCGCGCGGGCGCCGCGATAGGGGGCGCTCGCCTTTTTCGCGATGATCCCCTCCCCGCCCTCCTTGCAGATGGCTTCGAACAGCGCTTCGCCCTTGGCAAGAATATGGTCGCCGTAGAGAATCGGCGGCGCGGGCACCTTGAGCAGCGCCGCCAGCCGCTCCTTGCGCTCAAGATTGGCGAGGCCCGAGATATCCTCGCCCTGGTCGACGATCAGGTCGAAGGCGTAGAATGCGAGGCCCGCCCCGCCATCCTTGAGGCTCGCTTGCAGCAGCCCGAAATCAGGCTTGCCATTGGTGCCGAGCGCGACCGCCTCGCCGTCGATCAAGCACCCTGCCGGAAGGTCCGCCGCCGCCTTGACGATCCCGCGAAACTTGTCGGTCCAGTCGTGGCCGTTGCGGGTCCACGCCGTCGCAGCCCCGCCCCCTGTCGCCAGCATCAGCCGGTATCCGTCATATTTATATTCGAACAGCCAGTCCGATCCGGCGGGCACGGCATCGACCAGCGTCGCCAGTTGAGGGGCGCGAAAATCGGGCGGTGGGAGTGTCGGGGATTTCTTCTTCGCAGCCCCCTTCTTGCCCTCCTTGTTCGACTGCCACTCGTCCGAAACCGATGCGATCTCGGCCATCGTGCGCGCGGTCGTGACGCTGGTTAGCGCCGCTTCGACCAATGCCTCCCCGGCCTCGTCGGCAAAGCCATCGGTGACCTTCTTGAGCATCCAGTTCTCGGCCTTTTCGCCGGGCTTGCCCTTCAAGCGAAACATCACCCACTCGCCCTTCATCCGCTCGCCGATGAGCGTGAAATGCAAATGGCCTTCCTCGATCGTCTTGCGCGGATCCTTGTCGGGGTGGGGGATCCACTTGCCACGGTCCCACAGCATGACCGTCCCGCCGCCATATTCACCCTTGGGAATGGTCCCCTCGAACGTCCCATAATCGAGCGGGTGATCCTCGGTGCGAACCGCGAGACGATTATCCTTCGGGTTAAGGCTTGGCCCGCGCGGAACCGCCCAGCTCTTGAGCACCCCGTCCATCTCCAGCCGGAAGTCCCAGTGAAGCCGCGACGCATCATGCTTCTGGACGACGAAGCTGTCACCCTTACCCTTGAGCTTGCGCCCCTTGGGTTCGCCGGTCTTCGCGAAGTCGCGCTTGGCGTTGTAGGTCTCGATGTCGAGCTTGCGCGCCGCCATCGATCAGGCCCGCTTGCGCGTCGGGGCCGCCTTAGCCGGAGCCTTTTTCGCGGGCGCAGCCTTGGCCGCAGGCTTGGTCGCCGCCGCCCCCTCATCCCCGCCCAAACTCTTCTTCAGCGCCGCCATCAGGTCGATCACGTTCGATCCCTTCGCGGGGGCGCCATCGTCCGGATCCTGAATGATCAGGCCGCCCTTCTTCTTGCGTTTCTCCTCGATCAGCACGCGCAGCGCGTCGACATAGCGATTGTGGAACTCGCTGGCGTCGAACGTCCCCGCCTTCTTGGCGATCAGCGTGCCAGCGAGGTCGAGCAGATCAGGGTCGGGCTTGGCATCGCCAATCTCGCGGAAATAGCTCGCCGCCTTGTTGACCTCGTCCGAATAGCGCAGCGTCTCGAGCACCATCCCGCGCCCGCACGGTTTCAGGCTGACGACATATTCCTGCCCGCGCATCGCCAGCTGCCCGACCCCGACCTTCTTCGCCGTCCGCAGCGCCTCGCGCAGCACGACGAACGCTTCCTCGGCCAGATCATCGGCGGGGACGACATAATAGGGCTTGTCGTAATAGATTGCATCGATGTCGCCCAAGTCGACGAATTGGGTCAGCTCCAACGTCTTGCGGCTCTCAAGCTTGACCGCCTCAATCTCCTCGGGCTCGAGCAGGACATATTCGCCCTTCGAAACCTCATAGCCCTTGACGATCTCGTCGATATTGACCGGGCCGATCCCGGGGACGACCTTCTCATATTTGACGCGCTTGCCCGACGGCTCGTGAACCTGGTGGAAGGCGATCGAGGCGCCGCTCTTGGTCGCTGGAAAAATCTCGACCGGGATCGCGACCAGCGCCAGCCTGATCTGTCCCCGCCATGCCGGCCGTGCGGCCATTGCTCGTCCCCCTGTTCGGTGGGCCGCCGATCGAATTGGGCGCCCGCTTCGTTGTGGAGCCGATTCAATCGTTTAAGACGAGAGTCGTTCCCGATGGCCTTGCCCAAGCCCATCGGTGCCGATCGACGTACCCTATCCCGCCAGCTTCGTCGCCCGCTCGCGCCACCCGTCGGCCAGTTCGCGCAAGCGGCTCAACTCCTTGAGCGCGGCCTTTTCGCCCTTGTGCTGGCCGCCGATGAGCAGCCCGAACACGCGCGCAACGCTCCATTCGGGGTGGACTCGCCCGACCAGTTCGAGGACATCGCCCGCCGCCACGCTGCCTTCCTCGATCACGCGGTAATACCAGCCGGTGCGGCCGCTCGCGACCATCGCCGCGACAACCTTGTTCGAGCCGAAGCGGTGGCCCTGTTTCCAGCATGGCTGGCGCCCCTGCGCGACCTCGACCAGCGCGGTGCCCATGCGGATGCGGTCGCCGATGCACAGCGCCTCCTCCTTCCACCCGAGCGTCGAGATATTCTCCCCGAACGCCCCCGCCTGGTCGAGCAACGGATGCGGGCCAAGCTCGAGCCGCCAGCGCAGATAATGGTCGCGGGGATAATGGTGGATCGCCTTGTCGCGCCCGCCGTGGACATTGAGGTCGGCCTGTTCGTCGCCCTCGATGCCGAGCCGGTGGACGGTGCGCGGGCCATCTTCGACGACCGCCTTGGCAATCGCGCTGGCCTCGCCATCGGGCGAGAAATCGGGATTGATGGCGCCGGTCAGCACGGCCTGAACAAGCGTCCGCATCGCCTAGCGAAGCATCCCGCGCGCGCGCATGGCCCGGGCATAGACGAGCAGCGCGATCGCGACCGCCCAGATGACGAGGTTCATCACGATCATCGTCGGTCCGCGCAGCGCCTCGGGCGGGGGCGCGATCACGAACTGATAGAGGGTCGACCCGGCGAGCCCGAACAGCGACACCGCAAAGGCCGCGACCGCGATCCGCCGGCGCATCAGCAGCAGCACCGATCCGGCCAGCGCGCCCCACACGCCCAGCGCCCACAGCGCCACCTCCCACGCTGGAAAGCTGTCGAAATAGGCAGTTTGCGCGGGTGTGACCGCAGCGAGATAGGTCGCATTGCGAGTCATGGTCATCGTGTAGTCCGTCGCCCCGAAGGCGTTCCACAAGAGCGACACGATCCCGACGATCCATAAATGCACCGGTGTGCGATTGGTCGGCGCGGCTTCTATCCCCGTTTCATTGTCCATGACATCGTCCCCCATCGCTCACATTGCGCGCCTGCCGATCGCCGCTGTCAAGCCGCCAAGCGCAACTCTGCGGCGCTCGCCGCGTTCGGACCCCATGAAGATCGTTTCGCCTGCGGGTCCGATGCTGTGCCTGATGCTGCTCCTCGCCGGCTGTGGGTCGTCGTCGCCCGTCGCGCAGAATGCGGTCGCACCGCCCGACAATGTCGTCGGTGACCTACCTGCCAACGGGCTCGCCGCCCCGGCCAACGCCGCCGCCGCCGAGACCGCGCAGCGCGCGCCGCTGCCCGTTCCGAGCGACGGGATGCACTGGCATTGGGACGCCGCGCGCCATGCCGCGATCTTCGGTCCATCGGTCAGCGCGCCGGCCTTCTCGATTGCCTGCAACGTTGGCATGATTGGCGTTCGTCGGGTCGACGCCGCGCCCGAGGGAGGCAAGGGAACGATCAGTTTCACCGGTAACGGTCGTGCCGCCTCAATGCCCGCGCGCGCCGTCGGCAGCGGGTTTGCGTCGAGCTGGCTTGCCGAAGCCGCGCCGTCGGACATGACCCACGCCGTGGCGCAGGTGTTCGCCGGTCCCGGTCCGGTCGAGATCGCGCTGACCGGGACCGCCAAGCTGGTCACCGCGCCATCGCCGATTCCCGCCCAGGCCTTCGCCGCCTGCGGCAGCTGAGGGGGACCGATCAGAAGCCGAGATTGAAGCCGAGCTGGCCCGAGGTCTCATTGCCCTGCTTCTTGCCGAAGGTCATCGACACGCCCGCGTCTACCGACAGCGCACCGACGACCGCAGCGCCAAAGCCGGCGCTGGCCCGCGCGTAGCCCTTCTTGCTGGCGTCGGCGACAGCGAAGTGGTTGACGATTGTCGGCGCCGAGGTCTGGGCGAAATAGATGGCGCGGCCGTCGCCCTTGAAATCCTTCTCGGCGAGCAGCGAGGCGTAGGGGCGGAAGTGCGCGCCAGCCGTCCCGAGGTCGCCGCGAAGCTCGATCCCCGCATCGCCGCGCAATGACGAGAAGCGCTGCGAGCCGACATCGAGCGTCAGCGCCGCGTCGCCGCTTTCGGTATAGCTGTTGACCTTGGCCTTGGCATAATCGAGCGCCACGACCGGCCCGACACGAAGCCCGCCGAGCGGCATTAGATAGCCCGCCTTGGCCCCCGCCAGCCAGTGATTGCCCGATGACCGAGCGCTCATCGCGTCGACCACGCCGAACCGGCTGATACGGTGCTTGTCATGGCCATAGCCGAGGTAGCCCTGGGCAAACCCTCCGGCCAGCCCGATGCTGGCGAAGGCGCCGAGCTGGTAACTTTGCGACCGGGTGTCGGCGAGCCCCGCGCCGACCTTGGCCTTGGGCCGCGAATAGTTGGCGGCGATTCCGGCGGTGCCCCCGCTGAACCCCGTCTCGACCCCGAACGTCCCGCCGACGCTGCTCGTCCTGAACTGCTCGTTGGTCATCGTCGCGTTGGCGGTGCGGCTGAAGCCATCGCCGACCGCGAACAATCGCACCCCCGTCAGCAATTCGCCGTCGCGCGGGCTGCCAAGGTCCATTCGCGTCGTCAGCGTCCGCCCGAACTGGCGCGCAGTGTCGAGCGCAAGGTCGCTCGTCGCCTGAAGCGTCAGCGGCGCCTCCAATTGCGCAGCGACATATTTCGCGACGATCGCGAACCCCGCCGAGGTCAGATGGAGCTGGTCGCCGTAAAAGGCGTAGCTGGTCGAATTGACGACACAGGTCGGATTAGGGAACAGCGGGCAGGCGAGCCCGGTCAGGCCATAGGCGGCATAATTGCTCTGCACCTTCTGGACGACCAGATTGAGGTCGAGATAATGGACGATCTCGCCCTTGGCGGCATAGCCAGCAAGTGTCGTGCGCATCGCCGCATCGAAGATTTTGTAATAAGCGTCGCGAATGGCGAAGGCGGTCGCCGGGTTCGGCTGATAGTTGATCTCGGGAATGTTGGCGGTGCTTCCGGCGAGGTAGCTGATCGTCGGCGAGCCCCTTGCCACCAGCAGGTCGAGCCCGGTCGTGGCGGCGACGGCGGAGGCCGCGCCGGCGGCGGGCGCGCCGGCCAGCGTCCCGGGCGCAATGATCGGCCCTGGGGTACCATTGGCGACGCTGCCGCGCTCGTAAAGGCGACCATCGTTGCCGCCAATCGAGATGGCGAGAAGATCGTTGGGGCCGAACGTCCCGCTGACCGCCGGGAACGGGGTCAAGCCCGCGCCGCCACTCAAAAAGCTGCCATATTCGGTCGGAAAGCCGAGCGACGGGCCGGTGTTGGTGTTGTAGTTATTGGTCAGCGCACCGGAGATGGCGAAATTGTCGACCGGCGCGTTGAGCAGTCGGCTGAGCGTGTCGATATAGTTGGTGCCGCCCGAGAAGCGCCCGGTAGTGTAGATCACCGTCGTTGCCGGATCGATCCCGACGAACTTGAAGAAATTGCCGGTGTCGGCATAGCTGTCGCCGAACGCGACGATCCGCGTCACCCGCTGGGCCGAGGCGGGAGCGGCAAGCCCCATCGCGCTGGCACCGAGCACGGTGGCGGCCAACAGGCGGCGGTAGTTCATTCGACATCCTCCCGAACTGGTCGTTTCCCGACCTTGCAGGCTCCGTATCGCGCCGTGCCCCGGCCCGACAAGTGCGCCAAGGCCACAGCGGCGCAGAATCGACGTGGGAATCCGGGAACTTGGGCTTTTCTTGGCGGCAGATGAGGCGGCTCCCCATTGGCCGTCATTCCGGGCTCGACTCGGGACCTGCCTGCTTCCTTCGATTGCCGCACCGCCAAGGAAGGCGGTCCCGGGTCAAGCGCCGGGAAGGCGAGCTATCCTCGACCCACGCCAATGCTTCCCCGCCGATCACTCGCGCAGTCGCTACACCAGGGTGCGGCGCGCCCGGGTCGCCAATCTCACCGCCTCGAATTTACTTTCCTACAATATAACCTTTGTGGTTTGTTGTTGCCAATACGAGGAACCGCATATGAATTCCGAGTCGTGTTCGCCGCCAACCATTGACCAGCTGATCGACGCACTGATCGATCGCGAGGGGGGTTATGTCGCGAACCCCGCAGACCGCGGCGGTGCGACCCGTTTCGGAATCACCGAAGCGGTTGCGCGGGCGCATGGTTTTGCCGGACCGATGAACCAGCTACCGCGGGACGAGGCGGCGGCAATCTATCGACGCCTCTATTGGCTCCGGCCGTCCTTCGATGCTGTCGCCACACGCGCGCCGCGCATTGCCGCCGAGTTGTTCGATACCGGCGCCAACATGGGGCCGGCGGTCGCGACGACCTTTCTCCAGCGCGCGCTGACCGCGCTCAATCGCAATGGCCGCGACTATCCCGACCTGGTTCCCGACGGCCGCTGCGGCGCAAATACGCTCGCCGGGCTCGATGCCTTCATGGCACTTCGCGGTGCCACTGGCGAAACCGTCCTGCTCCGCGCGCTCGAAGCGCTCCAGGGCGAACGCTACCTTCGCCTCGCCGAGCAGCGTCCGGCCAACGAAGCCTTTCTATATGGCTGGCTTGCCAACCGGATCGGTTCCTAACCACCGCCCAGACGGCTCATTACCACGAACATATGTGAACATTCGACCGCACCTACAGGAGAAATCATGGCTTTGCTCGACTCGATTATCGGTCCGATCTCGCAACTGCTCGACCGAATCATCCCCGATCCGCGCGCGCGCGACGAGGCCAAGCTGGCGCTGCTCAAGCTTCAGGGCGACCAGGAAATGGCGAGCCTTGCGACCCAGATGCAGGCAATTGTCGCCGAAGCCCAGTCGCCCGACCCGTGGACGAGCCGCGCGCGGCCGTCCTTCCTCTACATCATGTACGCGCTGATCCTGTGGTCGATCCCGATGGGGCTGATCGCGGCGGTTCAGCCGGCGATGGCGAGCGCGATCGGTAGCGGCATGTCGGCCTATCTGCGCGGCATGCCGAGCGAACTTTATACGCTCTTCGGGACGGGCTACCTCGGCTACACTGCGGCGCGCACCTGGGGGCAGATCAAGGGCGTCGAGAAATAGCTATTTCGATCGTCATCCCGGGCTTGACCCAGGGTGACGATCGAACAGCAAGCGAAGCCGCTTAAGCAGCCCCGCTCTCTTCTTCCTCGAACGTCACCGCGACATCGGCGTTGGCCGACAGCCGCACCTGGTCGCCCTCGACCCCGGCAATGAGCCCGCGGGAGATATAATGATGGTGGCCCTGATGGCTGCCCGCGCTGTCCTTCTTGGTCAGCTTGATGCGGTCGCCCTGGACATGGTCGACGGTGCCGACATGGACTCCGTCGGCGCCAATGACTTCCATATGTTCCTTGATGTCTTCGAACCCGGCCATGCGATGATTTTCCTTCTGCTATGGTCGGTTGAACGCGGCAGGCGCCCGATGGATGCGTCATCACCTCGACGCAAGTGCGCTTTCGACGATGTGCCAGCGGCGCTGCTCGGCGCTTGATCCATCGACGTCGTTGACCCGGCGAAGGGTCAGCGTGCCGATAAGGTTGAACGGCCGACCGTCCTCGCCCTTCCCGAACACGCGCACCGGGACGTGAATGAAGCTCGATCCGGCGGCGCCCTCCTGATCGAACGGCTTGCCGACCTCACCATGGACTTCCCGAAGCGCCTCAAGTCGGACTGGCGCAAGCGGCCCTTGGTCGATGCCCTCACGCCACGCCTTCTGAGCTTCCGCAAACTTCCGTTCGCCGATCAGCGCCATATACAGTTGCACCACCTGCCCGGCGCCCTCGGCACTCTTCGGGTCGATCGGGCCGCGCGGCTCGGCGAGCGGAGTGCGGTCATCGGGCAGTCCGCCGGGTGATCCCGGCTTCCCGAGGTCCTCGACCGGCTCGACCGGCGATCCGATCGTGATCGCCGCATTGACCGGAGTGGCGCGCTCGACGATCGGCGATTTACGGTCGCAGGCGGCGAACAGCAGGATCAACAGGACAAGCGAACGGCGCATTGAGAAGGCTCCTTCACCGAACGAGCGCATCGCGAATGACATCGTTCCCGCTTGGGACAGCACGGAACCGACCGCGCGACCTGGCGTTTGTTTCGCAGGCTCAATAAGGCACCGCAGGGAGACAAAGCATGGATAATGACGAACGGCCGGTCGAGCATACCACGATCGTCGAGACCGGTGGCGGCGGCAGCGGCGGGATCGTCGCGGTGGTGGTGCTGATCATCGTCGTGCTGGTGTTGCTGTTCCTGTTCCGTGACCAGCTTGGCTTCGGCAGCCATTCCTCGACAATCAACGTGCCCGACAAGATCAACATCAACGTCAACTGACGCGTGCTTGGCGCCGTGGCTTTCCCGACGGGGGCCGCGGCGCTAGGACATGGCAATGCTCGACGAAACTCATGATTCGGCGCTCACCTGCTGGGTCGCCGGCGCGGACGGACATCGCGATTTTCCGATTCAGAACTTGCCGCTCGGCGTCTTCCAGCGTGACGACGAGGCGCATATTGGGGTCGCTATCGGCGACCAGATTCTCGATCTCCCGGCGATCACCGCCCTGCTCGATCCAGCGTGGCAGCGCGCGCTGTCTCAGCCAACCCTCAACGACTGGCTTGCTCATTCGCGCTCTCCTGCGCGCGCGCTCCGCCGCCGCCTGTCCGAGCTGCTGAGCGACCCCGCGCACCGCGCTGCGGTCGAACCCCATCTCGTCGCGCAAGCCGACGTGACGATGCACCTGCCCGCCCGGATCGGCGACTTCACCGACTTCTATGTTGGCATTCACCACGCGACCAACGTCGGGCGCCAGTTCCGCCCCGATCAGCCACTGATGCCCAACTATAAATATGTGCCGATCGGCTATCACGGGCGGGCAAGCTCGGTGCGGGTCTCGGGCCAGCCGGTGATCCGCCCCAAGGGTCAGCGCAAGCCGCCGCAAGCGACGGAACCCATCTATTCGCCCTCGCGGCGGCTCGATTATGAGCTTGAGCTCGGCCTGTGGGTCGGGCGCGGCAACGCGCTCGGGGAGCCCATCCCGATTGGCAAGGCGGAAGAGCATATCGCGGGCTATTGCCTGCTCAACGACTGGTCGGCGCGCGATCTTCAGGCGTGGGAATATCAGCCGCTCGGCCCGTTCCTGGCCAAGAATTTCCTGACCAGCGTTTCGCCATGGATCGTCTCGCCCGACGCGTTGCTTCCGTTTCGCAGCGCCATGCCGCCGCGTCCCCAAGGTGACCCTGCCCCGCTCCCCTATCTCGACGACCCCGCCGACAAAGCCAGCGGCGCGCTCGGAATCAGCCTCGAAGTCACGATCCTGAGTGAAGCAATGCGCGCCACGAACCTGCCACCTTATGTGCTGAGCAATGGCGATGCCGCGTCCGCGATGTACTGGTCGGCGGCGCAGATTGTCGCGCACCACAGTTCGAACGGCTGTAACCTGTCGCCGGGCGACCTCATCGGCACCGGCACGCTGTCGACTGCCGAGGCGAGCGGGCTGGGCTCGCTGCTCGAGATCAGCGCGGGCGGCAAGGCGCCGATCACGCTGCCCAGCGGCGAGGAGCGCAGCTTCCTCGAGGATGGTGACGAGCTGACCCTCAAGGCGTGGTGCGAAGCCCCTGGCGCGGTCCGCATCGGCTTCGGCAGCTGCTCGGGCAAGGTCCACCCCGCGACCTGATCGAGCAACGAACTTGCCTTCACCCCCCGCTTGGCGTTATGGCGTTTGCACGAGGTCTGTCGGGGTGTCCCGCGGACCTCTTTTTTCTATCTCCAAGAGGTCAAGCCAAGCACATGGCCAAAGTCACCCCCGGCGAATTTTTCCGCCAGGTCCGAGTCGAAGGCAACAAGGTCGTCTGGCCGACCCGCCGCGAGACGGTGACGACGGCAATCATGGTCGCGATCATGACCTCGATCCTCGCCGTCTTCTTCTTCGGCGTCGATGCAGCGTTCAGCGCGGTCGTCCAATTCTTCCTCGGCCTCCTGGCAAAGTAAGGGCAAACAGCAACTCATGTCCCGCTGGTACATCATTCACGCCTACTCGGGCTTCGAGAACAAGGTGCGCGACTCGATCATGTCCGAGGCCGGGCGCCTCGGCCTGACCCAGGCGGTCGAGGCGATCGAGGTTCCGACCGAGAAGGTCACCGAAGTCCGTCGCGGCAAGAAGGTCACGAGCGACCGGAAGTTCTTCCCGGGCTACGTCCTCGCCAAGCTGGCGATGAACGATCAGGTCTACCACCTCGTCAAGAACACGCCGAAGGTGACGGGCTTCCTCGGCCCCAACGGC
>JBDSGJ010000030.1:0-6324 GCA_039919075.1 Sphingomicrobium sp.
GTCGTCCCGGCTGCAGCCGGGACGACCGTTAGTCGACGTTTTCGCCGTCGTTGAGGCCCCAGATATCGCCCGCGCGGACATAGGCTTCGCGCTTGGCGATGGTCATCTTGCACCAGCCGTCACGGCATTTGGCGATTCGGCCGACGACGCCGGGTTCGGCCTTGTAGGCGACATGGCTGGCTGGGTCGGGCTTGTTGTGGAGATCGCGCGGGGCGCCGGGGCGGATGATTCCGGCGCGTTTGTCCGACAGCATCGTCACCAGCATCCAGCCCTGCTGGCCATCGGGATCCTCGATCTTGCGCCACGTCGTATAGACCTGGACCACGCGCACGGGCAGGTCGCGCCGCTGATAGAGCCAGATGCCGGGATAATTGCGCCCCGGGCCGGTGCGCATCATCGCCTGCCCCGAGGCGATCGACGCCCAATAGGGTGGCTTCTTGTCCTGCGCGAACGTTGGCGACGCGATCGCGAACAGAAGCAGCGCAGCAAGGACCGTCCTCGTCATGCCCCGGTCAATATCCGGTCGACGAGTTGCTTGACCGTCGGCACGAAGCCGTTCGAGTAGAAGGGATCCTGCTTGAAGCGGAAGGCGGCATGGCCCGCGAACATGAGGTTCTGCTCGACCGGCCCGCCATGGGCAATGTCCTGTAGCGTCTTCTGGATACAGAAGCTGCGCGGATCCGCGAGGCGTCCGGTCGAATTCTTCTCATTCTCGGCCCAGGAGGAGAACGCGCATTGCGACAGGCAGCCCATGCAGTCGGCCTGGTCCTTGCGGATGATCTTTTCGTCCTCGGGCGTGACGAACACCAAAGTATCGTCGGGGGTTTTCATCGCATTGGTGAAGCCCGCGCCAAACCATTCGCGAGCATGCTGGAGATCGCCCTTGGTCACCCAGTAGTTTTTCTTGGTGCCGATGCCGACGTCCAGTTCGAATGCGTGGTCGCCGATCGCTTCCTTGGTAAAGGCGATCTGCCGCTCGCTGCGCGCCTCGAGCCAGCGCAGGAACGGATTGCGCACCGCCGAAGAATAGAAACCCGTCGGCGAGAAGCGATGGAGCAAGATGTCGCCCTCGTCGAGCGTCATCAGTCGCGCCTTCCAGTCGGGGGGGATGGGGCTTTCCTGAGTCAGCAGCGGTCGAGTGCCAAACTGAAAGGCGATCTGCCCGAGCTCGGGGTTATCGACCCAGTCGGCCCACTCGTCGAGATTCCACACTCCGCCCGCCATCACGATCGGGACGGTGTCCGGGATGCCCCCCTCGCGCATCACGTCGCGCAATTCCTTTACGCGCGGATAAGGGTCCTGAGGCTTTCTTGGGTCCTCGGCATTGCTCAGCCCATTATGCCCGCCGGCCAGCCACGGGTCCTCATAAACGACCGCACCGAGCCATTTGGCGGTCTTCGAGTAAGCGCGTTTCCATAACGCACGGAAGGCCCGACCCGAACTGATGATCGGTAGGTAATAAACCCCATAGGATGCTGCGATTTCGGACAATTTATACGGCATTCCCGCACCGCAGGTAACGCCCGCCACCTTGCCTCGGGTGCGTTCGAGTACGCCATGGAGAATCGGCTGCGCGCCGCCCATTTCCCACAGCACGTTGATGTTGATCGCGCCCCGCCCGTTGGCGATCTCGTGCGCGCGTTCGACCTGCGCGACCGCGCCCTCGATACCGTAATGGATCAGCTCGTCGTGGCGTTCCTTGCGGGACAGCGAATGATAGACTTGCGGAATGATCCGGCCTTCGGGATCATAGCTGTCGGCGTTGACCGCGCTGACCGTTCCGATGCCGCCCGCCGCCGCCCACGCGCCCGAACTCATGTGGTTGGTGGCGCTGACACCCTTGCCACCCTCGACCAGGGGCCAAACTTCGTGCCCGCCATAGGATATGGGCGAAAGGCCCTTGAACACGTGCATCTCCCGACAATCCGGTGCCGCTATAATAGGTTCGCCAAGGATTTCGCGCAAAAAAAGGGGCCGGACGTCGCCGCCCGGCCCTTCATTGATCGGAAAGTGACGTTTAGCAGGTCGATTTGCCGACCTGGCGCCCAACCAGCGCGCCGATCGCGGCGCCCAGGATCGTCCCCGTGGTCCCGCTGTTCTGGTGATAGTAGCCACTGCCGCGACCGAGCGAACGGCCAAGCAAAGCTCCCGCGCCCGCACCGACGATCGTTCCGGTCGTCCCGCTGCAGCGGTGCTGGCGATAGCCGTAACTGCGTCCGTAATAATTATTGTCGTAGCCATAGGCCTGCTGCGGATAATAGCCTTGGCTGTAACTCTGGTCATAGCCCTGCTGCGGGTAATAGCCCTGGCTATAACTCTGGTTGTAATAGCCGTCCCGATGATGCGCGTCGGCAACTGCGGGCACTGCGACCATCGACAGAGCCGACAAGGCAAGCAGCGATTTCGTGAACATGGTCAAACTCCTTCGAACAAGGCCGAGGTGGCCGTTGAGAAGGGTATGAGAGCGCAGCCCTGTCGCCACTCTGAACTCATCGTTCAGCGCAGGTAGTTTTAACGAAGGAGGTAATCGAGCCCGACGTCGACCGCGGGCGCCGACTGGGTGATCCTCCCGACCGAAACGAAATCGACCCCGCTGGCCGCGATCCCGGCGATAGTCTCCAGATTGACTCCACCCGACGCCTCGAGCGGAACGCGGCCGGCGACGATCGCCACCGCCTCGGCAAGCGTGTTCGCGCTCATATTGTCGAGCAGCAGCCGATCGGCGCCCGCAGCAAGCGCTTCCTCGATCTGGTCGAGCCGGTCGACCTCAACCTGGACCTGAAGTCCCGTGGCGGCGGCCTTGGCGAGCCGCACGGCACTGCCGACTCCGCCGGCAACCGCGACATGGTTGTCCTTGATCAACAGCCCATCATCCATCCGCATCCGGTGGTTCAGCGCCCCGCCCATCCGCACAGCATATTTGTCGAGCGCGCGAAGCCCGGGGATGGTCTTGCGAGTGTCGAGCAACTTGGCCTTCGAGCCACCCATCGCGGCGACATAGCGGGCGGTCAGTGTCGCAATCCCCGATAGGTGCTGGAGCGTGTTGAGCGCCGACCGCTCGGCAGCAAGCATCGCGCGCGCACTGCCTTCCAGTTCGAGCAGCGTCGTTCCAGCGGGGACGGCCTGCCCATCGGCAACGGGCTGTCCGATACGCACGTCCGGGTCGAGCGCCCGGAAAAAGGCAACCGCAAGATTAATCCCCGCCACCGTGATGGGCTCGCGACAAGTCATCGTTGCAACGAAGCGCGCGTCGGCCGCTATCGTCGCGCGGCTGGTGACATCGCCGCCCGTCCCCAAATCCTCCGCCAGCACCCGACGAACGAAGTCGTCAAAATCGAACGTCTCCAGCATGGCGGTCATCATGATCCCCTCGTTGCAGCCGCCCCCTTGGCCGCGAGGTCGGGGGCGCGCAAGACCAGTGGCGTCGGCGCGTCGGCGGGATCGGCCGGCGCCTCCACCGGCTCGTCGCCGAGCTGCCAGTGATCTCCGCTACGACAGAAATGCGCACTGTCGGCGCGCGCAAAACAATCGTTAGCCCAGCTCTCGACCGTCACCGTAACGCCGCTTGCGTCGACGTCGAGCCGGTTGAAGCTCTGGTTCTCGCCCCGAACCCGGTTCGAGGTCGCGGTGCCCGCCTGGATGACCAATGCCCGGCCAGACCCCTTGACCAACTGGCTCGCGGCGTTCGACGCGCGATGGTTATGGCCGGCGAGCAGGACGTCGATCCCCGCTTCGGCGATTGCCTCGAGCGCGTCCTCATGATGATCAACGGGCGCGCCGAGTCCCCCGTCGCCAACGGGCAGCGCGAACAGGGGATGATGCGTAACGAGGATGCGGACATGGTCGGGATCGGTCGCGGCGAAGGTCTTGCGGATGAAGCGGATCTGCTCGTGGCTGATGCTTCCGTCCTTGAAGGTCGCAGAGCGCGCGGTGTTGAGGCCGAGTATCGAGACTCCGTCAAGTTCGACGAACGGGCACAGCTCCTCGTTGATGTATTTCTTGTAGCGGGTCAGCGGCGAGAAGAAGCGGCGGAGCACATTGTAGAGTGGAATATCGTGATTGCCCGGCACTGCGAGCACCTCGTGCCCGTCATCTCGCAGCCGGCCCAGGAAGCGCTGCGCCTCCTGATATTCAACGGTCTTGGCGCGTTGAGTGAAGTCGCCGCTGATCACGATCAGGTCGGGTCGCTCGATCGCCGCTCGTTCGATGACGGCGTCCACCAGCTTGGGCACGTGCGCCCCGAAGTGGAGGTCTGACAAATGGAGGATTGTGGCCATGGCGAAGTAACGCCGTGAAGGGCCCATCGTTGCGCCCCCGTCGCATTCATCGCGACTTGAGTCGCGGGGCGCTTTCGGGGAAGCTCCGAGTCAACGACGAATGGAGTGCGCATTGGACCGGACTGAAGCGAATAGCGGCACCCGCGACGTGGCCGAAAAGCTTCGGTTCGACGTAGCCGCACTGGGCCGGTGGATGGAGGCGAACGTCGCGGGGTTCGCGGGCCCGCTTCGCGTCAGCCAGTTCGCCGGGGGCCAGTCCAACCCGACCTATCGGATCGAGACGGCGGCCCACTGCTACGTCTTGCGGCGCAAACCGCCGGGCAAGTTGCTGCCCGGCGCGCACGCGGTCGATCGCGAGGCGCGCGTCATGCAGGCGCTTGGCGAGACCGGGTTTCCGGTCCCCCATATCTACGGGCTGTGCGACGACGAGACTGTCCTCGGCACACCCTTCTTCGTCATGGACATGGTCCATGGCCGGATCATCTGGGACGCCACCTTCCCGGGCATGACCAATGCCGAGCGCACGGCGCACTTCGCTGCGATGAACGCAACAATCGCGCAACTCCACAGCCTCGATCCCGCCGCGATCGGGCTTGGCGACTATGGGCGACCCGGCAATTTCGTCGAACGGCAGGTCGCGCGCTGGTCGAAGCAGTATGAGGGCGATGTCGAGGCCGGGCGGCTTCCAGCGATGGACCGCCTGGTTCGTTGGCTCCGCGCCAACCTCCCCGCCGACCGCGCCGAAGTGCGCGTATTTCACGGCGATTATCGCTGCGATAATATGATTTTCGCGCCGGGCACGGAGCCGCGCGTACTTGCCGTGCTCGACTGGGAGTTGTCGACGCTCGGCGACCCCGTCGCCGACTTCGTCTATCATTTGATGATGTACCGCATGCCCGCCACCCTGTTCACGGGTATCGCCGGGGTCGACCTCTACGCGCTCGGCATCCCGTCCGAGGAGGAGTATATCGCGACTTACTGCCAGCGCACGGGACGGAGCAAGTTGCCGGATCTCGATTATCTGATGGTATTCGTGATGTTCCGCCTTGCAGCGATCCTTCACGGGATCAGGGGGCGGGTCGCGCGCGGCAATGCCTCTTCAGCGCACGCGGTCGACATGATCGCGCGGCTCGAACCGCTCGCCGAACTCGCCTGGACACAGGCCGAGATGGCGCGGCTCTAACCGCGTCTTCACTCCGGGCTCGACCCGGACCCTCCTGTTTCAGGGTAACGTCGAAGAAAACTTACGCCCCGGCCCATGCCCCGGGATGACCAACAGCTAGAAGTCGAGCAAGCCCATCAACTTGACGTCCATCGCCACCCCGGCAGCGCGCTTGTCAGCGATGAATCCAGCCAAATCAGCGCGCGCGACACGGTGGACGATTATCCCTTCCCCATCGACCCCGCCGCCATCGCCGACCTTCACCAGATCGTGCGCGCGAACCAGCGTGAAGCCCTCGCTGACCATCCCTGGGGAAGCGAAAAACTCGCCGACGATTTCGATTCGGCCAGCGCGATAGCCCGTCTCTTCTTCAAGCTCACGCGCAGCCGCAGCCTCCAGCACTTCGTGCTTACCGTCATCGCCGACCAGCCCTGCCGGAAGCTCGAGGCACCAGCGCTGGAGCGGTACTCGAAACTGCTCGACCAGCAGCACGTTGCCCTCGACCTCAGCCAGGATTACTGCGGCCCTGATCCCCCGCGAGCGTCCGGCAAACTCCCATCGCCCGCGCCGCTGTACGTTGATGAACCGCCCTTCCCACATCGTCTCGAGTGGGGCGTCAGCGTCTGGAACCGTCAAAGCTCGACTAGCCGATCAGGGATTTCATTGGTGTCGGCGTCAGTCTTGGGGAACTGGTCCGCAAGCACTCCGCCCACCAGCCCGATCGCGGCGATGAGCCCATCGGCAGCGCGCCCGGCCTTGAACTCGCTGGTCAGCGCGGCCATCGCCTCGCCCCATACATCCTCGCTCGTCAACTTGTGCAGCGCCTCGTCGGCGACGATTTCGGCGCGCCGCTCGGCCATCGACAGATAGATGAGGATTCCGGTG
>JBDSGJ010000031.1:0-152034 GCA_039919075.1 Sphingomicrobium sp.
GACATGCTTTGACGTATCCATGCCAATTCGGATAATCTGTTCCACGGACGGCCTCCTTGATTGAGATCTACAACGACCTCATTCTGGCACACTTCGATGCCGTTCGGGGGTCGTCCACCCCAACAGAACGACAATATCGGCTATCTTACACCTACACCTACACCTACACCGCCTATCCGCGATCACACCATCCGCGTAACACCGCACAGCTTCGATGACTTCGCGGCAAGCGGCGTTGATGCGCTGCGTAACCAGATGGTTTTCGGCCTGGCGTGATCAGGCCCGACGGAGCGTTCAACCCAGAAGCTTGAACTCGGCGCGTTCGTCCACGATCCGGCCACAGGCAAAGCGGTCATGCTGAGTGACGAGCGCACCCGGCTTTGACTTGTCCAGGACGCCTTCGAAAATCAGCGTCCCGACGCCATTTGCAAAGGAGATGGACTTGATCGCGAAGTGCGAACCCGCAAGCCCGGTCATCGTTTCCCATTGGGTAATTGTCGAGCCGCGAGTGAGGCCAAATGGCGGGTTATGCTGCGCCATTTTTGGTGAGGCGACGCGCAGGTAAGCGCCGCGAGCGTCTTTCTTGTCGAGCAATTGATGAGCAAAGGACGCAAACAACGCTGCCGATGCGCGGGGGCCGGGGCAGCGGTGGGTCGTGGCGGCAGGGGCGGGTGCGGCAAGTGCGGCGGGTGCCGTAAACAGCAGGAGCAAGGCGGTTCGTTTCAACACCGGGTGTCCTCCAATGTATCGAAATGTGCCACGGGGCGTCTGAAGACGTCCCGTGGCACATTCGGCCATTTACTTGATGTTTGCGCTCAGCCGGACGCCGAAGGTGCGCGGCGGCTGAAATTCATAGGTGTTGACCGCCGGCGTCACCACATAGTTGCGGGCCGCGTTGGCGAAGACCGTTTTGTTCGCGATGTTGCGAACGAAAAACAGGACCTGCACCGGAGCTTCCGTGGGGACGATATTGAGCGAGGCGTTGAGCAGCGTGTAGTGCCTCTGGCGGGTGTCGATATCGTTGAACGCGGAATAGTAAAAACCCGAAGAATATTTGCCATCGACACGAGGCGTCACGCTGACCGATCCCAGATCCAGACGATATTCGAGGCCTGATGTCAGCGCGAACGACGGTGCGTTGGGCAATCGGTTACCGATAATTTGGGCGGGAAGCACGACTGAGTTATCTCCGCGCCTAATTCCGCCTTTGACGCTGGTGAACTTGGTATCGAGAACCGTGGCGTTCACGTCGAAACGGGCAGCGCGAAAGCTGGCAATCATCTGCGCTTCGGCGCCCTTGATCCGCGCTTTGCCGACGTTAAAAATGCCCGAGCCACTGCTGACGACTCCGTTGGATTGCGACGCTTGGTATCCATTATAATCCTGCAGGAAGACGTCGGCGTTGATCTGTAGGTGATTGTCCATGAAGCGATTCTTCGTTCCAATCTCGAACGCTTTCACCGTTTCTGGACCATAAGGTACCGGCTGAGCCGAACCGTTCGAATTGAACCCGCCCGACTTATAGCCCGTGTCGAACTTGGCATAGACCATGTTGCGCGAGGTCGGGGTCCAGTCGATGCCGCCGTGGAAGGTCGGCTTCTTGTTCTTGTATATTTCGCCGCCTGGAGGTGTAGCCGTAACGATTGTGGGGGGGGTGCCGAGTATGTCATAGAAGAACGGCGGCGTGCCGCCGGGGCCAACGGGGAAGTTCGGGATGCCAGCAATATCGGCCCGCAACAGCGCCTGGCCCGTCCGCTGTAGCTTGTCCCACGTGTAGCGCGCGCCAGCCGACAGGCGAATCGTCTCGGTTGGACGGACGCCGATCTGGCCGAAAACACCATCAGACTTGGTGTGCACATTGTAGAGGAAATGAACGAGATACTGGTCGGCAAATGGTCCCGAGCGGACGACGAGGCCGCTATCGAGATTCTTGTTCTTCTCATCAAAATGGAAGAAACCGCCCTGCGCGGTGAACATGCCGTCCTGGCGCGTTGCTAGGCGAACTTCATGGTTCCAGGTGCTGGGATTTTCTGCCTGGATGAAATTGCCCGGATTTACCCCGCCGGCGCCCGTGGCGTCGAGTTGGTGACGCCACTTCTGCTTGTCGAAACCGCCCGCGTAGGTGAACGTCAAGCCGCCGGGGAGGCGATCATAGCTAAATTCCCAGCGATACCGATCGCCAATCAAGCGATTGTACGTCTTTGAGTAATTCGGAAAATGGTGTGGCGAAAGCCCATCCGGACGCGTGCCGACCGGCGTATCCAGCGCCACATCGCCAACATCATTGATGTCGTCGTGCTGATACTGGAGATAGCCCTTGAACCCGTCGAACGGCTGGAATGTCATGGTTGCGCGGCCCGAGAAGGTATCGTCGTCGTCACCGCGGCCGCCAACGACGTCGAGCTTGCGATAGCCCTTGTGATAATGGGCGATTCCAGCGAACCGGAACTGGAGTTTGTCACCGACAGGAAGGTCGGCGCCGAGCTCTTCGTTCCAAGTGTCGAAATTGCCGACCTCGATCGAGCCGTTGACCGATGCGACTTTGCCCGGCTTACGGCTGATCAGGCGGATGAGGCCACCGGTCGAGTTGCGTCCGAACAGCGTGCCCTGCGGACCTTTGAGGACCTCGACACGCTCAAGATCGTACATCGACGTCGCGATGCTGAAGCTGCGGTTGGTAAAGAAGTCATCGCGCGAGATCGGCACCGACGGATTGCCCGTCTCGGTAACGTCGGTCGAGGCGATGCCGCGGATGGCAACATAAGCTGCGCCAGTGCTCGTCGTGACGTTGATGCTGGGGTCGACTTGCTGAAGGCTGACCACATTGGTGACGCCCGCGGCGGCGAGGTCGGCACCCGTGTAGACGGTCAGCGCAATCGGGGTGCGCTGGGCCGATGACTGGGTCCGGCTGGCGGTGACGACGATATCCTGCAGTTGGCCTCCCGGCGCGCTGGTCTGGGCAGCAGGAGCGCCCGGCTGGACGGGCTCGTCTGATGGCGAAGCCGCGGGACGGTTGGTCTCGGGCGCGGGGTCACCGGCGGCGGACTGCGCATGAAGCGCGGAACCGGCCGAAAGCAGCGCGCTGCTTGCCAACATCCGAACGATGAAGTTTCTAATCATTAACCCCTCCCTGGCGCCAGCATCTGACGCATTTTCTATTGAGCTTCGGCAGTTTGCCCTGCTCTGAAACCACTATTATCATTCTAATTTAGATTCGCAGCAGCCGTCACTTGGCAAGTCTCAGCTCGCTAGATTCATCCTTTGCTCGGCTTTCCGGATCGAGGGAAAGGGCATGTAGGAAACGCGCAACCGCTCGATCAACTCAAGATCATGCTGGCCGGCGGAAAGCGCCTCTGGCCAGGTCACAAAAATGGTTGCGATCTCTCCGAACCCCCAGCGGCGGTCATAGGCTGTTTCCATCTCGTCGAGCGAAATCGGGCCTTGGCCTTCGTCGAAGCGGATCGCGCTGCGCGGCACGCTCTGTCCGTCGATTGTGACCGCCAACTCTTCGACCATCGACAGGCCCAATCCGCGATAATAACCGAGCTTGGCGTCGAACGCGAAGCCGTCCTCCGTCTGGCGGAGACTGTCGTCGACAATTAAATACTTCTCGAACATCAGCTATTTCCCTCGGCGGCGGCGATCAGCCGTTCAAACATCACATGCTGGCGGCGAACCTGCTCACGACTGTCGACGTCCTGGACATCCTGGATCCAGCGATTGCCTTCATATTCGCTCGACAGCGTTCCATCCCAGCCGACAGCCACCAGTTCGGGAATGACCTCGTCATAGGCTAGCGACGGATCGCGGCAATCTTCGGTCATGCCGTAGAATTTAGCCTGGATGTGGCGGAAATAGGGGGCATAATCCTTGATCCGCTTCGGGTTTGCATAGGGATTATGGCGCAGCGTCTCGGCCATTGCGACCTCGGCCGGGTTGCCCTTCATCTTCACTGCAACCTCATAGATCGTATATTCGGCCATGATCTTCTGTTCATGGTTGCTCACGATGAAGTCGACGACGTCGGGACGCGCGCCCTGGCGAAGGAAGCGATCGCGAAATTCGGGTGGGTAATGCTTCATGAAAATGCCCATGTCGGGCAATATGCCGAGGTGCTTGGTACCCAGCCTGTCGGCAACTTCGATGGTGCGCAGGATCCACGCATGTTCGAGGTGCCATGGCGCATGAACTTCAACCCCCATGTGGACGTCGAGTTTTTCAGCCATCGGCACGCATCGTTCCAAAATGTCAGGCCGGACGAAGACAAGGACGCGCATGTTGCGGATCCCCAATCGGTTGCACAAGGTCAGGTCGCGGTGGATCGAGGCGATCTGCTCCTCGTCGCTCATTTCGCGATCCTTGCGGACCTTGGTGTCGAGGAACATGTCGTAGCAGGTGAAATGCGCCCCGTGACGCGCAAGCATTTCCTGCCAATCACCGATCTGTGCATCGCTGACGTGCGGAAAGCTCGGCATATTCTGCTCAGGAAGGATCTCGATCCCGTTCGCGCCGATCGACGCGGCGAAGGCGATACAATCCTCGACGCCCATCTGGCCCAGGAACATTTCTTCTTGGAAACTGTAAAGGCTGACGCCTCGCTTGATGTTGGATTTCATGATGACCTCAGGCAGGGACGGTGATTGCGGGAGCGGCGCTCCGGCGAGCGCGGAACACAAGCGCGATGAGCATGCCGACCAGCGCAACAGCGCCAGCGATGGCGAAGGCTCCGCGCATCGACCCGGCGCCATTGCGGATCAGGGCGACGATCGGCGGACTGACAAACTGGCCGAGGAAAAAGCACGCGGACCACACTCCCATTCCGCGACCGCGATGTTCGAACGGAAGCTTGGTTTGCGCCCAGCTGATCAGCGTTGGCACCGTCATGCCCGATCCGGCCTGCTGGAGGCACAGGCCCACGACCATCCACTGCCAGTTCGGGCCCAAGCCCATCAGTAAAAGGCCGGCACCCGTCAGAGCCAGGAAGATCACAATCTGGAGGATTGATCCCAGTTTCCCGGTCAGCCAGAAGATACCCGCACCGGCGATCACAAACAGGCTCGGAATGAAGGTAATCCGACCCAGCTCCTGCGAGGACTGAATACCGACCTCACGGAAAGCAAGGCCGCCGTTGACGATGAATACATAGTAGAGGAGCGAGCAGAAAAGTGTGCCACCCCCGATTACCGCGATCGCCTTGCCGGGGAAGCCCGAGCGTATGGGCGCGCCATCGATTCCCAGCATGCGCCGCGCCGTGGCGTCGCTTGTCGGTTCGTACAGACAGGCCAGCATCGCGCCGAAAACCGGGAAGGCAATGAGATATACCAGGAACACCGCATTCCAGCGGATCGCCGTGAGATATCCGGACGTGAGGATTAGACCGCTGGCAAGCAGCGGGCCGACCGCACCCTGGAGGGCCAATACGTGGCGCCGGCCGCCCTCTTCCCAATAGTCGCCGATCAACGTGTTGAGCGTCGTCAGGATTGCCGCCTCGCTGACGCCGAGCAGGAGCCGCGAGGCAAATACCGCATTGAGGCTCGTCAGGAAGAACGGCGCGCAGCCGAGTATGGCGTAGAAGAAAGTCGACCAGACGACGAGATGGCGACGCCCGAACTTGTCGACGAGATAGCCGGCGAAGGGCGCGATCAGGGCAATCGCCAGCCCTGGCGCGGTGACCATCCACGGCACTTTCCACGAAGCCGACGGGTCGTCCTTGAAATGATCGATGATCGACGGGACAGCAGGAAACAGCGAGACGATAGCCATGATCGGAAGGAAGCCGGCGATGACCACCGTGAGCCCTTGGGCGATCCCGGCGCGGCGCTCCCCGCTCAAAGAATCAATGGCCGCCACCTTCACCTCTCCGGAAATAGAACTATTATTCTGATGTTACTAGTAGCTTTGCGGAATTAGTCAACTGGCACCATTTTCGAAGCAGTCAGGAATCGATCAATGCCGTTTCAGAAGGCCTCGAGAATCCATCCACAACAGAAATTCGGGCATCAGCATCGTGCTGGTGGTGCCCGGTTTACCCATGCCGAACCCGTGATCGCCACTTTCATAGAGATGTAGTTCGACGGGTCGTCCGGCGGCGTGCCAACTGTCGATGAGTGCGCTTCCGCGTCCCCCGAACAGGCGGTCGTCCATGGCCAGCGCGGCGAACATCGGCGGGGCATTGGCAGGAACGGCCATGGCGCTCATCGGCCCGTATACATAGCCGATAAAATCCGGGCGGCGAGCGTCGTCTGCCCCGAGCGTCGCATTCATGGTCGTTATTGCTCCGGCCGAAAAGCCGAGCATCCCCACACGCTTCGGGTCAATTCCCCATTTCGTGGCCCCTGCCCGGACCACGTCCAACGCCGCGAGCGCATCTTCGGTCGCCGCTGGATCACGAAGGTCGGACGGACCTGATTTCGAAGTCGTGGCCGCTGCAACCAGCCTCGCAATCTCGCCGCTCAGCTTCGTCTCGTCGGCCGTGCTCGCATTGAGCCGGTATTTGAGCACGAATGCGGCGACCCCGTGATCGGCCAGCCAGCGCGCCACCGGCCAGCCTTCATTATCCATCGACAACATGCTGAAGCCGCCGCCCGGCGCGACGATCACCGCCGTCCCGGTCGCCTTTTCGGGCGACGGCAAGACCGGGGTCAGCGTTGCCAGCGTGACGTTGCGAACGATGCGCTGGCCATTTCCCATCCGGTCCCAAATTTCGGTTGAGCGACTACCCGAGGTTCGCAACGAGATCGCGCCAAGTTCCGCGACGGGTGCGATCCGTTCGAACGTAAAGATCTTGGATAGGTCATCGGGCGGCGATTGTGGAGTGGCTAGGGCAAGAAGCGCGAAGGTGACGACATGCAGCATGGAGATGCTCCTCTAAAGGGCGTTGCGCCGCGCGATGGCGCCAAGCACGGCTGCACTTGGCTTGGGCGTGCGGGCGAAGGTTGACCGGTCGAGCGTGTGCAGCCCGTAGGTCGGCTTGTAGCCAAATGCCCATTCGAAATTGTCGATCAGCGTCCAGTGAATATAGCCCATTACCGGCACGCCCTCGTCAATCGCACGCTTGAGTTCGGTGAGCGCCGCAGGGATCAGGTTTGCACGAACCCGATCGTCGGACGTGGCGACACCATGCTCGGTAACAATTACCGGCACTCCTGCGATCGAATGCGCATATCGGACCGCGCCGGCAAGCGAAGGGGGATAGACTTCGGCTCCGGTATAGTTTTTCACCGCATCGGCGGGCACTGGGCGTTTGCCGTTGGCGGTCCACACGGTTCGCTCGTAATTCTGAACGCCGACGAAATCGTCATCGCGCGCGAGCCGGAGCCACGGGGCGTAAAGCTTCTCACGCGCGGCATCGCGGGCGGCGTCACCGCCGATCGACTGGTCGTCCGCAATCGCCAGACTGACTCCGACCGGCAGCTTCGCGCAGACGGCCTTGATTGCCTGTCGCCCGGCTCGGTGCGCATTCATCAGGTTGCGAGGAACTGCATTGGGTCGATCCGTCGTCAGGCTGATACCGGCAAAGAAACGCGGCACGCCGAATGCCTTCGCCGCGGCTGCGGAGTTGAGGCGATCGAGCGCGACAATTCGTGGGCCGATCTCGGGCGGCAGCATGTCCTGCAACAACCCCGACAAGTTGGGTTCGTTGAGCGTCGTCGCATAGCCGATGCCATCGGCTAGGTGGCGCGCAGCGCGGTCGCAGAATCGCCCGAACAGCGCGGGCGAGTCATCATTCGTCCACCCACCCAGCATCGCGAACCAGCGTGGCGCGCTGAAATGGTTGAAAGTCACGAAGGGCGTGATCCCGCGCGCTCGGCAACCGTCGATCATCTTTTTGTAGTGATCGAGCATGGCGATTGAGAATTGCCCCTGTTCGGGTTCGATCCGCGACCATTCGAGACTGAAGCGATAGCTGTTCAATCCCATGTTGCGGACAAGGTCCATATCCACCGGCCAAAGTTCGAAGCTGTTGGCGGCATCGCCCGATGGCTCAACAAAACCGGTTGGTTTGACATGTTCGAGGGCCCAGATGTCGCTGGCGACGTTGTTGCCCTCAACCTGATGCCCGGCGGTTGCCGCACCCCACAGAAACCCTGCTGGAAATCGGGTGGACGAACGTGCGACGACCGCGCCGGCGGGCTTGACGGTAGTGACGGTCGCGGCGGCAGCCGCGAGGAATAGGCGACGGTCGAGCATCTTTGCCTCCTGAGACAAACAGAATTATTATTCTAATCGGGTATGGTAGGAGTTTCGGAGCTTGTCTAGAGTCTGTTTCAAATGGCTGACAAAAACGTCGTTGACGCGTGAGAACTTATAATAGAACTATAGTTCTGATCTAGAGAGGATGGTCGAGGATGGAAGACCGGCGCGAAGCCATACGCTTGGCCCTGGCGGGCTCGCTTGCATTGCCTGCTTTGGGCGGCGCGTCAGCCAAGATTGCCACCTTTGCCGCATCGCAAGGGGCGGCCTGCGGTCAGACCGAGCTGGCATGGGCGCGCGGCATCGAGGGGCAGCGCAAAGCCGATCTGGGTAACGGCAAATATCTGAACCCGATTCTGTCGGGCGATTATCCGGATCCAAGCGTCCTTAAGGACGGCGACGATTATTACATGACCCATTCGTCGTTCGACGCGGCGCCGGGGTTGCTCATCTGGCACTCTAGCGACCTGGTAAACTGGCAGCCGATCGGACCGGCGCTCAAGAATCCGATTGGTACAGGTTTCGCGGTTGATCTGGTCAAGCATGGCGGGCGCTATTTCATCTACATTCCCTTCATGAAGGCCCCTTGGTCGCAAGGACTGAAAAGCTTCGCCAATATCTTCGTCATTCATGCGCCATCGATCCACGGTCCGTGGAGCAATCCGATCGATCTTGGCATTGGCGACCTCATCGACCCCGGTCATGTGGTTGGCGAAGACGGGCGCCGTTACCTCTTCTTCAACGATGGCAAGCGAGTCCGACTGACAGCCGATGGACTCGCTACGGACGGCCCAGTGACCGCTGCCTACACCGGCTGGCGCTACCCCTCTGACTGGATCACCGAGGCCTATTCGCTCGAGGGGCCAAAGCTCTTCCGTCGGCAGGACCATTTCTACCTCGTCAGCGCGGTCGGGGGAACCGGCGGGCCGCCGACCGGGCACATGATTACCGTTTCGCGGTCGAAGTCGCTCAATGGACCGTGGGAGCAATGCCCACACAATCCTATTCAGAGGACGCGCTCGGCGGCGGAAATGTGGTGGTCGCGCGGGCATGCCACTTGCGTCGAGGGACCGTCCGGCGGCTGGTTCATGGTCTATCACGGCTATGAAAACGGTTATCGTTCGCTCGGCCGACAGACGTTGCTAGAGCCGATCGAATGGACCGCAGATGGTTGGTTTCGGTCTATGGGCGGTGACTTGTCGCGGGCGCTGGCCATGCCGGGCCCGGCGGCGGTGCCGCATGGGCTTGCGCGATCCGACAATTTCCGGACGAATGCTTTGGGAACGCGCTGGAGCCTTTATGCCAGTGACCCGGCGGACACCGGTCGAGTGACGATCTCCGACCGGACGTTGACACTCGTCGCGAAAGGCATGGGCCCACAAGACTGCTCCCCGCTTACTCAACAGGTCGGCGACCGGGCTTACGACGTCCGGGTCGAGGTCGAAATCGAAGATGGGACGACAGGCGGGCTGCTGCTCTTCTTCAACGATCGACTGTTTCTGGGCATGGGGATCGATGGGGAGAAAATGATCAGCTACCGTGGTGGAAAGGCCAGCTACTGGCCGGAGCCCGCACCCAAGACGCGCCGCCTGCATCTCCGCATTGTCAACGATCATCAGATTGTGACGTTCTACTACAGCTTGGACGGACAAGCCTGGACCCGACATGGCGTACGCAGTGAAGTGTCGGGCTACAATGCCAACACGATCGACGATCTGCTGAGCTTGCGCCCGGCGCTGTTCGCCGCCGGCCAGGGCCGCGTTGCGTTCAGGAATTTCCAATATCGAGCTCTCATCTAGTGACTGCCGTCCGCGATCCATTCGGATCGATCTGTCACGCAAGATCGGATCACACCCGCGGCAATCGCCCACGCATGAACAAGTCGGTCGCTCGTGCCACATGCGCTGATAGCCTATCGCCCGACAGGATTTCGACGCCATAAAGCGCGCGACTGACGGCGCCAGAGACGACGAGATCAAAGAACATTCTCGCATCGTTTGCCGGGTCTGGCGACGAAAGAATTCCCTCCGTCGTCCACGATCCAAGACGGGCCGCCAGGGCGCTTTCGAGCGGCTTGCCCGCGACGTCTTGAAACACCGGCGTCAAGCCTGAGAACTTGTGCCCCTCTGAAATGCCGAGACGACCGACGAACAATGGTCCTTTACCCAGGATCCATGCGAGCACCATTGTTGCGAAATCAACGAGCCACTGACGCGGTTCGCCATCGTGCAAGTCCCCAAGCCGTACTCCCAGCCGCCACTCGGACGCAATTCTTTCGATGACGGCTTCAAGCAACGCTTCCTTGGTCGAAAAATATCGAAACAGCGTCGCTTTTGACCCGCCAAATCGTGCGGCGATGCGGTTGGTGCTTGCCGCTCCAAAGCCATATTCGATGAACTCTCTCTCGGCCGCATCGAGGATGCGCTGCGTCACCTTGGCAGGATCGCGACTGATCACGGCTTTTCATTATTCGGAAAATACATTATCGAAACCACTTGGTATCGTTGAGGCGAAGTGGGAGAGTGACGATGGAAGCCTATGTGCGCAACCTCTGGTATATGGCGGCGTGGGCTGAGGAAGTCCCCGATGCCGGCTCGATGGTGCGCACATTGCTCGATGAGTCCTGGCTTCTCCTACGGCTCGAGGATGGCAATTATGCGATGCTCCGCAACAAGTGCCCGCATCGCCTTGCCCCACTAAGTCGGGGAAAACGCGAAGGGGACGTCATTTTTTGTGGCTATCATGGCCTCGGGTTCGATGCCTTGGGCCAATGCGTTCACAATGCGTTCGGCAGTCAAATTCCGCCGGGAGCGAAGGTCTCGACAATGCCGATTGTCGAGCGTCATTCAGCCCTCTGGTTCTGGCCCGGCGATAAAATCATGGCGGATCCTGCGCTGATTCCCGATTTCAGCTTCGTGGAAGGTCCCGCTCCGCATCAGCGCGCCCACCTGACGATGCAGGCAAATTACGAACTCGTCACGGATAATCTGATGGATCTCAGCCACGCAGAATTCCTCCACGTGAAGACCTTCGGGGTCAACGGATCGCTCTTTGGCGGTAAGCATAGCGTCAAAAGGGATCACACGGGTGCGGTCTGGAACAATTGGGACATCGACCAGTCGAAACCGCCCGAATGGTCCAAGCCCATGCTCGATGGAGCCACGACGGTCGATCAATGGCTTCACATGCGCTGGCACGCGCCCGCGAGCATGGCCTTGTCGATTGGGATCGCGAAGTCGGGTACATCGCGCGAGGAGCTAATCGTCCCGCCGATGCTCAATCCGCATATCATCACCCCCGAAACGGGCCGAAGCTCCCATTATTTTTATACGAGCGACCCGGGCGAGGAAGCCGCAGAGCTTGCGCGCAGAGTCTTTATTGAGGAAGATGAGCCGATGATCGAGGCGATCCAGCAGGCACTTGGAGATCACGATCTCTGGGCAGCGAATCCAATCTCAATGCCGTCGGATGCTGGTGCTATTCGCGCCAGACGTGAGCTAACTAAAATGCGGCAAGCGGCGTCGGCTGCACTCGCCGAGTAGGGCAGTAGATTTGGGTGCAGCGTTGCGGCGCAGAAGCCCAGATCTGCCAGATGTTCCGCCAGATCGGCGTCTTTTTCCCGCGTTGTCAAAAGCTTAGCCTTAGGGAAACGCATATCGAGATAGGTGAGGATCGCGACATTCTCGGTCAGTGAATGGCCGTCGATCAAGAGCGCCGGCACTTTTCCTTTAGGATTCACTGCCAGATAATCGGCCTTCTTGTGGTCCCCGGCCATAAAGGCGACGGTATGCGTGTCGAACGGGACGCCGATCTCCTCAAGTGCCACCAGTGGCACACGCGCGCAGGTGTAGGGGGCAAAGAAAAGCGTGATTGGGCTTGTCATGCGAGATCCTTCGTCGGACGGCGGCACAAGGCGAACAGCACTGCAGCAAGGGCCAAGCCGAAACTCCCGAAGAGCAGGAACCTGCCTAGCACCGAAGCCAAACCGATCCCGGTTAGCGCGAATGCAGCGGGGCTCAGGAACTGGCCCATAAAAAAGGCGCTGGTCCAGAGTCCCATACCACGCCCGCGCATGGCTGATGGTGTCTTCCCCCGCGCCCAAGCGATCAGCGTTGGGACGGCCATTCCGGCCGCCATCTGTTGCACGGCTAGCCCCGCGAGCAGCATCCCGGAACCCGTGCTCGCGCCGATCAGTACGAGCCCAAAGACCATGATAGCGAGCATCAAGGAGAGCTGCCGCGCCGGTGTCAGCCGCCCGCTCGCCCAGCCGAACAGAAGAGCGCCTGGGACCACGGCAAGATGCGTCAGCGCGAATAGCCCGCCCTGACGCGCGGCCGAGCCGATCCCGGCTTCGCGAAATCGGCAATCTCGCAACGAGGAAATTCTGGATCAAGTAGCTAACTCAATTGGTCGCACAAGTCCGGCGGTGAGCGACCCTGCAACGACCACGACAGGTCGGATCAAATCGGCGGGCACGCTCCTGCGTGCTTCAGGGCCTTTTGTCCGTCGTCAGAACATTTGGCGCAATGTGCGGCTAGACTAGCGGAGTGTAGGCTTCGTCTGCGGGGTTGATATTAGCTAAATGTTAGTGCGTGGAATTTAGTATTTACACTACTACTCCATCTGACCAAAAGCTGAGCGTCAAGCCTGATTGCCGGCGCTTCCACTCAGTTTCCAGAAATTCCCGTGAAATTTCCCGTGGTACGGGAATTGCGGAGAGCGGTTCGTCGCTAACTGCTTCCTCCGCCAATTCCGTACGACGGGTGACGCTGCGCTGGTCAGGCGAGGCGGCGGTCGCGCAGGAGGGCGTCCTCGCGCGGCTCGCGGCCGCGGAAGGCGATGAACGAGGCGAGCGGGTCGCGGGTGTTCCCGCGGGCGAGAATTTCGGTTCGGAAGCGGGTCGCAAGAACCGGGTCGAACAGGTCGCCCTTCTCCTCGAAGGCAGCGAAGGCATCCGCGTCGAGCACTTCGGACCATAGATAGGCATAATAGCTGGCCGCATAGCCGCCGTCGAAGACGTGGGTGAAATGGGTCAGGCCATGGCGCGGGGCGATCGCGGCGGGCATGCCGATCTTGCTCAGTTTCGCAGTGGCGATCGCGGCGGAATCAGGGGCCGAATCAGCATTCCGGTGGAGCGCCATGTCGAGGATCGCCGAGGCAAGGAACTCGACCGTCGCGAAGCCCTGGCCGAATTCGTCGACATGGCCGATCGCCTCGATCAGCGCAGGCGGCAGGCCGAGGCTGGTCAACGTTTCTTTCGCGATGATCCAATGCTCCATGAACTTGCTTGGAAATTCGACGAAATCGCGCGTGACGGCGGTGCCGGCCTGGCTCGGGTAGGTGACGTCCGACAGCAGGGCGTGGAGCGCGTGGCCGAATTCGTGGAACAGGGTGCGCGCCTCGTCGATCGCAAGGCCGCTGGTGCCACTGTCGGGCGACTTGGCGAAATTGGCGACGAGGTAGACGATCGGAAGGACGGGCGCGTCGAGCTTCTCCTGAACGCGAAGTGAGCCCATCCACGCTCCGCCATGCTTTTCGGTGCGTGCGAAATAGTCGGTGTAGAGCAGGCCGCGCGGGGCACCGTCGCGGTCGCTGACCGCCCATGTCTCGACATCGGGATGCCAGCCGGGGAGGTCGATGCGGCGAGCGAAGGTCAGACCGTAGAGCTTGCCAGCGGTGGCGAAGGCGGCGGCGAGGACGCGGTCGAGGGTGAGGTGGGCGCGCACTTCGCCGCCGTCGAGAGCATAACGCTCGCGGCGGATCTGCTCGGCGAGGAAGCGCCAATCCCATGGCTTCACGACGAAGTGCGGGTCGTCGCGGCGGGCGAGGGCCTGAAGCTCCTCCTGTTCGGCCGCAGCCTGCTTCACCGCCGGATGCCAGACGCGCATGAGCAGGTCTTCGGCGGCCTGCGGGGTCTTGGCCATCGTGTCCGACAGCGCGAAGTCGGCGTAGGTGGCATAGCCGAGCAGGGCGGCCTTCTCGTGGCGCAGCGCGAGTATTTCGTCGATCAGCGGGCGATTGTCGTACGCGCCGCCATTGTTGCGGCCGGTGAAGGCGCGCCACATTTGCTCGCGCAGATCGCGGCGGGTGGAGAAGGTCAGCAGCCCCTCAGCGTCGCCACGGTCGAGGGTCAGGAGAAAACGGCCCGGCTGACCGCGTGCCTCGGCGCGGCGTGCGGCAGGGGCGTGCATCGTGTCGGGCAGGCCAGCCAGATCGGCCTCGTCGAGCCACATCTCCCATTCGCCGGCGGCGGCCAGGACATTCTGGCCGAAGGTCGTGCCGAGTTCGGACAAGCGCTGGTCGATTGCGGCGAAGCGCGCTTTCGCGGCAGGTGCGAGCGCGGCGCCGCCGTCGACGAAGCCGCGATGGCTGTCATCGAGCAAGCGGCGCTGGGCTTCGTCGAGCGCAAGCGTGTCGCGCTTCGCCCACACCGCCGCCACGCGCGCGAACAGTGCTGGATTGTGGGAGATTTCGGTCGAATGGCGGGTCATCAAGGCCGAGATGGCGGGCTCGATCGCGCGGAGCGCATCGGTCGACTGCGCCGAACTCAGCGTCCAGAAAATACGCCGCGCGCGCGCCAGCCGCGCGCCCGAGCGTTCAAGAGCAACCAGGACATTGTCGAAGTTCGGCGGTGCGGGATCGTTGGCGATTGCCTCGATTTCGGTCATCGCTTGCGCCGCGCCCTGCTCGAGCGCCGGCAGGAAGTGGTCGGCTTTAATCCGGTCGAACGCTGGCGCCCCGAACGCAAGCGGGCTTTCGTCGAGCAACGGGTCGCGTGTCTCGCTCACTCGGTCACTTCATCGGCGTGGACGTCGAAGCGGATAAGTTCGGCGTGGCCGAAGCTGGTTGTCAGCGCAGTATCGGTCGCGTCGCGGCCGCGCGCCATCAAGATGCGGCCGATGCGCGGCTTGTTGTGGCGCGCGTCGAACGTGTGCCAAGCGCCGCCGAGATAGACGTCGAACCAGGCCGAGAAATCCATGACCGCGTCGCTGTAGGGGATGCCATGGTCGCCGAGATAGCCCGTGCAGTAGCGCGCCGGGACATTCATGCAGCGGCACAGCGCGATGGCGAGGTGGGCATAGTCGCGGCAGACGCCCTGCCGCTCCTGATAGGCATCCCACGCGGTCTTGGTCGGGCGGGCGAAGTGATAGCCGAACTGAATGTGGTTGTGGGTGAAGGCGACAATCGCCTGGACCCGCTCCCAACCCGGCGGGATATGGCCGAACAGCGACCATGCGGTTTCGATCAGCCGGTCGGTCTCACAATAGCGGCTGCCGAGGAGATAGACGAGCACGTCGTCGGGCAGCTCGTCGACCGAATGCTGGATCGCGTCGGGGGTGATCGGATCGGGCAGACCGTCGTCGGTCACGGTGAAATCGCACGAAATCGTTAGTCCCCCGGGCGGGACAGTGAGGCGAGTGCAGACATTGCCGAAGTTGTCGACATAATCATAGATCGGTACTTGCGGATCGGTGGTGATGCGATGCGGCGTCACGAGGTCCTGGTGTCGCGACGGATGGATCGACAGGTTGGCCATCATCGCGGTCGGCACTTCACAGTCGAAGCGGATGTCATATCCCGCCTTGATCAACATGACTTCATACTCCTGGGCCGGGCGCGAATGGCCGGGTTGAGGGGGGATCCGGCGTCCTCGACGCTGATATCGACGCTGACGTCCATGTCGAGATAGCTTCGCGGAAAGCCGCTCCAGGTGCCCGAAACAGGGACCGCCTGGTAGATATCGCGGGCGATGGCGACGCGGATCAGGCCGCGATTACCGACGATGCCGTTGGTCGGATCGAACTCGACCCAGCCCGACCCGGGTAGATAGACCCGCACCCAAGCATGGGTATTGCCTCCGCCGGTGCGCTGTTCACCGATAGCCGGACTATAGACATAGCCCGAGACGAAGCGCGCGGCGAAACCGAGCGCGCGGACGGCTTCGATCATCAGCATGGCATAGTCGCGGCAAGTGCCGCGCCGCTTCTCGAGTGTCTCGATCGGGGTCTGGGTGCCTTTTTCGGGGCGCCGGACATAGGTGAATTCGCGCTTGATCGTCTCGGTCATGCTGGTCAGCATGGCGAGGGTTCCGGTCGGTCCGGCCGGGTTGACGAAGCGCCGTGCCCAGCTGTCGATCTCGCGTAGTGGGTCGAGGTGCTGGCGCTCGATCGAGCGGATCAGGTCGGGCATGTCCTCCGACGAGTAGGTAAAGGGATAGCTGCGCGCATAATCCTCAATGTCGACGTGGAGCAGCTCGGTCGGGCGGTGCTCGACGCGGACCCGGCTGTCGATGACCAGTTCGCTCGCCGGGCGGTCGAAGGTGGCGATAGCGACCGAATTACCGAACACGTCCTGAAGCCAGCGAAGCTCGCTCGGCTCCGGGCTGATCGTCAACTCGGCGCCCAGCAGGTGCTGGTCATAGCTTTCGCGGGGGCGGACCATGATTCGATGCTCGCCAAAGCGCACCGGCTGGCGATAGGTGTAACGAGTCACATGAGAGAGGTTGAGCAATGGCATTCAGCATCCGCATCGCATGAACAGGCCAGCGGAGTCTGCACTGCTTGGGCATGGTGATCCACCGCCCGTCGATATATTCAACCCGGCGGGGGCGTCTTCGTTCCTGCTGATCGGGGATCATGCGGGTAATCTGGTTCCCGTCGGGCTAGACCAACTCGGCCTGCCACAGAGGGAGCTTGAGCGGCATATCGGGTGGGATATCGGGATTGCCGAGCTTGGCCGGCAGGTGGGCACCGCGCTTGATGCGACCTTCATTGCCCAGCGCTATTCGCGCCTCGTCATCGACTGCAATCGCTCGCCCGGCCGGGCGGATGCCATGCCCGAGGTCAGCGACGGGACCGCGATCGCGCCGAACGTCGGCTTGAGCGAAGGGGCCCGCGCGGAGCGAGTCGTGGCGATTCAGGAGCCATATCAACAGGCGATCGCAGACGATCTCGCGCGTCGCGACGCGGCCGGGGAGGTGACGGTGCTCGTCGCTCTGCACAGCTTTACGCCGGTGATGGGCGGGGTGGCGCGGCCGTGGCATGCGGGGGTACTTCATGACTTGGGCGACACGCGTTTTGCGCTGGCGGTGATCGAGCGGCTGCGCGGCGAGTCGGGGCTGATCGTGGGGGATAATGAGCCTTACCGGATGGACGTGATCGACCATACGATCCCGCTTCACGCCTATCCCCGGGGGCGACCTTACCTCGAGCTAGAGGTCCGGCAGGATTTGCTTGGCACGCCTGATGGCATTGTTGAATGGTGCGACCGGCTGGCGCGGTTGCTGCCCGCCGCGGCGGCAGACGCGGCTATTGAGTGATCGGAGCTTGGCCAAGCTCGTGCGGCATGGCATCAGCGCCTGACAAACAGAAGGAGACGAGACATGTTCAGCCACATGATGGTCGGGTCGAACGACATCGACCGGTCGAAGAGATTTTACGACGCCATCTTCACCGCGACCGGCGGTACGGAAGGGCGGGTAGATCCGATGGGTCGGCTGATGTACATGAAGGATGGCGGAATGTTTATCGTCACCCCGCCGATCAACGGGCAGCCGGCCACGCATGGCAACGGTTCCACCATCGGCTTCGCCGTTTCCGGTCCCGAGCAGGCGCAAGCGTGGCAAGCGGCGGGGGTTGCTGCGGGCGGCACCGCGATCGAGGATCCGCCGGGTGTGCGTAGCGGCATGGGGGTTGACCTCTACCTCGCCTATCTGCGCGATCCGGACGGCAATAAATTATGCGCGCTTCACCAGATGCCGGCGGACGCCTGAGTCGATGATCGAGACCGTTTCGACGGTCCGCAGCCACGGCGGCGTGCAGGGGGTCTATCGCCATCCAAGCGAGGTCACCGGCACGCCGATGACCTTCTCGCTGTTCATGCCCGATCACCGGGAGGATCAGCGGGTACCGCTGCTGTGGTATCTGTCAGGGCTGACCTGCAGCCATGCCAACGTCACCGAGAAGGGCGAGTTTCGGGCAGCGTGCGCCGAGGCCGGGATTGCCTTTCTCGCGCCGGACACCAGCCCGCGCGGGGAGGGGGTGCCGGACGATCCCTCCGAAGCCTGGGATTTCGGGCTCGGCGCGGGCTTTTATGTCGACGCGACCGAGGCACCGTTCGATCAGCACTACAGGATGTGGTCCTATGTCAGCGAAGACTTGCCCGCGCTGGTCGCTGCCGAGTTCCCGGTCGACATGACGCGGCAGGGGATCAGCGGGCACTCGATGGGCGGGCATGGCGCGCTGACGGTTGCCTTGCGTCGCCCCGGCCGTTTCCGCAGCGTGTCGGCGTTTGCGCCGATCGTCGCCCCGGGGCAGGTGCCATGGGGCGAAAAGGCGCTCGGTGGCTATCTTGGGGCCGACCGGACGAAATGGCGCGCACATGACGCGGTGGCGCTGATCGAGGACGGCGCCCGGGTGGGTGAACTGCTGGTCGACATTGGTGAGGCCGATCCGTTTCTAGACACGGAATTGCGGCCGGAGTTGCTCGAGCGCGCGTGCGCCGACGCCGACATTCCGCTGACGCTTCGCCGCCGCCCGGGATATGATCACAGCTACTATTTCATCTCGACCTTCATGGCCGATCACGTTGCCTGGCACGCCGAGCGACTGAAGCGCTAGGCGACCGCACGCCCGTCAATAGCCTGGGGCGGATTGGCCGCATTGGCGACCGCGCGCGACAGCGCTTCGAGGCTGAACGGCTTGGCGGGAACGCCGACGTCGGCAGGCCGTTCGCCGATCGCGTCGGCGCTGGGGAAAAGGCAAATTTGCGTGGGCTGGCAGGGCGGTCGTGGATGTTTGGCGCCAGCCAGCAGGTGGCAATCGGCGCGTCCGACTTTCAGGCTTTGGTTCCGCTTTAACCGCTGCTGCGCTAGTGACGGCGGATGAAAGCGACCCGTGCCATCGTTCGCCACATCGGCGGTCCCGAAGCAATCGAGTGGGAGGAGGTCGAGATTCCGCCGCCCGGTCCGGGCGAGGTTCTGGTCGGCCACCAGGCCGTCGGGCTCAACTTCATCGACATTTATCACCGTTCGGGAGTCTATCCGATCGAAATGCCCGCTTTGATCGGGCTCGAAGCGGCGGGCCATGTGCTTGCCGCTGGCGCCGGCGCCGAATGGCGCGAAGGTGACCGGGTCGCGACCTTCGGGCCGCAACGCGGGGCCTATGCCACCGCGCGGATCGTCGCGGCGGACAACTTGCTTGCTATCCCCGACTCCATCGACAGCGAGGTCGCGGCGGCGGTGCTGCTCAAGGGTTGCACCACCGAATTCCTGGTCGAGCGGTGCGGCAAGGTCGAGGCAGGGTGGGACGTGCTGGTCCATGCCGCAGCGGGCGGAGTGGGCACCTTGCTCGTGCAATGGCTCAAGGCTGTCGGCGCCCGCGTGATCGGCACGGTCAGCACGAAGGAAAAGGCCGCGTTGGCCCGCGGCGCAGGAGCCGACGACGTTATTCTCTACGGTCACGAGGAGGTCGCCCCGCGCGTGCGCGAGTTGACCGGCGGTGCCGGGGTGCGGGTGACGTTCGACGGGGTCGGCCGCGACACTTGGGCGGCGAGCATCGCCAGCACCGGGCGCCGTGGACTAGTTGCTTGTTATGGAAATGCCAGCGCGCCGGTCGGCGAAGTCGATTTTGGATCGCTCGCGGCGGCGGGGTCGCTGTTCGCCACGCGGCCGACGCTGTTCGATTATTATGCAACCCCGGACGAACGCCGCGCGGGCGTTGCGCGGCTGTGGGCGATGGTCGCGTCGGGTGCGGTGAAGCCAGAAATTGGCGCGCGCTACCCGCTCAGAGACGCCGCACGGGCGCATCGCGATCTTGAAGCGCGGCGGACGACTGGCTCCGTGCTGCTTATTCCGTAGGACGCCGTCCGAACGCGAAGGGGAGGCACAGGCCTATACTACCTGCGAATTAGGTGGGGGAGGGCTGGTTGAACGGCGCCGATCTGCCGACCGGCGCCGTTCCTCCCGATTAGAACTGGTAGCCGACGCCGACATTACCGCCAGCGCTCTTGCTTGCGTCATAGGTCACGCCAAGCTTGAACACCGTGCTGCCGTCCGTTGTGCGATGAGATGCGCCGATCGCGAAGCCGGCGCGACCGCGATAATAGCCGGCACCGCCGGCGATCATCGTCTTCCCGGCATCCATGGCTTGGGGCAAGGCTGCTGCCGCCAGAGCAGCTGAGGTACCAGCGCGGGCATCGCGGCGTTCGCTGCGAAGGTCATATGTGACCCCATCGATGCGCGAGCCAAGTGCTGCGTCGCCCGCCGCGCGCGCGCTCGTTTCGTTGGTGATCGCGGTATTCGTCGCGCTTAGTTGGCTGAAGTTGACCGCGTCGGTCCCCGCCGTTCCGGCCGCGACGTTGACGATGCGGCGCTCCCCACCGACCGTGCCGACCGATACGGTGTTCGCTTGTGTCGCAACCGACCCAAAGCCAAGCGCGACGCTATTGATACCCGAAGCGGTCGAATTGCGGCCGAGTGCGGTCGACATCGCGCCCGTTGCGTTGGCGGTGTTGCCGAGCGCGGTCGAGGACAGGCCCGATGCGCCTGAGTCCCAACCGATTGCGGTGGACCCGATCCCGGTGGCGTCTGCGAGGGAGCCGACTGCGACCGAATGGGTCGCCGTCGCCGTCGCCATTTCGCCAAACGCGATCGACTGGAGGCCGGTGGCGAGTGCGAAGTCACCTACCGCGATATTGCCGGACTGAGACGCCTGCGAAAATGGGCCAATGGCAATCGAGTTCAAGCCGATTGAAGCCGCAGTGTTGCCGATCGCGACGCTATTGTCGCCAGTTGCGATTGCTCCGGCACCATAAGCACTGGAACCGACGCCGGTGGCCTGTGCGACGAAGCCTGTTGCAGTAGCATTGTCGGCGCTAGCGAGCGCCGCCTGACCGATGGCGGTTGCGCCAAGACCGGACCCCGTCGACGTGTCGCCAACGGCGGTGCTGGCTGGTCCAGTGGCCATTGCGTTAGTGCCCACGGCAGTCGCCAGAAAAGTAGCAGAGGAGCCAGTCCCGCACTCGAGGCCACCGGTCGGCGCCAAGGTCACCGGATCGACACTGTCGTTGCATTGGGGAGTCGCATCAGCCCACGCGGGTGATGCGAACAGAAGGCCAGCGGCAAGGGCCGCGGTCGATACGATCGGCAGCTTTGAAAGTCGAACCATGATTTTGTCCTCTTCTTTTCGTCGGTCGCGCGATGAAAAGCCACGTTGCGACGGTGTGGCGGGTGAAAACGACTGGCGACGTCGGTGGAAGGAAGGAATGACGTCGCCGAAACCGATCGGCAGCCCTGATGCATCCTGCTTGGCGTCATCGTTAAGCGTCTGAAATAACATTAGTGAATTTCACGGCGGCGAGTCGCTGTCACCAGTCAGCCAACGCCCGCCTGACGCGGACGATTGGGAGATTGTCGGCGCGACGGAGGTCCGTCGTTCGGCCGCTCCTCATTTGGAGGATAAGCAATGCGTCGCTCGTCGAGTCTTCATGTAGGTGCGGCAATCGCCATCTTGCTCGGGTCGGCCGCCCCCGCGCTGGCCAGCAGCCACCGCGAAGCGCCGAACATCACCAAGATGCCCAAGGTCGATAACACCGACACTTATGTGTTCCAGAGCTATGAGCCCAACCGGGCCGGCTTCACGACCTTCATCGCCAATTTCCAGCCCGACGAAGGGCCCGGCGATGGTCCGAACTATTACACGATGGATCCCGACGCGCTGTATGAGATCATGGTCGACACCAACGGTGACGCGGTCGAGGACACGACCTTCCAGTTCAAGTTCAAGAACACCCTGGTCGGTGGCACTGGCAAGACCATCACGGCGGGCGGAAAGACGCTGCCGATTGCGTTGCGCGCGATCGGCCCGCTGGCCAATCCCAACGATCCCAACCAGGGTGAGATCGAAACCTACTCGGTCACCAAGGTGACCGGCGATCGTCGCACCGGGACCGTCGTGGCGGTCCCCGAGGCGAGTGGCGCGACGATGTACAAGCCGTTCGACAATGCCGGCAACAAGACTATCTCCAACTATCCGGGCTATGCGGACAAATTCATTTATAATGTCTCCATCCCGGGCTGCTCGGCGCCGGGCCGGGTATTCGTCGGGCAGCGCGAGGAGGGGTTTGCGGTCAATCTCGGACCGATCTTCGACCTTGTGAATCTGGTGCCTATCGAGGGTGACAATGATCCCGTCTATGGCAATGGTTCCGCCTTCCCGGGCGGGATCACACAGAGTGCGGCCAATCAGGAGCTGATCGGCAAGCGCAATGTCACCAGTATTGCCCTGGAAGTGCCAACGACCTGCGTCGCCCCGGCCAGCGGCAACGGCGTGATCGGGGTATGGAGCACCGCCAGCCTGCCCCAGTCGCGCTTGCTCAAGCCCAATCCGACCTATGACTCGCCGGCCACGCAGGGCGGCGCTTATGTCCAGGTTTCGCGCCTCGGCATGCCGCTCGTCAACGAGCTTGTGATAGGTTTACCGAACAAGGATCTGTTCAACGCTGCCAGACCGACCCAGGACGGGGCGCTGGCCGATTATGTGACCAACCCGACCTTCCCGGAAATCCTCAACGTGCTGTTCCGGGGCGCGGTGAATACGACGCTGGGGACAAATTTCGCGACCCTCGCGCCGACCAACTTTCCGCGCAACGACCTGGTCGCGACGTTCCTGACGGGCTTTGTCGGGGTCAACCAGCTCGCGACCGTCACGCCGTCGGAAATGCTTCGTCTGAATACGCGAATCAATCCCGTCGCGCAGGCTTCGCAGAGCACGTTCGGCGTGGTCGGCAATGATCTTGCCGGTTACCCAAATGGGCGCCGGCCGGGTGATGACGTCGTCGATATCACGCTTCGAGTGGCGATGGGCAGATTGTGTCACCCGATCCCCGTTAACGGCGTGCAGACCAATCTTGGCC
Organism: Sphingomicrobium sp.; assembly: GCA_039919075.1. Classification (GTDB taxonomy): domain Bacteria; phylum Pseudomonadota; class Alphaproteobacteria; order Sphingomonadales; family Sphingomonadaceae; genus Sphingomicrobium. Next base: position 23,107 of record JBDSGJ010000031.1, read on the forward strand.
TGTGTCAGCCGTCGGATGCGCCGACCGGACTCGTGGCCTATACCGATGGCGCGCCGCTCAACGCCGGGATGTTGATGAACCGCTTCCCCTACCTGAAGCCGGCACTGCGCGGCGCGCCACGGCCGCAAACCCAGCCGTGATGCGCTATGCAGGGGGCAGGAAGGTCATCACCGGCCTGCCCCTATTGCTGTTGGTCATGGTGGCGGGCTGCAACCGACGCGACCCCGATACGGTCGGTCGGTTGCAACTTGCTGCCGAGACCGAACAAGGACGCAGTCCATTTGGTCCAGGATTTGACAAGGCGTCGCATGCGAGCGCTTTTTCGGAGCCAATGAATGTGGTTGATGGCGACCTTGCGCCGGTCGATCCGCGCAAGGAGCCGATAGCGATCGAATGAGCCGTGAGGGGATCAAGCTTGCGCCCGGTCCGCTGTTTGCGGAGGGAATGATATGAATAGTCGCGGATATCATCTGCCGATTGACCGCCGCCTTGGCTCAGTGCGCGCGATTCGCCGGGTTGTACCCGAACGTCAGGCTGGAGAAGGTCGTGTCGAAATCGGCCTGGGAATCGCCGTTGATCGGCTCGCTCCACAGCACATTGAGCAACCAGTCGCCGACCGGCGGAACGGTGAAGGTTCCGCGGCCGCGAGCGTCGGTCACCACGGTTTGCAGCGGTCGGGCATCGAACGCCAGGTTGGTCAGCATGACGGTCGCGTTGGCGAGCGGCCGGTTCTTGTAGAGCACTGCCACCGGCAGGCGCCGCGATGCCCCAAGGATGTAGGGGTTCAAGAGCGGAACGATCTCGAGCTTCATCCCCAGCGGGCGTGTAGCAAAGGCCGAATTGGACTTTGTCTGGGCACCGACTTGGACCAGCGCTTTGGCGCGGCGGCTGTAGCGCTCGCGCCCCGGGAGACTGTTCTGACCAAGTTGATTGCGCGTGGCGATGACCGCCGCGAGCCCTTCGGCTTTGGCGTAGTCGTTGAAGCGAAGCGCGGGCAGGTTCGACAAAGCGGAGGTCGTTTGCATCGCGATGACGTGAATTCCGGGACCGGTCAGGGTCGTGACGAAATCCTCGTCGCCACCGGCGCGCACCGCTGCTCGTTGGTCGACGCGACCGCTGGCAGAGAAGTCAACGATCAGCGGAATGCGACTGATATCATTGCCCCACCGCTGGCGGAACTGGCCGTGCCCGACCTGGAACGTCGCCGACAATGGCTGGCCGACGGCGACCTGATAGCGTTCGGGCTGGACCCAGAAATCATGCGCCGTGGCGGGAGTTGCGAGCAGCGTCGCGGCCATCAGTGCGATCTTGATGTTCATTCGAGTCGTGCTCCTGGATACCACCGCCAACGGCAGGAGCGCGCCCATGCGTAGGCACGCCACGCGCGAGGATAACCGCTTGAAAGCGTTCGTCGAGGGGTCGGATTCAACGCTGTCTGCGAACGTGCTGATGGCGCTGATCTTACTGTTCGTGCTGCTGCCGAGCCCGGCCGACGCGCATATGGGAACCGGCCTCGCCGGGGGATTCGTGTCGGGCTTTCTCCACCCGCTGTCGGGCGCCGACCACATGCTCGCGATGGTCTCGGTCGGGCTGTGGGGCGCATTCTTGGGGCGGCCGATGGTGGTCGCGCTGCCCGTCATCTTTCCGAACATGATGTCGATCGGCGCCGGCATCGGAATGGCTGGAATTCCGCTCCCTCCGGTGGAATTGGGGATCGCGGTTTCGGTGTTCGTGCTCGGCCTGATGATCCTGTTCGCGGTGCGGGCACCCAATATCGTGGCGCTGGCGGTGGTCGCCTTGTTCGGGCTGTTCCACGGTTATTCGCATGGTGTAGAACTGCCGTCGGCGGCCGATCCGGTGGGTTACAGCATGGGTTTCGTGCTGTGCACGGGGCTGCTCCACGTCGCCGGGATCGCACTAGGCGGTCTACGCAATTTGCCGAGCGGAACGCGCCTCCTGCGATCGGGTGGCGCAATCATTGCCGTATTCGGCGCGATGTTTCTAAAGCAGGCGATCGCCACGTGAACGCGGGAATCTTGCCGATCGCGATCCTGTTCTTCGCGCTCGGGCTCGGCTTGTCCTTCTCCCCGTTGCGCGCGGCGCTCGTGGCGGTCGCGGCGATGGTGGTTGCGGCCGTTGCCTTGTCCTACGCGCCGCTACCGCGCGCCTGGCTGGAAGCCGTTTTTGTCGGACTGTGGGTTAGTGTCATTGGATCGATCTGCCTCGCCTACGTCCCGCGTCGCGTTCCACAGTCGCTCGCGATCGCCGCAGGGCTCAACGGCGGCGTTTGGGCGGGGTCGCTGGCCGGGCTCGCAACAATGCGCCCGGGAATGGTGATGGTCATGCCGCTCGTCCTTTCGCTGTTTCTCGGGCGCGCGGTCGTCGCGCTGCGTCAGCCGATCGCGGTCAAGGTCGTCGGCAGTTGGGTGATCGCCGTGGCGACGCTGGCTATCTTCGTCTCCCTGACGCCGACGCCCGGCTATCAGCAGGATCATATGCAATGAAGTTGCTCTGTCTGCCGGTGACGCTGGCTTTGCTCGTTGCCCCCGTGGCGGCGATGGCGCAGGTGATCGAGATCGACTCCAGTGGGGCGGTGCAGACCTATGACAGACTGACGCTGTTCGATGCCGACGGTGCGGTTGGGGTTGACCATCAGCGGAAGGCCTCGACCACGGCGGACACGACGACATTGTTGATCGAGGCCAGTCGGCTCCAGGGGCTCGACCCGTCGCTGCTCGAGGCCGTAGCGTGGCAGGAATCGCGCGGTCGGCAGTCTGCCGTCAGTCCGAAAGGCGCGCGGGGGATCATGCAGTTGATGCCGGGAACGGCGATCGCGCTTGGCGTCCGCTCGGACGACCCGGCCGAGAATATCCGCGGCGGGGCGCTTTATCTGCGGCAACAAATCGATCGTTTCGGGAGTGTTCCGCTGGCGCTGGCGGCGTATAATGCAGGACCCGGTGCGGTGCTTCGCTACGGCGACGTGCCGCCCTATCGCGAGACGATCGGTTACGTTGCCCGGATCATGGGTCGCTGGCAGCAACAGCTTTCATTGCGCCTTGCTGCATCCGCGGCGCCTTCCCGAACGAACCTCATTCAACCGCGCGAAGGACCAAGCGAATGACCGAACGACTGCGTCTTGCCTTCATGAGCGCAGCGCTGGCGCTCTTGGCGAGCCCCGCGCTTGCGCAATATGCCGCGCCGGATCCGGCTGGGTCGGGACCCATCGTCGGCGCGGTCAACTGGTTGCAAGGGACGTTGCTTGGCAATGTCGCCACTGCGGTGGCGGTGATCGCGGTCGCCGCGATCGGCTTCATGATGCTCACCGGCCGGATCAACTGGCGCTATGGGGCGACGGTGGTGCTGGGCCTGTTCGTCTTGTTCGGAGCGGCGTCGATCGTCGGTGGGATTCGGTCGGCGGCAGGCGGCTGAGGGTGGCCGCTGACCGCTTGTTCAGGGCTTTGGCGCGGCCGCAGATGGTAGCGGGGGTGACCTATCCCTTTTTCGTGCTCAACGGCATATTGGCGGCCGAACTCTTTCTGATTTTCAAGCATTTCTACGCGTTGTTGCCGGCGCTGTTCATCCATGCGCTCGGCTACGCCGCGCATTTGCGCGATCCGCACATCATGTCGTTGTGGCTGACCCGGTTGCGCCGGGTCCCGCGCGTTCCCAATCGCGAGCTGTGGGGGGCGAACAGCTATGCTCCGTAAGCAGGCCGCAGCGCGCGAGAAGCGGGTTGGCGACCATCTCCCGTATCTCGCTCAGGTCGACAAGCACACGATCCTCACGCGCGACCAGTTGGCGATGCAGGTCATCCGGCTCGAAGGGCTGCCGTTCGAGACGATCGACGCAGTCCAGCTCGAGGCGCGCAAGGTCGCTCGTGATGCGATGCTCCAAGCGGTCGCCTCCGCTCGGTTCGCGCTGGTCCATCATGTCGTCCGCAGAGTCGTCGCGCCGCAACTTGAAGGCCAGTTCGGCGACCCCTTCAGCGCTTCGCTCGATACGACCTGGCGCGAACGGCTCGCGGCGCGGCGGCTGTACGTCAATGACCTCTATCTGACGATTATGGTTCGGCCGTTGCATGGACGAGCGGGGATCGCGGACAAGTTTCTCGGCCTGGTCGGCGGCAGTCGCGAGCGCGGCGGCGACATGGGGCCTGACCTCAAATTGCTGGCGCAGGCGCGCGAAGCAATATTGGCTGCGCTCGAGCCATATGGCCCGACTTTGCTGGGCTGCTACGATCTTCCCGCCGGGCTTGCGTCGGAACCGGCCGAGTTCCTGGCGACCCTCCTCAACGGGACGATGTCGCCGATGCTTCTACCGCAAGGCGAGCTCGGCCATGCGCTGGCCCGGCGGCGGATAAGTTTTGGCGCCGATGCGATCGAGTTTGGGGAGGTCGATGGTGCGCGGCCCGAGGTTGCGGCGATGCTTTCGGTCAAGGATTACCCGGCTCAGACCAACGCCGGCATGCTCGACGATCTGTATCGCCTGCCGTTCGAGATGGTCGTGACGCAAAGCTTTGCCGTGGTCGACCGCGGACCGGCGCTGGAGCGGATGGATTTGGCGCTAAGGCGGATGCGGTCGGCCGAGGATGCCGCCGTGTCGCTTCGGTCGGAGCTTGCGGTGGCCAAGGACGAGTTGGCCGCCGGTCGGGCGACCTTCGGCGAGCATCATTTGTCGATCATGCTCAAGGCGGCCACCCTCGACGAGCTCGATCAGATTGTCGGGGAAGTGCAGGCGACGTTGTCCGAGGCGGGGTTCGTGGCGGTACGCGAGGACCTGGGCATGGAAGCTGCCTATTGGGCCCAGTTTCCTGGCAATTTCGACTATATCGCGCGGCGCGCGCTGATTTCGTCGGCTAACTTCGCTGGGTTCGCAAGTGCGCATAATTTCCCGGTCGGCCAAGCTGACGGCAATCATTGGGGCAAGGCTGTGACCTTGTTCGAGACCACCTCGGCAGGCCCTTATTTCTTCAACTTCCACCGTGGCGACCTCGGCAATTTCACCATCATCGGGCCGTCGGGTTCGGGCAAGACGGTGGTCCTCGGCTTCCTGCTGGCGCAGGCGCGGCGGTTCGACCCGCGGATTATTTTCTTCGACAAGGATCGCGGTGCGGAGATTTTCCTGCGCTCGATCGGCGGTGTCTATGACACGCTGCGGCCCGGCACTCCGACCCGGCTTAATCCGCTGGCCCTGCCCGATAATGCGGTCAACCGCCGCTTTCTCAGCGAGTGGGTGATCAAACTGGTCACGGGGAACGGCGCCCCACCGACCATCGAGGAGACCGGCTGGATCACCGACGCAATCGACGCGAGTTATGAAGGCCCGGTCGAGTTTCGTCGGCTGCGCTACCTCGCGGAGCTGTTCCGGGGGCGCGGCCGCGCGTCGGGGCATGACCTGCACGCGCGGCTGGCCCCATGGCATTCGGGGGGCGAGCACGCCTGGTTGTTTGACAATGAAATCGACGGGCTTGAGCTCGATGCTGACACGATCGGGTTCGACATGACCGCGATCCTCGATCAGCCCGCGCTCCGCTCACCGACAATGCTTTACCTGTTCCACCGCGTCGAGGAGCGGCTCGACGGCAAGCCGACGATCATCATCGTCGATGAGGGGTGGAAGGCGCTTGACGACGATGTCTTTGTCGCTCGGATCCGCGATTGGGAGAAGACAATCCGCAAGCGTGGCGGGATTGTCGGTTTCGCCACCCAGTCGGCCAGCGACGCGCTCGACAGCAAGATTGCGTCGGCGATCATCGAACAGGCCGGAACGCAGATCTTCATGGCCAATCCCTCGGCACAGGCCGAGCATTATGTCGACGGCTTCGGGCTGACTGAGCATGAGTATGAACTCATTCGCACGATCCCCGAAACGGCACGTGCATTCCTGGTAAAACATGGCTCGGACAGCGTCGTGGTCCGGCTCAATCTCGGTTCCGAACCCGATCTTCTGACCGTTCTGTCCGGCCGGGAGCGGACCGTTCGCCTGCTCGATTCGATCCGCGACGAGGTGGGCGACACCCCCTCGGCCTGGCTCCCGCGCTTGCTGGAAGTCGCATGATCGACGGTCTGTGCGCCCCTTCGGACGCCGCGCGATTCACCGCGCGGCTGCTGGCCGACACCGATTGCCAGGCGGCTGGACTGGTCGAGCGGGGCTATGCCGCACTGGCGGCGCCCGGCGGAACGGTGTCGATCGCGCTGACCGGACTGATGGTCATGGCGGTTGCCCTCTTCGGCTATCGCCTGCTCTTGGGGCGCGGCATTCTTCTGGCCGATGCGATGGCGCTGACGATCAAGCTCGGCGTCGTCATGCTGATCGCTTCGTCGTGGGATAGCTGGTCGGTGCTGGTCTATCAGGGGCTGGCCAAGGCGCCAACGCAGGTCGCTGGCGATCTTCTGACGGGCATTGGTTCGGGTGACCCGATCGCCAGCCTCGACCGGATGCTTGACGCACTCGCTCAGGCGGCGATTGGATACCGTCAGCGGGCGGGGATCGCATCACCGCTTGTCGGCGGTCCGGCTGCTGCTGCTGCGGTATTGAACCTGACCGCCACCGTCCTGACGCTGGCGATCGTCGGCATCCTGGTCGCGGCGCGAGTCGTGATGGCGCTGCTGCTGGCAATTGCTCCGGCGATGGCGGGCCTGATCCTGTTCAACGGGACGCGGCGGATGGCGCAGGGCTGGCTTAGCGCGATGGCCGCGGCCGCGATCGCGCCGCTGTTCGTGGTGGTGCTCGCGGCGGTCGAATTCGCGATCATGGAGCCGATGATGACGCGGCTGCTGGCAGAGCAGGCGGCGGGGACCTTCGAGAACGGCTCGGTCATGCCGCTTGGGTTGGTTACCGTCGTGTTCCTGATCGCGACGATCTTCGCGCTGCGGGCGGGAATGCAGATCGCTCTGGGTGTCCGGCTCCCGCAGTTCCTGTCCGGTCGACAACCGGCGGCGGCCTTCATTGGCGAAGTGCCGCAGCCTGCCGAGCGGATGGCGCCGACGATCATGGCGTCGCCTAGCCAGCGTGTCGGACGCGCGCTCGAGAGCCTTTCGCGGCGAGAGGATCCGACCTTCACTCCCGCATCGAATCCTTTTAACTCCGCCCGGGCCAGCAGCGCGACGCGCGACGCGCGACAATCGTCGGTCGCTGAATCGAAAGACAGACGCATGGACTCGATTCTGCCGCCGTCAGCGCGGCGCTTGCCGCCGCCGCCGCGTCGCTCGCGCGCTTCGAGCCGGAGGGACTTATGAGCGACAGCGAACAATATTTCGCCAATGCGCGCAGCTGGGCCGAGGGCCATAGCAGCGTCGTTGCGCACGAGACCAGGATTGCCTGGCGTGTCGCGATCGGCGCGGGGGTAATCGCGCTTATCCTCGCGATCACCCTGCTGCTGCTTGTCCCGCTCAAGACGGTCGAGCCCTACGTCCTTACGGTCGACCGCCAAACCGGTGCGGTCGAGCCCGTCAATAGCGTGCGCCAGGGCAGCCTGACCCAGAATGAGGCAGTGATCCAGGCGCAACTGGCTGGCTACGTCATGGCCCGCGAGACATTCGACGCGTCCGACCTGCCGCTGCAATATCACCGCGTGCAGATCCTGTCCGCACCGCCCGTTGCGCGGGCCTATGTGGCGCAGATGGCGGCCGCCAATCCCGAAAGTCCGCTGCGGACGCTCGGGCAGGGTGACATATTGTCGGTGCGGATCCGCAGCGTTTCGCTGATCGGCGATAATAGCGGGCTGGTCCGCTTCACGACAACGCGCAAGCCCGCCGGTGCCGCGACCGGACAAGATGTGAATTATGTCGGGGCAATCTCGTTCGGATTTAGCGGGAGGCCGCTGCGGACGGTCGATCGCTATGATAATCCACTGGGATTCCAGGTCGTGCGCTATCGTCGCGATGCTGAGGGGATCGGGGGATGAAGCGGTTCTGGTCCCTGTCGTTGCTGCTGCTGACCGCAGCAAGCTATCCGCGTTCCACTGCCGACGATCCGCACCTGCAGACGGTGATGTACGCACCCAATGAGGTTGTCCGGCTTCGCGGCGCGGTCGGGTGGCAGTTGATGATCGAATTTGGGGCGGACGAGCGGATCGAGAATGTCTCGATCGGTGATGCGTTGGCGTGGCAGGTGACCCCCAACAAACGCGCGCATATCCTGTTTCTGAAGCCGCAATTGAAGAACGCTTCCACCAACATGACGGTTGTTACCGACCGTCGCCAATATTCGTTCATGCTCGACACTGCGGAACGATTGCCCACGACGCCTTGGGTCCTTCACTTCGACTATCCGCACGAAGTGGTCGAAGCGATCGAGGAGCCGCCGCCACCACCGCCGCCGACCCTCAATTTCAGCTACAGTCGACGCGGCGATGCTGCGGTCATGCCCGCACGGGTGTGGGACGACGGGCGGATGACTTACTTCGAATTCGCCGAGACGACTCCGCTTCCTGCGATCTTTGCAGGGGCACCCGGCAAGGCCGAAACATTGATCAATTCGATGGTTCGTGGACGAGTGATCGTCGTCCAGCAGATGGGAGTTTTCACGCTCCGTTCGGGCGATCGCATTGCGACCATTTATCCTGGGTTGGACAAGAAACGATGAGCGAGACGATCATCGTCCGGCGACCGGGAGTCGCGCGCGACCGGCGAAAGGCGTCGAATCTGAGCATCGCAATCGTCTGTGGGGCGCTTGGCCTTGGCGCCTTCTCGTCACTCGCGCTCGCGCGGGCAAGCAGGGAGGACAGCGCGCTGCCCACCTTGCTAAACCTGACTTCGACCCCTGCGCCCGATACTGCCGCGCCCAAGACCGAGGGGACGGCCAGCGCCCAGCCGGTCACGACCCCCTATTTCAATCCGAAGCAGAGCAGCGTGACGCTGGTGCCGACGCTTCCGACGTCACCGACCGTTCATGCCTTCACCGGGTTGGCCCAGCCGACACGGGCGCCGCACCCCGGTGACAACATGCAGGCGCGAATGGCTGCTCCGACGCTGGTCGTCGACATGACTCGCGGCGGTCCTCCGCAGAAGCTGGCGATGGCGACGCAATTGCAGAGTGATTCCGGCGCAATCGATGAGCGCGGCGTGCGGGTGACGACGACCACCGGAGGCAATTTCGTACCCACCACGACCGTCGGCGTGACGACCGGCGGCGCGGTAGGATCGTCAAGCGGCCTCAACGACTCCGAGCGGTTCGCGCAACGCGTCGGTGGTGAGGAAGTCGAAGTCGCCCGGGCAAGGCAGATGGTCGGGCTCGATCGAATGGTGCCGCAGGGCGCGGTGATGGGGGCGGTCATGGAGACTGCGCTCAACAGCGACCAGCCGGGTTTTGCGCGTGCGATGGTCCAGCGCGACGTGTTCAGCTTCGATGGCTCGGCAGTCCTCATCCCCGCCGGGAGTCGAGTTATCGGCCAGTATAAATCGGGCGTTGCCCAAGGCGCTTCACGAGTGTTCGTTCTGTGGACCCGGCTGATCCGGCCCGACGGCGTGTCGATCGACCTTGCCTCGCCAGCGACCGATGACCTTGGCCGCGGCGGCCTGGGCGGCAAGGTCAATCGCCACTTCTTCCAGCGCTTCGGCGGCGCCATCCTGACCTCGGTATTCAGCGGGGCGATCAATGCCGCCGCGGCGGCGGCATCGGGCGGATCGACCATTCTCGTGGGATCGGCCGGGCAAGCCTCGAGCCTTGCCAGCGAAGCGTCGCGGGGAGGGGATATTCCGCCGACGATCACCACCCGGCAGGGCGCACCCGTCCGCATTTTCGTTGCACGCGACCTCGACTTTTCGCTCGTCGGTCCGGCGAAGTGAGCAGCGCACCACGGGTTTACCTGCATAGCTTTCTGGCGCCGCTCGAAGCGCATCTCGCGCGCGACGATGTCACCGACCTTTATATCAACCGGCCTGGCGAGGTCTGGCTCGAGACGAATCAAGGGGTCGAGCGGCATGACGCGCCGACGATCGACGACAGCGCGCTGTGGCGGCTTTCGCGCCAGATTGCGGCGGCCTCGGACCAGGGCATCAGTCGCGAGCATCCGCTGCTTGCAGCGACGCTGCCCGACGGCGCGCGCGTTCAGATTTGCGCCCCGCCTGCAACGCGCGGATCGATGGTCGTTGCGATCCGCAAGCATAGCATGCCCGACCTCAGGCTGGGCGATTATGTGCGGGCCGGGGCCTTCGACCGGATCGGAGCGCTTGAGGATGAGCGAAAGGCGCGCGACGATGCCCTGTCGGCGCTGCTGGCGAACGGCGACATGATCGAATTCCTCGCGGCGGCGGTGCGGCAACGCAAGACGATCGTGATTTCGGGCGGGACGGGTACCGGCAAGACCACCTTCCTCAACGCACTGCTTAAGGAAGCGCCGCGCGACGAGCGGTTCGTGCTGATCGAGGATACGCCTGAAATTCAGCTTCATCATGATAATGCGGTCGGTCTTGTCGCCGTTCGTGGGCGACTCGGTGAAGCTTCGGTGACCCCTGCCGACCTGCTTGAAGCCGCGCTTCGCCTTCGGCCGGACCGGATCATCATGGGCGAGATTCGGGGTGCCGAGGCAATCAGTTGGCTGCGCGCGGTGGGTACCGGACATCCGGGATCGATCACCACCGTCCATGCGAACTCGGCCGACGGCGCGGTCGAGCAGTTGGCGATCATGTCGCTCGCGGCGGGGACCGAGCTCACGCGCTCCGAACTGGTCAATTATGTCCGTTCGACCGTGGACGTGTTCGTCCAGCTTGGCCGCGAGAATGGCGAGCGGCTGGTCACCGACGTCCGCTTCTGCGGCGATCGGCGCTAGCGTGGCTTAGCGCCTGCTCGCTGCTCGGCCGCGCTGACGAAACCATCGAGATCGGTGTCAAGCCGGTCGAAATTGGCCAGCGTCAGTGCGCGATATTCGACCAGCGAGACTTTCCCGTCGCCGTTGCGATCGAGCCGCTTCATCACGGTAGCAGCGTTGACGGCCGGGTTAGCCGCGACCCTGGCCTTGAGCCACTCGGCCTGCGACACTTGCCCGTTATGATCGGCGTCGAGCGCAGCGAATTCCTGCAGCGCCCGGCGGGTTGCGGCTTGAATAACCAGCCCGCGCTGGTTCTGCTCAAGTTCGGTCTGGGTCACTACACCGTCATTGTTGATATCCAACCTGGCATATTCGCCATCCATCGTGGCGATGAACGCCTGACGAGAAATCGGAGGCGGACTAACTGGAGGCGCGGCGCCAATCACGATCATGCCCGCGATCAACAGGTGAAGGCGGCAAAGGTCAATCATTGGCGGGAACCTCAAAACGTTTAGCTTCGCCGAGAATGGCAACAGCTGAGGGCGGTGTCGAGGGGCGCGACGAAGGTGGTTGCGGCGTCGTGACCCGCTGCCCCGTCGCGAGATCGGTCGGGGGCGCGACCAGTGATTCCCATCGCCACACGTTTGACCCGAAGACCAGCACGTAATTGGTCTGAGCGATGGCGATCTGAACGAACCGGGGTCCTGGTACGTCCTGGCCCAGGCATTCGGGGGGGAGTTGACCAAGGACTGTCGTGATCCCGCTCCGCAGTGGCACAAGCGGTCCTCCGGGATCGGCGGTCGCAGGGTTCCAGACTTCGTTCCACATGGCAATCACACCTGCCGGGGTATGAAGATCGTCGGGGACCTCGGCCAGTGACTGAAGCAACTGCGGGTCTCCGCGGATCGCGTCGCCGACGCGCTGGGCCGGGTCGCAGCCAGCCGGCGCAGTCGCGCTTTGGTCGGTTTCCGGCGAAGGGGCAACGGGGGTGGGTTGCGCCGGTTGGATTAAAGTTATTTTGACGGGGACAGGGTGGGGCGGCGACGTCCGGTCGGCTGGCTTCGGAAGCGGTGGTCCAAGGTCAATTCCGACCGCGACCAGCGGCTTCGCCGGCTTTGTAATGGTGTCGTGCGCCGACAGGAACGCAATCAGCCCAAGCGCGTAGACCGTCGTGATCGCGATCAGGCAGAGGGCGCGCTCGCGGCTTGTGACAAAATTGATGTTCGGCATTTCCTCGATCGCCCAGGCTCGCTTGCAACGCTCCTCAATTGCGTGGTTGTGCAAATCCTAGATAATGACCGTCGAACCCCGCAAGGGCTGCCAGACGCTCCCGATCAGTGATCATCAAACGCTTCGCGCAAAGCTGGATTAGCCCATCGGCCCGCATCTTCTGCAGGGTTCGATTGGTGTGCACCGTCGTCATGCCGGTGGTGTCCGCCAGGATCATCTGACTGAAAGGGAAGTCGAACGATCCGTCGCCACCGATCCGGCCGACTGCTTCCAGGCGAAGGGACATTTCCACCAGAAAATGACTCATGCGCTGAAGCGCGGTGCGTTGGCCTAGGTTCACCAGCCATTCGCGGAGAATTGAGGTGTCGACAATGCTCGCCAACCACAAAGCCTGTCCAATTTTGGGAAAGTCAGAGGCGAGGTTCTTGAGATCGCGCGGTGCGATCGAGTAGACCTGTGCGTCGGTCAGCAACGCAATATTATGGTCGGCCCGCCCGACCAGCACTGCATCGAGGTCGAACAAGTCCCCCGGGAAAATAAAGCCTAATATCTGACGACGACCGCCGTCGAGCATCCGGTAGCGATAGGCCAACCCCGACCCGAGAAAGAAAGCGCAGGCGGGTCGGCTCTGCTCGTGAATGAGAATATGTTCGGCGGGATGGACTTTCGCGTTACGGTGAAGCTGGTCGAGCGCGATGACATCTGTGGGGGAAAGTGCTGCGAATTTGCTTAAATGCGCCGTCAAGGGCTTGGCGAATATCTCGAGGTTGCGCGCCGGTGCGCGGAAGCAAAGGTCGGAATGGCGGAAGCGCCATGGGTGCGGGAAGTTAGGCAGTCGGCGGGGATCGATCGTTGGCAACACAGACCGTCCCGGAGGAGTCGTCACGACGACCTGGGCGCCACCAACATAGCCGTAATCGCGACTCGCCATGAACACCGGCCCTTTCGTCCGCGCGGTTCGCGGTACAAAGGGCTAACGAGAGCTCGGACGAGAAAGATGCGGCGAGCCCCGACTTAAGTTAAATTTTCCGTCAGAATGTTGGTTCAATTATGTTTTAAGAGACGGCAACGCTCAGAGTGGGCCTCGCTCGACGTAGCCGGACGCGGACGAAACGAGCCCGCCGTAGCCAGATCCTAACCCCAATAAAGGCGGGCCGGATTGTCGATCAGCAGCTTGCGCTGGAGCTCGGCGGTGGGGGCGATGCGGGGGATCATGTCGACCAGTACGCCGTCGTCGGGGATGGCGTCGTGCATGTTGGGGTGCGGCCAGTCGGTCCCCCACAGCGCGCGGTCGGGGTAGTCAGCGACGAGCGGCGCGACCGCGGCGGCAAAATCATCCCACGGCGGGCCGGCGGGATCGAGGCGGTCGGGGCAGGTCGCCTTGAAGTGAATGTCGGGGCGGCTGTCGAGCAGGGCGCGGAAGGCGCGCATGTCGGGGCCGTCGGGGCCTTGGGAGACGTCGGGACGGCCCATATGGTCGATCACCAGCGGCACGCGGATCGCGTCGAGGAAAGGGCGCAGTTCTCCAAGGATGTCGGCTTCGAAATAGACCACGACGTGCCAACCGGCAGGGAGCCGCGCGGCGACGTCGAGGAACTTGTCCTTGGGGGCGTCGTCGACGAGGCGTTTGAGGAAATTGAAGCGTATGCCGCGGATGCCGCCGTCGTGAAGGTCGGCGAGATCGGCTTCGGAAATGGCGGGGTCGACCACCGCGACTCCGCGCGCGCGGCCGTTCGATTTGGCGATCGCGTCGAGCGTGGCGTTATTATCGGTGCCGTGGCAGCTGGCCTGGACGATTACGTTTTTGGCGAAACCGAGCTTGTCGCGAAGCGCGAACAGCATGTCGGGGCCGGCATCCTGGGGGAGATATTTGGCCTTGGCGCTGAACGGGAAGCGGGCCTGCGGACCGAACACATGGCAATGGGCGTCGATCGCGCCCGGCGGGGGAACGAAGCGCGGGATCGAGGGGTCGAGGGTCCAGCTGCGGACGCGGCCGTCGGCGTCGAGGGTCATGCGAACACCACTCCATCCATCAATTTGCGCGCGGTGCGCAGCAGCGCGGCGGTGGCGACTTGGCCGTCGTCGCCGAGCGTGAGGACGCAGCTCATCTCGCCGGTAGGATGCTCGACCGACAGCGTCTTGGGGGTTCCCTCGGGGATCACCGCAATGCCTTGCGCAACCGAGCCTTTGACGAGGCAGGCGGTGGCGACCGAGACCGCGCCCAGCACCCCGATCGACGCATGAGCGCGCTTCGGGATGAAGCTGCGCACGGTCACCGCGCCGCCGCTTCGGGGCGGGGCGACGAGCATCATCTTGGGGACCGATTTGTCGGTGACGTCGCCAAGGTTCATCAGCGGCCCGGCGGCGAGGCGGATTTTTTCAATGTGGGCCTTGAGGTCGGTCGCGCCGTCGAGCGTGTCGCGGTCCTCATAGCCGGTGGCGCCGAGATCGGCCGCGCGGATGACGATGCACGGCATGCCATTGTCGATCAGCGTGCAGTCGACGCCATCGATCGTGTCGATTGCGTTGCCGGTCGGGAGCAGCGCGCCGCACGACGAGCCGGCGGTGTCGCGGAATTCGAGCGGGATCGGGGCGGCGGTGCCGGGGACTCCGTCGATTTTTGCGGTGCCGTCATAGGTTACAAAGCTGCCGGGGGTGGCGATGGTTGCGACGGCGATCTGGCCGGTGTTCTCCATGAAGATCGCAACGCGGGTTTCGTCGCCGGTTGCGAGGACGAGGCCGCGCTCGATGGCGAAGGGGCCGACCGCGGCGAGGATATTGCCGCAATTCTGGGCGTCGCTGACGGTTGGCTGGTCGACGAAAACCTGGAGGAAGAGATAGTCGATGTCGACCCCGTCGCGGGTGGATTTCGAGACCAGCGCGACCTTCGAGGTCAGCGGGTCGGCGCCGCCCATGCCGTCGATCTGGCGTGGGTCGGGGGCGCCCATGAGGCGCAGCAGGAGGGCGTCCCGTGTGGCGGGGTCGGACGGCAAGTCGGCCTTGAGAAAGACGCCGCCCTTGGAGGTGCCGCCGCGCATCCACATGCAGGGGATGGGGTCACTCATAGGTCAGGCCCAAGGCTTCGAGCTTCCCGCGCATGTCGTAGATGTCGAGGCCGAGTTCGCCTGCCGCAAGGCGCTGGCGCTTGGCTTCCTCGGCGGCTTCGCGGGCTTGCGACTTGGCGAGGACGGCTTGGGCATCGGCGCGCTTGACGACGCACACGCCATCGTCGTCGGCGACGATCACGTCGCCTGGGTCGATCGCGGCACCGGCGCAGACGATGGGGACGTTGACCGAGCCAAGCGTCGCCTTGATCGTGCCCTGCGCGAAGACCGCTTTCGACCAGACGGGGAAATTCATCTGGGTAAGGTCGCGGACGTCGCGGACCCCGGCGTCGATGATCAAGCCGCGGCAGCCGCGCGCCATCGCCGAAGTGGCAAGGAGGTCGCCGAAATAGCCGTCTTCGCACGGGCTGGTTGGGGCGAGGACGAGGATGTCGCCGGGCTGCAATTGCTCGATCGCGCCATGGATCATCCAATTGTCGCCGGGCGGGGCGGAGATGGTCACGGCCGAGCCGGCGATGCGCGCGCCGGGGTAAATTGGGCGAAGGCGGCTGGCGAGGAGGCCGATGCGGCCTTGTGCTTCGTGGACGGTCGCAACCCCGGCGTGGCCGAGCCCGTCGATGATCGCGGGCGCAGCGCGAGTGATGGTGCGAACGACCTTGCCTGCCATGATTGCTCCTCTTGCCGGTCGCTCAGGCGCGCGGTGCGGCGCTTAGGCCAATCGGGATCGTGCGCCATGGATAAGTTTTTGCTAAGCGTCGGTCATGGACCTGTCGCCGTTCGACCTCAACCTGCGCCATTTGCGAAGCCTCGACGCGATTGTCGAGCGCGGCAGCATGAGTGCTGCGGCAGAGGCGGTGGGGCTGTCGCAACCGGCGTTGACGCAGGGGCTGGCGAAGCTCGAGAAGCAGATCGAGGTGGTGCTGTTCGAGCGGCAGGCCGACGGGGTTTCGCCGACCGAGGCGGGGCGAGTGATGGCTGAGCGGACCCGGGCGGGGTTTGCGATCCTCGATGCGGCCAGGCGGGGGACCGCGCGGCGGGGGTTCGCGCGGCCGGGGCAGCTGCTCACCGCGGCCCAGGCGCGGGCGTTTCTGGCGCTGGTCGCGGCGGGGAGTTTCGTCGGGGCGGCGGGGGCGACCGGGCTGTCGCAGCCGGCGCTTCACCGCGCGGTGCGCGATCTCGAGCAGATCTGGGGCCAGCCGTTGGTCGAGCGGCGCGGGCGCGGGGTGGCGATTACCACGGCTGGCAGCAGGCTGGCGCGCGCGGTGCGGCTGGCGGGGGTCGAAATTGCCGCCGGGCTCGCGACGATCGCGGGCGATGCGCAGCGCGGGCGGATCGCGGTCGGGGCAATGCCGCTGTCGCGCGCGCTGGTGCTGCCCAGTGCGCTGGCGCAATTTCAGAGAGGCGCGCCGCGGGCGACGGTCGATATTTACGAAGGGTCGTGGCGCGACCTGATCGAGCCGCTGCTCGATGGGATCATCGATTTCACCATCGGCGCGCTGCGCGAGACGGCGGCGCCGGGGACCGAGCAGGAGCCACTGTTCGTCGATCGGCTGACGGTCATCGGGCGGGCGGGGCATCCGTTGGCGAAGGTGGCGAAGCCGGGTCTCGGCGCGCTTGGCGCTTATGGTTGGATCGTCGGCCAGGCGGGGACGCCGCTCAGGGCGCACTGGGAGGCGATGTTCGATGGCTGTCCGCTGCCCGCAAATCCGATCGAGTGTGGATCGGTGATGGTCATTCGGGGCGTTCTTGAGAAGACCGACCTGCTGACTTTGCTGTCGCCCGATCAGGTCGCGCTGGAGATACAGGCGGGGATGCTGGCGAGAATCGGCGGGGCGATGGCGGGGGCCGAGCGCCTCATCGGGTTGACCGTGCGGAGCGGCTGGTGCCCGACTGCGGCGCAGGCGCGGCTGGTCGGGCTGATTCGTGCTGCAGTGCAACACAATTAGGGAAATCCAATCGCTGGCCCGCAACTTTGATTGGGCAGCGGGGACGGATCGTTCCACGCCCGGCGCCATGATCGACCGCCTCGACCAGATTTCGTTCGTCGGCTTTGGCGAGGCGGGGCTCGCCTTTGCCGCGCCGATGGTGGCGGGGCGCGGCGGCGTTCCCGCCGCCTATGACCGCAAGGGGAGTGGCGCGCTTCACGAGGCGTTCGCGAAGGCCGGTGTGCGGGGGGTGTCGTCCAATGCAGAGGCGGTTGCGGGGGCGACTCTGATCCTGTCGCTCGTAACCGCCGACCAGGCGCTTGCTGCGGCCGAGGAGAGTGCGAAGTCGATCGTGCCGGGGGCCTTTTATTGCGACGGCAATTCGGTGGCACCCGCCACGAAGGTCGCGGCGGCGCTGGCGATCGAGGCGGCAGGAGGCCATTATGTCGATGTCGCGATCCTGAGCCCGGTCTATCCGCAGCAGCTTGGCGTGCCGTTGCTGCTGGCCGGCGAGCGGGCGGGGGCGGCGCGGGTGGTGCTTGCCGCGCTCGGGTTCGGCAATGTCGAGATTGCCGGCGCGACGGTCGGCGAGGCGGCGGCGATCAAGATGATCCGGTCGGTGATGATCAAGGGGATCGAGGCGCTGTCGGCCGAGCTTGCCGCCGCCGCCGATGCCGCCGGGGTGCGCGGCGCGGTGGTCGCGTCGCTCGACGCGAGCTGGAAGGCGGACATCGGCTGGGGCGCGCGGATCGAGGGGTCGCTCGAGCGGATATCGCGCCACGGTGCGCGGCGGGCAGCGGAGATGGATGAAGTGGCCGCGACGCTCGCCGGCCTGGGGGTCGATAATCATATGGCGATCGCGACTGCTGCCAAGCAGCGCGCCGGGGTTCATCTGAAGCAGGAACAAGCCGCATGAGCCTGATCATCGATTGTCATGGCCATTATACGACTGCGCCGCCGCAGCATGATGCGTGGCGCAAGGCGCAACTCGAGGCGTTTGCGACAGGGCAGGAGGCTCCGCCCTACCCTGGGATTTCGGACGATGAAATTCGCGCGACGATCGAGGCGAACCAGCTCAAATTGCTGAAAGAGCGCGGTGCCGATCTGACGATCTTTTCGCCGCGCGCTTCGACGATGGCGCCGCATCTTGGCGACGAGTCGGTGGCGCTGGCGTGGGCGCGGGCCTCGAACGATCTGATCGCGCGGGTGTGCGGGCTGTATCCCGAGACATTCGTTGGCGTGTGCATGTTGCTGCAGTCACCCAAGGCCGATCTGGCGGGGTCGATTGCGGAATTGACGCGGTGCGTCGAGGAGTTGGGCTTCGTCGGGTGCAACCTCAATCCCGATCCGGGGGGCGGGCATTTTGCGCATCCGCCGCTGACCGAGCGCTATTGGTATCCCTTGTACGAAGCGATGGTGGCGCTCGACGTGCCCGCGATGATCCATGTGTCAGGGTCATGCAATAAGGCGATGCACGCGACCGGGGCCTATTACATCGCGGCGGACACGATTGCGTTCATGCAGCTGATCGAGGGGGATTTGTTCAAGGATTTCCCGACGCTGCGCCTGATCATTCCGCATGGCGGGGGGGCGGTGCCCTATCATTGGGGACGCTATCGCGGGCTGGCGGACATGTTGAAGCAGCCTGACCTCGCCACGCATGTAATGAATAATGTGTGGTTCGATACCTGCGTTTATCACCAGCCGGGGGTCGACCTGCTGGCCAAGGTAATCGACTCCAAGAACATATTGTTCGGGTCAGAGATGGTTGGGGCGGTGCGCGGGGTCGATCCGACGACGGGGTATAGTTTCGACGACACCAAGCGCTACGTCGATGCGCTCGATGTGCCCGAGGAGGCGCGCGCGGCGATCTTCGAGGGCAATGCGCGGCGAGTCTATCCGCGGCTCGATGCGCGGTTGAAGGAGCAGGGGCGATGAGCGGACCTAAGGATATTCACACCTATCTGGCCGATCTCGAGGACATCCCCGGGACGCGGGTGTTCACGGCCCAGCGGGCGCGCCAGGGCTACCAGCTCAACCAGTTCGCGATGAGCCTGATGAAGGCCGAAAATCGCGAAAGGTGGAAGTCCGACGAGACCGCTTACCTCGAGGAGTGGAAACTGACTCCCGAGCAGAAGGACGCGGTGCTGGCACGTGATTACAACCGACTGCTCGACCTTGGCGGCAATATCTATTTTCTGGCGAAGATCTTCTCGACCGACGGGCAGAGCTTCTTGCAGGCGGTGTCGACTATGAGCGGAATGAGCCTGGAAGATTATTCGGCGATGATGATTGCCGGGGGGCGGTCGGTCGAGGGGCAGCGTTCGAAGAAGGGTGCAAGCTGATGGCGCGGATTACCGCAGGCGTGGCGACAAGCCATATCCCCGCGCTTGGCGCAGCGTCGGACAATGGAAAGACCGGGGATCCCTATTGGGTGCCGGCCTTTGCTGGCTATGACTGGACCAGAGCGTGGGAGGCGCGCGAAAAGCCCGACGTCGTGATCCTGGTCTATAACGACCATGCGACCGCGTTCGACATGAAGATCATTCCGACCTTCGCGATCGGTTGTGCCGAGGAATTTCAGCCCGCCGACGAGGGTTGGGGGCCGCGCAAGGTGCCGGTAGTCGAGGGTCATGCCGACCTTGCCTGGCATATCGCGCAAAGCCTGATCCTTGACGAGTTCGATATGACGATCATCAACGAGATGGACGTCGATCATGGGCTGACGGTGCCGCTGACGATGGTCTTCGGGACGCCTGACGCGTGGCCGGTTAAGGTGATCCCGCTGGCGGTCAATGTGGTGACTTACCCGCCGCCGACGGGCAATCGTTGCTGGTCGCTGGGCGAGGCGATTGCGCGCGCGGTGGCGAGTTTCCCCGAGGATCTCAACGTTCAGGTGTGGGGCACGGGCGGGATGAGCCACCAGCTGCAGGGGCCGCGAGCGGGTCTGATCAACGCCGAATGGGACAATCGCTTTCTCGACCGTCTAGAGGGCGACACCGACGCGCTGCGCTATATCCCGCATATCGAATATCTGCGCGAAGCGGGGTCCGAAGGGATTGAACTCGTGATGTGGCTGATCATGCGCGGGGCACTGGGCCGCGCTACCCGCACCCTTCACCGTCATTACCACGTCCCCGCGAGCAACACTGCGGTGGGACATATCGTGCTGGAGCCAACGCCATGAGAGTTGCCCTCGCCGGAGCCGGCGCGTTCGGGGAGAAGCACCTTGACGGATTGAAGCTGATCGACGGGGTTGAAATCGTCTCGATCATCAGCCGGACGAGCGAGCAGGCCGCAGCGGTCGCTGCGAAATATGGCGCAAGACATTCGTCGACCGAGCTATCCGATGCGCTGGGCCGTGATGACGTCGATGCGGTGATCCTGTGCACGCCGACTCAGATGCACGCTGAACAGGCGATTGCGTGCATGAACGCGGGCAAGCATGTCCAGGTCGAGATCCCGCTCGCCGACCGCCTGGTCGATGCCGAGGCGGTACTGGCAAAGCAACAACAGACCGGGCTGACCTGCATGGTCGGGCATACGCGGCGGTTCAATCCGAGCCACCAATATCTCCATCAGAAGTTCGCGAGTGGCGAGGCGAGCGTCCAGCAGATGGACGTGCAGACCTATTTCTTCCGCCGCAGGAATATCAATGCCAAGGGCGAGGCGCGGTCGTGGACCGACCACCTGCTGTGGCACCATGCCGCGCATACGGTCGATCTGTTCGCCTATCAGGCAGGGCCGATCGTCAAGGCCAATGCAGTCGAGGGGCCGATCCATCCCGAGCTCGGCATTGCGATGGACATGTCGATCCAGTTGAAGGCGGAGAGCGGGGCAATTTGCACGCTGTCCTTGAGCTTTAACAACGACGGGCCACTGGGGACGTTCTTTCGCTATATCTGCGACAATGGGACGTGGATCGCGCGTTACGACGACCTCGTCACAGGGCGCGAGGAGCCGGTCGACCTGAGCGGGGTCACGGTGTCGTCGAACGGCATTGAATTGCAGGACCGCGAATTCATCGCCGCGATCCGCGAAGGGCGCGAGCCCAGTTCGTCGGTCGCGCAGGTGCTGCCCTGCTATCGAGTGCTTGATGGCCTTGAGCGGCAACTGCGCGCGTGAGGAATCCAGTCTTGAAATCCGGCGTTGCGATTGTCGGGGCGGGGCCGGCGGGACTACTGCTCGGTCATTTGCTTCGCGCCGAGGGGATTGAGTGCGTCGTCGTGGAGCGGCAGGCGCAGGCCCATGTCGAGGGGCGGATCCGCGCGGGGGTGCTCGAGCGGACGACGACCGACCTGCTCCACCAGCTAGGGATCGACGAGCGGTTGAACGCCGAGGGGATGGTCGAAGGCGGGTTCAACCTGGCCGACGGCGAGCGGCGGATCCGGATCGATATCGCCGCGCTGACCGGGCATCATGTCACAGTCTATGGCCAGACCGAAGTCACCCGAGATTTGATCGCGGTGGCGCCGTCCCGCGGGCTCGAGATCATCTTCGAGGCAGGCGATGTCGCGCTTCACGATATCGAGGGCGCCGCGCCGTTGCTGACCTTCACCAAGGACGGGCTCGAGCAGCGGATTGAGGCGCAGTTCATCGCCGGGTGCGATGGATTTCACGGGCCATCGCGGCGCGCAATTCCGACCATGATCGCACGCGAGTTCAAGCGGGATTACCCGTTCGGATGGCTTGGAATTCTTGCCGATGTGCCGCCGTGTCACGACGAGCTTATTTATGCGAACGGCGACGAGGGGTTCGCGCTGGCGTCGATGCGGTCGCCGACTCGAAGCCGTTATTATATCCAGGTACCGCTAACCGAAAAGATCGAGAACTGGCCCGAGGAAAGGCTGTGGAATGAGCTCGAAAGGCGCTTCGATCCGCTGTCGAGCCGCAAGGTCGAGCGCGGCCCCGCGCTGGAAATGTCGATCGCCCCCTTACGCTCCTATGTATTCGAGCCGATGCAGCATGGTCGCCTGTTCCTTGCCGGCGATTCGGCCCACATCGTTCCGCCGACCGGGGCCAAGGGGCTTAATCTCGCAGCATCGGACGTGGCCTATCTCGCGCAAGCGTTTGCGGGGTATTTTGGGCGCGGCGACGAGGCCGGGCTCGAAGGCTATGGTGCGCGCGCGCTGGCGCGGGTGTGGAAGGCCGAGCGCTTCAGCTGGTACCTTACCACGCTGATGCACCGCTTTCCCGAGGACGGCGCGTTCGAGCGCAAGATGCAGGTGGCCGAACTGGAGTACCTTGCTGGATCGCACGCGATGCAACTGGCGATCGCGGAGAATTATGTCGGGCTACCATTGTAGGAGCCGATCAAATCCACAAGTCATTCCGTCTCGGACTCGAGGTGCTCGTCTGATGGCGGCGCGTGTCGCAACTGGGCTTCGATCCGCCGATCGCGCTGCATGGCGTCGCTGAAGGCCGCGGCAAGGATTCCGGTCGGCAGCGCAATCAGGCCGATTCCGGCGATGGCGACGATCGACGCGAAGAATTTACCGAGCGGCGTGACTGGGTAGATGTCGCCGTAGCCGACCGTCGTCAACGTCACGACTGACCACCAGAAGGCGCGGGGAATGCTGCCAAACTTTTCCGGCTGGGCGTCGGACTCGGCCCAGTAGAGCAACGTGCTGCTGATCAGGATGGCGATCCCGGCGAATGCGAGCGTCAGCCATAATTCGTACCGCCGCGAATGAACGGCCTCGACCAGATTGCGCCAGGCACGCGACATCCGCCCAAGCTTCGCGAGCCGCAGGATGCGCAGCACGCGAAAGAAGCGCAGGACCAGGGCCCCGCCGCCGGTCAGCGCGACAAGGGCGGGCAGAATGGCGATCAGGTCGATCACTGCGGCCGGCGAGCGCGCATAGCGCCACCGCGACGCCACCACGCCATGATGCACCGGCTGTTCGACACTGACCCACAACCGGACCAGATATTCCAGCGTGAATAATATGCCAAACCCCAGCTCGGCCGCGCGGAAGATGCCTTCGCGTCCGGTCGCGATCATTGGCTCGGTCTCGATCACCGCGATCATTGCCGCAAGGACGATCGCCAGTACGAGCAAGCGGTTGATCAGCGACAAGCCGCTGCGCGCCCCCGGGTCGAGCTGCCGATAGAGCGCGTGTCGCAGTGTCGGGCGGGGCCCCGCCGCGCCTTTGTTTGTCGCTGCTACCCCGTTTCTCAAACTCGCCCCTCTGCTACTTGCCTTGTCGGGGACTGACGAAGGATGGTCAATCTTTGCGCGGTTGCGCCCTTAGGTGGTTCATTTTGGGTTGATTGGGGCGAGTAACGGCGAAAGAGCAAGGATTATTGACTTGCGTCTAACGGTCGGTGCGATCATCGATGCAGTTGGTGTTGTGTTCGGTCTGCTTGAGTCGTCGAAGATCAATGCCGCATGTTCGCTACGGACGTGCAAAAACCGCATGATTTGCAACGGGATAAGACGAAGCGGCGACACTCTTTTGTCGGTTGTTTCTGTCTATGGGGAGTAAGTGGCGTGTCCGGGCCCGACATCTTCATTTCCTACAGTCGCGAAGATCGTACCACTGCGCGCCATTTTTCCGAGTGCTTCGCGAAGGAGGGCTTCAAGGTCTGGTGGGACGCTGCGCTCCATTCGGGTGAAACATTCGACGAGGTCATCGAAACCGAACTCAAAGCGGCCCGCGCGGTGGTCGTGCTGTGGTCGCCGCGCTCGGTGCGGTCGCGCTGGGTACGTGCCGAGGCAACCCTCGCCGATCGCCGCAAGAAGCTCGCGCCGGTCATCATCGAGCCATGCGACCGGCCGATCATCTTCGAACTGACCCACACTACCGACCTGTCGCAATGGTCTGGCGATCTTGCCGATCCGGCATGGCGGGGGTTCGTTCAAGACCTTCATCGCTTCGTCGATCGAAGCAAGGCGGCGGCGCAATCCGAAAACGAGCCGGCGGTGGCCGCTGCGCCGAAGCCAGCTGACATCAAGTTCGCGCCCGACCAGCGCTACGCGACCATCCAGCGCTTTGCCGATGGCAAGGTCGATAATCTGATGGTTGCGCTGACGACGTTGCAGAACGCGATCAGCGGATCGCAAGCTGCGTCGCCGATGCCGGTCATCATCGCCGACGATGACGATGACGATGACGATGAGTCCGAGGCAACTCAATTCTACACGAACTCGAACGGTTATGAAAATCCCGAGGACGAGCTTCACTGTCTCGAAATGATGGTTGACGGTAGGCTCGAGAAACGATTCGTGGTGGGCAAGTTGGGACTCAAGATCGGCCGTTCCGCGCCAGCCGAAGTCGTCATTGCCGATGCCCGGGTGTCGCGCACCCACTGTCTAGTCGAGCAGGTGGACGACAAGCTGCGGGTGACGGACCTTGGTTCGACCAACGGCTCGTTCGTCGATAGCCAGCGCATTTCAGCACCGACGGTGCTCGACGTCGGCTCGATCCTGAGGGTAGGCAACGCCTTGATGACCCACACGCTACGCACGCGTGCCGAGCTATAAGCAGCGGACCGCGAGGCCGGTCGTTCATCCCCATTGGCCAGGATAGTCAGCTTGCCTACACATCCGCCGCGTCCGCGCCTGACGCTCAACATTGGCATCACGGGTCATCGCGCGCAGATCCTTCCCGCCGGCGCCACCACGACGCTGCGGACGGTCATCGACGCGGTGTTCGCCGATCTTCGAGAGGCCACCGGGCGGCTGCATCATCGCGAAGGGAGGATCTTCGATGCTGCCCCGCCGCAGATTCGCCTTCACTCCCCATTGGCAACCGGCGCCGACCAGCTCGCCGCGACGATTGCGCATGGTTGCGGCTTCCATGTCCGCGCGCTGCTGCCCTTCGCCCCGGACGACTATTCGCAGGACTTCGTGGAAGGGGTCGAACGCGAGGAGTTCCACCGCCAGCTGGCCAGTGCGGACGAATATTTTGCGTTGCCCGGCGACCGCAGTGATGCCGAAGGCGCTTATGTGCTCGTCGGCAAAGCGGTCATCGCTGCAGCGGATATCCTGGTCGCGATCTGGGACGGCGCAGAAGGCAATGGCCCCGGAGGGACCGCGCATGTCGTCGACCTGGCCCTTGCTGCGTCGGTGCCGGTGATTCATGTCGCGATCGACCGTGAAACCGCCACCGTCGCGGCGCCGCGACTGCTGATTGGCGGCGATGTGATCGATCCGGTTGCCGAACCGCTTGCCGACGCGGGAGGCTATGATGACCTTTTGCGCGAGACCTTGGCGCCGCACACCGAGGTCGAGCGCGAGCAGCTGGCGGTCTATTTCGGCGAGCGCGAACATCGCGTGAACTGGCGGATCGAATATCCGGTCCTGCTGGCGCTGCTCAAGGTCAAGGCAATGTCTTGGGCGCCTCATCGCCAGCGGTCGATCGAACAGGATGTCCTGAGCGACCGGCAGTCGTTGCACGGTGGTGACGCGACCAACGCTTCGGCGACGCTCGATCGAAGCTACGGCTGGGCGAACGTGCTGGCGATTTTCTATGCCCAGCGGTTCCGTAGCGGCCATGTCACCAATTACCTGCTGTCGGCGCTGGCGGTAATCATGGCGCTGATGGGGCTGATCGTGCCGAGTGCGAAGATCTTTCTCGTAATGGCCGAACTGGGTGTCATCGGGCTATTATTCCTTAATACCAGCGCGGGCACCAAGGGGGAGTGGCATCGCCGCTGGCTGCAGTATCGGCATCTGGCCGAGTCGCTTCGTCCGCTAGCCTATCTCAAGCGCACCGGAATGATCAGTACGCCTTTCCGAAGCGACTTCATTCATGGCCGCTCGAACCGTGAGGCCGGGGCCGACTGGACTCGCTGGTACGCCGCGGCGGTGTGGCGCGAGCTCGACAGTCCGCGGGGTGTGATGACACCCATGAGAATCCGCGAACTGGCCGAAGATGTCGTGCGAGAGCAGGTCGTTCCCCAAGCAAGCTATCACCAGGTCAATGCCGAGCGAATGCAAAAGCTCGACCACCGGTTGCACGAGATCGGCAATTTCCTCATGGGCGCGGTCATCGCGGCCTGCGTGCTATTCATCATCGGCTATGGGCCGCTGCATCACTGGATCCAATCGGTCATGGGCTTTTTCATCTTCGCCACCGCCGGCTTGCCCGCGGTCAGCGCGGCGGTGTTCGGGATGCGCGGCCATGGCGAACATCTCCTCGCCGCGAGCCGCTCGGCCAACACGGTTGTTGCGCTCGACGCCAATGCGCTTCGCCTTCAGCAGGCAAGCAAGCTGGAGCCACTCGCCGCCGCACTCGACAATACGGCGGCGATCATGCTCGCCGACCTGAATGAATGGTCGGTCGCCTACAGCGAACGGTCGCTTGAGATTCCTGCCTAGCCAGGCTGTGGTCTAATGCTTGAGGTAGACCAGATAGGCCCGGGTCTGGCGCGCCTGCGCGGTGAGCCGGTCGGCATCGCGATCGGACTTCACGCCGCGCATCGAGTCCTTCAGCGTGTGGAGATATTTGTCATAATTCTTGGCCATCGCAACTTCGGAAGCATTGCTGTTGGACCCGATTACCTGCCGCGCAATGCTTCGCCCGTCGTCGACTACAGCATTGAATTGCGCCATCTTTCCCGCTGACACGCCGGTCGAGGAAGCGACGGGACCGGCGACCGCCGCTGGCGCGACTATGCCTTTGGTCGGGGCCGAGCGAAGTGCGCTTGCGGCCGCTTTCCTCGATTCGCTCGCCGCTAGCACAGTGGCCTTGGATTTTGCCGTCGCCGTCGCTGCTGCCGACGCCTGTCTGATTGCCGCATTGGCTGCCGAGCCGACTGCCTGCCACTGGCCGAGTGCCTGACGAGCGAGCGCAAGGGCGAGGTTCGGATCGGTCACACTCGCCGCCGGATCGACCGTGGCATGCATCGTGGTGACTGCAGGCAGCCCGGCGGCCGGCTCGCCGTTCGCCTGGATACCCGCGTTCGCGCGAGCCATGCGGCTGTCGGCGTCGCGGAGCAGGGCGGTTGCGAATTGGGTGTTGGCGGCGGTTGCGAGCGTTCGCATATCGCCCGCGCGCGCCGACGCGTCTGCCGATTTGGCGCGATCGGCGACGAGAGGCTCGAGGCTTTCGAAGAGGCCTCCTAGTCGCATTCCGGCTTCGGCCAGGGCATCGACTGCGAGTGCCGGAGCGCCGGCGCTGCGCGCATCGTCGGCGAGCGTTTTCGTGCCGGGCGCCAAATTCTCATAGTCGGCTAGCGTGACCCGCTGTCCCGGCGCCACGTTTCTTGCTGGCGCGACCGCAATGGGCGCCCCGGTGGAGCCGTTGTTGTCGCGATGAAGAATCGCCCATCCGCCGACTCCGGCCACCGCCAGGGCCACGGCGGCGCCACCCATCAGCAGCGGCGATCTCGATGACTTTCCGCCGCTCGCGACAGGAGGCTTGGCTGGCTTCTTGGCCTCGGCCTTGGTCGGCTTTGCGGCTATGGTCGCTGTTGCTGATTCGACCTGGCTGTCGGACGCGGGGGTCGCGGTCGGCTGCTGAGCGAGCGCCTTCGCCTTCTTCGTGGCGCTGGTGTCATGTCCAGACCTTTTGAATTCGACCTCGCTTGGATGGTCCGGAACCTGGGTCTCGATCCGTTCGCCGGGCGCGACGGTCGAGGTCGGCGGGGCGACCGGGACAATGTCGACGATGCTCTTGTCGAACACCGCGAACCGCGTCGCGTCCTCGTCATCGTCGAGTTCAACGGTGTTAGAACGGACCGGCGCCGCTTTTCCCTCGAACAGCGCCAGCCATTCGGGGATCGATTGCGGCCGATCGCTCGGGCGGATGGTCATCGCCGCATCGACTGCGGCGAGAAAGCGGGGACTATAGCCCGGCCAGTGACCAGTCGCGAGCGCGGTCCCGAGGCCGCCGTGCATTCGTTCGAGGACTTCGGGCGGTTTCTCCCCGGCGACGCATTCGTAAAGCACCACGCCGAGCGCGTAGACGTCGGTCCACGGCCCCTGGGCATAGGTTTTCACATATTGTTCGATCGCCGCATAGGGCGGTGTGTGGAAGGTCACCGTGGTGCTGGTCGCCTCGGCCGATTCAAACCGCGCCGAGCCGAAATCGATCAGCACTGGCCGTCCATCGGGATTGATCAGGATGTTGGGCGGCTTGATGTCGCGATGGAGCACGCCGACGCGGTGCGCCCGGTCGAGCCCCTCGGCGATCGGCTGGACGATGTTGAGCAGGCTGCGCTCGTTGAACCGGGTGCCCTTCTTGAGCATCCGCGACAGCGACACCCCATCCTCGAAGTCCATCACCATGTACGCGGTGCCATGGATTTCGAACAGGCTGCGGACGTTGACTATGTTGGGATGGCGCGACGGAGTCGACAGGTTCCACAGCAGCTTGGCTTCCTCGACGAACTTCTTCAGTCCGAGCGCATGGACTTCCTCGGCGTCGGAATCGATCGGCACGACCGTGTCGTCAGCCTCGCGCTCGCTTATCGAGCTTGGGAAATATTCTTTGATTGCAACAAGTTCGTCAAAGTAAATACCGCGTGCTTTGTAGACGATGCCGAACCCACCAACACCTAATATCTCTTCGAGCCGCCACTCGCGCAAGATCGTCCCGGAGGGCAGTGCCCGGTTGCTGTAGGGCTTACTCACTGCCAATTTCCCCCGCAACGAACTTATGCCAAGAAACAAAATCGCACGAAGCAGGAAAAATTGCTAGTCTTGCCGTCTACTGGAGATGAGGGGGTCAAAATGGGTTTCGAATGCGTATCTCGAACCCATGTCGGCCTGCGCCGGAAAGTGAATGAAGACAGCGTGTTGGAGTGCACGTCGCGGGGACTATGGGCGGTCGCCGACGGGATGGGCGGGCATGAGGCGGGCGAAGTCGCCAGTGCCAAGGTCGTCGCCGCGCTTGACGAACTGCCGCTGGCCGACAGCATCGAGGCCGACACTGCCAATGCCATCGCGGCGCTGGTCAGGGTCAATCAGGAGCTGATCGAGCTTGCAGGCTCCGACCTGCACCCCCGCACGATCGGCAGCACCGTCGTCGGCTTGCTCATTCGCGACGGCCAGTTCAGCTGCTTCTGGGCGGGCGACAGCCGCGCTTATCGCGTGCGCAGCGGAATGATCCGCCAGCTGACCCGCGACCACAGCCTGGTCGAGGATCTAATCAAGGCTGGGATGCTCCGACCCGAGGAGGCCCAGCACCATCCGAACGCCAACGTCATCACGCGCGCCGTTGGCGCTGCCGAGACGCTGGTCGTCGACACGGTCGGCGGCGAGGTGCGCCCTGGCGATCAGTTCCTGCTGGCCAGCGACGGGCTGACGCGGTTGGTTGACGACGAACAATTGCGCGATGAAATGGCCGAGCTCGAACCGACCGAAGCCGCGGGCAAATTACTCGACGCTGTCCTCGCCGGCGGCGCCCCCGACAATGTCTCGCTGATCATCACCAAGGTCGTTTGATCAAGCATCGGCTTGAGGCGACTGCGGACGGTCTGGGGAGGAATGCGGCGAGCAGATCCCAGGCAACTGTTGGCAGCTCTGGCCGGCACCGGGGCGGCGAAAGGAAGACGCCAGTCGGACCCTTGCTCAGGAGAGAATGGTCTTGCCCTGGTGGGTCGTTTGTTCGGCTCGAGTGATCCTGATCGCCGAGCAGCGCGAGATGCAGGCGCTGGTCCGGGGGCTCGCGTCATGACACTGAACGCGGATCAATCGCCCTATCTCTCGCGCCCGGCTGAACTGGCCGACGCGTTTCTCGGGGCAATCCCTAGTCCTTGAACACCACTGTTCGATTGCCGTTGAGAAACACCCGATCCGCCAGGTGATAATGGACCGCGCGGGCGAGGACCCGGCGCTCGATGTCGCGGCCCTTGCGGACCAACATCTCGGGGCTATCGGCGTGGCTGATCGCCTCGACGTCCTGATAAATGATCGGACCTTCGTCGAGATCGCTGGTGACGTAGTGCGCGGTCGCCCCGATCATCTTGACGCCGCGCTCATAGGCCTGGTGATAGGGTTTTGCGCCCTTGAACCCAGGCAGGAAGCTGTGATGAATGTTGATGCAGCGGCCCGACAGAAAGCGCGTCATATCGTCCGACAGGATCTGCATGTAGCGCGCAAGAACGACCAACTCGGCGCCACCGTCCTCGACGACTTTCTTCACGGCAGCTTCCTGGCTTGGCTTGATGTCGCGGGTGATCGGCAGGTAGTGATAGGGCAAATCGCCGATCAACGTGATATTGAGCGCTTCGCGCGGGTGATTGGAGACGATGCCGACAACCTCCATCGGCAACTCACCGATCCTGTAGCGATACAGCAGGTCGCCGAGGCAATGATCGAATTTTGACACCATCAGCAGCACGCGCTTCGACTTGTCGGACGAATGCATCGACCACTGCATGTCATGCCCGCCGGCAAAGCCGCTCAACGCCGCATTCAATGAATCAAATGCTTCGGGACGGGCAAGTTCAAATGCCACACGCATGAAGAATCGTTGAGTCACCGTATCATTGAATTGCTGCGAATCGAGAATGTTGCCGCTATGCTCGGCGAGCAATTTCGTTACGCCCGCGACAAGCCCCGGTCGGTCGGTACAAGAGAGCGTCAACACAAAAGAGTCCGTCGCGATCATCATCTTCTCCGATTTTGTTTGTGTTGCATACGAAATGCCCTTAAATCTGGAAACAGAAAACTGACGCGGGAGAATGGATTATGGCTGAAAATCTTGAATCGGTGTTGGCACGGGCGGGTAACCCGGTCGACATGCTTCGCAATTCTAAGATTGGCGCCTACGTCTATCCGGTCGTCGCGCCCGAATTCCACAATTGGCGGGACGAGCAATGGGCATGGCAGCACGGCGCCGTCCTCTTCGACCAAAGCCACCACATGGTCAATCTCTACGTTCGCGGGAAGGACGCGCTTAAACTGATCAGCGACACGGCGATCAACAGCATGAAGGGCTGGCGCGTCGACAAGGCCAAGCAATATGTCCCGACGACGCCCTATGGCCATGTCATCGGCGACGGCATCATCTTCTGGCTGGCCGAGGAAGAATTTGTCTATGTCGGCCGGGCGCCGGCGTCGAATTGGCTTCGCTATCAGGCGAGCGTCGGCGGTTACGACGTCGAGCTCGAGCTCGACGATCGTTCGCCAGCGCGGCCGATGGGTCGGCCCGTCACGCGCACCTGCTGGCGCTTCCAGATCCAGGGGCCAAACGCCTGGAAGATTATCGAGAAGCTCAACGGTGCGCCGCTCGAGCAGCTTGGCTTCTTCAACATGTCGACGATGAATATCGCCGGCAAACATGTCCGGACGCTGCGTCACGGCATGTCAGGCGCGCCCGGGCTTGAAATCTGGGGCCCCTATGCCGAGCAGGAAGAGATTCGCGCGGCGATCCTCGACGCCGGCGCCGAATTCGGGATCGTGCCGTGCGGAAGCCGCGCCTATCCATCGAACACGCTCGAAAGCGGATGGATTCCCTCCCCGCTTCCCGCCATTTACACTGGCGAGAAATTAAAGGGCTTTCGCGAGTGGCTAGGCGCGGACAGCTATGAAGCAACCGGCAGCATCGGTGGCAGCTTCGTCTCGTCGAACATAGAGGATTATTATCTCAACCCGTGGGAGCTGGGCTATGGCGCCTTTGTCAAGTTCGACCATGATTTCCACGGGCGCCAGGTGCTGGAAGCGCTCAAGCCCGAGGAGCAGCGCCACAAGATGACGCTCGCCTGGCACCCCGACGACATGGCCAAGATCATGGCGTCGCTGTTCAATCCCGACGGCGATCAGTATAAATTCTTCGACGTGCCTCTCGCGAACTATGCCTCGTCGAATTACGACAAGGTGTCCGACGCCGACGGCCGAATGCTCGGCGTGTCGATGTTCACCGGGTACAGCTACAATGAGAAGCAGGCGCTGAGCCTTGCGACGATCGACCCGTCGATCCCGGTCGGGACCGAAGTGCGCGTGCTGTGGGGCGAGGAAAATGGCGGCACCGCCAAAACCACGGTCGAGCGACACAAGCAGATCGAGGTTCGCGCGGTGGTCAGCCCTGTGCCTTACAGCCGAGTCGCGCGCGAAACCTATCAGCACGGATGGCGCACCGAGCAGTCTGCCTGACTCGGGCTGCACCGGGCAACTGTAAATTCGATGATGGCTAGGCCGCTGATCCATCCCAACTGGGACAAGGAGAGATCCGGGATTACCGATGGCTTCTCGCTCGAGATGATCGCGCGGGATATCGCACCATTACGCGAAGCCGCGACGCTCATACCACCCGACACGCCGATCGCGATCACCTACCTTCCGGGCGAGGACGCGGGCGCGCGGGTCTCGGCGACAATCGCGGTGCGCGAACTGGGGTTCGAGCCGATGCCGCATTTCTCGGCACGGCGGATTGAGTCGCAGGGCGAATTCGAGGCCTATCTACAGGCGGTTGTGCGCGAGGCGGGAGTCAGTCGCTGCTTCATTGTCGCCGGCGACCCGCCTGAACCGCAAGGCCCATTCGTCGACACTTCGGCGCTTCTCGCGACCGGCGCGTTCGAGCGGGCAGGGATCAAGGCGATCGGGGTCGGAGGCCACCCAGAGGGTCATCCCAACATGTCCGAGCAGCAAAGCTGGGACGTGCTCGCCACCAAGGTCGCGGACATCGAGGCTCGCGGCATGGCGGCGCTGGTCGTTACCCAGTTCGGTTTCGACCCCGACGCCTTCCTCGCGTGGCTCAGGCAACTACGCCTGCTGGGGATCGAAACGCCGGTCCGGATCGGCATTCCGGGCCCGGCCGGGATCAAGACCCTGCTCCGCTTCGCGTCACGCTGCGGGGTCGGCGCATCGACCAGCGTGCTCAAGAAATATGGTATTTCGCTTGGCAACCTCATCGGCAGCGCAGGTCCCGATAAATTGGTCGATACGTTTGCCGCGAAGCTCGAGGACGAGCATGGCCGGGTCCGGCTCCACTTCTATCCGTTCGGAGGAATGGTGAAGACTGTCGAATGGATCGCCGACTATAATCGCCGGCACGCGATCGACTGACTTAGTCCCCGAAGAAATTTAGCTCCAGGAGCACTCCATTCGGCTCCATTACGAATAATTGGCGAAGTCCGATCCCGGCGACCTCATTCGGCTGATATTCGAGGCCGCGCGACTCGAGCCGGTCGACCATCTCGGCGTACCCGCTACAGCGCAGCGCAACATGATGGAGTGCCCCTGTCGATCCTGTTGCCACAGCGCGGTCGAAGGTTCGCGGTGCGTCGACGCTGTTGAGATGGACGATTGCGCGGCCTTCGCCGTCATACATCCATTGCGCGTTCTGGGGTGTCAGCGGCGGCGGAGCGTCGCGCCGAACGAGCCCCAGCAGTTCCGCAAAAAAACGCGAGGTTCCGTCGATATCGGCGGTGATGATGTTGACATGATCAAGCGCCTCGACTGTCACAGTTGGTCCTTCCAATGGCTTGCCGAGCAGCATCGCGCGCAGCCTTGTAACCGGCGCGGAGAAACTCCTCGATCTTGATTCGTTCGGGGTAGCGCGCAATCATGCCGTCGCCGTTGAAGGCAATGGCGTCGCCCAAGCGCGGCGGGAACTGGGGATCAGGATACACCCGGTAAAATGCACCGTCGAGTCCGGCGTGGATGACGCCCTCGTGCGTCAGGTCCGCGATATTGGTTTCGATTCGCAACAGCGTATTGAAGGCTGTGAAAGCGGGGCTATCCGGAAAAATGAGCCATCGACACCTCCCTCGACTTTGTTTGTATGCATCACTAACAATCGACTTTGGGGACCCAAATGACAAGACAGAAAGAAGTGCTGGCGATCACGACGCCGCATGTCGAAGGCGACGAGGACATAGGGGGCCTGGGCGACATTGTCGGTTTCCACCTGAGGCTGGCGTTCGGGGCGGTCTACCGTCATTTCACCGAGACGTTTTCGCATCTTAACCTGACTCAGAAACAAGTGTCGGTGCTGTGGCTGATCGACGACCATGACGACATTGCCCAGACCGATCTCGCGACCCGCATGCGGATGGACCGGGCGACAACGATGGCCGTGGTCAACCGGTTGCAGGCGCGCGGTTTCATCGTCCGCGGCAAGTCGCTTACCGATGGGCGCAAACAATCACTTCACCTGACGAACGCGGGGCGCAAGGCCCTGGTCGTTGCGAAGGACGCGATCGCGTTGCACGAGGAATGGCTCAAATCCCGCTTTACCGCCGCAGAGACCGCGCGGCTGGTCGAGATGCTGACGCGCATCCACGAATGAAGGTTACGACGTGCGATCGAGTTGGTGCTTCTGAACCTTGCCGAAGGCGGTCCGCGGTAGGTTTGACACCAGGCGGACCGAGGCGGGAACTTTGAAGCGTGCAGAGCGCGTCCGGCAATGGTCGAGAATGACTCGTTCGGTGATGACAGCGCCAGCCCGACCGACCACAAAAGGGCGACCGACTTCGCCTACCCGCTCGTCGGCGATGCCGAGAACCGCGCACTCGGCAACGTCGGCCAGTTCGGCGAGGGTCGCGCCAACTTCAGCCGGATAGGCGTTCTCGCCGGCCTCGGCGTCGGCGGCAAGGTCGGCGATTTCGCGGGGGCAGTGGCTGGGCAACGTAGGATAGGAAAGCGATACGCGATTGGGGGTACGGCCATCACCGGTCCTTGAATATCTGTTCCGCTTCAATGAGATCCGTTTTGCTGTTGATATTGAAGAAGGGGTCGGACCGCGCGACTGGCCATTCCACCGATTCCGCCCCGAGCGCCTTGGCAAATCCGTTCAGCGAACTGCGACCGGTAGCAAGATAAGCGGGTAGCGCTGCGTCCGCCCCCACTCGCCATAGGCCGCACGATGGATGCAAGCGCCCGCCGCTGGCGGCAATCACCGCGGTGCTGGGCGGCGATAGCGCCTCGGTCAACCGCTTGGGCATATCAGTCGGAAGGAACGGCGTGTCGCACGGAATGGTCAGAACAAAAGAAGAGCCCTTACTGCGACCGAACGCGAGGGCGGAAGCAATCCCGGCGATCGGTCCCCCGCCGACGGTATCAATAAGGTAGGGAGCGCCCGTGCAGTGGACTGCGGAGGCCGACTCCCGGACCGAAATCCCGACCAAGGGCGACCAGCACTGAGCGAGGGTTAAGGCGTGGTCGAGCAGACTCCTCCCAGCCAACATCTGAAGCGGCTTGTCGCCGCCGATCCGGCGTCCCGCGCCACCTGCCAGAACCACGACCGCGATCATCGGGCCTGCTATTCCATATTTTTGGCAACATTGTTTCAAATTTCGCGCGATGCCTTCGACTTAAGGGTGGCCGCCACACCGCCATTGCAGTAGAATTTGCAGAAGAGCCGGATCTTAGAGACTGATTGTGACAATCGCCGACATCAACATGATAATTTCGCGCCATGATGGGCGGCCGGGCGCCTTGCTTCCTATCCTCCATGACGTGCAGCATGAACTCGGCCATGTCGCGCCGGAACTGGTGCCGGTGATTGCCGAAGCGCTCAACCTGTCGCGCGCCGAAGTTCATGGCGTCATCAGCTTCTATCACGACTTCCGCAACACGCCAGCGACCAAGCCTGTCGTAAAATTATGTAGAGCGGAGGCGTGCCAGGCGCGCGGGGTGGAGGCGCTGGTCCCTCAATTCGAGGATGACGGACGGATCGAGGTTGAAACCGTCTATTGTCTCGGGCTATGCGCCAGCGGTCCCGCAGCGATGGTTGGCGAGCGCGTCATTGCTCGTCTCGACAAGGTCAGTGCGGCGCGGCTGATCGACGAGATCGTATGAAGATTTATGTGCCTGCAGATGCAGCGGCGGTAGCGGTCGGCGCCGATGAGGTCGCTGAGGCGCTGGCCCGGGCGATGCCGGAAGATTTAACGATCGTTCGAACCGGCTCGCGCGGGATGTTCTGGCTTGAGCCGCTGGTCGAGGTCGAGCGCGACGGGCAGCGGATCGGATTTGGCCCGATTGCCGTCGCCGACGTCCCCGGACTGGTCAATGCCCTGACCTGCGGCGGCGATCATCCCGCAGCGCTGGGGCCTGTTTCGGAGCTTGGCTTCCTCCGCTTGCAGACCCGGCTGAGCTTTGCTCGCTGCGGGATCATCGACCCCTTGTCGATCGAGGACTATGAGCGGCATAGCGGCCTCGCCGGGCTGCGTCATGCGCTTGCGATCGGTCCGGAGCTGACGATCGAACAGGTGCGCGATTCCGGACTGCGCGGTCGTGGCGGAGCGGGCTTTCCGACCGGCATCAAGTGGCAGACCGTCGCCGAAGCGGCGGGCCCAACCAAATATATTGTCTGTAACGCCGACGAGGGCGATAGCGGGACGTTCGCCGATCGCATGTTAATGGAAGGCGACCCGTTCGCGCTGATCGAGGGAATGGCGATCGCCGGACTGGCGGTCGGTGCTGAGCAGGGGTTCATCTATATCCGCTCCGAATATCCCCACGCGATAAAGGCGATGAACCGCGCGATCGAGGTCGCGCGAAGCGTCGGATTGCTTGGCGCGCTTCTTGGCTCGGACACCCGCTTCGACATGGAAGTGCGCGTCGGCGCCGGTGCTTATGTCTGCGGCGAGGAAACATCCCTGCTCGGAAGCATCGAGGGCAAGCGCGGTGAGGTTCGCGCCAAGCCGCCGTTGCCGGCCCATGTCGGCCTGTTCGGCCGCCCGACAGTCATCAACAATGTTCTGTCCTTGGGGGCGGTTCCACACATCCTCGCGAATGGGGCGAAGGAATATGCCGATTTCGGCATCGGGCGATCGCGGGGGACCATGCCCATTCAGCTGGCCGGCAATATCCGCCACGGGGGCCTGTATGAGACCCCGTTTGGGATCACGCTCGGCAAGCTAGTCATGGACATCGGCGGCGGTACACTGTCGGGGCGGCCGGTCCGCGCGGTGCAGGTCGGCGGGCCGTTGGGCGCCTATTTCCCGCCATCGCTGTTCGACACGCCGTTCGACTATGAGGCGTTCACCGCCGCCGGTGGGCTGATTGGCCATGCTGGAGTCGTGGTGTTCGACGACACCGTCGACATGGCCCGAATGGCGCGTTTCGCGATGCAATTTTGCGCCGCAGAAAGCTGCAGCAAATGCACGCCATGTCGCCTCGGTTCTACCCGCGGGATTGAAGTGATAGACCGGATCATCGGCGGGATTGATGTCGAGGCCAATATCGCGCTGTTGACTGACCTGTGCGAGACGATGAAATTCGGATCGTTGTGCGCGCTTGGCGGGTTTACACCCTATCCGGTGATGTCCGCGCTGACGCATTTTCCTGAGGATTTCATCCGGGCCGCCCGGACGTTGGAGCCGACGTTATGAGCCTGATCGTTGAAACCGACCACGGCACGCCCGCCGTACCGTTCGGTGAAACCATTTCACTGACCATCGACGGGCAACCCGTCACGGTTCCGGCGGGCACGTCGATCATGCGTGCGGCGAGCCTGGTGGGAACGAAAATCCCCAAGCTGTGCGCAACCGATACAATGGCGGCATTCGGGTCGTGCCGCGTTTGCCTGGTCGAGATCGAGGGGCGCGGGGGAACGCCCGCATCCTGCACCACGCCGGTAGCGGAGGGAATGGCGGTGCTGACCGGCAGCGAGCGCATCCAGAAGCTGCGCCGGGGCGTGATGGAGCTTTATGCGTCGGACCATCCGATGGCCGCTCTGGATGGGCTTGAGGCAAACACCGAGTTCCGCGAAGTGATCGATTCGGTCGGATTGACCGACATTCGCTATCAGCCACAGGTAACCCACCTCGATTGTCCGCAAGACGTCTCGAACCCCTATTTTGCGTTCGATCCAGCCAAATGCATCGTCTGTTCGCGCTGCGTTCGAGCGTGCGACGAGATCCAGGGGACCTTTGCGCTCACGATCAGCGGGCGCGGCTTTCAGGCGCATGTTTCGGCAAGCCAGGACGAGCCTTTCCTCCAATCCGAATGCGTCTCGTGCGGCGCCTGCGTCCAAGCCTGTCCGACCGGCGCGCTTCAGGAAAAGGCGATCGCCGAAGTCGGCCACCCCGAGCATAGCGTGGTCACGACCTGCGCCTATTGCGGGGTCGGCTGCGCCTTCAAGGCCGAGATGAAGGGCGAGCAGGTCGTGCGGATGGTGCCGTGGAAGGATGGCAAGGCCAACCGCGGCCACAGCTGCGTCAAGGGCCGCTTCGCCTGGGGCTATGCCACCCACCGCGAGCGGATCGTCAACCCAATGACTCGCGAACGGATCGATCAGCCGTGGCGCGAGGTCAGCTGGGACGAAGCGTTGACGCACACCGCGTCGGAGTTCCGCCGCCTGCAGCAGAAGTTCGGCAAGCGCTCGATCGGCGGCATTACCTCGTCGCGCTGCACCAACGAGGAGACCTTCCTCGTGCAGAAGCTGGTGCGCGCCGGTTTCGGCAACAACAATGTCGATACTTGCGCCCGTGTTTGTCACTCGCCGACGGGTTATGGCCTGAAGACCACGTTCGGGACCTCGGCCGGAACGCAGGATTTCGATAGCGTCGAGCACACCGACGTCGTGATGATCATTGGCGCCAATCCCACCGACGGGCACCCGGTGTTCGCCTCGCGCCTCAAGCAGCGATTGCGCAAGGGGGCCAAGCTGATCGTGGTCGATCCGCGCCGTACAGACATTGTCCGCTCGCCGCATGTCGAAGCGCAGTTTCACCTCGCGCTGAAGCCCGGGACCAATGTCGCCGTGCTGACCGCGATGGCGCATGTCATCGTCACCGAGGGACTGGTCGACGAGAATTTCATCCGGGAGCGCTGCGATCTCGAAGAGTTCCATGACTGGGCCGAGTTCGTGTCGCGCGAGGAGCATTCGCCTGAAGCGTCAGCGCAATATAGCGGCGTCCCTGCCGAGGCGGTGCGTGGGGCGGCGCGGGTGTTCGCGGCTGGCGCCAACGGCAGCATCTATTACGGGCTTGGCGTCACAGAGCACAGCCAGGGCAGCACGACCGTCATGGCCATCGCCAACCTGGCCATGGCGACGGGTAATATCGGTCGCCCAGGTGTCGGCGTGAACCCGCTGCGCGGACAGAATAATGTCCAGGGGGCGTGCGACATGGGCTCCTTTCCGCACGAGCTATCAGGCTATCGCCATGTGTCCGACGGCGCGGCGCGCGACATGTTCGAAAAATTATGGGGCCAGCCGCTCGACGACGAACCGGGCCTGCGTATTCCCAACATGCTCGATGCGGCGGTCGATGGCGTATTCAAGGGACTGTACATTCAGGGGGAGGACATCCTCCAGTCAGATCCGAACACCAAGCATGTCGCCGCCGGGCTCGAAGCGATGGAATGCGTTGTCGTCCACGACCTGTTCCTAAACGAGACCGCCAATTACGCCCATGTCTTCCTCCCCGGATCGACCTTCCTCGAGAAGGATGGAACCTTCACCAACGCCGAGCGCCGGGTCCAACGCGTTCGCAAGGTGATGGAGCCGCGCAACGGCCTCGCTGATTGGGAGGTCACCCAGAAGTTGGCGCGCGCGCTCGGGCTCGATTGGGACTACGCCCATCCATCTGAAATCATGGACGAAGTCGCCGCCGTGACCCCGAGCTTTGCCAGCCTGTCCTACGCCCGGCTCGACGAATTGGGCTCTATCCAGTGGCCTTGCAATGACAAGGCCCCCGAAGGCACGCCGGTGATGCACACGGCGGGGTTCGTGCGCGGCAAGGGCAAGTTCGTCATTACCGAATATGTCCCGACCGACGAGCGCACCGGTCCGCGCTTCCCGTTGCTGCTGACCACTGGCCGGGTCCTCAGCCAATATAATGTCGGCGCGCAGACTCGGCGGACGGACAATGTCCTGTGGCACCAAGAAGACAGGCTCGAGATTCACCCGCACGATGCCGAGCAGCGCGGAGTTCGCGATGGCGACTGGATCAACCTAGCCAGCCGCGCTGGGAGCACGACGCTTCGCGCGTTGATTACCGATCGGGTCGCGCCCGGTGTCGTCTACACTACCTTCCATCACCCGCTGACCCAGGCCAACGTCGTTACCACCGACTATTCCGACTGGGCTACGAATTGTCCCGAATATAAGGTCACGGCGGTCGAGATCAGCCCGTCGAACGGACCAAGCGACTGGCAGGAACGCTATCAGGCGCAGGCGTTGCAAAGCCGGCGGATCACGGTCGAGGCGGCCGAGTGACCCGCTCCACACTCGACAATCTGATCTACATGGCCAACCAGATCGGGCGCGAATTCCATAATCAGCGCCCTGCCGCAGCGGCGAGGGCGACGTGCGATCACCTGTGGCATTTCTGGGACCCGCGTATGCGCACGATGATCCTCGCGCATCTTCGTGATGGTGCAGCGGGGCTCGATCCGGTCGTGATATCCGCCCTGCAAGAGCTAGACAAGACGAGCGGCGAGCCTCGCTCGATGACGAAGGCGACCAAGTTCAACCAGGCGATCGACGCCGCCGCCGACCGCGACCTGATGTCCGACGCCGGCTAATCAATCGAACAATCCGTGCGGATCGACGAGCAACAGCATTT
Source organism: Sphingomicrobium sp. (assembly GCA_039919075.1). Lineage (GTDB taxonomy): Bacteria > Pseudomonadota > Alphaproteobacteria > Sphingomonadales > Sphingomonadaceae > Sphingomicrobium. The sequence goes on from JBDSGJ010000031.1 coordinate 63,486, forward strand.
CGTCGCTTCGCGCCAGAGCGATCAGGGTCAGGCCGGCCTGCCGCGCCCGTTCGACCGCGAGGCTGGTCGGCGCCGAAACCGTGACTAGCAGCGACACTCCCGCCAGCGCTGCCTTCTCGACCAGCTCGTAGGAGCAACGCGAGGTCAGCACGACGAACCCCGCGCCCGGATCGATTGCCGCTCGAAGGCAATGGCCGACGAGCTTGTCAAAGGCATTATGGCGCCCGACGTCCTCGCGCACTGCGAGAAGCTCCCCATCGGGGGCGAACAGCGCGGCAGCGTGCACCGCGCCCGTCTGACGGTTCAGGGGCTGATAGTCGCGCATGGTATCGAGCGCGGCGACGAGATCAGAACGATTCATGCTGGGGGGCGGCACAACGCGGGGGAGGGGACGAAGCGCCTGTTCGAGATTGGCGATCCCGCACATCCCGCAACTCGACTCGCCGACGCGGTTCCGGACGCGCCCGAACAATGCGTCATGGCGCGCCGGGACCAGTTCGAGATTAAGCAGCATGCCTCCTTCGCTCGGCTCGATCGAGACGGCTTCGACGTCGGTGATCGCCTCAATCAGCCGCTCAGCCCGGGCGAAGCCGATCGCGAAATCCTCGAGGTCATCGGGCGTAGCCATCATCACCGCATAAGCGATTCCAAGAAAGCTGATGGCGATCGGCATCTCGACCGGTACGTGACGATTCCCCGGCAGAACGCCGTCCGATGTAATGCGCTTAGTCGGGACAATATCTGCGTTTCGAGCGTGCATTGGTGTGCCTTTTACAAGCGTCTTTCTCGGTTAGCAGGGTTGTATCGAAGTCTAGCGCTTCCACCCGCCACAGTTGTGATAGGCCACCGGCAGCAGAATGGGGATGTTGATGCCGACCATCACAACATTCACCCGCGCTGCGAACTCGCGCGCGGCGTGGCAGTTGCGGGTGAAGATTGCCACGCTATTGCCGTAGGGATACTCGCGGCAGCCGAACCGTATCCTGGAAAGTATCGGCGCGGACCAATCGACGACCAGCCCGCCGCCCTCATCGGCGCACATCCGGATGTACTGCTCGATTTTGTCCTTGTGCGCGGCGGTCACGACAGTCCCGTATTCCGCGTTGGGATCGCTCGACACGTCAACGCGAATCCCCTCGATCGCCGGAATCAGCTTCTCGCGCAACGCGACTGCGGTCTTCTCGCCGACCGGCACCACGACGAGCAGTGCATGCACCGCTCGCCGGCCGAGCCGAACGCTGCGCCCGCCAGATCGTTAACGACCTGGTCGAGGTCGGCGTCGGGCATAACGATGCCATGGTTCTTGGCCCCGCAAAATGCCTGCACTCGCTCCCCGTTGGCGGTCCCACACGAATAGATATATTGGGCAATATCCGAAGATCCGGCGAAGCTGATCGCCTTGATGTCGTCTTGGTCGAGGATCGCGTCGACCAACTCCTTGTCGCCGTGGACGACCTTCAAGTTGCCTGATGGCGCACCCGCCTCAATCATCAACTCGGCCAGCCGCACGGACACCGACGGATCGCGCGCGCTTGGCTGGAGGATAAACACATTGCCGCACGCGATCGCGGTGCCGAACAGCCACATCGGGATCATCGTCTGGAAGCTGAACGGGGTAATCCCCGCGACGATGCCAAGCGGCTGGCGCATCGAACCGCGGCATTGCGGGTTCCGATCATTGAGAGCTTATTTCAAGTACTGCCTGTCGCTGCGCCCACATTCGCGGGTAGCGAGCGATGCAATGCGACGATCTCCTTTCGCGCTCTGGGCGAATGGCTAGGGGGTCCGACGCAGCGCGCGGCCTCACGGTCTTCCCGTCCCTGGGGCCTTTGGCCGCGACGACAGCCCATCCCTTGTTCGCTAACGGTTCCCCGGGAGCCCAACCAGCACGGCATGGAAGGGGTCAGGTTCTGGACCAATATCAAGACCGTCACCCAGCGGTGGCCCGACGGGGGTGTGGGCGACGGGGGCTACAGCTTCGTCATCCCCACGATGGGGTGAGCGCTTAGTCTCCGCCGCGCGAGACGGGGATCAGCGCGCCAGAAATGGCGCGTGCCGCCGGGGATGCCAGGAAGTAGATAACGTCGGCGATGGCGTGGGGAGTGACCCAGCCGCTCGTATCCGCGTCGGGCATATCGGCGCGATTGGCTGGCGTGTCGATAATGGTCGGGAGGACGGCGTTCACGGTCAGGCGCGTCCCGGCGAGTTCGGCGGCCAAGCTTTCGGTCAGTCGATGAATCCCGGCCTTCGACGCCGCATAAGCGCCCATTCCACTTGCCGCCGAGATTGCGGCGGCGGCGCCGATATTGATGATTCGGCCAGCGGGCGCGGCGGTGAGCGCGGGCAGCGCCGCCTTGGTCATGGTTGCGGCGGTCAGCACATTCATCTGATACATTTTTTGCCACTCGTCGATGTCGCCGCCGTCGAGGGTCTGCCAGACGAAGCCGCCGGCGATGTTGACGAGGACATCGAGCCCGCCCAATTGCGTGGTTACCCGGTCAACCAAGCTCCCGCAGGCAGCCGCGTCGGTGAGGTCGATCCCGCCCATGTCGATCAGACCCTCGCCCCCGGGCGGACCGCTGTTCGAAAAGTCGACCCGGGCGACGCGGTCGCCGCTCGTCGCGAACAGGCCGGCAACAACCTGCCCCAAGGCGCCAAAGCCGCCGGTGACGATGATCGAACGGGTCATGGCTGTTCCTCAGGCGAGCGGTTTGCTCATGCGGTAGGGGAGGGTCGAGGAGGAGATGGTCGACGGGCGCCCGTCGGCGTGGATCAGCGTCACGCGGCCGAGGCCGGGGGAGACGACGAAGCCGACCATTTCGTTGACCCACTGGTGAAGGACCGAGCGGCCCCGCTCCAGTTCGCTTTCGTCGACCGGGGCAACGCCCGACGCCTCGAGTTCTTCCTCAAGCTCGATCACGCGATTGGCGGTAGCGCGCGGCAGATCGTTCGGTTCGTCTGTCATGTCGTGTTCCTGGTTCCTGTCGGCCTGTCCTGTCGAACCGGCAGGCGCCAAGTCAACGTCCTCAGAACGGCAGGTTATACATTTTGACCGCGTTGGTCTCGAGGATCTTCTTCTTGATGGCGTAATCATAGCCACCAAGCGCCTTTTGAATGTGCGCCTGAACTCCCGGATAGAGCGAGGTGGGATGCGGGAAGTCGGTTTCGAACATCATATTGTCGAAGCCGATCGTTTCCAGCAGCAGCTGGGGGCCGATCGTTTCGAACCAGAAGGTCCCGTAGAAATGGTCGCGGAAATAATCCCACGGCTTTTTCTTGAGTACGCCCCCCGCGCGCGACGGGAGCATTTCCTGGAATTGATGCTCGAGCGCTTCAACCGCGAACGGGATCCAGCCCATGCCGCTTTCGATGAGGCCGATCTTGAGCCCGGGATGCTTGTCGAGCCGGCCGCTGACCATCCAGTTGCCGAGCGTTGCGACATTGCCGATCGAGAACATCGTCGCGACGACCGACAGCGTTTGTTCGAATGCAAAGCCGTCCCAAGTCAGGGTCGTGGGGTCCATCGCGGCGTTAAGGTGGAAGTTGATCGGAGTGCCGGTATCGCTGCACAGGGTCAAGAACTCATCCCAATAGCTCTTCATGAATGACGGAACGCCGATCCGCTCGGGGGTGTCGGGGAGGACAAAGCCTTTCAGGCCCATGTCAATGCAGCGACGGGCTTCCTTGTTCATCTCCGCTTCGTCCCACAGCGGCAAATGGGCCATGGTGAATAGGCGGTCGCCCGAGATGCGCTGACGCTCGACTGCGGCATCATTGTACATCTTGATGATTTCGACCGCGAGTTCATTGTCGCCGAGCGACATCAAAGAGCCAGCCTGGGTAACGCCCGAGTTGTGGTAACAAATCTGTGCATAGACGCCCATGTCGTCCATCGCCTGGAGCCGCGGCTTGACCTGATGGCCGCCGGGATGAGCCTCGTCGAGCGTCGGGAAGGCGAGGCGGCCGAGCAGCTTGTTATTGTCCTTGCGGATCACATTCCCGCCCATCGATCCGAAATCGCGGTCGCCGACGAACCAGCGGTCGACGTTATTGACCCGGCGCACCATCGGCACGCGGTCCTTGAATTTTGCCGGCGCCTGGGAGGTGAAGAGATCTGGCGCTTCGGTTAGGTGGGTGTCGGTGTCGACGATCTTGATTCCGGCCAGCGCTTCGTCGAGACCTCCCGATTGCGAGGCATAGTCGACTTCGCGGATCACGCCGCCGACGGTATAGCCTTCGGCCGACCAATATTTGCGGGCATCGCTCGCGAGATCTTTGGTCATTTCGTCTGCCATGGCCTTCTTCCTTTGTCCTGCGCGGGCCGGGGTTTTCGAGGGCAAGTCGCCCAGCGCCCCGGCTACATCGACAGTCTTCAGCGCAATATGATAGCGCCAAGGGGCATCTGGTTGCCATCCCCGCTCGCTCCCGCGCTCCAATCTCCGCCCCGGCGATGCTCGACGTTTACCTATCAAGGATGTGGAACGCGGGCCAGGCGAGCGTTACCAACGGCGCGAACCGCAAATTCACTGGCTGACGTGCGCAATGCTCTCCACAAGGCGGTCAAACGGAGGAACTTCCGATGGCCAACATCAACGGCCCGGTGGCGAACGCTGAGATGAGGCTTGCGCTTAGCGGCAACATTGCGCTTGCCGGCCCGAGCGCGCATTTTACCCTTGGCATAGACGGGGATTGGCATGTTTGAAACGCACCTTGATGCCGAGCGCCGCGGCATTGCAGCCATGGGCGGAACAGTGGAGGGACGCGAAGGGATTGCGGCGTTCCTGAAAAAACGAAGGCCCGATTTCACGAAGGGACAATGAGGATGGCAGAAGCCTATATCGTCGAAGCGCTGCGCACGCCGGGCGGGCGAGCGCGCAAGGGCGGGCTGATCGGGGTTCACCCTGCGGACCTCGGCGCGACGATCCTTAACGCGCTCGTTGATTCCACGGGGATCGACCCAGCGGCAGTCGAGGATGTGATCGTCGGCTGCGTCAGCCAGGCGGGCGAGCAGGCGTTCGCGTTCGGGCGCAATATGGTGCTGGCCTCGCGCCTGCCCGACAGCGTGCCTGCGGTCACCATCGACCGGCAATGCGGGTCCTCGCAGCAGGCGCTGCACTTTGCCGCGCAGGCGGTGATGTCGGGAACTCAGGATGTAGTGATCGCGGCCGGCGCGGAGAGCATGACGCGCGTGCCGATGGGATCGAACTTCCAGTTGCATGCGGCCGCCGGCCTGGGCGACGGTCCGTGGCCGAAAAGCATCCAGAATCGCTATGGCGTGGCCGAGTTCAGCCAGTTTCACGGGGCGCAGGCGGTCGCCAACAAATATGGCCTGACACGGGAGGCGATGGATGGCTTCGCGCTCGCCAGCCACGCCAAGGCGGTGGCAGCGATCGACAGCGGCGCCTTCAAGGACGAGATCGTTCCGGTCGAGACGGTCGAGGGCCGCTTCGACACCGACGATGGCGTCCGGCGCGGCGGGACGATGGACGCGATGGCGGCGGTCAAGACGCTGGAGGAGGGCGGCACGATCACGGCCGCCAATGCCAGCCAGATGACCGACGGGGCGTCTGGCGTCCTGGTTGTTAGCGAGGCTGCGTTGAAGCGCTTCGGCTTGACCCCGATTGCCCGGATCGCGAGCCTGACGGTGACCGCAGGCGACCCCGTCATGATGCTCGAGGAGCCGATTCCCGCGACGAAGAGAGCACTGGCCAGGGCCGGCATGACGTTGGCGGACATCGACCTGTTCGAGGTCAACGAGGCGTTCGCATCCATCCCGATGGCGTGGCTCAAGGCGCTGGGGGCCGATCCGGCCAAGCTCAACGTCAATGGCGGCGCCATCGCGCTCGGCCATCCGCTGGGCGCGAGCGGGACCAAATTGATGGCGACCTTGCTTCACGCGCTCAAGGCGCGCGGCGGGCGCTACGGTCTGCAAACGATGTGCGAAGGCGGCGGCATTGCCAATGTGACCATCGTCGAGTGCCTTTAGCTGACTTAACTGTCGAGAGGAAAACATAATGACGTCCGATTTCGTACTCGCCGATTGTGGCATCCGCCAGCTCCACGCGCAGTTCGTCGACGCGGTGTGGCGGCAGGACAGTGACGCCTTTGCCGGATGCTTTGCGCGCGACGGGGTGTGGAAGATCGCCGGGATGGAGATGGCGGGTCGCGACGCAATCGCGGAGGGCTGCGTCAAGTTGCTCGGCCGCTGCGAACGCATTCAGCTGGTAACTGGTCAGCCAATCCTCGAAGTCGAGGATAGCACCGCGATCGGTCGGCTGCAGGTCACCGAATTCGCCAAGAAAAAGGACGGCAGCAGTGCGATCACCTTTGGCACTTACTACGACCGATATCGCGCGGAGGATGGGGCATGGCGCTTCCAGTCGCGGCACTGGAGCATGGCGTATCATGGGCCCGTCGACATGAGCGGCGAGTATATCGTCCCGCCCGACTATGGCGCGTTTCCCGCTTTCCCCGGCCCCGACGAAGCCACCTTCGTGCGGAAGGCCTGAGCGGCCAACTCATCGCTCCAGCGAATTCTTGTGTCGGCGCGCGCGTGCTAGACGGAGGATTGGATCGATGTGGCGGGGTCGTCGCTTCGGCCGATTGAGAATGAAACTGCAGCTCGTTGCGATGGCACGACAAGAACTCCAGGAGCGGATATGACCTGCCTGCCATCGCGGACGCCCCCGGCCGACGAGATCGACATCCCGGCACTGCGCGAGCGCTATCGCCATGAACGCGACAAGCGGATCCGTCGCGAGGGGCAGGAGCAATATGCCCGGCCGACCGGTGAGGTCGTCGAGGATTATGTCACCGACCCGCACATGCCGGTCCAGCCGCGCGAAGCCATGGCAGAGGAGATCGACGTCGTGATCCTCGGCGCGGGCTGGTCGGGGATCATGGCAGCCTATCATTTGACCAAGGCTGGCGTGACCAACTTCCGCAATATCGACACTGCGGGTGACTTTGGCGGGGTATGGTACTGGAATCGCTATCCCGGCATTCAGTGCGACAATGAATCCTATATCTATCTGCCGCTGCTCGAGGAAACCGGGTTCATGCCGTCGCGCAAGTTCGCCGACGGGCGCGAGATTCAGGGATACACCAGGCTGATCGCGGAAAAGTTCGACTTCGCCGACAAGGCGCTGTTTCACACCCAGACCAACGGCCTGCGGTGGGACGAGGGGATCAAGCGCTGGCGCGTTTCGACCAACCGCGGAGATGATATTCGCGCGCGTTTTGTGATCATCGCGAGCGGCGTCCTCAACATGCCCAAGCTTCCGGGCATCAGCGGCATCGAGAAATATAAGGGCAAGATGTTCCACAGCGCGCGCTGGGACTATGAATATACCGGAGGGTCGTTCGAAAAGCCGGTGCTCGACAAGCTGGCCGACAAGCGGGTTGCGATCGTCGGCACCGGCGCAACCGCGATCCAGATCGTGCCCTATCTAGCGAAATACGCAAAGCAGGTCTATGTCGTGCAGCGCACGCCCTCCAGCGTCGACGAACGGCCCAATCCGCCGACCGACGAAACCTGGGCGAAGACACTTCAGCCCGGTTGGCAGAAGGCGCGCCAGGCCAATTTCCACCGCGCTGCGATGGAAGTGTTTCACCCGGGCGAGGAAGACCTGATCTGCGATATCTGGACAGAGATCAGCCGTAACCTGGCCGCAGAAATGGCGGAGGAAGGCTGGCCCGACCTGACACCCGAGCAGTTCATGGCGAAGCGCGACTTGGTCGAATTTCGCGTGATGGAGCGGCTTCGCCGCCGGGTCGACGATCTGGTCGACGATCCCGCCACGGCCGAGGCGCTGAAGCCCTATTACCGCTTTTTGTGCAAGCGCCCGCTGTCGAGCGACGAATATTATCCCGTGTTCAATCAGCCCAACGTCGAACTGGTCGATGTCTCGCTGACCAAGGGCGTTGAGGCGATGACCGAAAAGGGGTTCGTCGCGGACGGCAAGGAATATGAAGTCGACTGCATGATCTTCGCCAGCGGTTTCGAGGTCACCAGCGACCTTGATCGGCGCTGGGGCATCGACACCATCGAGGGCCGTGACGGAGCGTCCATCTATCAGCATTGGGCGGACGGCCCCAAGACGCTCCACGGCGTCATGACCGCCGGTTTCCCGAACCAATTCTACATGGGCTACATCCAGGGCGGGCTCAATGCCTCGGTGACCGAACAGAACGGTCGGCAGGGCTATCACATTGCGCACATCATCGGCGAAGCGTTGAAGCGCGAGATTGCAGTGGTCGAGCCGACGAAGACCGCGATGGATGCCTATGTTGCCCATTTCGAGGAATTGGAGATCGACACGTCGGCCTTTTCCCGTGAATGCACGCCGAGCTATTTCAACAATGAAGGTGAAGGCGAAGGCAAGGCGAAATGGCGCCTGTTTCGCCCTTACGGGCCGGGTTGGGACGCGTTCCAGGCGCTGCTGTCCGATTGGCGGGAAACGGGCGATCTCGAGGGGCTGTTGCTGACAAAATAAGGTGGATCGCTCCGGCGTTGAATGCCGGTCCCGTGGCGGAAAAGCTGGACTTCGGCGGGTGTTCTTCGAACAACCAGCCGCTCGAAAGGACGAACGTGATGAACAGACCGGTTAACATCACTGTCGAGGATCTGGCCGAACCGCTGACCTATCCGGTCGAGGCGTTCCTCTCGCCCGACTATGCCAAGGCCGAGAAGGAAAAGCTCTGGCCCAAAGTATGGCAAATGGTCGAGCGGGTCGAGGATTTCAACGAGGTCGGCGACTTCATTACCTACAGCATCGCTGACGATTCGATCATCGTCATCAAGACCGGCGAAAACAGCTTCAATGCCTTCCACAACGTGTGTCCGCACCGCGGACGCCAGTTGATCGACACGCCCGACGATGTTCACAGCACGCGCGGCAACCGGCGCAATTTCATTTGCGGATTCCACGGCTGGACCTTCGATACAGGCGGCAATAATATTTTCGTGCTCGATCCGCAGGACTGGAAGGGTGCCTTGACGCCCGAGCGCACCTGCCTGTCGAAGGTCAAGGTGGACAGCTGGGGCGGCTGGGTGTGGATCAACATGGATCCCGAGGCCGAGCCGCTGGTCGATTTCATGGGGCGCGCCGGTGCGCTCCTGTCGCATTTCGAGCTTGGGAGGATGCACTACAAGTGGCGCAAATGGGTCATCTACCCGAGCAATTGGAAGACCGCGCTGGAAGCGTTTATGGAGCCCTACCACGTTGCGGGCACGCATTCGCAATTGCTCGAATACGCCGAGTTTTACGCTTACAGCGCGGCCTACGACATGCACGGCGTCAGCGGCTTCGATCAGCGCGATGCAGCGAACAAGATGAGCCAGGGCAGCAGCGTCACGCGCGCCGGTAAGGGCGAGGATGCGCGCATCTCGACCTATGAGCTGATCAAGGAGAATTACGAGACGCTCAACTACGCGGCGTCGACCGAGACGCTGGTCGTTGCGGCGAGCCGCCTGCAGGATGAGCTACCCGAGGACACACCCGCCGGCGAGGTCATCGCGCACTGGATGAAATCGGCCAAGGCCGACGATGCGGCGCGCGGCGTGATCTGGCCGGAGATCCCGGCGGAAATCACGGCCGAAGCTGGTCTTGCCTGGCACATCTTCCCGAACATGTCGGTCCTGCAGGGGATTACCTTCGCGCTCTGCTATCGCGCACGGCCGTTTGGCGATGATCCGAACATGTGCATCTTCGAATCCTATGCAATCGAACGCTACCCGGACGGCGAAGAACCCAAGACCGAATGGGAATATGCCGAGCCGACCGCAGAGAATTGGGGCTCCGTCCTTGCCCAGGATTTCTCGAACATGCGCTGGGTGCAGAAGGGGATGAAGTCGCGCGGCTTTCGCGGGCCCCTCCCCAACCCGCATCAGGAACGCAAGATCACCAATTTTCACCGCAATCTGGCCAGGTTCATGGGAACCGGCGAACCAAGGTTACTGACATGAGCTATGATGACGTGAAGCCGGCGACGGCGACCTCGGATCTCAAGCTGAAGGCTGGCGGTACGCCGGTCTACAAGCGCATCCTCGACCTGTTCGAGGCCGAGGGGATCAAGACGCTGTTCGGCATTCCCGATCCGAACTTCGTTCATTTGTGCCTTGAGGCGGAGCAGCGCGGCTGGACGGTGGTCTCGCCGCACCATGAGGCTGCCGCCGGGTTCATGGCCGAGGCCGCATCACGCATCACCGGCAAGCCGGCCTTGTGCTTTGGCACGCTCGGGCCGGGCCTCGCCAACATGATGCCCGCCATCCAGTGCTGCAAGGTTGAAAACTCGCCGGTGATCTTCCTCGGCGGCCAGCGCGCGCGTGTCACCGAGCGGCGCGTCCGTCGCGGGCGCATCCAGTTCGTTCGCCAGGAGCCGATGATTGAGGATTCAGTAAAATACTCGGGCGCGATCGAATATGCCGATCAGACCGACGAGGTGATCCGCGAGGCGATCCGCGTGGCCATGTCGGGGACGCCGGGGCCGACTTATGTCGAATATCCGAGCCACATCATCCTCGAGGAGCTGGACGTGCCGCCGGTGCTTCCGCCCGAGCGCTATCGCCTCACCATGCAAGGTGCGGACGGCGACCGGATCGCCGAGGCGGCCAAGCTGATTCTGGCCGCGAAGAACCCGATCCTGCTCGTCGGCCATGCGGTCTATACGACCCAGTCGGGCGCGAAGGTGAAGGAGCTGGCCGAATTAATGAACTGCCCGGTCATCCAGACATCGGGGGGCACCAGCTATATCAAGGGGATTGAGGACCGCACTTTCCAATATGTCTTCTCCGACGCCTCGATCGAGGCGGTCGAGGCATCCGACGTGGTCGTCGCGCTTGGCACCGAACTGGGTGAGCCGGTTCACTTCGGGCGGTGGCGGCACTGGCATGCGGGTGAGGCCACCCGCAAATGGATCTATGTCCAGCAGGACCCGACCGCGATCGGCGTCAATCGCCCGATCGACGTGCCGCTGGTCGGCGACGTTCGCGCGGTCGTGCCGCAGCTTAGCCGCGCGCTCGGCAAGGGGCGCGAAGCGGGACCCGACCTGGCGAAGTATATGAAGGACGGCCAAGACGAACTCGACCAGCTCGCCGAGGAAACGCTCAGCAAGAGTGATGGCACCGGCAACGTCGCGATCCACACCTCGCGCTTCATCGTCGAGACGACCAAGGCCTTCCCCAAGGACGGCATCATGATCCGCGACGGCGGCGCGTCGGTCGTCTTCGGCTGGACCTATAACCAGTGCAAGCCGAATGATGTAATCTGGAACCAGAATTATGGGCATATCGGGACCGGCTTGCCCTATGCGACGGGCGCAATGCTTGCCGACATTGCCGAGACGGGGAAGACCCGCCCGGGGATGTTGGTAACCTCGGATTCGTCCTTCCTGTTCCACATTGGCGAACTGGAAGTCGCGGTCCGGCGCAACCTGCCTCTGGTGTGCGTTGTCGCGGTCGATTTCCAATGGGGTCTCGAAGTCGGCGTGTACAAGCGCACCTTCGGCCACGGTACGGCGGAGACTGGGACGCACTGGAGCGACAAGGTCCGCTTCGACAAGATTGCCGAGGGGCTTGGCGCCTATGGCCAGTTTGTGAAGACTGTCGACGAGATCGGCCCGGCGATCGCTCGTGCCTATGCCCATGGCGGCCCCGCGGTGATCCATGTGCCGATCGACCCCAAGGCCAATTCGGAAGAAATGCCGAAGTATGAAAAGTTCCGCACCTGGTACGCCGAGGGCACACAATAGGGTCTACCGAGCCCAAGCGTAACGACAGGAGAGAGCATGCGCGACTATCTGAAATTCTACATCGATGGCGCGTGGGTTGATCCGGTCGAGCTGAAGACAGGCGAGGTCATCAACCCGGCGACGGAGGCCGTTGCGGGTCATATCGCGCTGGGATCTGTTGCCGACGTCGACAAGGCGGTCGCGGCCGCTCGCCGGGCCTTTGGCAGCTGGTCGCAATCGACGCGCGAACAGCGGCTCGACCTGCTGGGCGCAATTCAGGCGGAATATGCCAGGCGGCAGGCCGAACTCGGCGATGCGATTACCGAGGAGATGGGGGCACCCTCATCGCTGGCGCACGGCTTTCATGTCGGGCTTGGAGCGGGACACCTGCAAACCGCGATCGAGGTTCTGCGCGAGTTTGAGTTCGACCATGTCCATGGCGCGACGGTGATTGCGCGCGAGCCGATCGGGGTTTGCGCGCTGATCACGCCGTGGAACTGGCCGATGAACCAGACCTGCGTGAAGATTTTCCCGGCGCTGGCGACCGGCTGCACGATGATCCTCAAGCCGCCGCAGCTGGCGCCCTTCTCCGCGCAGATACTGGCCGAGATCCTCGACTCCGCGGGGGTTCCGGCGGGGGTATTCAACATGGTTCAGGGGAGCGGGTCGGTCATCGGCACGGCGCTTTCGACGCATGCCGACGTCGACATGGTCTCGTTCACCGGGTCGGAACCGGTCGGGGTGCAGATCCAGAGGGATGCGGCGACGACGGTCAAGCGGGTCGCGCTGGAGCTTGGCGGCAAAAGCCCGTTCATCGTCCTCGATGACGATTCGTTTACTGCCAGCGTGAGCGCGGCAACTGCTGGGATGATGGGCAATTCGGGCCAGACCTGCAGCGCGGGTTCGCGGCTGCTCGTGCCGGCATCGCGGGTCGATGAAGCGGTGGCCGCGGCCAAGGCGGCGGCGGAGGGCGTGACCGTCGGCGATCCGACAGGCAATGTCGCGATGGGCCCGGTAGTCTCCAAGAGCCAGTACAACAATATCCAGGACTATATCCAGAAAGGCCTGGACGAGGGCGCGACTTTGGTAGCGGGAGGCCTCGGCCGGCCGGACGGGATCGACAAGGGCTGGTTCGTCAAGCCGACGGTGTTCCTCGGGACCAACGACATGGTCATCGCGCGAGAGGAGATTTTTGGCCCGGTGCTGGTCATCATCGGCTATGATGACGTGGATCACGCGATCGAAATCGCCAACGACACCGAGTTCGGGCTCGCCGGTTACGTCAATGGCAGCGACCTCGACCAATGTCGCGCGGTCGCCCGGCGGATGCGGACGGGCTGGATCAGCATCAATGGCGGCTTCGATTTTCACGCGCCCTTCGGCGGCTACAAGCGCAGCGGCAACGGGCGCGAATGGGGCGAGCATGGCTTCCTTGAATATCTCGAGGTGAAGTCCCTGCTTGGCTATCAGCCCGCCTGATGCTGCAGTCGCGCTATCTGGCTCCCGCTGCATCGGTCGCGGCCGACGGCTGGGTTCTGTCGCGGCTGACGCCGCCCAGCCGGTTGTTCGGCGCTAACGGTCTGCGCACCGGCGCGGACGGGCGCGTCTATGTCGCGCAGGTGGGCGGCAGCCAGATCAGCGCGGTCGATGTCGATAGCGGCGCGATCGAGGTGATCAGCCCGATGGGCGGCGCCATCGTCGCGCCCGACGACATCGTGTTCGACGAGGCTGGAAATCTCTACGCCACCGAGATCACCTTGGGTCAGGTCAGTATGCTTGCGCCCAATGGCTCGGTGAAGGTCATCCAGGGCGACATGCCGGTCGCCAATCCGATCACCTGGCATCAAGGGCGATTGATCGCCGGTGAATGCCGGGTCGGCGCGCGGATCATGGAGCTGAGCCTCGACGGCGCCGCGCCGCGTGTGATCCTCGACAATATCCCGATGGCCAACGCCTTCGAGGTCGGGCCGGACGGCAAACTCTATTTCCCGGTGATGGGCACCAACGAGATCTGGCGGGTCGATCTGGCGGGCGGTGCGCCCGAAGTGGTTGCGGGCAATCTCGGGGTGCCGGATTCGGTCAAGTTCGACAGCAAGGGCCGCATCGTCTCCACGCAGGTCGCGAGTGGCGAGGTGCTTCGCATCGACCCGCTGAGCGGCGCGCGCGAAGTGCTCGCGAATCTGGGGCCGGGGCTCGATAATGTGACCTTCGTCGGCGAGCGAATGTTCGTGTCGAGCATCCCCGGCGAGATCACCGAAATCCTCGGGGCCGGCAGGACTCGCCCCGTTATCCCACGCGGGCTGCAATGGCCGCTTGGGCTGGCGCTGGGCGCCGACGGGGCGCTGTTCGTTTGCGACGGGGCGTTCGGGTACACGCTGAGCGCCGGTCAGCCCTTGGCGCTGGCCGGAATGATCTTCTATCCCGGCTGTCCGGGCTATCTGCGCGGCGTGGTCGCTTCCGCGCCGGGCGAGTGGGTCATCACGACCGGGCTTGGTGCAGTCGCGCGCTATCGCCCTGCGCTGGGCGAAAGCGATTTCGTCGCGACCGGTTACGATCGACTGATGGGTGTCGATATCGCACTTGGCGGTGCGATCGTCTTTGCCGAATATGGGACTGGCAGGGTGCTCTCGGCAGAGAATGGCTCGGTCACCGAACTGGCGAGCGGTCTGGACAAGCCGATGGGCGTGGCGGTCAGTAAAACTGGTTCGGTTTATGTTGCGGAGGCCGGAGCGGGCCGCGTCGTCAAGCTTTCGGGCGGTAAAGCGCTGACGGTCGTTGACGAACTGCAACGGCCCGAAGGGATCGCCGTGATCGGGGATCGGCTGTTTGTCATCGATACGCTCACAAAGTCGGTCACCGAATGTGATCTGGCAAGCGGCACTTTGCGAGTCATCGCGACGAGTCTGCCCGTCGGCGCTCCGGCTGGCGTAAACGCAAAGTATCTTGGGTCGATCGGCGACATGGCAGGCCCGATGATTCCGTTTGCCGACATTGCTGCCGCGCCAGACGGGATGCTCTACATTTCGGGGGATGCCGAGGGCAGCGTCCTGGCGCTTAAGCAGGTTTAAGGGGGCCTACCCGCCACCAAGCTGAGCAGAAATGCCGTGGGCTCCGGCGACCAGTGCCTCCCCGAGCGAAGACAGCCCGACTCGCCCGATGGCGCTGCCGATGCCGATGGCGACCAAGGCGTGGCTCAGCTTGCCGCGACCCTTCCAAACGGGCGCGGCAAGGACGGTGACTCCAGCGATGTAGTTGCCATCGTCGACTGCGAAACCGCGCTCCCGGGTCAGGGCGACCTGTTCCTGCCACACCGCGAAGCTCGGTGCGTCGTCCCAGCGCAGGCTGCGGAAGCGTCGCTCGATCTCCGCTGCGGGATAGTCGCCAAACGCTGCGATGCATCGCCCAGTCGCGCTGATCAGCGCGGGGAAGCGGCTGCCAACCTGCGTGCTCAACTGTATGCTGCTCCCCGCCTCAGAAACAGTCACAGCAATAATGTGGTCCAGGCCAACGATCTGCACGCCAAGCATGGTCGCGTTGAATCGTTGCGCGAGACGATCGATCATGGGTTGGGCCAAGTCTGGAAACTGGTTTTGTCGGAGCCATTGCCGCGCAAGCGTGAGAATGCCTGCCTCGAGCGCATAACGCTTGGTCGCGGAGTCGAACGATACCAGTTCCTCCGCGACCAACGCGCGCAGGACGTAAAGGCATGTGCTTGGGACGAGCCCCAGTTCATTCGCAATGGGTTGCAGACCAAGTGGCGCGTCGCTTTTTCCGAGCAAACGCAAGACCGCTGCGGCGCGCGAGATAGCCGGCGCTTTGCTGTCGCGCACAGCGACGGAAAGCGCATTCTGCACTGGGGGCTTCGCGGGGGCGATATCCTTCATTCAATATGTTGAATAGAATTCTATATTTGCAATGACAAGGCTTTTGTGGCATTGTGTTTTCGCAGAGGATGATATTTCGATGTTGCGATTGACGGACTATACGCGTTTCGCGGACGCTCAGGCTCACGCCAACTCGGCGGCGCTGTGGGCGTTGTTCGATGGCGACAAGAGCGCGTTCAATATAGCCCACGAGTGCATCACGCGGCATGCCGATGGCAGCGGTCGGGTCGCGGTCCGGATCGCGCATGGCGAGGGTCATGACGAGCTGCTGACTTTCGATGACATTGCGGCGGGGGCGGCCCGCTTTGCGCACTGGCTTGATGGGCAGGGCATTGCCAAGGGCGACCGTATTGCCTTCATGCTCGAACCGTCGCTGCCCTTTTATGTCTGCCTGTTCGGGGCGATGCTGGCCGGCGCGATCAGCGTGCCGCTGTTCACCTTGTTCGGGCCTGATGCGCTGCGGCTGCGGATCGACGATTGCAGTCCGACGATCCTGATCACCAATCGCGAAAAAGCCGAGCTGGCGCGGCAGATCGACGGCCCGCGTGTCGTGGTAGCGGACGACGGACTGCTCGATGAGATTGCGCATTTCCCGGCCACCTACGCCGCCAAATCGATGGCCGACGATATGGCGGTGTTCCAGTATACGTCGGGCACGACGCGCGAGCTGCCCGAAGCGGTCAGGCACACGCATCGATCGATCGTGACCCTCATGTTCGCAGCGCTCTACGGGACCGGTATTCGCCCGGGCGACGAATTCTTCTGTCCGTCCTCACCGGCCTGGGGGCATGGCCTGTGGCATGGCACGCTGGCGCCATTGGCACTCGGCGTCTCGACCGGGACCTTCGCCGGGCGGTTCGATCCCGTGCGGCTGATGAAGGCGATGCAAGATTATCGGATTACCAACATGTCGGCGGCGGCCACGCACTACCGCATGATGAAGAACAGCGGGCAGGCTAGTGCGTTCTCGTTCGCTATCAACAAGCTGTCCTATACCGGCGAACCGATCGACCCGGCGACGCTCGATTTCATCGACGAGACATTCCATGTGCCCGCGTGCAGCATGTACGGCACGACCGAGATTGGCGTGGTGCTGGTCAATTATCCCGGCGCGGACGATTTTGCGGTAAAGCCGGGATCGCTCGGCAAGCCGATCCCGGGTTTGAAGCTGCAGGTTCAGGACGCTGCCGGTTCGCCGTCCGAGGTGGGCGCGATCGGGGAATTGATGCTGTGGCGTCGGGACCGGTGGGAGACGACCAAGGATCTCGCCAAAATCGACGAGGACGGTTATTTCTACCATGCCGGCCGCGCCGACGATGTGATCATTTCCGCTGGCTGGACGATGAGTGCGGTCGAGATCGAGAATACAATGCTTAAGCACCCCGACGTGCAGGAGTGTGCCGTGATTGGCGCGCCTGACGCGACGCGCGGCCTGGTGGTCAAGGCGTTCGTCGTGTCCTCGCGTTTGCCTGACGACGCGTTCGTTAAGGAATTGCAGGATTTCACGCGGTCGAAACTGGCGCAGCACGAGTTTCCGCGACTCGTCGAATTCACCGACGCGCTGCCCAAGACGCCCGCCGGCAAGGTTCACCGCAAGCTCTTGCGTGAGCGCGAGCTGGCCAACGCTGCAACCTCACCCGCCAACTGATTCTCAGGAGAAGATAATATGGCAACGATGCTCGAAGAAACCACCAACCGGTTCCCAAAGATAACCGAACAGGGGCTCGACGACCTGCGCCGCCGGATCGGGGTGAAGATCACCGACACGGTCGAGCCATGGAACTACGAAGCGTCGCGCGACGCGATCCGCCATTATGCCCACGGCATCGGCGATGATAATCCTTTGTGGTGCGACCCCCAATATGCGGCGAATACCAAATATGGCACGCTCGTCGCCCTGCCGAGTTTCCTGTTCACGACCAGCCGCATCATTTCCGGCTATTGCGGCGGCCTTTCGGGTGTCCACGCGATGTGGGCGGGAGCCGACTGGACATGGCACAAGCCGGTGCTTCGCGATGACGTCATCACGACCGAGGCCTATCTGAAGGATCTGGTCGAGCATCAGACCAAGTTTGCCGGGCGCAGTTTCCAGCAGATCTATCACGTCGATTTCTTCAACCAGGGCGGCGACAAGGTCGGCGAGGGCGATAGCTGGGTGTTCCGCACCGACCGCGACGAGGCGCGCGAGCGCGGTACGAAGTATACGGAGGCGCGCGGCCGCGTCGAGCAATACACCGAGGAGGAACTCGCCGAATTCACCCGGCTCTATCAGGCCGAGGAAATTCGCGGCGCCAATCCGCGCTATTGGGAAGACGTTGCCGTGGGCGACGAGTTGCCGCGCATGATGAAGGGGCCGATGACGGTCACCGGCTTTATTTGCTACGCGCAAGGCTGGGGCGGACTTTATATCCGCGCCAACAAGCTCGCCAACCAGATGCAGCAGAAGCATCCTGGCCTCGGCATCCGCAATCGCTTCAACGTGCCGGATTGCCCCGAGCGGGTCCATTGGGATGAAGCCTTTGCGCTCGAAGTCGGTGCGCCGGGCGCCTATGATTACGGGCCCGAGCGCTGCTCATGGCTAACCCATCACATCACCAACTGGATCGGTGACGACGGCTTCCTGGTGAAGTCGAAGTGCCAGATCCGCCGCCACAATCCCGATGGCGATGCGATGTACATCGACGGGACGGTCATCCGTAAATTCGAGGAAGGTGGCAAGAAGTTCATCGAAATTCAGCAGCAGGCGACGACGCATCGCGGCGAGGTTTCGGCGTTTGGAACGGCGATTGCCGAATTGCCGAGCCGCCCAGCCTGATTGTGACGGTATGGCGCGGTCGAAATGGCCGCGCCGTTCCTCTTGTTGGTCAGGCCTGGCTGGCGGGTAGCGGCTTGAAGGCGGCGAGCACCCGATCGGCGAGTTCGGGGCGGCAGATCACCAGGTCGGGCAACTAGGTTTCTTCCTGATCGTTGATCAGGGGCGAGCCGTTGGCGCGGCTGACGCGGAGCCCGGCGGCGCTTGCGACCGCGAAAGCCATATTGTCGAGCACCTGCTTCAAGCCCTCGTCTTCCACATGTCCGTGTGGAAAGCGACATGATCGAATGGGTTGATCTTGCGGTCGATGCATCCTGGTGCTGGTAGACGAGCAAGTCCATGCCGCTTTCGGCGGCCGTGCGGTCGCGCAGCTTGTACATCCCCTGGATTTCCACATTGTGCGGATATGGAGCAGCGGGAAGGGCGGGGGCGACGGGCAAAAGGGCTTCCGCGCGAGGTGGAGCATCACCGCCGAGTCCTTGCATGATGTGGATCGCCTCGGCTTCCAGTCGTTCGAGGTAGGTCAGAGTCCTAGCCATGGCCTTCGGTTCTCCGCGCACGCCGCTTGCCCGGCACAGGCCTGTTCAGTCAAAAGCGCTAACGCGCTGCTATTGTGTCATCAGTCGGGATGCGGCGTCGGCGATTTCCGCCTTCAGCCACATTGTTTCGCTGAGGTTCGTCCCCGGACTGTCGGCGGCGAGCGACTCTAGCGCCGCCTTGCGGACGGTAAGTGCGGCAGCGTCGTTCGGGGCGCTCGTCAGGACGATATCGACGAGATGGATCGCTTCCAACGCCTTGCCCGACGCGGCAAGCGCGCGAGCCCGGTCGATCAGCGGGCCAACCCCGGCGAGCTCGACCACGTCGGCATCGACCGAAGAGCGCGGCGAGCCGAAGAGTGCGGGGGTGCCATCGGCATAATGAAACCAGCCGGCATTCTCTTCCCAGATCGCGCGCACCACCCACGAGGTCTTGCCATGGAACTCGCCGATCTCGCCGTCCTCGGGCAAGCGGATGTCGCGCATCAATTCGTGCACGGTCTTGCCCGTGTTCATTCCCGCGATTGTTTCGCGTTCGATGTGGGCTACGGCCGCTCGCATGGCATCGAGATCGGCACGGATCTTCGCGGCGCCGCGGATCGGATCGCCATGGCCGGTGATGACGAGCTCGGGCTCAAGCGATCGGACCGCGTCGAGCGAGGCGAGATAGGCGCGGACCAGGCGGGGGCGGTCGCCGCGGATCGTGACGAGATTGGGCATTGCGCGCCATACCGGGCCGAACAGGTTGCCGGTGAAGATGGTACGCTCGTCGGGCAACCAAACGAACACTGAGCAGAGGGTTTCGCCACCGGGTGTCTTGACGACTTCGAACTTGCGGCCACCCTGTTCGAAGGCAAGCGTCGTCGGGACGTCGATGTCGGGCACGATCTTGGGCGGGACGGGGGGCGGGCCGCTGCGGCGAGTCATCGAAGCCCATAATTTGCCCGAACGGCGGGCGAGGAACGGGGCGAGCTTGTCGAAATAGTCGGCCGTCTCGGTGAATCCCGCGCCGGCGATGACCTGCGTCCCGGGCTCGAGCTGATTGGGCAGCGCGCCATAATGGTCTGCGTGGCTCTGGGTCAGGATGATTCGCTTGAGCGGGCCGGTGCGATGCGGCGCGAACAGGCTCTTGGTCCGCTCGCCGTTTCCGATGAAGCCAGTGTTGACCATCAGGTCGCCCTCTGACGTCGTCACCAGATAGGCGTTGGAAATATCCTTTACCATGAAGATCGAGGGAGTGATCGCCTCGGCTTCGGCCTGATCCTGGCCGGCCATGACCAGCGCGCCCAAGGGAGTCTGCTTGTCGGGGACGCTCATGCAACGGGCTCGTCGAATGCGATCATGACCTTTGCCGATTGAGGCGTCGCGGCGATCTGAAGTCCTTCCATCACCCGGTCGAACGGCAAAGTGTGACTGATCAGCGTCGTGATCTTGTCGTGCAGGCGCGGCATAGCTGCGATGACTTGGGGCATTTCGGTGGGGTAGCCGACTGCGGTGGTGATGGTCATCTCCGAGGTCAGCATCGGGCCGGCCGGAAGCTCGATCGGTTTCATGTAGGCGGCGGTGATCACGTGGCGAGCGTGCATCTTTGCCATACCGACCACATCGGCAAGGATCGATGGGGCGCCGGCGGCGTCAATGTAGGCATCGGTTCTGGCGCGATCGCGTCCGAAATACATCTCCGCGCCGTGGATATCCTTGATCCGCGCGACGAGGTTTTCGGAAGATGGATTAATCGTGTGGGCGCCGAGCGAACGTGCGCGCACCAGCCGCTCGTCCGATATATCGACCGCGATCACGTCCGTGCAGCCGCGATCGACCGCCCACATTACCATCCCGAGCCCAATCGGTCCGCACCCGAAGATGACGAGCCTGTCACCGGCCTTCGCATCCGCGCGGTTCACACCATGCATTGCCACAGCAAGCGGCTCGCACATTGCGGCGACCGCGAAGGAAACGCCTTCGGGAATGGGCAGCAAATTATGGTGAAGCTGGCCCTCGCGTACCAGCAGCTCTTCGGTAAATGCGCCCTCGGGTCCGCCGCTGCCGATGAAGCTTGGCGTGTTCATTGGATTAACGATCACGGCGTCACCGACGGAAACGCCCTTGACTTCACTTCCGACCGACAGGATTTCGCCAGCACCTTCATGGCCAAGGGCCGTCGTGCCGCCGGGCTCGCGCGGCATTCCACCGACCTTAATATAGGACAGGTCGCTGCCACAGATGCCGCACGCCTTCATCTTGACGACGACGTCGAGCGGGCCAGCTTGCGGACGTTCGTAGGTGTCGAGCCGAACATCGTCGACGCCGTGGATTTTGAGGAGGCGCATGCCGCTTGCTCCGATCAGAAGGCGTAGGGTGGATAGATCGCGCTGCCGCCGTCGATCACGATGGTGTCGCCACTGTGGAAGCGAGAGGCGTCACTGACCAGATAGGCGCCGATCCCCTCGAAATCCTCGATCGTGCCGGGGCGTTGGATCGGGGTCTTGGCGGAGAAATGGGCATCAACTGCGGCAATGCGCGCCTGCATTTCAGGGGACTGGTCTGCGTCGCTGCCGATGTTGGTCTTGGTGTAGCCCGGCGCGATGGTGTTGGCACGGATCCCGAACTTGCCGAGTTCCGCCGCCATTCCCCGCACTGCTGCGCCCATGCCGCCCTTCGAGGCTGCGTAATTGTTGATTCCGGGAATGCCGTGGATCATCGACAGGCTGCCGCAATAGACGAGGCTGCCACCGGGTTCACTCGCCTCGGCACGCGCGACCATCGCCTTGGCGCCTTCACGAAGCGTGAAGAATGCGCCGTGGAGGTTCACGCTCAGCAGATCGTGCCATTCTTTTGAATCGAGCGTGAGGACCGAACGTGATTTGGAAGCACGGCCCGAATTGGCGAACACGCCGTCGATCCGGTGGAAATCGGCGAGGAGTTGTTGATAGCCGACGATGATCGCCTCTTCGGAGGACACGTCGACCTGGTAAGTTTCGACCCGGCTGGCCCCTGCGGCGAGCAAGTCTGCCTTGGCCGCAGCGTTCTTTTCGGCATTGCGTGCCCAGATGGCGATATCGCCGCCCATCTTCGCGACGCCGCGCGCAAAGCCGAGACCGATGCCGCCATTGCCGCCGGTGACGAGCGTCACCTTACCAGTACAATCGAAAAGCCCGTTCGCCATCGCATCCTCCAGTCGGGCCCGTTCACGACGGTCCGATCTGCCGTAAATGTCGGGCACCGCAGGATCGTCGGCAATTGGTTCGATTATCGACACTCGGCCATTTTCATGTCACACGGCCATCCTCGGGATGTTGGCGATGCGCGAGGATTAGATCGATGCTTTCGGACAGCTATACGAAGACGGCGTTCGAGGCCGAACTGGTTATTCCGTACGGTTTCGCGCGGATCATGCGAGTCGCCAACGACCAACCGACCAACCATGTGTTTCGGCGCGACGATCGTTATTGGCTCGACCTGTGCCTGACGCCGCGACCCGAGAATGCACGGGGCTGTTATACGAAGCGCTGGGGTCCGCATCGGTTCGAACGGATCGGCGAAATCTTCCTCGTGCCCCCGGGCGAGGCGCTTCATGTCCGTACCGAAGCGGGCCGAAGCCAGGCTTCGATCATCTGTGAGATTCATGCCGATGCCGTCGATCGCTGGCTAGACCATGGGCTGGAATGGACAGACCGGCGGCTCGCGCGCGGGCTTGACATCGTCCAGCCCTATGTCCGCTCTTGCCTCGCCCGCCTGGCCGAGGAGGTGCGGCATGGTGGCACCGGCAGCGGCGACCTTTCGGCGATGATCGCGGGGCAGCTTGCGATCGAGCTTGCGCGCTATCTGGAAGCGATTGCGGAAGGGCCGATCACGGGGGGCCTTGCCTCGTGGCGGCTGCGGCTGATCGACGAGCGACTCCATCGCGGCGGGCCGCCGCCGCCACTCGGCGAGCTGGCGGACTTGTGCAACGTTTCGATCCGGCAGCTGACGCGCGGGTTCCGGGCGAGCCGCGGGTGTAGCATTGGCAGCCATATCGCACAGACTCGCATCGAACTGGCCAAGCGCCTGCTTGCCTCGCAGGACGGGATCAAGGCGATCGCCTTCGCCCTGGGCTACGCTTCGCCATCGAGTTTCTCCTATGCGTTCGGGCGGGCCACGGGCATCACGCCGCTGCGGTTTCGCCAGCGTCATTTGAGAAAGCCGGACTGAGGCTAGCGCGCGTCGAGGCCAAGATTGCCGTCATGGAGGCGCAGGCGGAGCGAATTCTGGTAGTAGGCGACTGCCTGATATTGGCCGATAAGAATAGGCAGTTCGATCATCTGCTGCTCGTCAAATGTATCGGACAGCGTTGCCCAGGTCGCATCCGAAATCATGGCGGTATCGCGCAATTCTTCCACTGCGCGCAGGATTGTTCGGTCATGGTCACTCCAGCCCGGTGCAGTGGAGCCGATGGTGATGCGCTCGATCTCCTCGCTGGTGACCCCGACCTTCTTCGCGATCAGGACATGCTCGCCCCATTCATAGGGTGCCTGGCACAGCCAGCCCATGCGCAGAATCGCCAATTCGCGATCCCGGGGAGGCAGGCTGCCCCGTCCGAGCAGTTCGATGCCCAGCGCGGTCTGGCAGACGAATAAGGCGGGATGGCGAAGCATCGTGCGCATGATTTCGGGCAGGTTGGCGAGCAGTGCGGTGTGATCGGCTGTCCCTGCCGCCGATGCATCGGGACCAATGACGTCGGTGAGATTGTCCGCCTCCCGCGAATTTACGATCGTGTTGATCTCAATCATCGGGAGGATCATCGCCTCGAGTTCGGGAGTCAGTTCCGCGATGTCCAGCGGCAGAATTCGGGGCCCGGCGCAAAGGATATAATCATGGCGCGCGTGCGGATTGGCCGCGATCATACGCCGGTCGCCTCGACTAGTTGCTCGCTTTCGCGCCACAGGCGTTCCACCGCGTTCTCGTCCGTTGCGAACGGGTTGGGCGGCATGACCTTACGCTGGTGATAATATCGGCCAGTCGTGCGCCCGGGTTCCTCGGCGGTCGCGAGCCAGACCAGCGGCCCGGCGCCTTCCTCCGACGATATCGACGTCCGCGTGAGGATATGCGCCTGAGTCGTTTCGTCGGCGTGGGTGATGAAGTTGGAAGCGACCGTGCCCGGGTGGAGCGCATGAACGACGATGCCGTCGTCGGCGAGCCTTGTAGCGAGGGCGCGAACATGCATGACATTGGCGAGTTTGCCTTGGCAATAGGCTCGGCCGGGATTGAAATCGTCGAGCAGTTGGAGATCACTCCAGTCAAGTCCCGGAATCATCTCGCTGCCGTCGGACGAGGTGTTGATGATTCGCACGCTCCCGGTCGGCGCGTTCCCGGCAGCGCGGCGGAGCAGGGGCAGGAGCCGGTTCGTCAGCAGGAACGGGCCGAGGTGATTGCCGGCGAAATTCTCCTCCAGCCCCTCGCTCGTTATAACTTTAGCCTTGGCCATCCCGCCGGCATTATTGATCAGCACGTCGATGCGATCGGTTAGCGCTTCGATCTCGTCCGCCGCTCGCCGGGCGTCGGCCATGCGGGACAGATCCGCGCGGATCATCGTCATCGGCGCTCCATTCGCCGCCGCGCAAATTTCAGCTTCGGCGGCCGTGCTGCGTGCAGGATCACGACCGAGCGCGATGACGTGCCAGCCCTGCGCGGCGAGCGCCTTGGCGGTTTCCTTGCCGATACCCGAACTTGCGCCCGTGACCACGGCGACCCGATCGGCGGTCATGCTTGTTCTCCCTGGGATGCCGCTCCTTCTTCGATCCGAATAAAGGCGGCGACAATCATCGACCGGAGGTGATCGTCGGTGCGATGGAACGCACGGATCGCGTTCTGCCTTGTGGCCTGATTGCGAAGATCCGACCCGTTTACGATAGTCAGGCGCATTGGCGTCAAGCGCCGGACTTTGCATGATGCACGTCAAATAACAAACGGAGAGAATGTTTTGGGCGAATTGCTCGTTGCCGATGCGCTGATCGAAGCGGCGATGAACCACACCGGGTTCGACCGGTTCGATTCCGATAGCTGGCGCGAGGGGCTCGACGTCCTGCTCGACGATTATAATGGCAGCGAGCACCCCAAGCCGCTTATCGAGCGGATGCGCGGCAATCTGGTGCAGTCGCTCGCCGATCGCCTGACCACGACCAATTATCTCGACGGGCGGCCCGAATTGCTCGAACGGCCGATCGAACGCCCGTTGTTCGTGTTGGGGATGCCGCGCACCGGCACGACGATCTTGAGCAACTTGCTCGCCTGCGACCCCAACCGCCGGTCCGCCCTGACGTGGGAAATCGAACAGCCAGTGCCTCCAGCTACGACCGCGACGCTGAAGACCGATCCGCGCGCGATCGCCAAGCTGGCGCAGGAGAAGGCGATGCTCGAAGCTCGCCCGGAGATGGGCAAATATTATCGCAACTCAGCGACTTATCCCAATGAATGCATGTTTTTCATGATTCATGATTTCAAGGGCTTGGCGCTTGAATCGCGCGGCAGGCTGAAGGCCTATCGCGACTGGCTGTTCCAGACCGACATGACCTCGGCCTACAACTATCACAAGCGCTTCCTGCAATTGCTGCAGGCCGATGCGCCGGGCATCTGGAACCTCAAGATGCCGAGCCATGGGTTGTGGCTGGAGACACTGCTGGCGACCTATCCCGACGCAAAGCTGGTCTGGGCGCATCGCGATCCATTCACCGCGACGAGCTCTTTTTGCAGCATCCTTTCAATGGCGCACATGGGCTATGTCGGCAACATTGACCATGAGTGGCTGGGAGAAAATTGCTCGTACCAGGCGCAACTCCATCTCGACCGGATCATGGATTCGCGTGAGAAGCTTGGCCACGACCGGATCGTAGATGTCCATTATGCCGACATCATGCGCGATCCGATGGCCGTTCTGCGCAAGCTTTACGCCGATCTTGGCGACAAGCTGTCTCCCGAGGCAGAAGCCGCGATGCAGGTTTGGCTCGGCGAAAATCCGCAGGGGAAATTCGGCAAGCACGAATATGCCTTGAGCAAATATAATCTGTCGATGGAGACGCTGGCGCCACGGTTCGAGCGCTACCTTTCGGCCTATGACGTCGCGCGGGAGGGCTGAGCGATGAGCATCGGCCGCCATTATCAGAACGCCTATGTCACGCGAAACGTCGATAAGGCGGTGGCCGACTTCCGGCGTTTCGCCGACGTCCGGCACGTGTTCGAGATTGAGACTCCGGTTAAGATCTGGACTCCGAATGGGGAAGGCTCAGGGATTCAGAAGCTCGCCTTCGTCTGGGTCGAGGATCTAAATTATGAGCTGATCGAGCCCAAGGAAGGCGACGTCCTCGCAATCTACCGCGATGCGCTGCCCGACGACGACCGGCTGCAATTTCACCATGTCTGCCATGTTGTCGACGATTGGGAAGCGTGCATGGGGCATGCGTCAGAGAAGCCGTTCCCGCTCGCCCTCAGGGGCGGCACGCCCGGGATGCTCGAATTCGCATATTTCGACACAAGGCCGTTCCTGGGGCACTTCACCGAATATGTCTGGATGGTGCCTGAGCGATGGGCTGGCATGGGCGGACGATGAGCTTTCGCGAACGGTACGGTCCGTGGGCGGTCATCGCGGGCGCCTCAGAGGGGACCGGTCAGTCTTTTGCGCGGCGGCTTGCTGCGGACGGGGTGCACTGCGTGCTGATCGCGCGGCGCGAGGGGCCGCTGGTGGCGTTGGTAGAGGAATTGCGGAACGAGCATGGCGTCGAATGTGTCGCAGCGACTATCGATCTTGCCCGGCCCGAAGCTCTCGACCTAATCAGGGAGGCGATTGGCGACCGCGAGGTTGGCTTGTTCATCGCCAACGCCGGGGGCGATCCGCACGGCACGAACTTCCTCGATTCACCCATTGGCGCATGGGACAATCTCGTCACGCGCAACGTCACGACGATCATGCACTGCTGCCATCATTTCGCGGCGCGCATGCGTGATCGCGGGCGCGGCGGCGTCTTGCTGGTCGGGTCGGGCGCGTCATATGGCGGCGCAAACAATATGGCGGTCTATGCGGGCAGCAAGGCGTTCGACATGTGCCTGGCCGAGGGCTTGTGGGGCGAGCTCAAGCCGCACGGCGTCGATGTGCTTTATCTGTCGCTGGGCCGCACCGACACGCCCGAGTTGCGGCGCTTCCTTGCGGCCAAGGGAATGGCTGTCCCCGATGGGTTGGCCTCGCCCGATGCGATTGCCGAGTTGGGGCTGGAGCGCTTGCCGCATGGTCCGATCCAGAATTGGGGCCTGGCCGATGACGAGGCTGGCCAGCTACCGCAATCGGCGGCGGAGCGGCGCGGCCGGTTCGAGATGATCGCCGAGGCGAGCAAGGCAATTTATGGCAACTGACTCGTCCGCCGACCGCGCTGCGATCATCGATCTGATTTACCGTTACTGCCGCCTGGTGGATCGGCTCGACCATGCGCTTGGCTATGGCGCGTGGCGTGATGACGGTACCGCCGATTATGGCACGCCAATGTTTATCAGGGCAGCGGACATGGCTTCATCGATTTCGTCATCGACCGGCACCCCAAGGCGCGGGGCCAGTGGAGCCAGGTGACGAACATCATCCTGGCGCTCGACGGTGATTGGTCGGCAAGCGAAGCCTATCATATGGCGCTGCCGGGCCTGTCGGGCGACAGCCAATTGTACGATATTACCGTGCGTGACCGCCACCTCGACCAATGGTCGAAGCGCGAAGGTTGCTGGGGCCTCCATCATCAGGCCACGGTCCGCGATTTCGATGATATCCGTCCCGTCGTCCCGCTGAGCAGCGCGAGAGGGGGTCGGCGCAATCTCGACGATCCGTCGTTCGCCGTGCTCAATGTCGCGAAGCCACGCGGATGAAAGCTGCACCATGAGCCGCCTCGGGATCGAACTGCTGAGCGTCTTCGGCACGAGCCCCGTCGATCAGATAGGGCTGGCTGCTGACCTCGGGTGCAGTCATATTTCGACGGGGCTGACGCCTTTTCCGGTCAATCCGCATGGCTATGAGCCGTGGTCGTTAAAGGACGACCCTGCGCTGCGCCGCGAGATGATTACGGCGATGCGCGATCGCGGCGTTGCAATTTCACTGGGCGAAGGTTTCGCGGTTCGACCCGGTATCGATATCAGGGACCGGGCCGACGAACTCGATCTGATGGCCGAGCTAGGGGCTGCCTGCATTGGCGGTGTCGCGATGGAGCCTGACATGGCGCGCTGTGCCGATCAGTTCGCGGCGCTCGTCGAGATGGGCGGAGAACGCGGGCTGCAGGTCACGATCGAATTTGCGCCGGTGTTGCCGGTCAGCACGCTTGATGAAGCGCATGGGTTGGTGACCATGGTCGGCCGACCCAACTTCGGCGTTTTAGTCGACGCAATGCACTTCTTTCGGTCTGGCGGCGACGTCGCAACGCTTGCGGCGATGGACCCTGCCCTAATTCGCTACGCGCAACTCTGTGATGCTCCGCTGATCGCCGACGAGCCCGACTATATGCGGGAAGCGACGTTCGAGCGGCGCATCCCCGGCGAGGGGGAATTTCCGCTGGCGGCGTTTGTTGCCGCCTTGCCGCGCGACGTCGTGATCGGACTTGAAATCCCGATGCTGGCGCGTGCACAGGCGGGGATCACGCCGGCGGAGCGGCTGCGGCCCGCCGTCGAGGCAGCATTGCACATGATTGGAAAGGCTCGAAATACATGATCAACGTCGCACGCTACGGCACCAATAATCTCGTTCGCGCTCGGACTTTCTACGATCCGATTGCCGAAATGGTCGGTGCGGCGGTTGCTTTCGAGCGGCCCAATTTGGTCGCTTATAAAGGAGCAGACGGGGCGATGCTGCTGATCGGGAAGCCGTTCGAGGGGGACGCTTCGGTCGGTAATGGCTCACAGCTGGGCTTTTCGGTGGCCAGTCGCGCGGACGTGGATACAGTGTACGCCAAGGCGCTTGAGTTGGGCGGCGTGAGCGAAGGCAAGCCCGGCATTCGCGGCGATGACCCCGATGGATTTTACGGCGGTTATTTCCGGGATCTCGATGGAAACAAAATTGTTGCCTTCCACTTCGGGCCGGCGTGAGCTGCGCTAGCGGGCGGTGACTTGCTAGAGGCGTCGGCCCGCATCGCTTGGGCGATATGGGTCTTGAAAGCGTACTAAAGCTTTACGCTGGCGAAGCAGACTGTCACCCAAGCCGCGCCGAAACCCTAGTTGCGAACTATCGATCCAAAGAGATCGGTGCGACGGGGGCAGCGCGGCGCGGGAGGGGAAATCATGCGAGCTGTTTCGACGCCGGCCAAGGCGTCAGTCCTTGGACTATTTGCATTGTCGCTATTCGGGCCGGATGCCGCGTTGGCCCAAGCCACGAGCGTCCAAAATCCCGCCCTTGCACGAGAAGGCGACATCGTCGTCACCGCGCAGCGGCGCAGCGAGGCCTCGCGGGATGTGCCGATCACCGTAAGCACGCTGAGCCAGGATCAATTGCTGACGGCCAATGTCACCAGCCTGTCGGACACGGCAAAGCTCACGCCGGGTTTGCGCTTCGACAGCCAGGGCCCTGCGGTTCAGCCGACCATTCGCGGGGTTGGCACTGCGGTGACGACCTCCGGTGGTGGCCCCAACGTCGGCATTTATGTCGACGGGTTCTTCCAGTCCAACACCTATGTTTCCGACTTTCAGTTGATGAAGGTGCAGAATATTCAGGTTTTGAAGGGGCCGCAGGGCACCTTGTTTGGTCGCAATACGACTGGTGGCGCCATATTGGTCACCACCGCCGATCCCAGCGTCACGCCCTCGGCCGAATTCAAGGCGAGCTATGGCCGTTACGACACGCTGAACGTACAGGGCTACGCGACCTTCGGATTGTCCGACAGGATCGCGATGGATGTCGAAGCACTTTATCGCGACGGCGACGGGTTCCAGAAAGATTTGATCGGCGGCCGCAAGCACATCGGCGAGTTCGATAATTGGTCGGTCCGCACCGGGTTAAAGGCAACTATCTCCGACGGCGTGTCAGTGATACTGCGTTATGCGCACGCGCAAACGAATGATCCATCGACTCAGCTCGTCAACGCCTATGTTGACGAGACGGGGGAAGCGGGATTCCTCAGTCAGGTTTCAACAGCGGGCCGGGCGATCTACGGCAAGTCGAGTTCGCAAGGCCTTCCTCTCGTTTACTTTTACGCACCGCCGAGCACCTATGCCACGCGTCCGGGCGATGTCGCGCTCGATGCGCGGACCAGCTTCCGGACGAAATCCGATACGTTCCAGGGAACGATCAAGGCCGATCTCGGCTTTGCGGATCTGATATCCTATACGCAATACCGTCACGATCGCTCGCCTTATTATGGCGACCTGGATGCAACCGCGATCCCGATTTTCGGGATTCTGGTCGACGTGACCGATGAAACTCGATCGCAGGAGTTTCTGCTGAGTTCAAAGCCAGGATCGCGCTTGCAATGGACGGCGGGAGTGAATTATTTCCAAAACCGCGACACGTGGGATGTTGGCGCTTCTTTTGGTGGGGCGCCATTCATTGATTTCGGCGGTTCGAGTACGAATTCGAAATCCTACGCCGCGTTCGTCGATCTGACCTATCGCCTCTCCGAGCGATTGTTCGTCACCGTCGGCGGCCGATATAGCCACGATCTCGTCGCCGACGGCTATTTCGTCACCAATCCATTCACCTTCAGCTATACCGGACCGAATGGACAGCCGGTTCCGTTCACGGGTGCGCCGGGTACGAAGTTCGCGGTCGACACGTTGAAGCATGACAGCGTCACCCCGCGATTTGTCGTGCGCTACAAGCCGAGCGCGGATTCGAGCGTCTACGCGTCGTTCACGCGCGGCTACAAAGCGGGCATACTCAACGTCGGGGGCCTGTCACAGCAGCCGGTCAAGCCCGAAAGCATCAACGCCTTTGAGGTCGGCTACAAGTTCGACAACCGGGCCTTCTCGGTTGATCTCGCCAGCTTCTATTATGATTACAAGAACCTTCAGGTATCGAGTTTCCAAAATGGTGCTGCCCAGATCCGCAATGCAGCATCATCGGAAATCTATGGCTTGGAAGGACAGTTCCATTACCGCGTGAGCAGCGCATTCAAGGTCAACGGCGGGGCGACTTACACCCACGCGCGTTACAAGTCGTTCCCCAACGCGCCCTTCTACAGCTATTGCGATCCCGCCGCCGGGCCGACCAGTCCACTGTTCTGCCTGCCGCAGGCTTTCGGCGGTCTGGGGCCGGGCGGGCTGGTTCAGTCGCTGACCGATGCTTCAGGATATCATATGCAGCGGGCGCCGGACTTCACCGGCAATATCGGCGCAAGCTATGGGCTTGGTCTAGCCAGCGGACGGCTGACGCTGTCGGGCAACCTCTACTATACGTCGTCCTTCTTTTTCGATCCCGAACAACAGTTCCGCCAGAAGGCTTACGAAGTCCTGTCGCTCAGGGCGCAGTGGGTCGATCCATCCCAGCGCTTCACCCTGGCGGTGTACGGTGACAATGTGACGAACCAGCGTTTCCGCAACCAAGTTTTGTTCAACACTTTGGGCATCGGCTCGGTCTGGAACTCACCGCGAACTTGGGGGGCATCGCTCGGCGTCAAGCTCTAGGGGCATTCGTGCAAGGCTTTTCCGATCGGCAATCGCGGTAGCGATATATAATACAGCTGATCAGAAACGCCTTATGCGGACAACACTTCGTTCGGTAAGGTCCCAAAATATTCAACGGGTTACGATGGTCGCAAAATAAGCAGCCGCGCCAATGATAAACAAACTCTCGGGGAGGATGACGATGCAGTCAATTTCGAGCGCCATGCTGGTTAGTGCAAGCGTCCTGGCACTGGCGGCGCCGACGGTTGCGACCGCGCAGACCAAGCCAGCGTCGGCCACGACTGCATCGCAGCGGTCGGCGGACGCATTGCAAGACATAGTCGTGACGGGCACTTTGATCCGCAACACCAAGGTCGTCGGTTCCCAGACGATCAGTGTCGATTCCAAGGCGATTGCCGACAAGGGCGCGAGTTCGACGAACGAACTGCTCGGCCTCATTCCGCAAATCGCGAACGCGTTTAACGGCCGTTTCGAAGGCGACCCGCGTGGTGTTTCGGCTGGTATCTCGATCAACCGCCCGGATTTGCGCCATATTCCGTCGGCGAACACGACATCGGGGGCGCTAACCCTGGTCCTTATGGACGGGATGCGCCTAACGCCCGTTGGCGTTAACCAGGCGTCGGTCGATGTTGACATCATCCCTGCCGCTGTCTTGGCGGGGGTTGACGTGGTCACCGATGGCGGTTCGTCGCTTTACGGCGCGGATGCGGTTGCCGGTGTGCTCAATTTCCGCACGATGCGAAAATTTGATGGGGTCAAGGTCGACGGCAACTTTGGCTTCGGGACGACCTTCAAGGGCTTTCATGAGTGGGACGCGGCGATTACGGCCGGCAAGAGCTGGACTAGGGGAAATGCGTATATTTCGGTCGGTCACTCCGAACGTGACGGCATCCTCAACGGTCAAACCAAATTTGCAACGGGCCTAGTTTACGATGGCCTTGGCAACGCCAGCTATAACTATACTCAGTGCCTCAGTCCGGTGAGCACCGTGACGAAATATTTCTTCTTTGGCCGTGGATATACGACTAATCCTGCGGCTCCTGGGGCGGGCACCTTCGCGAGTGGCACGGCGTGCGACGGGGTGTCAGCAACGACTTATGTGCCGCAGCAGAAACGCAGCAACGTGTTTGCCGCGCTGTCCCAGGAAGTCGCCGATAATATTGACCTGCGTGTCACCGCCTACTGGACCAAGCGTGACACGGAGTTCGTAAACTTTCCGCGTGGTTACACCACCCCCGGCCAAGTTTTTGTGCCCCCGGCAGTCAATCCGCCAATCGGAACGCTGATCACCGTCCAAGGAGGTATTGGTTTCTCCTTTGGCGCCAACTCGGCCTATGTGAATACGCCAACGCGCGTCGGCTTCGAGACCTGGGGGATCACACCTGAATTGTCCGTCAAGCTTGGCGGCAACTGGCAATTGCGCAACTCGGTACATTTTGGTCGTTCTACCAACTTCCAGTCTTTCCCTGACATCGACTCGGCCAAGGCGCAGAGCTACATAAACTCCGGACAACTCAACCCATTCAATGCTGGCGCAGCGAGTTCTTCCGTAATCTCCGACATCACCAATTACGAGAATGCGCAGGATACGACGCATCAGCTATTCATGCTCCGTTCGATTGCTGACGGTCCTGTATTTCGTTTACCCGGCGGCGACGCCAAACTGGCGGTCGGTGTCGAGTACCAGGACAATAGCGCCAAGAGCCGGTTGGCGGCGGGAACGATCGGTTCGATATCGTCCTTGCCCTACATGAAGGCGGAGCGGAATTCGAAGTCGGCTTTCACTGAAATCTCGCTGCCCGTGGCATCGTTCCTCGACGTCTCCGGCTCGGTGCGATATGACAGCTACAGCGATTTCGGAACGACGACCAATCCGAGCATTGGAGCGACGTTCAAGCCAATCTCTTGGCTCCGAATTTTTGGCCATTGGAACACGTCGTTTAATGCGCCGACGGCGCTCGATAATTTGGCGATTGCGACGGGTCGCTACAGGTGCGGTCTTTATGACGTCGGGGGACCTCGCAGGCCAACCGACCCGCTGGCTCGGGATACCAGCAAGCAGGGCACCTGCGCCATGGTCTTGCAGGGCTCGTCCCCGGGGTTGCAGCCTCAGACGGCAAAGAGTTGGGCGGTCGGTTTCGACATGAACCCGGTCCCTGGCCTGCGCTTTGGCGGTGAATATTACTCGATTAACCTAAAGCATGCTCTAGGGACGCTAAATCCGTCGATTGACTCAACATATGTCACCAGCCCTAATCTATATACTTATAATGTGGACCAACCGAGCTACAGTGCGTTGCTGGCATCGCTCTCGAACGGTACTTCCCTTGCCAATCAGCAACCTTTGGCATCGAATGTCGCGATCATCGTTGATACGAGGACCACAAATCTGAATGCCGCGAAGCTTCAGGGAATAGATTTCCACGTTAACTATGACACCGAGACAAGGTTCGGTCATCTCGCGCTTGGCATAAGTGGAACCGAGGCGTTTCAAGCGCTAATTTCCAATGGTTCGATTCAAAGCGACGAACTCGGCCACGGCAGTCCCGACTTTTCGGCAGTTTCATTCGTCGGGTTAACTCGCGGCCCGGTGTCAGCCAAAGTGACGGTCTATTATTCGGGTAAATTCCGCGACACGGCAGTCAACTATCTTAACGTGGTTGAAAACGTAAAGCCGTTCGTTGTAACAAACCTGGCCCTTGGCTACAATTTCGGTGATACGGATGGCCCCCTGGGAGGGACTTCATTCCGCGTACTGGTCGACAATGCCTTTGATGTCTCTCCGCAGGTCATAAAACGCAAAAACACGAACAATCTAACCTATAATAATTTTACGTTGGGACGCGTAATTAAGCTTGGCTTCAGCAAGAAATTCTGACGTTCCGCTTCATCTAATATATTGGAAACCGGCCGGGTAGCTAGCGTTGCTCGGCCGAATTGTTTGGCGTTCGCGGGTTGGCTGCGCGACGACGGGGGCGTAATTCGGCCAGCTAAGGCTGGATCAGTAACGGCTGGGCGATGAATCAATCTCGTCCTCATTATTTTGGTGGCCAAGCAAGGCGATAACAGGAACGTATCGAGCGCCATTTTTTTGCCTTACGAACGACCGAGGGACCCACGATGTTTTCAGCGATATTGATCGACAAGACCGACGCCGGCCAGACCGTCGCCGTCACCCAGGTCGACGAGATCCAATTGCCCGAGGGCGATGTGACGATCGACGTCGACTATTCGACGCTCAACTATAAGGATGGGCTCGCGATCACCGGGCGGGGCCCAGTCGTTCGCAAATTTCCGATGGTGCCGGGAATTGATCTGGTCGGCACGGTTCGGGAGTCCATTCATGCTGACTGGGAGCCGGGCGACAAGGTTGTCCTTAACGGCTGGGGCGTCGGCGAGACGCATTGGGGCGGGCTTGCTCAGGTCGCGCGGTTGAAGGGCGATTGGTTGGTGCCCCTCCCGGCAGCATTTACGCCCAAGCAGGCGATGGCGATCGGTACGGCAGGCTACACTGCTGCGCTGTGCGTTTCTGCGCTGGTCAAAGCGGGCGTCACGCCTGACCAGGGCGAAATCCTCGTCACCGGCGCGACCGGCGGCGTCGGCAGCGTCGCGGTGGCCTTGCTCAAGAAGGCTGGCTTCACGGTGGTCGGTTCGACCGGCAAGGCAGAAGAGGCGGAATATCTTAAGCAACTCGGTGCCGACACCGTCATTGACCGGGCCGAACTCTCCGCGCCGGGCAAGCCGTTCCAGCGGGAACGCTGGGCCGGAGCGGTCGATTCGGTTGGCAGTGCAACGCTCGCCAATATCTGCGCTGCGACGAAATATGGCGGTGTGGTGGCCGCTTGCGGGCTAGCGCAAGGGGCCGATTTTCCGTCGAGCGTGATGCCGTTCATTCTGCGCGGCGTGTCGCTGCTTGGAGTCGACAGCGTGATGGCGCCCAAGGCCAAGCGCATCGCGGCCTGGGAACTGCTGGCGCGTGACCTCGATCCGGCGCTGATCGAGCTCATTGCGCACGAGATTTCGCTGAGCGAGGCAATCAGTGCGGCGACTGATCTGATCGACGGCAAGATCCGCGGCCGGGTGCTCGTCGATGTCAACAAATGATCCGACCTGCGGCGGCGTGAGGGAAGGGGTGCGGGCAGAGGCATGACTACCCGACCGCCCTCGATCATCTCCGGACCGCCGCTGTCGGAGGAGGAGGGGCTTGGCGCCTTGACGCTTGGCGGGTGGCTCCGCGAGGTTACCGATCGCTTTGGGCCACGCGAGGCGCTGGTCCTGCACGAAACGGGCGGTGCGGTCCGCTGGACCTATGACGAGCTGTGGGCGCGCGCCAACGAGGTCGCTCGCGCCTTGATTGCGTGCGGGATCGGCAAGGGGGCGAGGGTCGGGGTCCTCATGACCAATCGTCCCGAATTTCTCTCGGCGGTGTTCGGAGCGGCGCTGGCGGGCGGGGTCGCGACCACCATCAGCACCTTTTCGACCCCGGCGGAGCTCGAGCATCTGCTTCAATTATCCGCTTGCTCGGTCCTGCTGTTCGAACGCGACGTCCTCAAGAAGAACTTTGCGGCGATGATTACCGCGCTCGAGCCAGGCATTGCGGCGGCTGAGCCAGGTAGTCTCCGGTCGCTCAAGTTTCCCTTCCTGAAGCATGTCGCGGCAGTGGGCGGAGGCGCGGGGGCGATAGAAAACTGGGACAGCTTCGTGGCGCGTGGCGCATCGGTCGAGCAAGCGCTGGTCGATGCAGCCGCCGCGACCGTCGTCCCCGCCGACCCGGGTGTATTGTTCTTCTCGTCGGGATCGACCGCGAAACCCAAGGGCATTCTGAGCGCGCACCGCGGCGTGACCTTGCAATTGTGGCGGTGGAAACGCTTCTACGCGGTTTCCGACGACGTCCGGATTTGGTCCGCGAACGGATTTTTCTGGTCGGGCAACTTCGGCATTGCGCTCGGCGCGGGCTTGTCGAGTGGAGGCTCGATCATTCTGCAACGTGTATTCGATCCCGAAGAGGCTTTGTTCCTTATGCAGGAGGAAAAGGCGACGATGGCATTCGCCTGGCCGCACCAATGGACCCAGCTGGAAGCCGCGACGAACTGGAACGAAGTCGATTTGTCGACGCTCAAATATGTCGACGCGCGCACTCCGCTCGGTCGACATCCGACCGTCCATACCGATTATCGAGAGCCCATGGCAGCCTATGGTAATACCGAAACTTTTACGATCAGCGCAATTTTTGCCGCTGGCACGCCCGACGAGCGGATCGCGGGTAGCCATGGCGAACCCCAGCCAGGCGGCGTGTTCAAAATCGTCGATCCGCTCTCCGGTGAGGTCGTGCCGATGGGTGAGCGCGGCGAGATCGCGGTCAAGGGGCCGACCTTGATGCTCGGCTATGTCGGCACCCCGCTCGACGAAACGCTCGACGCGGAAGGGTTTTTCCGGACTGGAGACGGTGGCCATTTCGACGAGGCCGGTCGCATCTTCTGGCACGGACGTCTCAACGACATCATCAAGACGGGCGGCGCGAACGTTTCTCCGGTGGAGATCGATTCAATCTTGAAGACCTGCCCGGGGGTCAAGATGACCCAGACGGTGGGCGTGCCTCACGACACGTTGGGGGAATTGGTCATCGCGTGCATCGTGCCGCACGCGGGCGCAGTGCTCGATGAAGAATCGGTTCGTGCCTTCGCGAAGGAAAGCCTGGCGAGTTACAAGATCCCGCGGCGAGTCCTGTTCTTTTCGGAGGACGAACTCGAGTTGACGGGGAGCGCCAAGATCAAGACGTCCGATCTCAAGGCGCTGGTGATCGAGCGATTGGAAGCTGCGGCGACCTAGCTTCGGACTGCGCGGAACGCCGCTGCGATGAGTGAAGCGGCCCGCTTGCCTTTTGAACTCTCCCCCCGGACAGCG
The DNA here is from genome assembly GCA_039919075.1 of Sphingomicrobium sp. Classification (GTDB taxonomy): domain Bacteria; phylum Pseudomonadota; class Alphaproteobacteria; order Sphingomonadales; family Sphingomonadaceae; genus Sphingomicrobium. Next base: position 100,964 of record JBDSGJ010000031.1, read on the forward strand.
GGCAGATATTGTCCGCGCCTTGCCTGGAGTCAGAGATGAGCAGCCCCGTTCTCGATACGTCCGACCTCGATCTCTATATGGGCAAGCCGATGCAGCCGGCACGAATGGTCGATGCATTCGCCAACAACGACATCCGCCGCTGGGTGCAGGCGATGCACTACCCCAACCGGCTCCACTATGATTCGATGTATGCGATGCAGAGCCGGTTCGGGACACTGGTGGCGCCGCAATCCTTTCCGGTAACGATGGATGACGGCCATGGGTCGGCGCCGTCATGCATCGGCTCGATCCCCAATTCGCACATGCTGTTCGGCGGCGATGAGTGGTGGTTCTATGGCCCGCGCATCGTCGCCGGCGACCGCGTGTGGAACGAGCGCATTCCGTTCGATTATACCGTCAAGGACACCAAGTTCGGCGGCCCGACCTGTTTCCAGCGCGGCGACAATTTCTATTATAATCAGCATGGCGATCTGGTCGCCAAACAGCGCTCGACCTCGATCCGCTATGGGCAGGCCGCCGGCCAATCGAATACGCCGACCGAAACCCAGGACGAGCCGATCTGGACCGACGATCAACTTGAGGAGCTTGAGGGGCGCAAATTCACTTGGATCCAGATGCTTCACGATCTGGGCCACAGTGCTCGCTACTGGGATAGCGTCAAGATCGGTGATGCCTTGCCCGAACGCGTCTTCGGACCTCACAGCATCGTCTCGTTCACGACCGAGTGGCGATCGTATACCTTCACGCAATGGGGCAGCATGCATCGCCGGACCGATCTCGACATGGAGGCACTCGGCTTCGTCAAGGAAATGGCCGGCAAGGAACAGGATCCGGTCCACGAAGCAATCAACCCCGAGCAGACCGATGGAGCCTACATCGGGCCGTCACGCGGACATTTGTTCCCGCGCTGGGCGCGCTTCATCGGCATGCCGCGCGGCTATGGCTATGGCGCATCGATGGGCGCGTGGATCACCGATTATCTCGCCGGATGGGCTAGCGAGTGGGGCATGGTCCGCCACAGCAACTGCAGCTATCGGAGCCCGGCCCTGACCGGCGACATCACCATCCAGACCGGAACCGTGACCGATTGCTTCGTCGATGAGCAGGGACGTCACATGGTCGCGATCGACTCTCGCATGGTCAATCAGCTGGGTGCGGTTCTGGCCACCGCTAAGATCGAAGTTGAATTGCCGGTCCGTCCAGTCTGAGCAGCAAAGCGATAACGATGTGACCGAAATGTCCGACCATGTTCACGCGATCCAGAATCTGAAGGCGCAATATTGCCAGACGATCGATCGCGCGGCGGGTGATGCGGACGGCGTGCGCGATGCCTTTGTTGCGCTGTTCCTGACGGACGTAGCGGCCGATTATGGTCATGGGACCATGGTCGGCGCGGCGCAGCTGTCTGACTTCCTGTGTAGTGCGATTGCCCAGTCGTCAGAATGGGCAATGCACATGATCCACACGCCGCTCATCAATGTCGAGGGTGATCGGGCAACCGGCCAGTGGACCGTCATGACCCACTTGAAGCGCCGGGAGACGGGGCAGGTCGATGTCGTCCTCGGCCGCTATGTCGACGGGTTTCGCTTGACGGCGGAGGGATGGCGCATTGCCAGCGTTACCTTCTCAAGGCTCGTCTGATCGATCGGGAGCATGACATGACGAAGCGCTTTTCCGGCCGGAACGTGCTCGTCACCGGGTCGGCCGGGGGGCTTGGGCGTGCCTATGCACTCGCATTCGGTCGAGAAGGCGCTCACCTCATTCTTGCCGACATCAACGAGAGCGGACTAACCGAGACCAAGGCGCTGGTCGAAGGCGTCGGCGGCACGGCGACTACGCATCGCGTCGACATGGCGTTGGAGGATGAGATTACCGCCTTCGGCACTGCGGTCCTCGGCGCGCACAGCAAGCTTGACGTGCTGATCAACAATGCAGGGCTGCACGTGGGCGAGATCGCGCGCGGCTTCTTCGGGCTCGGCCAAGCACGATGGCAATATTTCTTTGCCGTGAACACGATTGGGCCCTTGTTGCTTGCCGAAGCGGTGCGCCCGGCGCTTGCTGCCGCCAAGGGGCTGATTATCAACAAATCCTCGATGGCGAGTTACAACCCGGCGACGGCCTATGGCATCACCAAGGCGTCGCTCAACGTCTTCACCCATGCGATGGCGCTGCAGTTCGGGGCCGAGGAAATCCGCTGTGTCGCCATCGCGCCGGGGCTCATGCAGACTGATGCGGCGCGGGACGGGGTTGCCGATGACAATTGGGAGCGGCTGAAGGGCATGCAGTCGGTCAAGCGCCAGGGAACGGCCGAGGACATCGCCAACCTTGGCGTCTTTCTGGCATCCGACGAAGGCAACTTTATCAACAATCAGGTTATCCTGTGTGACGGCGGCAACCAGATGCGCGGATTCCGGATATAACTCCCGCGCCGGTCTTTTTGGACTGGCTGGCGACCTGCGACCTGAAGGAACGCTACTGCCGCTTGCTCGATGGCAAGGAGTGGGCGGATTTGGGTCGCCGGTTCGGTGAAAATGTCCTAATCGAGACAACCGATTCCGGCGGCCCGCGGATGGATGGTCGCGATGCGGCGATTGCCACCATCCGACGCTCGCTCGATTCGGCGCGGACGGTTCATCAGGTCCATTCGCCCGAGATCGAGATCAATGGAGATGCAGCGCGCGCGATCTGGGCGATGCACGATCGGCTGTCGTCGCCCGATGACCGCATGATCGACGGGGCAGGTCACTACCACGAACACTATGTGTGCCAGCAGGGCGGCTGGCGGATCGCCGAGTCACGCCTGACGCGCCTCTCTGAAGACCTGCAGCCGCCGCGCTCAGTCGAGAGCGAAACCTGACGGGGGCGTTTCCCCATGCCAATCGCTACGGCGACCGGCAACTCGTTCCACGGTCTTGTTCCAGAACGCCGGGTTGTTGGCGAGCAACCTGATATCGAAACTGTTCGATCCTCGAAATTCGAGCACCTCGACTCCGGCGGGGCCGGCCACATAGCTATAGGGAACGGCGGCACCGACGAAGAAGCCGTCGCCCCGCGCAAGTTCCTCGGTCCCGATCCGTAGCGACCCGGCGACCACATAATAAAGGCAATCGACGTTATGCGTATGGCGCGGCAGCGGGAAACCGCTTTTGAACCATGCGTGGGTCAAGCTGAGACCGGGCATCTCAAACAACAAGCGGACCTGGGTCCCTTCCATCATCCCGGCCTGGACCGCTGCGGTTGCGCCCGCAATCTCTGTCTCGGTGAGCGGTGCCTGGGACATGACCGCGCTGTCTTCGAAGTCGCGAGCATCCTTCGCGCGGAATAGGGCGAAGCGGGGGGTTGGGACGACATCGGCGATACGAAATTCCTCTGGGGATACGGCAAAAAAATGCGGCAAGTCGGTGAGGTCGTCAACACCGCACAGGCGATATGGCTTTTGTGTCAGCGAACTTAGAACGGCACCCTATCTGTATCCTGCCACGCCGCGCGAAGGACGAGCAAATGGCCCTGTTCACCACCATCCATCTGCATAATGTGCCGGACGGTCGCGAAGGCGATTATGCCCACTGGTTCGACGGCGCGCATCAGGACGCGCTTAAACGCCTGCGCGGTTTCGCCTCGGCGGATCGATATGAGGTCACGCCCGAACAGATCATGGCCGACATTCCCCAGCCGTGGCGCTTCATGAGCGTCTACGAGTTCGACACGGCCGAGCCGAAACTCGATCTGCCGGCGCTCGGACCGTTGCTGGCCGAGGCGCGCGAGGCCGGGCTAATCGACGATTCAACGCAAAACGAGCGGATTCACAGCTACGCATTGTATTCCGACTGGGTGTCTAGTCCGAACCATCAAAGGGACCAGCCGCTGTCTGGCGTCAGCATCATCTTCGCCAACTTCGTCGCGGGCCGGGAGGCTGAATATCACAAATGGTATGATGAAGTGCATGGCCCCGAAGTGACGCGCACCCCGGGAAAGGTAGCCATGAAACGTGGACGCCTGTCGCCAGTGCAGGTCGAACCCGTCCGCTACTGCCCGGGCAGCGACCTCGTCCTGTGCGCGCAGCAGACCGACGACCTCATGTTCACGATCCGGGATTTCAGCGCTCGGGCGCGCGGAGTCTCGCCGAGTGGAATTGCGATGGAGCCGCGCTCGAGCGCAGGCTCGGTTGCGCGGACCGTGCATTATTTCCGGAAGATCAGCGGCAGCGATTTCTGGACGGGCGGGATTGCCTATGACGGGGATTTGTCGGCTTATCCGGCTGATTTCGCACCTCCGGCCGGGTGACGAACTAACCATCGCGCGCGCGATGCGCGGCCTCTTGTCGCCAGAGGGGCGGAGGGCGCAATTGAGACGCCACGGGAAAATGGAGCGGGCAGTTGGCCAAGACGATCGTTATCACCGGGGCTGGGGATGGCCTGGGCCGTGCACTCGCGCGGCGCTTTGCTGCGGACGGTGAGACAGTCGTGTTGCTTGGTCGGACGCTCGCCAAGGTTCAGATGGTGGGCGAGGAACTGGGCGCGCCTCACCTTGCGTTGCAATGCGATGTTGGTGATCCCGACAGTGTACGAACCGCCTTTACCAAGATCGCCGAACGTCATCCCAGGATCGACGCGCTCATCAACAATGCCGGCATTTTCGAGCCGTTTACGCTGGCCGGGGCGAACGATGCCCAGATCCTGGCCGCGCTGAATACGAACTTGGCGGGGCCGATTTTCTGCGCTCGCGCGGCAATGCCGCTGTTCGCTGGCAGCGGTCACATTATCAATGTGACCAGTGAGTCGGTCAATCTGAAGATGCCGATGCTGTGGATGTACGCCGGGACGAAGGCCGGGTTGGAGTTCATCTCCGACATGTGGACGCGTGAGCTCGAGGGCGAGGGTGTCCGGGTGACGGTGGTTCGCGCTGGCCAAATGTATGACGAGACCAAGAGCGCGCCCGACTGGCCGCGCGACGTTGCAATGCAGTTCATGCAGGAGAATGCGAAGATCGGGTTGGTCCTGCGCGAACGGCCTGTGTCGCAATATAATTCGGTAACCGACGCGTTCCGGGCAGTCCTCGACATGCCCGCCGACCTGCATATCGGCTTAGTCACGTTGAGCGCCAGCAAGTGCTGATCATTGATGTTAGACAGGAATCATTCGCGATGACCATTTTACCCGAAGCCAAGCTCTTCATCGACGGCCAGCGCCGCGACGCCGAAGGCGGCAAGACCTTCGACGTGATCGGCCCATGGACCGGTGAGCCCGTCGGCAAGGCCGCCGACTCTTCGGCGGCGGATGTCGACGCGGCGATCGCTGCCGCGCGACGCGCGTTCGATTCGACTGACTGGTCGACCAACATCGGTCTCCGTGTCGAGTTGGTGACCAAGTTGCGTGACCTGTTTCTGGCCAATCAGGACCGCCTGTCCGATCTCGCCCGCTACGAGGCGGGCGCGGCGTGGGGCGCAGTCTCCCGCGCCCATGTCGACATGGCTATGGAAGGGTGGGATGACTTCCTCGCGGTTTTTCCCAAAGTCACTTGGGAACGCGACTATGGCGGTCGAGTCAGCTATGGTTTCGAAACGATGCGCAAAGCGGTCTATGAGCCGATCGGCGTCGTCGCTGCAATTACTCCGTGGAACGTGCCGCTCTACGTCAATGTCGGCAAGGTCGTCGCAGCTTTGCTGGCGGGTTGCACCGTCATTCTCAAGCCAGCACCGGACACGCCAGGGATGGGCGCGATCTTTGGCGAACTTGCGGCGGAGGCCGGCTTTCCGGCAGGCGTCCTCAACGTCGTGTTCGGCGCCGATCCGGCGCTTGCGGGCGAGATGTTGGTCAAGGATCCCCGCGTCGATCTGATCTCGTTCACCGGCTCGACCGGCGTCGGCAAGCGCATCATGGAGCAGGGCGCGGCAACGTTGAAGCGCGTATTCCTTGAACTTGGGGGGAAGTCGGCCAAGATTGTCCTCGACGACGCGCCCGAATTTGCGATGGAGGTCGCGAGCACCATGTTGGTGTTCCACGCCGGACAGGGCTGCGCGGTGCAGTCGCGCCTGCTTGTGCCCAAAAGTCGGTACGAAGAGGCCAAGGCCATTTTGAAACACGCTTATGCGAGCTTTGGCGAAAATTGGGGCGTGTTCGACGATCCCAAGCACATCATGGGTCCGGTCGTGTCGAAGCGGCAGATGGACCGCGTGATGTCCTACATCGAGCTTGGCCAACAGGAAGGCGCGACCATGATCGCAGGGGGCAAGGCGCGGCCCGACAAGGGCGGGGGCTATTTCATCGAGCCGACCTGCTTCGCCGACGTGACCAATGACATGCGGATCGCGCAGGAAGAGATTTTCGGACCCGTTTTGGTGGTCATCCCGTTCGAGGACGACGAGGACGCCATACGTATCGCCAATGCGAGCGATTACGGCCTTGGCGGGGGTGTTTCGTCCGCCAGTCTCGAGCGTGCAATGCATGTCGCAAATCGCGTCCGCACCGGCACAATGAGTGTCAACGGAGGGATGAGCATCGCAGGCGATATTCCGTTTGGTGGATATAAGGCCAGTGGTATGGGGCGCGAATGGGGCCTGGAAGGGATTGAGGAGTTCCTCGAAACCAAGCTGATTGCCTGGCGCGCTTCATAGGAAATGGGAATTGTGACTGCTGTCCACACGACTTCGGATGAAGTGAAGAGGCGACGAGGGGCCACTGCATTGGTTGCCAAACCGGTCAGCCATAACCTCAGTGGGCAGCGGCTCGGCCGCAAGGGTCGGGACACGCGCGCGCGCATCCTGGCCGCGACCAATGAACTTCTTGAACAGGGGGAAGACACGCCGTTCTCGCTGAGTGCCGTGGCCCGCGAGGCATCGTTGGGGATGACCTCGCTTTACCTTTATTTCTCCGATCTGACCGAATTGCTGCTCGCCGTGCTCGAGCCCGTCATGGCGGGCGCCGAGGACGCTTATCTGCGTCACCTCCGGATGCGCTGGCCCGACGAAGCGCTCAACGCGCATTGCCTCGAGTTCGTCACTGCCATCCACGGCTTCTGGCACAAGAATTCAACCATCCTCCATATGCGCAACAGCATGTCTGACCAACGCGACAAGCGCATGATGGCCAACCGCGTAAATGCCGCGCGTCCGGTCATCGGGATGCTGGTGGCGCAGATGGATCATGATTCCGAGGTTTCGGGATCGCTTGCGGCGGGAATGGCGACGGTGCTCTACACCGGTATCGAGCGCGTCGTGACGGTTGCCACGGATCGCATATTGCCCGGAGTGCTGCCGGGCCAGTTTGCGCCCAATGTGCGAAATTTCCTGCGGTCGGAGGCCCGGCTACTCGAGCTTGGCATCCGCGATTTTCGCGAAATGGCATCGGCCGGCGCCGACTAGCGCTGCTATTTCTTCGATCCCAGTTTCTTTATATAGCGCTCGATACCGGCCAGATACTCTGGATTAAGCATCAGTGCGCTGTTGGCCATGCGCTCGACATGGCGACCCATCTCGGGGCCGAGTTCGGCGGCCAACTCGATCGCGATTTTGGCCGCACCCATTTGTTCGCCTGATGATTTTGTTAAATGGCGGCAGAACTCCATCGCCGCCTCATCGAAGCCCTCGTCGGGAGTGACGTCATGGACCAGTCCCATAGTCAGAGCGCGATCCGCATCGACCTTCTGATTGCCCATGATCAGCCATCGCGCCCAATGGGGTCCGCACAGCCGCGTGAGGCGGCTAACCCCGTTTGACGCGGGGAGGACACCGAATAATCCTTCGGGAAAGGCAAAAAAAGCCGACTTCGCTGCCAGCCGGAAATCACACGACAGCACCAGCTCCAGTCCACCACCGACGCAGGTCGCATGAATGGCGGCGACGATCGGTTTTTCGATATGCTCCATCTCGTCGTAGATGCGGTGCATGCCATGGAGGCCGAGCCGGTGGTTCTCGCGGATCGCGGACGCCGTCTTGGATGGTGGGCGCGACGATCCCCCATGAAGATCGGCACCGGCGCTGAAAAAACGACCATTCGCGCGGACCAGCATTACCTTGAGTTCGGGCGTATCACGGAAACGGTGAAGTGCCGCCTCGAATAAGGCCATCGTCTGGCCCGACAGCGCATTGAGCTTATCGGGCCGGTTGAGCGTCGCGATCAGAATTCCATCCTGCTCTTCCGTCAACAGATGCGGTTCGTCCGACATGGCAGTCCCTTCAGGCGCGGGTGCGCGGCAGGCCAAGGCAGCGTTCGGCGATCATCGAGCGATGCACTTCACTTGTGCCGCCGTAAATGGTCGATCCCTGCGCGTGGCGGTAGAACATGTTGATTTCTTCGGCCGGACCCTTGCGCTTCGAGAGCGACAGTGGGGCGGTCAGGTCGATCAGATCGCGCGCGTCGCTGAGGAATTTCTCGGACGAAAACATCTTCGCCATAGGGCCATAAGCAAGATTAGTCTTCTTTTCCGCAATCACCCACGTTGCGCGATAGGTCAGCAGCTCGGACACCCACAGGTTTGCCGTGGTCCGCGCCAACCGCGCCTGCGCCGACTGATCTTTGATAAGAGGCTCGCCCTGCCACTTGATCTCGCGGCACAGCGCTTCAGCTGCGAGTAGCATCTTGCGCTGATACTTGCCGAAGCCGCCGCCATGCTCGAGCTCGAGACTGGCACTCATCGTCTTGACGCCGCCATCGACCTCGCCGAGCCGATAGCTGCCAGGGATCTTCACACCGTCGTAAAAGGTGATGTTGGTCCGTTCGTCCTGGAAGGTATGGACCGGCTGGACCGTCACGCCCTCGGTCTGCGCGTCGCCGGTGCGCAGGGGCACGATGAACATCGTCAGCCCCTTGTGCTTGGCGACTTCGGTGTTCGTACGGGCGAGCATCAGGACATAGGTGGCGAGATTGGCGCCGCTGGTGAACATCTTCGTGCCGTCGATCCGCCAGCCATTGCCGTCAGGCGTAGCGCGACACTGCGCGGCGAAGACGTCCGATCCCGATTGCGGTTCCGAATAGCCCAGGCTGCAGATCACCTCGCCCGACATGATCCGCGGAAGCACGTCCTGCTTCAACTCGTCGCTGCCAAAGCGCTGGATGATCAGCGACACCATCTGCGAGACGCCGGCGGCGGGGTTGTTATAGCCCTGGACCTCAAACGCATCCATCGCGGCAATTTTGGCATAGGGCGAGAGGCCGCGCCCGCCGACATCCTTCGGCAAGCCAAGGTACAGTAGATTTTCAGCCGCGAGCTTGCGGTTGAGGTCGGGATCGAAGCCCTCCCAGCTGTAATGGAATTTCGCGCGCATTTCGGGTGTCACGTTGCGGTCGAAGAAAGCGTCGATTTCGCTCCTGATCGCATCGGCGTCGGCGCCGAAGTCGAAGTTGATCGGGCTTTCGCCGCCATCCGGAAGCGTTGTGCTGTCACCGGCATAAAGCCTTCGGCCGGCTTCATCGAGCAAGCGCTGCGGATCGCCGAACACCAGCGGCCAAGCCTTGGCGCGCAGGTTGAACAGATGGATGTCATATTCGGTCGTCAGCCCATAGCCGCCGAACGTATGAAGCGATTGCGCCACCGCCCGCGCGGCGGCATCGGCGTTCCACCAGGCGGCGAGGGAGATGCTCGCGGCGGCGTCGCGGTCGCCGTCGGCGATGTCGCGGATTGCCTTCCAAACCAGGAACTTCCCGCCGTCGATCTCGCAGATCAGGTCGGCGAGCGGGTGTGAAATCGCCTGAAATTGGCCGATGAACTGGCCAAACTGCTTGCGCTCGCTGGCATAAGCGGCGGCAAGCTTGAGCGCCTCGCGGCCGAGCCCAGCAAGCGCGGCCGAAACCAGCAGCTTCCACTCCTCGATGCCTGCTGCAAACACGCCTTTCGCATCGGCGCCTGAAGCAAGCACCGTCTGGGGCAATGCACCAAGGTCGAGTTCGGCGAGCGGGGTCGACGCAAGGTTTTCCTCCGCGTTCCGTGCACTCTCAGGCACCGCCACGATCACGATATCGTCGTTGTTGCGCGCAATCACATGGTCCGCAACCAGCCCCCCGGCGACCCACTGGAGGGGCTGCTCGGCGATGTCGTGCAGGGCGAGCGTGACGAGGGTTTCGCCCGTCAGCGCGCGACCAAGCAGGTCGGCGTCGCCCCCAAGCAACGCGAGCAGGCGCGCGGCGACGAGCGCCTCGGCCAGAGGACCCGACGCCAGCGTGCGCCCGGCCTCGTCCATAAGCACCGCTGCGTCGATCAGCCCGAGCCCGAGCCCGCCGGCGTCCTCGGGCACACGGATCGAGAGAGCGCCCTGCTCGGCCAGTCCCCTCCACAGCGCCCGATCGAAGCCCGACGGTGCTGCGGCGCGCACCCGGACCATCGAACTATGTTCGTCGAGGAAGCGCGCGAACATGTCGCGCATCATGTCCTGGTCGTCGGTAAGTTCGAAATTCATCGCAGGTCCCGTCTTTGGTTCGCGCCGGTTACTTCTTGCGGCTCATCATCACACTGAGATCGACCTGACCGGTCGCGACGCCGCCCATAAAACCGCCATCGACCGGGAACACGACCCCGTTGACGATGCTGGCAAGGTCGCTGTTGATCAGTACCAATCCGCCGGCCTGTTCAGCTGCGGTCGAATAGCGGCCCATCGGCTCGGCGGCGGCATCGACCACGTCCTTGCCTGACGCAGCGTGGAAGCTTGCCATCATCGGGGTTTGGGTGGGCGACGGCAGGGTGCAGTTGATGCGGATGCCCTGCTTGATCAAGTGAGCTCCCAGATATTGCGTCCAGACAATCACATTCTCCTTCGAAAAGCTGTAACCCTCCGCGACGACGTCCATATGCGCTTCGCACCAGTCAACGGCGGCCTGAAAACCTTTCGTCGCGATCAGCTCCATGCTGGTCGGGATACGACGGCTCCAACCCAGACCGCCGGTCGAGGCGATGCTGGCGATCGCGCCGCCGGGACCCATCAAAGGCAGGACCTGCTCGGTCAGGTGGCGCGTCCCGATAAAGTTGACCTTCATCACCTCGAGGGGCGGGAAGGACTGGGGAAGCCCGGCGCAGTTGAACAGGGCGTCGATCTTGCCACCGATCGCCGCGACCCCGGACTCGATCGATGCGGCATCGCGTAGGTCGACATTGTTGAAGGAAGCCAGCGGCAGCGCTGCGTCCTTATAATCCAGTCCGTGAACTTCGGCGCCCAGTTCGAGAAGCAGTTTCGCGGTCGCTTCGCCCATGCCTGAAAAGCAGCCGCTGACGATCACCCGCTTGCCCTGGTAGCCCAATATATCGTTCATCCCATTGCTCCGTGGATCAGGTCAGGCGGACTTTTGCGGCGGCCAAGAAATCGTCCCGTCACCTTCCTCGACGAAGATGATGCGTTCGGGGCAGGCACGCGCGCCATTCTTCGCCAGTTTTTCCATGCCCGGCGGCACGCCGAACCCTTCGGTGTCGATATAGCCGTCGTCGTCGAGCGGATATAGTTCGGCGGAGACCGCCGCGCAGCGCGCATTGCCGACACATGCGGCCTTCTCGATCCGGATCTTCATGTCGCCACTCCAGCGTCGCTCGCTCGATCCTAGAAGCGAGAACCGCGCGCGGATCAACTGATGGGATCGCACATCGCCAGCGCGATACAGTGCTGATAGTCGGTGCGCTGGATCGTGCCGGCGCTATTGCCCTTGGCGGCGATGTCGGGGCATTGCCTTCGGGTACCCGCCTGGCCGACACCAGCGATCAGAGAAACAATGATCCTCATCGAGACCGGAGATTTCGACCTTGCACGCTACCCTCAGCGCCATCACTCCCAAACCCGACCATGTTCCCGATGCGCTGGTCTATGATTTCGATGTTCATGCCGACCCCGCGCTGCTGGTCGATCCTCATGCCCGCCTGTCCAACATGGTGCGCACTGCGCCGCCTGTCTTTTGGACCCCGCGCAACGGCGGCGGCTGGGTCATCCTGACGCATGCGGCGAACTATGCAGCGTCGCGCGACACCGAATCCTTTTCGAGCGAATTCATGCCCAAGGCGCAGATGGACGCGCTGCTGGCATCGCTTCCGCCGGGCTCGTCGCATGTCCCGCAGCCTGTACCAATCACGCTCGATCCGCCCGAACACACCAAGTATCGCCAGCCGCTGCAGAAGGTCTTTTCGCCCAAGACAATCGCCGGTTTGCGCGGCAGCATCAAGGAATTGGCTGGCGACCTGATCGACGCGGTTAAGCCCAAGGGCGGCTGCGAATTCATGGCGGAAGTTGCCGAGCCGTTGCCGGTCCAGGTGTTTCTCAAGATGCTGGGCTTGCCACTCGAAAGGCAGGACGAATATCGGACGATCGTCAAGGAGCATATGGCGGCGATCGATACTGACCGCCAAGGGTCGATGCTCCGCCTGCAGCGGATAGCAGCGGCGATGCGCGACACCGTTCTCGATCGCAGGGACAATCCGCAAGACGATATTTTGTCGATGCTGTGGCAGATCGAAGTCGACGGCAAACCGACGACCTTGGCGGACATGGAGAATTACGGAGTTCTGCTGTTCATCGCCGGTCTCGACACGGTGATGAACGGGATGGGGCTGGCGATGCGCGGGCTCGCGCTCGACCCTGCGCTTCAGACGAAGTTGCGCGCCGAGCCGAAATTGATTCCAGAGGCGTCCGAGGAAATGCTTCGCCGTTTTACCTTCACCGTGCCGATGCGGATCATCAAGAAGCAGGTCGAGCTGGCCGGAGCGACGATGATGCCGGGCGACATCGTGAAGCTGCTCCTCCCGGCAGCCGACCTCGACGCCAGCGAATTTCCGCACCCGGAAAGCTATGACCTCGATCGTGAGAACAATGTCCACATCGCCTTCGGCGTTGGGCCACATCGCTGCCTCGGATCGCATCTGGCGCGGGTCGAGTTGCAGGTCCTTTATGAGGAAATGCTCGAACGTCTCCCCCCGTTCACGCTCGACCTTTCCCGCCCGCCGGTATTTCATGGCGGGCACGTCATGGGAATTGAGGAGATGCACTTGGTCTGGGGCGCCTGACGATGGCCTGGCGCCGCCCGCGTCCCCGCCTCGACAAGGACAACCGCGCCTTCTGGACTGGCGGCGCGGAGGGGAAACTCAACATCGCGCGATGTGGCGACTGCGGCACCTTCATTCATCCGCCGCGCGAAATCTGCCGCAATTGCCAGTCGGAGCAGGTCGCGCCCTTCGCTGTCTCGGGCAAGGGTGTGGTCGATACTTATACGGTCAACTACCAGCCATGGGCAAAGGACATGGAGGTGCCGTTCGTCATTGCCCGGGTCAAACTCGACGATGCGCCGGGCGTCTACCTCACGACGAATATCGTCAACTGCCCAGTTGAGTCGGTCTCGATCGACGATCGGGTCAGCGTCCTGTTCGAGGAACAGGACGGTATCTGGTTTCCGCTGTTCGAGAAGGCAGGCTAAGCGATGGCGCGAGAAGCCTACATCACCGGGATCGGAATGTCCGAGGTCGGCGTCCGGCTGACAAGATCGCCGCTTGGCCTGACGGTCGATGCCGTCCGCGAGGCGATCGCGGATGCCGGCCTGACACTCGACCAGATTGACGGCGTCGCGACTTATCCAGGCAAGATGCAGGTATTTCTCGGCTTTTCACCGGTTGGTTCGGACGAACTGATTGAAGCCTTGGGCTTGAAGACCCGCTGGCACATCGGCGCTGCGGAAATGACCGCGCAACTCGGCGCGATTGCGGAGGCAGGAATGGCGGTTAGAGCGGGCCAGGCCCGCCATGTGCTTTGCTTTCGCACCGTCTACGAAGCCGCCGCCATGGCGCGTCCCGATGAGTTTCCGCCGCTCGAACGCCGCGAAGGGCTTAGCGGAAACTCGCAATGGGTTTCACCATTCGGGGCATTTTCCGCCGCCAACTGGACCGCGCAGTTCGCTACCCGCCACATGAAACGCTACGGCCTGACCCGCGAGCAGTTGGCCCAGGTCGCGCTTAACGACCATGCCAATGCTGCCCTCAACCCGCGCGCGATCGTCAAGAAGCCACTGACGATGGACGAATATATGACCGCGCGGATGATCTCCTCGCCATTCTGCCTCTATGATTGTGATCGTTTTACCGACTGCTCAACCGTCGTCATCGTCTCGGCCGGGGATGCGCTCGACGAGGTCAAGACGGCCCCGATCCGGATTGCGGCGACGGCGGGGTCGGTTGAGCGCTATAGCTGGGACCAGGCAGAATGGGCCAGCGCCTATCCGACCGGTCGCGATCTGTGGAAAAACACCGACTATACGGTCAAGGACGTTGACACCGTTCAGCTCTATGACGGGTTCGCCTTCCAGCCGATTACATGGCTTGAAGGGTTGGGCTTTTGCGAGGTGGGCGAGGGCGGCCGCTTCATCGAGGGCGGCAAGCGGATCGCGCGCGATGGCGAATTGCCGATGAACACCGGCGGCGGGCAACTCGGCTGGGGCAGGCTACATGGCTTCGGCTTTGCCTATGAAGGCGTGGTGCAGTTGCGCGGAGACGCCGGCGCGCGGCAGATCGCCGGCGACCCCAAGGTGGCAATCGCCACCTCGGGCGGAGGGCCGATGGCGGCGGCGTTGCTGCTGGCACGGGACTAGTGTCCGGCGCGTTTCACCGCCAAGTGCTCGTCACGTCCGGCGCGCGCGAGGTCAGCGCCTGGGTCGAAGACGACTATCACCACATGGGGGTGACGCTACACCACGACGGCACGACGATCGCGCGAGTCGAGGCTGAAATGTTGCGAGCGCCTTGGTCGACATGCCCTGGGGCGGTGGAGCAATTGCGATCGACCTTTACCGGCGCTGCATTGGAGGCTGCCACTTCGCGAGGCGAGAAAACGCTCAACTGCACGCACCTTCACGACATGGCCTTGCTCGCCGCAGCCCATGCCCGTGATGCTGCGCCGACCATGTTTCGAATTGTCGTCACCGATGCGGTCGATGGAGTTCGGACTGCCGAATTGTCGCGTGACGGCACGCCTATGCTGCGGATCGTCGAGCGAAATGGTGTTGTCACGCAACCGGTTGAGGCCGATGGAAAGACGTTGTTTGAACTCGGCGAGTGGATCGCCTCCCTCGACAAGGACAAGCGCGAGTCCGCGAGATTACTCCGCTGGAGCGCGATCATTGCTCACGGGCGTGCGATCCCCATGGCCGAGCAATCCGACGCGCGCCGAATGCCGCCAACCTGCTTTACCTTTCAGGAAGGCCGCAAGGAGTCGGCGAAGCGCGTCGGTGCGGTACTCGATTTCTCGTTAATGGACAGGAAACCGCTCGAAGAGGAACGAGCCTCGAGCTTTGAGTAAGCCGCCCGCCGGCAGGGCCTTTCAGATCTGGAAAGACGACCGCTCCCTCCCGACGCCAGTTACCGAAGCCCCGCCCCAACGATCATCGGACCCGACATTGCCATGGCCGGCATCGGCAGGCGCACCGTCGCGACATCGTGCTGCGCAGGCAGGTCGAACAAAGGTTGAACGGCAGTCGACAAGTTGCTCTGGCCTTCGACACAGCGCAACACCGCATCGCTCAGAGTCTGCACCAGAATTGCCGGATTGACCTGTTCCGATGCATCATACACAAAGCCGATCGCAAGCGGCTGATTTTGCGGCAGATCCGGGAACAGCACGGTGGCGATTTGCGCCTGGGAGCCAAAGCCGGCGACGCCTGCTGCGCTGCCCTGCACGCGACACTCCTGTAGCTTCGTCGCCATGTCGGAGAAGCAGAATTTGCGCTCATCGGATGCCTCGGCGTTCAGCCGGCGCAGCATGCTCTCGCGGCGGGCCTGGGGAACCGTCGATAGCAGAAGCCAACCGACTGCGGAATCAGACAGATGCTCCTTCTGACCGCCGCTGATCGCGAAGGGGTCTGCGGTGCGGAGCGGACGCTGGCCGGCGCGCCAGTTATAAATTTGGGCCTTTAGCCCGACCATCCCGAACACGCCGACACCGAGACCCGTCTGCGCGGTCAGCCGATCGATCAATCCGGTGATACGGCCATCGCGAACCAGGCTTGGCTGGGCTGCGCAGCCCAGCATCGCGGCGCGGGGCGTGGGTGAATAAAAGCGCGAATAGGGATCCTTGTAGAGCAAACCCACCTCGACCAGACTCGACAGCAATTCGGATGTGCTGGACTGGGGTCGATCGAACCGGCGGACAATGTCCATGACCGTTGCCTGGGGATGCTCATCGTCGAAAAACTCAAGCACCTCAATGACTCGCTTGGCAATCTTCGCCTTATTCGACCCAGTCGTCGCCATTATCCGCTCCTGTTTTTTTTATAATAGACAGGGTTGTTGACCAGCCGATGGGGCTTGTCAACAAAAACGAGATCCTCTCCGTTTTTATTGCAGTCCGGTGAGGTGGACTGCACGAAATTGGCGCCTGACTGAAAGAGAGGCACCAGGTCTTCAACAAGGTGTACTGCGCCGCGACTCGGCGCGCTGCCGGTTAGGCGATCGCGCCCGTGGCTTTCAGCTCCTCGATCCGATCCCATTCCAAGCCCATCTCCATCAGCACCAACTCGGTGTGCTCGGAGGCTTGTGGCGCGCGAGTCGTCTCGAGCGGCTCATGATCCCATTGAACCGGGCCGCGGACGAGACGCAGCGGTTTGCCCCCGTCCACCGCCTCAACTTCGATGATCATGTCGTTGGCGAGCGCCTGTTCATCAGTCGTCAGTTCAAGGAGGCTTTGAATCGGTGCCCACTGCCCCTTCATCGTTCGCAGATGCTGGCGCCAATAGTCGAACGGCTTGGCGCCAATTGCCGCCGCGATCATCGGCGCGATCGTCGCGGCATGTTCGATCAGACCATGAACGTCCTGCCAGCGTGGATCGTCAGCGGCCTCCGGCAGCCCGAGATGTTCGAACGTGTCACGAATCAGGCCACTCGGCGAGATGATCGTCAGATTGATCGTTCCGCCGTCGGATGTCTGGAAATTGCCCTGGAACGGGTTACGCCCGCCGGCGCCCTTGCCCGGCATGGGGTTACGGGTGACGACGCCGGTTTCCATAGCCTGCGCAATCAGGGCTCCGGAGGCCCACCACGCACTGCTGAGGAGGGAGACGTCGAGCTCCTTGGCCTCGCCAGTCTTTTCGCGATGGTAGAGCGCGGCAGAAATGCCGCCCGCGATGAACATGCCACCGATCGAGTCGCCGAAGGCGGGGATCCCCTGCGATAGTGTGCCGTCCATTTCCTCGGGCGTCATCGTGTAAGCAATGCCGCTTCGTGACCAGAAGGCGGTGCCGTCGAACCCGCCGGAGGTGCGTTCCGCGCCTTTGTCGCCATAGGCGCTTCCGCGCGCATAAATGATGTTGGGATTGACCGCCCGGATATGCTCGATGTCGAACTTATTCTTCTGGCGTACTTGGGGAAGGTAGTTCGTCAGAAAGACGTCGCACTGCTTGGCGAGTTCGTAGAGGACCTGCTGCCCGTCCTCCGTCGAGATATCGATGCCGACGCTGCGCTTGCCGCGGTTGGGATGCTCGATCAGCGTGTGCCGCAGGGGATCGAGTTGAACGCCGCCCATGTTCAGAAAGCCGCGTTGCGTATCACCACGAACGGGGTGCTCGATCTTGATGACATCCGCGCCCCAGTCGGCAAGAATGGCGCCCGCCGCCGGCACGAAGGTGAATTGCGCCACTTCCAGCACCCGAACGCCCGTCATGACCTTTGTCATCATTATCCCCTGAATTCGCTGCTCTGTTCGATGCGAGCTGCGTTGCAGCACTAGGGCCCCGAGCGTAGGCCGCAACCGGTGAGTGGCGCGGTGCCGACGCTATCGCTAGCGCGATGCGCGGATATTCGGTCAACGCTGGGGCGATACAGCGCACCGCTTCTTTGCAACCGGTTGAGTATTGCTACGTGCGTCGCGATAGCCTCGGCGACCGATTGGGAGCAACGCCATGAAGATCGACTCGTCGCTTTCCGCCATCGTCACCGGCGGCGCATCCGGCCTGGGCCTCGCGACCACGAAGGCGCTCGTCGCCGGAGGGGTAAAAGTCGCCATCTTCGATATAAACGAGGACAGCGGGCAAGCTATCGCCGCCGAGGCCAATGCCTTGTTTTGCAAGGTGGATATTCTCTCTGAAGAGAGCGCGCTGGCCGGCTTCGAGCAGGCGCGCGCCGCCAATGGGCAGGAGCGCATCTTGGTCCATTGCGCAACCGCAGTGAAGGGCGGCAAGACCGTTAGCAAGGACAAGGCAGCCGGTGGCTTCAAGCGGCTCTCGACCGAGGATTTCGCCTTTTCAGCAGAAGGCGTGCTCATCGCGAGTTACCGGATGGCCTCCATCGCCGCGCTCGGCATGGCGTCGCTCGAACCGCTGGAGGATGGCGAGCGTGGGACGATTATCCTGACCTCCAGTGCAGCCGCACAGGACGGGCAGGTTGGGCAAGTTTGCTACGGTGCGACAAAAGCTGGAGTGAATGGCCTCGTATTGCCAATGGCCCGCGACTTGATGGACCTGGGGATCCGGGTCAACGCGATTATGCCGGGCATTTTCGGTACGCCACCGATGCTGCGCTTCAAGGACATGAACCCGGCCATGTTTGAAGCGCTTAATCAGTCGGTGCCGTTCCCGAAGCGGCTGGGCAAGCCCGACGAGTTTGCCAGCCTGGTACTGGAACTGGTGCGCAACACCTATTTCAACGCGCAGGCCATCCGCCTCGACGGCGCCATCCGCATGCCACCGCGCTAGGGCGATTAAGCCCTAGGCGATGCGGGAAGTGCCTCTGACCCTTACGGACGTTTGTTCGGCATTCATACGCGTTCGATGATGATCGCGGGCGCCATTCCCCCCGCAGCGCACATCGTGATCAGCGCAAAGCGTCCGCCGGTGCGTTCAAGTTCGTCGAGCGCGGTGCCGATCAAGACCGCACCGGTTGCTCCGATCGGATGCCCGAGCGCGATGGCGCCACCATTGGGATTGACCTTCGCCCGGTCCAGATCGAGATCGCGGATGAACTTTTCGACGACAACGGCGAACGCCTCATTTACCTCGAACACGTCGATGTCGTCCTTACTCAGCCCGGCCTTCGCCAGCACCTTTGTCGCTGCCGGTACCGGTCCGTTCAGCATCAGCGTCGGATCGTCGCCGACATTGGCCGTCGCGACGATCCGCGCGCGCGGCTTCCAGCCCTGCTTTTCGGCATAGGCTTTTGACGCGAGCAGGATTGCCGCCGCGCCATCGACGACGCCCGAGGAGGTTCCCGCATGATGAACGGGCTCGAACTCGAGGTCGGGATAGCGCTGGTTCACGAGTTGCTTGAAGGTCGGTCCTCCCGCGCTCGATGGCATGTCATGGAACATCGCGAACGCGGGTTTGAGTTGCGCGAGCGCTTCGGCGGTCGTGCCGGGCCGCGGATATTCTTCATGGTCGAGGATGATGTTTCCCTCATCATCGGTGACCTTGACCGTCGACCGATCGAAGCGGCCTTCCTTCAACGCTAGGGCAGCGCGTCGCTGACTCTCTGCCCCGAATGCATCGAGTTCTGACCGACTAATGCCTTCCATCGCAGCGATCGCGTCGGCCGCGACGCCCTGATTGGTCTGGGGGTGCCTGGCCTGAAGCCGCGCATTGCCGGTCCCCAAACCGCTTGCTGCACCAATCTTCGCTTCACGCATTTTGGTGCCGAATTCGATGACATGGCTCATCATCTCGGTTCCGCCGGCAATGACGAGATCTTCCATCCCCGACATGATCTGGGCCGCCGCAAGGTTGGTTGCGGTCAAGCCCGAGCCACAGAAGCGATCCAGCGTCACCCCGCTCGCCTTGGGATCATAGCCAGCGTCGAGCGCCGCCATCCGGCCGATGTCGCCGCCCTGGAGGCCCATCTGCGCGCTGGTGCCCCAGATAATGTCGTCGACTTCTTCGGTCTTGATCCCGTTGCGTTCCTTGAGTGCGACTAACACCGTCGCCGCTAGATGCTGCGGATGCATCACGGACAATGCACCCTTACCGACTTTGCCGATGCTTCGCGGCGTCCTGACGGCATCGATGATATAGGCGTCGGCCATTTCGCTCTCCGTGGACTGCCGTCGCATCGCCTCGCGATGGCGGATCGTCCTCGAATATCGCATGCAGGCCTGCCGCCCACCACCCTCTTGCTGATCGCGGCGGCGATTGATTGCGCAAGGCCAGTGTTCGCTTCCTTCGCGCCGGCTTCGTGGATACTAGCCGACGGGACATTGGAGGCAGGGCGACCAGGCGTGGCAGCGGGGAGCGACACGAAGATCGAAGGGCAGGGGGGTGCATTTGCGCCGCTGCGGGAGCCTGTCTTTCGCGGTATCTGGTCGGCTAGCGTCCTCTCGAACTTTGGTCAGTTGATCCTGGGGGTCGGTGCGGCTTGGGAGATGACCCGGCTTACCTCGTCGCCCAGTTTGGTTGCGTTGGTCCAAACCGCACTCATGCTCCCGCTGATGCTGGTGGCGGTGCCGTCGGGGGCGATCGCCGACATGTTTGACCGGCGCAAAATCGCGATGGCCGGGCTCGCTTTCTCGACAATCTGCGGGGCTACGCTGACGCTGCTCGCTTGGCTTGGGCTGACTTCGCCCTGGATGCTGCTCGCTTTCTGTTCGCTCATCGGTGCCGGGGTCGCCCTTTATAGCCCGTCGTGGCAGGCCTCGATCAGTGAACAGGTGCCGCCAGCCCAACTGCCGGCAGCGATCGCGCTCGGGTCGATCAGCTATAATTTTGCGCGCAGTTTCGGTCCGGCCGTTGGCGGGCTGATTGTCGTGGCGGCAGGAGCCAAGGCTGCCTTTGCGGTTAATGCCACCTGCTATTTGCCGCTGCTGATCGCCTTCTTCCTGTGGAATCGGCGACATGTGCCGTCGCGTCTGCCGCCGGAACGAATCGACCGAGCGATCGTCTCCGGCGCGCGCTATGCCCTCCATTCGAGCGCGGTGCGCACCGTGCTTATCCGCGCATTTGTTTTCGGCCTAGCGGGCGCATCAACTTCAGCGCTTGGACCCCTGATTGCGAAACAGATGCTCGGCGGCAATGCGAGCGTCTATGGCATCATCCTCGGGGCTGGCGGGGTCGGCGCAGTGGCTGGCGCGCTGATGGTCAGCGCGATTGGCGCACGGCTTAGCAATGAGGCGGCAACGCGATTAATGGCGCTCGTCAGTGCTGCAGCGCTGGCGCTGGTGGGGGTCAGCCACTCGCTCGCGCTTACCTGCTTCGGCCTGTTTCTTGCTGGGGGTGCCAATATCGTCACGATCGCGCTGTTCAACATTTCCGTTCAGCTCGCCGCACCCCGGTGGGTAACTGCTCGTTCACTATCGCTATTCTCGTCGGCCCTGACTGGAGGAATCGCGATCGGCGCGGTGTTGTGGGGCGTCGTCGCCAGCAACTCGTCGGTCGAAGTCGCGGTCCTTGCGTCCGCGACCGCGCTCGCCGCAACGCCGTTAATGGTCTTCGTCTTTCGCTTGCCGGAAGCCAGCACGGCCGGCGCGGAATCAATCGCCATCGACCATGAGCCCGAAGTCGCGATGGCACTGACCATGCGGTCGGGCCCGGTGGTCATCGAGGTTGAATATATGGTTGATGCCGAACAAGCGCGACCGTTCCACGACGCGATGCTCCAGGTCCAGCGGACGCGGTTGCGCAACGGCGCCTTCAACTGGTCGGTCTCGCGCGACATCGCCGATCCGACCTTGTGGACCGAGCGCTATCAGTTCCCGACGTGGGGCGACTATCTGCGGATGCGCGACCGCTTCACCCAGGCCGACCTCGACGCACAATCGGCCGCGCAGGCCTTCATCGTTGATGGAACGATTAAACATGTTCGCCGGCGGCTGGAGCGGCCGTTCGGTTCGGTCCGCTGGCGCGCCGATTCGCCCGATCCGCAGCAAGGGACTATCGGCTATTTCGGCCCATAGCGTGTCAAACGAGCGAGGATGAGCATGACCCCAAATAACCCTCTCCGCATCATCCAGTGGGCCACGGGCAATATCGGCGGGCGTTCGTTGCGCGCGGTGATAGAGCATCCCGCGATGGAGCTTGCCGGGTTGCTCGTCAGTTCTGCGGCCAAGGCCGGTAAGGATGCAGGCGAACTGGCTGGGGTCGCGTCGTGTGGGATTATCGCAACCACGTCAGTGGACGAGATTGTCGCGACCAAGGCCGATTGCGTTCTTTACATGCGGCAGGGCACCGACATCGACGAGCTCTGCCTCCTGCTTGCGTCGGGCAAGAATGTCGTCACCACCCGCGGCGACTTTCATCATCCGCGCGGAATGGATGCCGTTATCCGCGACCGCATCGAAACGGCTTGCCGCGATGGCGGAACGTCGATCTACAGTACAGGATCGAGCCCTGGTTTCGTAACCGAGGCACTGCTGTTCCCACTGCTTTCGTTGTCGCGCCGTATTGATTGCGTCACGATCGACGAATTCGGCGACCTGTCGAGTCGCAACTCGCCGCAATTGCTGTTCCAGGTGATGGGTTTTGGCGCACCGCTCGGCGAATTCGATCAGCGCAGGGTCGACTATGTGAAGCATGATTTTGCGGCATCGCTGGCGCAGGTGGCCGATGCAATCGGGGTCAAGATCGACGAGTGGACGGCAATCGGCGAAACGTCGGCTGCGGCCAGCCGGCTGACGATCGCTGCCGGCACGATCGAGGCGGGTCATCTCGCGGCGCAGCGGATCACGATTTCAGGCATGCGTGGCGGGAAGCCGGTGCTTCGCTTCCGCGCAAACTGGTATTGTTCGCGCGACATCGATCGCCCCGACTGGGAATTGCGCGAATCGGGTTGGCGGATAAAGGTGGAGGGCGACACGCCGCTCGACGTCGGCATCACCTTTCCGGTCCGGCCCGAGGATTATGCCGCCTTTACACCCGGCCTTACCGCGCACCGTGCGGTCAATTCGGTCTCCGCGGTATGCGCAGCACCCCCCGGCATTCGCACCACTGCAGATCTGCAACAAGTGATCGCCCAACTTTAGTCCGGTCCGCACATCGTCAGGAGAAACGATGTCGATTTCGACAGGCAAGGTCGCACTGATTACGGGCGCGTCGTCCGGGATCGGCGAGGCGGGGGCGATCGCGTTGGCGCAGGCGGGCGCCGTCGTGGCGGTCTCGGCCAGGCGGGCCGAACGCCTTGTCGCGCTGGTCGCGCGGATCGAGCAGGCGGACGGCAAGGCGATTGCGCTTCCCGGTGACGTCTCGATCGAGCTCGAAGCCACTCATGCCGTCGAGCATACGGTCGAGCGCCTCGGCCAAATCGATATCCTCGTCAATTCAGCCGGGGTCATCCAGGCGGGAGGGGTCGAGAGCGTCTCGACCGACGAGTGGCGGCGGGTTTTCGACATCAACCTGTTCGGCACGCTCTACATTTGCAAGGCGGCTATTGGCCCGATGAAGGCGCAAGGCTCGGACGACATCATCAACATCTCCTCGACCGCAGACGCCGCGCGGATGACATCTTCGGTTCGTACTCAATCAGCAAATCCGGCCTTACCGGCCTGACCGATGACTTGCGGCAGGAGGTCGGCGAGTTCGGCATCCGCGTTGCTATCATTGAGCCTGTTGCCTCCGAAACGGAGGTCGCGGACAGCATTGGCGATATGGCTATGCGAGCCGCAATGCGGAACCATGTCGGCAAGCAGGGCGCGATGCAGCCGTCCGACATCGCGGACGCGATTGTTTTTATCGCTTCGCTGCCGCCACGTGTGATTGTCTCGCAGATGCTGATACGCCCGACCAGCGACACGGCAGCGATGCAGCGAACTGCGTTGGCGAGCGAGAGGAGTTTCGGTTGACCGATTCCGAGCCACCAGCGGCGCATCCGCGCGATGTTTTGCCGAGCATGGCATACCGAGGCTATTTTCTGTTCATCATGGTTCTCGTCTCAGCCTCGGTCGTGGGCGAGCGGTACATGATGATCGTGATGGTCGAGCCCATTCGTCACGAACTTCACCTCAGTGATACGATGATCGGGATCGTCAAGGATCTCATCATTGCAATTGTCTACGTCGTTGCGGTGGTACCGTTGGCGCGGCTGGCCGACGGATGGTCCAAGCGGCGCATGGTCGCAATCGCTGCGACGGTGTGGAGCATCGCGGTGATCATCTGCGGCTCGGCCAAGACGTTCTGGATATTGCTCGTCGGTCGCGCAGGCATCGGCATTGGTGAGGGTGGCTTCACGCCCCCGTCGCAAGCGTGGATCGCCGACCTCTTTCCGATGAAGCAGCGCGCGACCGCGCTGTCGATCTTTCTCCTCGGCGCGTCGATCGGGACTTTCTCCGGCCCGGCCCTGGGCGGCTGGCTGGCGCAACAATATGGCTGGCGCCATGCGCTGATGCTGGCGAGTATCCCGGGCTTCATTCTGGCGCCGATCGTGTGGTTCACGCTACGCGATTTCCGCCCTGGCCTCTCGGACGGCAGCACAGTCGCTGATCCAGATCGACTGACTTTTCTGCAGACAATACGCGAACTGATGGCGATCAAGACGCTGCCGCTGCTGATCGTCGCGGCGGGACTGAACGCCTTGCTTACGCTGGGGCTCATCAGCTGGGCGCCCGCCTTCATGGCGAGATCTCATGGAATGTCGCCGCAAGTCGCGGGCCTGCAGCTGGGCGGAGCACTGTTCTTCGGCTCGGTGATCGGACACACGCTCGGCGGTCCCCTTGCCGACTTCCTCGGGCGCCGTGATCTGCGCTGGTATATCTGGATACAGATGCTTAGCGGCGCTTGCGCGTCGGTCCTTGGTTACTTCATTCTGACCGGCCCTGGCGAACGCGTATTCCCGCTCTTTGGCTTAACCATGCTCCTCGGTGGACTCTCTGCCGCTCCCTTATTGGCGGTGGTCACAGGCCTCGCGCCGAGCCATTCGCGGTCAACGGCTGTGGCCTTGCTGATGGTCACGATCCAGGTCTTGGGGCTGGGCGGCGGACCCGTCTTCGTTGGTTGGCTCAGCGATATGCTGCACCCCGCTTACGGCGAAGCCTCGCTCGGGATTGCGATGCGTTGGGTGCTGTTGGCAGGCATTCCGAGCACCGTCCTTGCGTGGTTCGCGAGCCGCCGATGCCGCGTCGATTTCACTGCTGCCGGAGGGTGGGACGAGATGAAAGTGCGAGCAGCCCCGGCTCATTGAGACTCACAGAGCTGCTCGGAGATGTGCATGAGACCGACCATTGCGATGGCCTTGGTGATGCTTGCGGCAACGGCGGCGCCGAGCGCGCCTTCGCCCGAGCAGTCGTCTGTGACCCACTTCATTAAGGGGTATCTCTCGGCGCCGGTTCCGTCAGACAGCATTCTCCTCTCGCCTGCGCCGCCTGAGCCCGGGTCTCCGGCGGAGGCCCGCGACGTGGATGCAGCCAACAGCGCAGTCCGCCTCAGGGGCACCGCGCGCTGGGCGTTGGCGGCGCGCGATGCCGACCTGTCCACCCCCACGATGGCCGAGGCATTTTCGTGTGCGGCGGGCAGGGATATCGGTCCGCAGTCTACACCGGCGGTCAACAAACTATTGCGCAATACGCTCACCGATCTCGGACTTTCGACCTCGGTCATAAAACGGCGTTACCAGCGTCCCCGTCCGTTTATGATCAACCATCAGCCGACCTGCACCCCATCGATGGAGTCCGTGCTTCGCCGCGACGGCTCCTACCCCTCCGGACACAGCGCAATCGGCTATGGTTGGGGGCTCATCCTGGCGGAACTTTTCCCGGGGCGCGCCAATGCGCTCGTCGCGCGTGGTCGAGCGTTCGGCGACAGTCGCCGCGTGTGCAACGTTCATTGGCTGAGCGATGTCGAGGAAGGGCGCATTGCCGCCTCAACCGTGGTCGCCCGCCTTCATGCCGATGCGGAATTTCGAACCGACATGGACAGTGCCCGAACCGAACTCGCGCGGTCGCGAGCGGCTCCGCCGAAACACGATTGCGTCACTGAAACAGCGATGCTTGCCCAATGATGGCAACCTAGAATATTCTCCCGGAGACACTCATGACCCACATCAAGCCCCGCATCCTTCCCCTGCCGCGCGCCGAATGGACCGACGACGCGCGCGAAGTGTTCGCCTTCTGGGGGGAACCCAACGCCTGGGAAGAAGGGTCGAAGACCAACATCATTTCGGTGATGGGCAACCATCCTGACCTCGGCAAAGCCTATAATGTCTGGGGCAAGCATCTGTTGATGTCGAACACCCTGCCAACTCGGCTACTCGAAATGCTGATTCTGCGCGTCGCCTGGCGGGTCAAGTCGGCCTATGAATGGCACAACCATGTCGGTTACGGCTGCAATGCCGGCTTGACCCTCGACGACATCGCCGCGATCCGCAACTTTCCCGAAGGCGGCGACTGGAGCGAGCGGGACCGCGTCATTCTCCACTCGGTCGACGAGATGATCGATAATGGAACCCTCAGCGACGCAACCTGGGAAACGCTTGGCCAGTTTTTCGACAAGCGGCAGAAGATGGACCTGATTTTCTCGGTCGGTCATTATGTCATGACCAGTTGGGCGCTCACCACGATGGGGGTTGAGATTGAAGGCGGCGCGGATCCGATCGGCTTCGACCTCAAGACCGCCTCGGGCAAGACGCCGGGCAAGACCTACAAGCCCGGTGAAACCGCGGAATGGATAGAGACTCGCGGATACTGATCACGCATCGTGCCGACGATATGGGCCGGGCTCATATTGCGCCTCCTCATTGCACCGTTAGGCAGGTCGCGACGGCTGTGCACCTGACGACGAAAGACCGTAACCATGGCGACCGATATCCTCCTTCCCAAACTCGGCTTTTCGATGACCGAGGCGCAGATCGCCGAATGGCTGGCCAAGGACGGCGATCAGGTTAGCGAAGGCGATCCGCTGTTTCTCCTTGAGGCCGACAAGTCGACCAACGAAGTCGAAGCCCCCGCCACTGGCATTTTGCGCATCATCGTCGAACCCGGCGAAACCTACGAGGTCGGCACGGTTCTGGGCCGCATTGAGTGACGCACGCTTCCCGATGACCCTGCGCGTCGGGCTTATCAGTGCGGCATGGGGCGGGTTCGCGCATTTGCCGTTCGCCCCGACGCCCGGGACTTTCTCAATACATTGGCCGCCAATCCGCGACCGGACTTCATGGCAGAAGTGCTCGCCGCCTTTCGCGGCGTGGTCATTGCGCCGGAGGTAACCGGGGACCTTGGGGTCCCACGTTGGGCAAGACTGTCGATCTCGCAATGTCTGGTCCGGCGGGCGACATCCCATTGCGGCTGTTCGATCCGCGCGGAGCGTGACGCGGGTCCGGTCGTCGCCTTCTACCATGGCGGCGGCTACTGCGTGGGGAGCATTGACACGCACTCCGGTCTAGCCGCCGAGATTGCGCGGCAACTCGACGGCCGGTGGTCTCGGCCGAATACCGCGTGGCCCCCGAGGTACCGCAGCCCGCCGCGCCCGACGAGGGGGAGGCGGCGGCGCGCTGGATTGCCGACAATGGTGCCGCCTTCGGTCGCGAGTTGCCCGCGTCCCTCCGCGCAGGAAGTTTGACGACGATCATGACGCCGGCAAGAGGGTTGCTCAGCGGCCGGTAAACACCGGGTTCCGCCTTTCTTTCAGCGCGGCAATCCCTTCGCGATGATCGGCGGTCCGTACGCTCATCGACTCATAGGCAATGCCGGGCGCCATCACCGCCTCTGCGATCCGCTTCAATTCGATGTTGGTCAGAATCTTGGTCCAGCGGATCGCCTGAGTCGCACCAGTGAGCAGTCGTTGGCAAAACGCATCGACCGCCGCATCCAGCGCGTCGGTCGGCAGGCAATGATTAATGAGCCCAATTTCTGCTGCCTTTGGCGCGGTTAGCAGTTCACCGGTAAGCAGATATTCCTTGGCCCGCGCCAGCCCAATGCGTTGCGCCCAGACCACCGCTCCGCCATCGCCCGCGACCAGCCCGATCCCGACATGCGGGTCGCCGATCTTCGCGCCTTCAGCAGCAAAGATGACGTCGCACAGCAGGGCGATCGTCGCACCCAATCCGATCGCATGGCCGTTCATGCGGCACACCACCGGTTTCTCGATGTCGAGCAGCGTGAAGACGATCCGCTTGGCCTGCTCGGCTTCATGATCGAAAAAGTGCGGATTGGCCGCATTATGCTCCATGTGGCCGATATCGCCGCCAGCCGAAAAAGCCTTGCCTGCGCCCGTCAGCAGCACGACGTCCGACGCGGCGTCTCCTCCGGCGAAAAGGAGGGCCTCGGGCAGTTCGTCGTGCAGGTCCAGATTGACCGCATTGAGCGCTTCGGGGCGATTGAGCGTCAGCACCAACAGCCGTCCCCGCCGTTCAAGCAGGATCGTTTGGAACACGGGCAATTGGGACGTCATCGCGGTCGGTCTCCTCAAGCGATTGCATACCACGCCCCGGCGATATGAGTAGGCCGCCGGGGCGATAGCTCTTGTTAGCCTTCGGTCGTGCGGGTCTAATTCCGCGTAGGGAGTGGTGCGATGATTGGGTTTGACGAGACATTCGACTGGGTCGTCGTTGGCAGCGGCGCGGGGTCGATGAGTTCGGCGCTCGTCATGCGCCAGGCAGGAAAATCCGTGCTGATCCTCGAAAAGTCGCGCTTCATCGGCGGCACCACCGCGCTATCAGGCGGCGTCGTCTGGGTCCCAAAAAATCGCTTCATGTCGGCCGATGGTGAGGCTGACAGCATCGAGGCCGGGATCACCTATCTCGATGCCGCCTGCGCCGACATTCCCGGATCGAACCACGAAAAACGGCTGGCGTACGTCAATGGCGCGTATCGGATGATCGATTTTTTGGTGGATCAGGGGGTCGAGCTGGAACGCGGCTCCAAATTCTGGCCGGATTATTACGACGAACTGCCGGGAGGCTGCAAAACCAGCCGCACCGTGGTCGCCAAGCCATTCGACAAGAATGAACTCGGCGCCTGGGCGAAGAAGCTCCGCAAGGGCTTCCTCGAAGTGCCGGTGAAACTCGATGAAGGCATGAAACTGGCTTATGAGCGCAAGGACCCTGCGCTCAAGAAGTTGAAGCGCGACCTCATCCTGAGAACGATCTGGACCCGGCTGACGGGCAAGCATTTCGTCACTGCGGGTGCCGCCTTGCAAGGCCGGATGCTCAAGGCCTCGCTCGCCGCAGGGGTCGAATTCCGCACCGATGCCCCCGTGTCGGAACTTATCGTAGAGGACGGCAAGGTGACGGGGGTCGTCGCGATGATCGATGGCCACCCCCGGCGGTTCGCTGGCCGGCTCGGCGT
Organism: Sphingomicrobium sp.; assembly: GCA_039919075.1. Lineage (GTDB taxonomy): Bacteria > Pseudomonadota > Alphaproteobacteria > Sphingomonadales > Sphingomonadaceae > Sphingomicrobium. The sequence goes on from JBDSGJ010000031.1 coordinate 130,092, forward strand.
CCTCGTCAATGCCGGTGGTTTTGCCCAGAACCAGGCCATGCGCGACCGCTACATGCCCGGTACGCAGGCCGCATGGTCGCAGACCAACGAGAGCGACACCGGCGATCTGCACGGCGAGATGGAGCGCATCGGCGGCGTCCTGGCGCAGATGGACCAGATGGTGGGCTATCAGACCACACTGGCGCCTGGCTGGGAGAAGCAGTTGGTGTCACCCCCGGCGCAGAGCCTGACCGGCAAGCCTCACGCCATTCTCGTCGACCAGACCGGGGTGCGCTACATGAACGAGGGTGGCTCCTACGAGCTGTTTTGCGAGAACCTGCTTGAACGGAACAAGACCGTCCCCTCTCTGCCGAGCTGGGCGATCCTCGATCATCAATATGTCGAAGGCTATCAGGTCGCCGGTAAGTGGATCGACCGGAAGGCGCCGAAGGGCTGGATCGAGTCCGGCTATCTCCACACCGGCGACACGGTCGAGCAGTTGGCAGCAAGCATCAAGGTGCCGCCAGGGGCCCTGAAGGCCAGCGTCGACCGCTGGAACGGCTTCGTCCGCGCCGGAAAAGACGCCGATTTCCATCGCGGCGAGAGGGCGTACGACGAGTGGTTGGGCGATCCCTATCACGGCCCCATCCGCGCGCTCGGCACGATCGAAAAGGGACCGTTCTATGCGGTGCCCGTCGTCGCCGGCGACGTCTCCACCTACGGCGGCGCGGTGACCGACGCGAAAGCCCGCGTCGTGCGGGCCGACGGCACTCCGATTGAGGGACTTTACGCAACGGGGGTGTCGAGCGCCTCGGTGATGGGGGGCGTCTATCCCGGAGCGGGCGCGAGTATCGGGCCGTCGCTGACCTTCGGCTACATCGGCGCCAAGCATGCGGCGGGACTGGATAATCAGCTGTGACCGAGGTGCCGATCGATGCCGCGCGGCTTCAGGCCGAGGGCTGGACCTGCCTGTCGGGAACCCATTTCAATGCCGCTGCCGGACCCTTTTGGATGCGTGGGACGGGCCAGCGGGAGGTCGGTCTGCTGGGCGAGGAACGGCACGGCAATGGCTATGTCGGGACGATCCACGGCGGGGTGCTGATGACCTTCGCCGATATCGCGCTCGGTATCGGGGTGGTCGACAATGCAGGCACACGCGATTGCGTGACGCTGCAAGTCCAGATGCAGTTCGCCGCCACCGCGCCGATCGGCAGTTTCCTGACCTGCAAGCCGGAACTGGTCCGCCGCACTTCGCAGATCGTCTTTATGCGGGGGCTGATCATGGCGGGCGAGCGCACGATCGCTGCCGCCGATGGCATGTGGAAACTGCTCGATCCTGCCAAGATGGCGGCCATTCGTACCGGGCAGGCGCCAAATATCGCCACAGCGTGATTGACCTCTGCGGCCCGAACGCCGAACGAACGAGCCATTCAATTCCGCGTTGAGGAAGCCATGGCAGAGCAGAGCAATATCCCCCGCCCAAGCGCTGAAACACTGGTCGATATCTATCGCCGGATGATCCGGATCGAGCGCAACGACGCCACCATTCGGCGCGCCATACGGCAGGGCAAGCTGGTCATGCCCTATTACTCCGCCCGTGGTCAGGAAGTCATTCCGTCGGCCATCTCGACACTGCTGAGCAACGACGATCAGATCTGCACCATCTATCGTGGCATCCACGACATGGTCGCCAAGGGCATGCCCCTGCGCCCGCTGTGGGCCGAGATTGCGGGCCGGATCGACGGCACCTGCAAGGGCAAGGGCGGCCCGATGCACCTCACCCACCCCGAGACTGGCGTGATGGTGACGACAGGGATCGTCGGATCGTCGATGCCGATCGCCAACGGCCTGGCTTGGGCCGCGCAGCTCGACGGCAGCAAGCGCGTCGCCATTGCCTACTTCGGCGATGGTGCGTCGAACATCGGCGCTTTCCACGAATCCCTCAACCTGGCGTCGCTGTGGAAGCTTCCGGTAATTTTCGTGTGCCAGAACAATGGTTTTGCCGAACATACCCGGTACGAGAACGGCACTTCGGTCGACTTCATCGCGAAGCGCGCCATCGGCTATGGGATGCCGGGCTACACCGTCGACGGCAACGATCCCTGGGCGATGTATGCCGCCGCCCACGAAGCGATCAACCGCGCGCGGGACGGCGAGGGGCCGACCTTGCTCGAGTGCAAGACGTTCCGCTTTTTCGGTCATGTTCTGGGCGATGACGACAAATATATGACCAAGGACGAAAAGGCTGCGGCGATGGCCGATGATCCCCTGCCGAAGTTCCGCGCGCGACTAATTGCCGAGGGACATGCCAGCGAGGAGCAATTGACCGGGATGCAGGACGACATCCAGGCCGAAGTCGACGATGCCATGGAGTTCGGACTGGCGAGCGATTTTCCCTCGGTCGACGAACTGCGCCGAGATGTCTTTGCCGAGGAGATGTCGGCATGACCGAGACGACCAAGATGCACGGCTTTCAGGCCATTAACGCGGCGCTCCACCAGGCGATGGAGGAAGACTCCAAGGTGTTGGTCTTGGGCGAGGATATCGGCGACCGCGAAGGCGGCGGCGTGACCGGCGTTGCGATCGGCCTGTCGACCAAGTTCGGTGATGCGCGGGTCAAGACGACGCCGATCTCCGAACAGGCGATCATCGGCGCGGCAATCGGCGCGGCGCTCGCGGGGTACAAGCCCGTGGCCGAGATCATGCTGATGAACTTCACTACCGTGTGCATGGACATGATCTTCAACCATGCCGCCAAGCTGCGCTTCATGTCGGGCGGCCAGAGCACCGTCCCGATCACGATCCGCACCCTGACCGGCGCCGGCTGGCAGACTGCCGGGCAGCATGCCGACCATCTCGAGGGCTGGTTTGCCCATGCGGCCGGAATCAAGGTCGTCGCGCCGTCCAATCCGGCGGATTACCAGGGGCTGCTGCTGTCGTGCATCCAGGATCCCGATCCGTGCATCTTCATCGAATCGGCGGGCACCATGTTCATTCCGGGCGACGTGCCGGTGAAGGGCGTTCCGATTCCGCTGGGCAAGGCCAATGTCGTGACCGAGGGGAGCGACGTCACCATCGTCACCTGGTCGTCGATGGTCGTGCGCAGCCAGATGGCGCTCGCCGCCTTTGCCGAAGCCGGGATTTCCGTTGAACTGATTGACCTGCGCACCATCTCGCCGTGGGACAAGGAAACCGTGCTCAAGTCGGTCGAGAAGACCCGGCGCTGTGTCATCGTCCATGAAGCGGTGCGGAATTTTGGCCCCGGCGCGGAAATTGCCGCAACGGTCAACGAGGAGCTATTCGGCAAACTCAAGGCGCCGGTCCGCCGCTTGGGCGCACCGCAATCGCCGGTGCCCTTCGCCAAGGTGCTCGAGGACGCGTTCATGGTGTCGCCGGATCAGATCGTGGCAGCGGTCAAGGAACTGATGGGGCGGGACTAAGCGCTCCAGCGCTCGTACAAAATCGTCGGGAGCGCGCTTCGAAACGGCGGTCGAAGCCAAGGCCGGTGTCGCCTCGTTCAGAGCACGCCAGGGAAGGCCTGGCCGATCGCTGACAGCATGCGATCAGCCGGTCCTTATGCGACACTCGGAAGGCATCAGGTCAGGCGGTCGCTTTGCGCAACAGCGCGCGGCCCGCTTGTTCTTCCCAGCGATCGGCATTCCCGCCGAGCGCAACATTGAGCATCGCCCGTTTCAGGAACAGGTGGCAGTGGTGCTCCATCGTCAGCCCGATGCCGCCGTGAAGCTGGATGGCATCTTCGGCGATCGCCGCAGCGACTCGGGTGGCATGTGCCTTCAGTGCGCCGATGTCGTCCAACGAAGTGGTCGGGTCGCCGGCGCGGCTCCAAAACAATGCTTCCGCCGCTGACAGCCAGGTTTTCATGTCCGCCACGCGATGCTTGAGCGCCTGGAATAGCGCGAGTGGGCGACCGAACTGTCGACGGGTCTTGAGGTAATCGACCGTCATCTCGAGCACCGCGTCCGCGCCCCCGAGCGAGTCGCCCGCCAGTGCGAGCGAAAGCTGGGCGTTCAGTCGTTGCGCGAGTGAGTTCGCGCTATCGCCCTCGGCAAGCGTCAGGCCGCTGCCGACGGGCCGGACATCAAATAGTCGCCGCGTTCGATCCCATGTCTCGCGCGCGGCATTGTCCGCGCCGTCCATCGCGACGAGGGCGATAAGGCCGGGTTCGATGGTCAGGATATGGCTCGCGCGATCGGCGTCAGGGACACAGGTCAGAGACCCGTCGCCCGCGAGCGACGTCGTCATTACTTCGCCGGCCATTGCGCGGCCGAGCAGATCGTCTCGCTCCGGCAGGCGGTCGGCGCTCGCGAGCGCCTCGATCACCAGCATCTGCGCAATTGCCGGGCCGGGCACGAGGGCGCGGCCTAGTTCGGCGTGAATAACCCCCGCCGCCTCTCGGCCAAGCCCAAGTCCGCCGAGCGCTTCGGGCACGGCCATCATCAGCCAGCCCATTTCGGAGATCAGGCCCCAACTGGCCACGGCATCGGGGGCCGGCCCAGCTTCGCCGAACGCCTTTCGCGCGGCGTCCTGCAGTTCGGCGCGGGTCATGCTCATGCCGCGCCCTCCGCCAGCACCCAACTCTTCGGTTCGCGCGGCATCGCCATCAGTCTTTCGGCGATGATGTTGCGCTGGATTTCGTCACTGCCCCCGGCGATTGTCCAGGCATAGCTGTTCATGAAATCGGCCATCCAGTTGCCCGTCTCCATGCCGCCGCCGAATATGATCGGCGCATGATACTGGCACTCGACACCGCCTAGCCGCACGCCGAGCAGCGTGAACGCGCGCAGCGTGCGGGCATAAGCCAATTTGACCAGCGACGCGTCGCCCACCCGTTCATCGCCCGCGATCCGGTTGGCAAGAAACTGGTCGGCGAGCGCGCAAGTCGCATCGATCTCAGTCGCCAGCCGACCGACATCACGCAATATTCCCGCGTCGCCCTGTCTGCCGTTGTCGCGAACCAAATCTGCGATCCGCCACATCGCACCACGCATACGCGCGCTGAGCTCTAGCAAAGTCAGCCCGCGCTCGGATGAAAGCGTGGATTGCGCGACCGCCCAACCCTGACCTTCCGCGCCCAGCCGATCCACAACGGGCACCTCGACGTCATCCAGGAATAGTTCGGCGAATTCCTCGTCGCCGTGGATCTGGTGAATTGGGCGCGCGGTCACTCCCTTTGCCTTCAGATCGAGAAGGAGATAGGTCAGGCCCGCCTGCTTGGCCCCCTCGCTACTCGTACGCACCAGCAACAGGCACTTGTCGGCGAACTGGCCCATCGTCGACCACAACTTCTGCCCGTTGACGATATAGACGTCGCCGCGCCGCTCGGCGCGCGTGCGCACGGCGGCAAGATCAGAACCGGCGCCGGGCTCCGAAAAGCCCTGACACCAGATTTCGCCCTCGAGAATTCGCGGAATGTAGCGGTCCTGCTGTTCGGCATCGCCCCATTCGAACAAGGTGCTTGCGGCGTGGTAGGTCGACATGAACGACAGCAACAGACGCGGCGTATCGGCGCGTGCCAGTTCCTCATAGATCGCCTTCTGCTCGGCCAGGCTGCGCCCGCCGCCCGGCCATTCGGCGGGCCAATGCGGCACTGCATATCCGCCCTCCGCCAGCTTCGCGAACCAGCTTCGCTGCGTATCGAGAAAGGCTTCGTGGGTTGTGCAGGCCCGACGCCAGTCCTTCGGCGCATTTGCCGCAAGCCAGGTTCGGACGTCGTGCCGCAGGGTCTCAAGCGCGTCGATCATGGCGCTACGCTAGGCGTATTTACTGCGAAGGTTGCAACTGGTCAGGGGAGATATCCCCAAGGCGATGAGCGTCATACCGCAACTTCGATCATGCCCTCGACGATGCGCAACGGGAAGGTCTCGATCGGCTCGGTCGCGGGTGGACCCAAAACCTCCCCGGTAGCGAGATCAAAGCGCGCACCATGGGCCGGGCAGGCGATCCAGCCACGCTTCACCCGGCCGCAAAGGAGCGGTTCCTCCGCATGAGAGCACAGGTTGGCCACCGCAAAATAATCTCCGCCACTATGCGCGATCAGGATCGTCCGCCCGCCAGCCTCCACCAGCTTGGCGGTATCGGGCGCGAAACCGTCGGTCCGGGCAACCGCGATGAAGCTGGTTTGGGTCATCGACTTGTTGTGCAGGATTTCGGCCACCACGCAATATCGAGGCATATCACCATGGCGTTCTTTTGATTGTCGGACTGTTCCCGCACGGCAGAGTGGATTAGCGCCGCGCTATGGACTTTGCATGGACCGACGAAGAAGCGGCCTTTCGCCAGCGCCTGCGGGATTTCCTCGCCGCGACGCTGCCCGACGATTGGGAGCGGTTTTCACAGCATGGTCCTGCGTCACCGGCGCTGACCAAATATGCCGAAACCTTCTGTGGCAAGCTGGCCGAAGAGAGACTGCTGACGCCGCACTGGCCCAAGGACATCGGCGGAGAGGGGCTTGATCCGTGGCACCAGACGATCCTTGCCGAGGAAATGTGGGTCGCGGGCGAGCCGCGCGGCGGCCAATATATGAACGTCAACTGGATCGGCCCGACGCTGATCCGTTATGGTACGCCCGAGCAGAAGGCGCGCTACCTGCCCCCGATTTCGGAAGGGCGAGCGCTGTGGTGCCAAGGATTTTCCGAACCTGGGTCCGGGTCCGACCTCGCCTCGCTCCGCACCCGAGCGGTGCTGGAAGGCGATGCATATCATGTGACCGGCCAGAAAATCTGGACCAGCTATGCCGGCCTCGCCGACACCTGCTTTCTGGTCTGCCGTACTAGCGAGGATCGCAAGAAAGGCATTTCGATCCTGCTCGTGCCGATGGAGACGCCCGGAATCACGGTACGGCAAATTCCATCGCTAATCGGGGAGGGGGACATCCACGAGGTGTTCTTCGACGATTGCGTCGTCCCGGCGACCGCGCGCCTTGGCGAGGAAGGGGATGCCTGGTCGATCATCGGATATTCGCTGACCAACGAAAGGCTCGGAATTCCGCGCTATTCGCTCGCGCGCGGTGCGCTCGACCGGGCTGTCGCGATCCTGAAAGAGAAGGGCAATTTCGTCGGCGAGGCCCCGAGGATCGAGGCCGCGCAGGCGGCAGCTCTGTGCGAGGCCGCGCGGATGGCGAGCTATGCACTCGTCGATCGTCGCGCCCGGGGTGAGGCGATCGGTGCCGAATCGAGTTCGGCGCGGTTTGCCACGATCATGGCCGAGCGACGGGTCGCCGAGTTCGTCGTGGAATATCTGCCCGAAGCGCTGGCCGACGCGCACCCCTATCTGAAGATGCACCACCAGCGCGGGATCGTCGCGGGGATCGCCGCGGGCGCGGCCGAAATCCAACTCAACATCATCGCCACCGATGTGCTCAATCTGCCGCGGGAGCCGCGCTGATGGACCTTGCGCTGACCAACGACCAGATCGCGATCCTCGACGCGCTCGATTCGCTCGCCAAGCCTTATGCGAGCCCGGCGATTCACGACGCCGGCTTCGCCTTGACGAGCGCGGCCCTGGATCGCGAGCTCGCTGAGGGAGGGTTCCTCGACGTCGCATTCGATCCCGATCTCGGCACGGTCACCGCTGCCTTGATTGCGGAGCGGCTGGCGCGACTTCCTTACGCGACCGAGGTTGCGGCGAGTGCCCTTGTCCGGCCACTGTTCGGCGATGACATGGTGGGCCCTATGTGCCTCATGGAAGGACGGCACGCCAAGCGCCCGCTGCGCTTTCTGAAAGCAGGGGTGACGGTCATTCTGGTCAGCGCGGACTCGGTGTCGAGCTTTGTCGCAAGCGACGATCAGGTTCGGGCGGAGGATGCTTTGTTCGGCTATCCGATGGGCAGCTTGCTCGTCGATCCCGCCAATGTCGGCGCAACGCCCCACGACGTCTCGCCGGAGGATGTCAAAATTCGGTGGCGGATCGCGCTCGCGGTGGAGGCGGCGGGGCTTCTTGCAGCAGCGCTCGAGAGTGTTTGCGCCTACACCACCGATCGCCAGCAATTCGGCCGACCGCTCGCGTCATTTCAAGCGCTCCGCCACCGGCTGGCCGAGGCGCAAGTGCGCACCAATGGGCTCTATTGGCTGGCGATGAAGGCGGCCGCGACCCTCGACCCCGGCGACGCCGCGCTGGCCGCACTCCACGCGCAGGAGAGCGCGCGTGCGAGCGTCTATGACTTCCACCAGTTCCTCGGTGCAATGGGCATGACGCTCGAGCATCCGCTTCACCTGTGGACCTATCGCCTCAAGGCACTGGCCAGCGACCTTGGCGGGCGCGGGGGACAGGCGCTGGCGGCAGCGGACTCGCTCTGGGGTTAGCCGCCGAGTCCGCTCGATTCCTAAAAGCCCAGATCCAGAATCTTCCCATCGAAATTGCCGCCGAGGAGATGCGTTGCCGATGCCAGTTTTGCGGGTGACACGCCCTTCAAATGGCCGTCGATGATCCGGTTGTAGTTGCTTATCATCCCTTCGATATCCTTCGACAGGCGCATATATTCGAACCCTTCGGCGTGCAGCCCCTTTTGCTGGATCGGAATGTTTGAATAATCCTGGCGCGGAATGGGGGGGAATTCCTCGCTGTCATAGGGCAGGAAGGTCGGCTCCATCGGCGTCTCGTGCTCGGCTCCTTCGGCGACGTGGGTGAGGGACCAAAGCTCGAACAGACAGCTTTCTGGCCCAAGCGGACGAATGCGGTACGATGACATGCTCGAGAACATCGGCAGCAAGAAGTAGTTCGGGAACAGGAATTCGACTGCGTTGATGGGGTCCGATAGGGCGACGGCGTTGAGATCGGGCACATCCTCGCCCTTCGCGCGCAGTTGCTCGGTGATTTGGTGGTTGAGCATGCCGAACCACATCATCACCGCCTGCATCGGGTCGTCGGGCAGGTCGACATCGGTCAGCTGCTTGGCAATCTCATATTCCTTGGCGTGGACCATTCCCGCCATGCCCTCGCTCAGCAGCCCGAGATGGGTAATCTGCGCCTTGATGTTGTCCTTGACGCTGAGGTTCGGGTTGATCGGAACGCCGATACCCCCGGTGTCCATGCCGTACATCGAATTGTAGAGCATCGGCGCCGCCTGTTGCAGCTGCGGGTGCGTCCGCATCACATGATAGCCCTCCATGAAGGCTTCCATCGCGGTCTTCCAGTTCGCGGGCAGGACCGTAGCGTACCACCATTCGGACCTGAGCTTGCTCATGCCATGAGCCTCGATCCGGTCGGCGACCGGACCGATCGTCTCTCGATACGACGGCGCGTCGTCATCGAAATTGATGAAGGCGCAGCCGCCCCAAGTTTCGACCCGGCACGCTCTTAGCGCAAGGTCGGTCTGGTCCAGCTGGCCGTCGCTGAACATGTGTCGTCCGTAGACGAAAGTATTTTCGCCCTCGATATTCCAGCGCCAGCCGTGGAAGGGGCAGATGAAACCGGGCGTCTTGCAATTGCCGTGGCCGCCCTCGCTCGCGAGCGGCAGTCCGCGGTGGCGGCAAGCGTTGTGAAACGCCTTCACGCGCTCCTTGGCGCGGACGATGATGACCGATTTGCCGAGGATCGAATATTCGACCCAGTCGCCGACATTGGGGATCTGCTCCAGTCGGCAGGCCATTTGCCAGACGTGCGGCCACAGCCGCTCATTCTCCTGCGCGTAGAAATCCTCGTCATAATAGCGTTGCGCCGGGATGCGCTCCGGGTTCTCGACCGCGAACGGAACCGGCCTCTCCACGTCCATCACACCCATGTCACACCTCGCAATTTCGCTTTGATCCCAGTGGTAAGCGCGTCGCCACGCCGCACAAGCGCGAACGGCCAACGCCCCGGCGATATCGCGCTGCCGATCCGTGCGGCGGCGTTGGCGGCCCCCCGAACGCAGCCATATCGTCGCTGGAGCAACGAAAAAGAAGGATTCCTCATGTCCGACCAGACCGACGCGTATAGCGAGCTAGTCGCGCATCAGCGAATCCGAGACTGCATCGCGGCACTGGCACGGGGGGAGGACCGGCGCGACGCGGCAATCATCGCGCGCTGCTTCTGGACCGACGCCAAGGTCGATTTCGGCGTCTTCGCCGGGTCGTTCGACGATTATCTCGCCTGGGTCGTGCCCGGGTCGCCGAGCATCCCGGTCACGCTCCACACGCTGGGCCAGAGTGTCATCGATCTGCGTGGGGGAGCGGCAGCGGTCGAGACGCACGTCACCGCCTATCATCGTATTGATTTCGGCCCCGCTGAGCATGATGCCTTCCTTGGCGGGCGCTATCTCGACCAGATGGAGCAGCGTGACGGCGAATGGCGGATCGCCACGCGGACCATGCTCTACGACTGGTCGAGAGACTTGGGCGTTTCAACCGACTGGTCGCAGGGTCTGATGGGCATGCCATTCCTGCAAGGAAACGCCGTCGGCTCGGCCAATGGCGACCCGAGCGAAGCGTTCTTCAAATAGGTCAGGAGGGCGTATTTGGCGCGCGCAAGTTGGTGAGCGGCCGACGATAGGAGAGGTCGCTCGAATCGCGCGCGGTAAGGCCGTTGAGATCGATGCCGGGCACGTCGCCGAAGGGAAGTGGCACGGTTGGGAGAACCCCCGACCATTCAATCACAGTCGATCGAACTGCGATCTTCCACTTGGCATCGCGCCGCTCGAACCGGTCGATGTAGCGTCCGCCAGCCAGCCAGTTGCTGTCGTCGCGATTACGCGCGGCGAAGAGGTAGTAGGTTTCGGTATGCGCTGTATCGCCAACAAGATCGCAACTATGGTTCAGCAATATGTGATGAGTCGCCGACTGGCCGTGATCGTGCATCGCCATCGCCCACGCGTAGAGTGGCTCGGGCTGACCGACGAAGGGGCCCGCCGCTACCTCGGCATCAGCATGGAAGGCGGAAAGGAAGTCATCACGGTCGAATCGGTCCATGCCGCGCGCAAAGCGGGTCAGCGCGTCAAGGATGTCCTGTCGGTCGAGCAATTCGCCGAGCCGAGCGAGCTGGTCGGTGTCGCTCGTCATATACAATCTCCTAGATCGGGCCCCAGAGCGGCGCGCCGCGCTGTTCGCGGAGAGACGGGATAATCTTTCCGTCGATATCGGTAACGGCGTATTCCTGGGCGAGTTCGGCGGTGATATAGGTTGCGCCTGACCGCTTTATGACGTCCGGGTCGCTCGCCAGCGCGACGATCACGCGACCTGGAAATTCGGGCGAGCAACCGATCAGCGGATTGGTGACGATGCTCGCCTTCATCGCCGGATTATTGGCGATGTTGCGTTCGGCGCGCTCGGTGAAGGTCAGTCCCTGCCACAGCGAGAGCGACGCGACATCGTGCGGCTTGAGCTCGATCGCCATGTCGCGCGCCATCCGGTCGACCGCCGACTTGCAGGTGCCGAACACCACGCCGTAGGTATAAGTCACGCCGACATAGCCGGATATCGCAACGATCAACCCCGACTTTTGTGGGGTCATGATCTTGGCCGCATGCCAAGCGGCGACGAAATTCGAGCGGACGCCCACATCGAACATTTCCCAATTCGACAGCGGCTTTTCCCAGAAGGAACCGGGCTCGGTCAGATCCTCGGGCAGCGAGAAGGCATTGTTAACGAGAATGTCGAGCCGGCCCTGTTCGCTCGCGACTTGTTCGAACAAAGCCGCCACTTGTGCATCGTCGCCATGGTCGACTTGAACCGCAATTCCCTTGCCGCCGCGCCGATCGCATTCCGCCGCTGTCTCACCAACCGTGCCGGGCAGGGGGTGCCCGCCGTGCGCCACGGTGCGAGCCGTCACATAGACTGTCGCACCGGCCTCCGCGAGCGCGATGGCGATGCCCTTGCCGATCCCGCGGCTGGCGCCCGTCACGACGGCGACCTTGCCCGATAGCATATTGTCGCTGATTACGTCGCCTCCCCGGTTGCCGCGAGATCCACGAGGATTTCATCTTTATGCTCGCCCAAGCTTGGCGCGGGGCCCGCGACCTTGCCCGGAGTCTTCGAAAAATTGGTTGGAATGCCGGGAAAACGTACTGGCCCGTGCGGGCTGTCGACCGTCTCGAAAAAGCCGACCGCGTTGAGATGCTCATTGTCGAACAGTTCGTCGGGCGACCTCAGGGGCGCTGCGGGGATACCCAAACCGCGCAACAGGTCGAGCCACTCCTCGGTCGTGCGCTCGAGGAAAGTCTGGGCGAGCAACTGGTAGACCTCATCGATCTGCGGTGACCGTTGCGCCAGCGTGGCGAGATGGTCTCCGGCCCAGGCGGGCTTTACCGCGTCGACGAAAACCGACCATTGCTTGTCATTGTAAACCAATGCCGAGACATAACCGTCCCTGGTGCGATAGGGCTTGCGGTTCGCCGCCACGACGCGCGGATAAAAGGCTGGCCCGAGCGCGGGCGTGAACATCGCGCCGTTGGCGTGCTCGACCAGCATGAACGAGGCCATCGTTTCGAACATGCCGACCTCGACCTCCTGCCCCTCGCCACTACGCTCGCGATGGAACAAGGCCATCATGGTCGCATAGAGCGCGGTCAGTCCTGCGACCTTGTCGGCGACGATCGTGCCGACATAATTTGCTTCGCCGGTAAGCATCTGCTGGACGGCGGTGAGCCCGCATTCCGCCTGGATCGTATCGTCATAGGCGGGCAGGTCGCGTTCGGGTCCGCCGCGACCGTAGCCGTAGCAATTGGTATAAACGACAGTCGGATTGATCGCCGCGACAGCTTCATAATCAAAGCCGAGCTTGGCGATCGCCTTGGCGCGCATCGAATGGATGAAGACGTCGGCCCCTTCGATAAGGCCGCGCAAAGCTCCCTTGCCCTCCGCGCTCCGCAGATCGAGCATGATGCTGCGCTTGCCGCGATTTACGTTGGCGAAGACGCCCGACATACCGGGCACAGGGCCAACGGAAACGAACCGAATACTGTCTCCACCAGGTGGCTCGATCTTGATCACGTCGGCGCCCATGTCGGCCATGATCTGCGTCGCATATGGCCCGAAAACCATGGTCGTCAGATCGACAACCTTGATGCCGGAAAGGGGACCGCTCCCGGTGTTATGATCCATAGCTTGTTTCCTCGCCGTGGCGTCGGAGCTAGGCGAACGCGCTGGTGAAATCCATCCTCCGGCTGTTCGCAGGAGCGATATGTCTCGGGCGCGGCGTTGTGAGCAGCGGGTGCGGCTGCTACCCGCCCGGCGAACTAGTCGCACCGCGAACAAGAGCAGAAATCCGTGGATTTTTCGTTCACTCAGGACCAGCAGAACATTCGCGACGCGGTCCTCAAGCATTGCGCTCAATTCTCGGATGATTATTGGCTAGAGCGGGATCGCGAGGGCGTCTATCCCGCCGATTTCCACGCTTCGATGGCGCAAGCCGGTTGGCTCGGCATCGCCATGCCTGAAGCTGTCGGCGGTGCCGGCCTGGGGATCACCGAAGCGGCGATCATGATGCAGGCGGTTGCGGAAGCCGGCGGCGGGATGACCGCTGCCTCAACGATTCATGGCCCGGTGTTCGGTCTGGAGCCGATTGATCTGTTCGGGACGCCTGAACAGAAGAAGCGCATGATCCCGCCGATCCTGTCGGGCGCGGAAAAAATGTGCTTCGCGGTGACCGAGCCGAACACCGGGCTCGATACGACCAAGCTCAAGACCCGCGCTGAACGCGTCGATGGAGGCTATCGGGTCAAGGGCGAGAAGATCTGGATCACCAACGCGCATGTTGCGGACCGGATGATGCTGCTGGCGCGGACTACGCCGCTCGATGAAGTAAGTAACAAGACGCACGGGCTGTCGCTGTTCTTCACGGCGCTCGACCGAAGCAAGATCGAGCATCAGCTGATCCCGAAGATGGGCCGCCATGCTGTCGGGTCTAACATGCTGTTTATCAACGACCTGTTCATTGCCGTGGAAGACCGCATCGGCGAGGAAGGTCAGGGGTTCAAGATCATCCTCAAGGGGCTCAACCCCGAACGCATCCTGATCGGCGCCGAGGCAATCGGAATCGGCCGCAACGCCATTCAGCGTGCCGCGCGCTACGCCCGTGAGCGCATCGTCTTCGACCGACCGATCGGAATGAACCAGGGCATCCAGCATCCGCTCGCCAAATGCTGGGCGCAGCTGGAAGCGGCAAACCTGATGGTGATGCAGGCGGCGACCAAGTTCGACAAGGGCGAGGATTGCGGGGTCGAAGCGAACGCCAGCAAATATCTCGCCGCCGAATTTGCGTTCGAGGCTTGTCATACCGCAATGCTGACGCTCGGCGGGATGGGCTATGCGCAGGAATATCATGTCGAGAGGCTGCTCCGCGAAGTGCTGATCCCGCGCACCGCGCCCGTATCGCCGCATATGATCCTCAATTTCATCGCCGAGAAGGTGCTGGAATTGCCCAAATCCTATTGAGGCGATAGCGCTTGCACATGACCGACATCGACCCGCCCCCGCTCAAAATGCGTTCCTGGCTGTTTGCGCCTGGTGATAGTGAAAAGAAGATGGAGAAGGCTGCTGCCGGCAACGCCGATATCGCGATCTTCGACCTCGAGGACGCTGTGTCGACTGAGGAGAAGCCCACCGCTCGCCGGATGGTTCACGATTTCCTGGATCGTCAACCAGAGGATCGATCGCGATTGTGGGTGCGGGTCAACCCGCTCGACGGGCCCCACACGCTCGCCGATCTCGCAGCGGTGATGCCCGGCAGGCCCGGCGGGATCATGCTGCCCAAGGTCATGGGCCGCCCTGACGTCGAGGCGGTGGACCATTATCTCTCGGCGTTCGAGGCCGCTCACGGTATCGAGGCCGGCGCGACCAAGTTGATCGTGCTAGTCACGGAAACTGCAGCAGCGATGTTCACGACCGGCGACTACAAGGGCGCACCCCGCGTCATTGCGCTGACCTGGGGCGCCGAGGATCTCGCCGACTCGATCGGTGCCAGCAACAACCGCAACCCGGACGGCAGCTACGGGTTCACCTATGAACTCGCCCGCAGCCTGACGCTGCTCGGCGCGGCGACCGCCGGCGTGCTGCCGATCGAGACGATCCACGGCGATTTTCGCGATCTCGAAGGTCTTCGCCTGCGGGCCGAAAACGTGCGCCGCGACGGCTATCGCGGAATGCTCGCGATCCATCCAGCGCAGGTCGATGTCATTAACGCCGCCTTCGATCCAACCGCCGAAGAAATTGCGGAAGCGCAGGCGATCGTCGACATCTTCGCTGCCAATCCCGGCGTCGGAGCGATCGGGTACAAGGGGGGAATGCTCGATCGACCCTACCTCGCCCGCGCGCAGCACTTGTTAGCGTTGGCGGGACAAGGATGACCGTCTCGACCGATGCGGTGGGGCTCGACCTCACTGTGTTTCTCCGGCGCGGCGACCGCATCGTTATCGGCCAGGCGTGCGGCGAACCCACGACGTTGGTCGAAGCGCTGATCGCGCATGGCGCGGGCATCGGCGACCTCTCAGCATTCATCGCGACCAGCTTCTCCGGCCTGTTTACACCGGCAACCGCCGACAGCTTTACCCTCTCGAGCATGGGGGCAATCGGCTTGCTGCGGTCGATGACCAAGGCGGGCAAGCTGCAGGTGATCCCGGTCCATGTCAGCCAGGTGGCGCCCTTGATCGCCGCCGATGTGATTGGCTGCGACGTGGCAATGATCCAGGTCAGCCCGGCCGACCCAGACGGCAACCACAGCTGCGGGCTAATCAGCGACTATGTCCGCGCTGCGGTCGACAAGGCGCGGGTAGTGATCGCTGAAGTCAACGATCGCGTCCCCTATTCCTATGGCGAAATCATCCCGGCATCGGCGATCGATGTCTTTGTCCATGTTTCGCGCCCACCGGTCGAGGTCGCTGCCGGTGCAATCGGCCCGACCGACGAGGCCATTGCGCGCCATTGCGCCGACTATATCGGCGACGGCGCGGTCATTCAGACCGGCGTGGGAGCAATCCCCGATGCGATTCTGCGGCTGCTCGGTGACCGCAAGGACCTGGGGGTCCATTCGGGGATGCTCGGCGACGGGCTGGTCGATCTGGTCGAGGCGGGCGTCGTCACCAACGCGCGCAAGGAAATTGACCCCGGCGTCTCGATCAACGGCGCGCTGATCGGCACGAAGCGGCTCTACAACTGGGCCGACCGCAACGCGGCGATCCGCATGACCCCGACGAGCTATACCCATGACGCAGCCGTGCTGGGGCGACTCTCCCGGCTCGTTACGATCAACTCCGCACTCGAGGTCGACCTGACGGGGCAGGTCAACGCGGAGCAATCGGGCGCGGCCTATCTCGGCGGTACCGGTGGCCAGGTCGATTTCGTCCGTGCGGGTGCAAGGTCGCCGGGCGGCCGATCGATCATTGCCTTGTCCGCCACGGCCAAGGGCGGAACGCTGAGCAAGATCGTCCCTGCTTTGTCGGGCCCGGTGACAAGTGCCCGAAGCGAGGTAGACGTAATCGTCACCGAGTTTGGTGCAGCGGAACTGAAAGGGCAAACGCTGCCCGAGCGAACGCGCCGCCTGATCGCCATTGCCGATCCGAGTTTCCGCGAGGAACTCGACCGAGCGGCGCACACCATCCAGCAGCGAGGTTACTGATGTCAGACGAAGCGGTCCTCTTCGAACCACGCGACGACGGCATCGCGATCATAACACTCAACCGCCCCGATCAGCGCAATGCGCTGGGCAAGGACATTCGCGACGGACTGTTCGCGGCGTGGGACCGCTTCGAGTGCGATCCTGCGCTTCGGGTCGCCATCCTCACCGGAGCAGGGGAAAAAGCGTTTTGTGCGGGTGGTGACCTCAAGGAAATGGTCGAGCGGGGCTTGCAGGTTCCGCCGCGCGACATGTTTCCCGTGCCCGGTGACAATATCGAGCTCAGCAAGCCGACCATCGCCGCGGTCAACGGTGTCGCCTTCGCGGGGGGATGGATGATTGCCCAGGCATGCGACCTGTGCGTCGCCAGCACCTCGGCAAAATTCGCCATTACCGAGGTCAAAGTCGGGCGCGGTTCGCCCTGGGCGGCGCCATTGATTCACATGATCCCGCAACGGATCATGATGGAGATCATCTTGACCGGAAAGCCGATCACCGCCCAGCGCGCCTATGAAATCGGTCTGGTCAATCGCCTAGCCGAGCCCGAAGCGCTGATGGACACGGCAATCGAGCTTGCGCAGGAAATCCTCGACGGCGCGCCGCTGTCGGTGAAGGCGGGGCGTGAGACAGTCATGTTGGCAACCGAGATGGGCCGCGCCGCTGCCTTGCAGGCCGCGCGTGGGGTGCATGAATTCACCTATCGCAGCGAAGACGCGCAGGAAGGACCGCGCTCCTTCGCCGAGAAGCGCAAGCCAGAGTGGAAATCGCGGTAGCGATGCAGGATTGCCGGCCGAAAATTCCGTCGTGACGGCTTGAGGGAGCGATGCGATGAACGAGATGAGCAAAGTCGTTGAGAGCGCCGAGGAGCTTGTCGCGCCCGTCATCGTTGGGCCTGAAGCCTACATCTCGAGCGACTATGCTCGCGCCGAACAGGATCGGCTGTGGCGAAAGGTTTGGCTCCAGGCGGGGCGGATCGAGGAGATTCCTGAGGTCGGCAGCTTCATCACCTTCGACATCGGGGCCGAGTCGGTCGTCATCACGCGCACCGGTCCTGACGAAATTCGCGCTTATTACAATGTCTGCCCGCATCGCGGCCGTCGCCTGATCGACATCCCGCCGGGGCGACACCATGCCAGCGGCAAGCGGATGAGCTTCGTCTGCGGTTATCATGCATGGACCTTCAATCTTGAAGGGCGCTGCACCTTCATCGAGCATAAGGACGACTGGCAGGGAAGTTTGACAGAGGCGCGAACCAGCCTTGGCAAGGTCCATATCGACAGCTGGGGCGGGTGGCTGTGGATCAGCCTCGATCCCGACGCCGTGCCACTCGCCGAATATCTGAGTCCAGTCCCCGAAATGCTCGATCCGTACCAGTTGCAGAACATGCGTTTCCGCTGGCGCAAGTGGATCATATTCGACTGCAATTGGAAAGTCGCGCTGGAGGCGTTCGCAGAGACCTATCATGTGTTCAGCACGCATCCGGAATTCAATGAATTCGGCCAGTTTCGCGGCTGGTCGCGCAATTACGGGCTCCACAATAATATCGGCTATGAGGCGCCCAAGGGGATGGAGGAGGATAGCGGCAAGCTGCGCGTCGGGAACGGCGCCGATCCGCGCCTCACGACCGCCGAGATGCAGAATTTCACGTGGGACAATGCCAACACCAACACAACCCGGACGCTGGTCGATGCGGCCAACCGGCTCAAGGATGAATTGCCCGAAGGCACGCCGGCGACCGATGTGTCACGGCACTGGATCCAGTCGGCGCGCGCCGCCGACGCGAAGCGCGGCGTTATCTGGCCGGTGATTGAACCCGCCCACACCGCCAAGGCAGGGACGGCGTGGCAGATTTTTCCCAATTTCCAGATCGGCCACGCGGTCAACAACATGCTTTGCTATGGCGCGAAGCCGTTCGGCGACGATCCCGACAAATGCATCTTCGAAGCGGCGGTCTATGAACTATACCCGTCCGGCGAGGCGCCCGAGACCGAATGGGAATATACTGCGGCAGGGGATTGGCCGCCCGTCCTCCAGCAGGATTTCGCCAACATGGCGGCAGTCCAGCAAGGTATGAAGAATGTCGGGTTCCGGGGGACCCAACCCAATCCCTACATGGAACGCTCGGTCGCCAGCCTGCACTATAACCTGGCTAAATATATGGGCACCGGAACGCCGCGCAAGGCCGAGTAACCCCGGCGGCGCGTCGATGCCGTGCGGTTAAACGCCGATCGAGTGATCGACAGCGTCGGGCGAGCGGTCGGGCCATGCCTGCTTGATCGTTTCGACGATCGCGGCCTCGGCTTCCTCCCGCGAGTGATAGATGGGGTCGGAACTCGCGATCAGGTCGCCGTTGGGGCCAAAGGCCTCGGCGGCCACCATCCCGGTGTCAGCGTCGTCGCGCAACTCGATCCGGAAACGTCCCACACTTACTCTCCTCGTCCAATGCGCGATGCAACTCGCTCACATCATCAAACAACGCATGGGCACAAAAAAGGCCCCCATCGCACGCTTACGACGAGCGCCGCTTGCTCAGGCCGTGGGCAATTTACTCAAACGGCTCTTCGCCCTGCAACTTGGTACGGTGCATCAGGCGACCGCAATCCTTGTCGTAGGGCTCGGCGCGATGCATCGTCCCGGTGTTGTCCCAGATCAAAAGGTCGCCGACGCTCCACTCATGGCTGCGAGCAATTCGTCCTTGCTGTTCAGGATCCGCTGCCGATTGTACAAGTGTCCAGCATCTTTGAGGCTCGGGGTCTACCTCGGTTACCGGCGGCCCAAGAAGCCGATCGAGCCAGGCGCCGATGGTCGCTCGCGCCTCGGCGTGCCCCGTTTGGATACCGAGCGCGCCCTCCATGACCATCGCTCGGCCGATCCCCGCAAGGATCACGCTGAGCCCGCTCGGCGCTCCGACTTCGGCGAGGCGACTGCCCAATGCCTGCTCGATCACCAGTGCCTGGCGGTTGCGCATGGCATCGATGTGAAGCGCGATCTGCTGGCGGATGGTTTCGCGGTGAAGGGCAAAAGCCATGAATTCGAGCGACAATGACGTGCGGCTGGTATCCGAGAAGAAGCGCCAAAGGGCGCGGACGGGGTCGTCGCTGCTCAGCGCTCGCTCGATCATCGCGTCGCTTTGTTCAGCGCCGCGTTTGAAAACGGCTAGAAACAAATCGTCGGTCGTCGGAAAATAATAATGGACCAGCGATGGTTTCAGCCCGGCCCAGGTCGCGACCCGCCGGGAGCTAGTCGCCGCATAACCTTTGTCGCGGATAACCTGCTCGGCCGCCTCGATAATGCGCGCGCGGGTTTCCGACGCCTCGGCGCCGATACGACGCTTGCTGGTCACGTAGCCGCCACTCGGCCTAGCTCGCCAAAGCCTGAACCGAAAACCCGCTCATCGCCGTCCAGCCTGCGTCATTGTCGAACACTGCACCGGTCGCGAAACTGGCTTCGTCGCTGGCCAGGAACAGCAATAGCCAGCCGAGCTGCACACGATCTGCGCCGCGATCGAGGCGCTGTTCACGATCGACCCGCCGCCCGCCTCGACCATTCGCGGCGCGACATGCTTGACCAGCAGCCACACGCCCTCGAGGTTGACCGTGGCAATCTTTTCCCCCTCGCTTGCGAACAGCAGGGCCGCAGCCTCGCCCATTCCCCCGCCGCGCCGGTGATGATTGCGATCTTGCCCGCCAGCCGCCCGGCCACGATCTCAGTGCGAACCCATGTAGCGGCCGCCATTGGTGGAGATCGTCTGGCCGGTTATGTAGCTCGCCTCCTCCGACGCCAGATAGGCGCAGGCGGCGGCAATATCCTCGGGCTTGCCGATCCGCTTCATCGGCAGCGTCTTGGCAAAGGTATCGGCGTCGATCGGTGCAGCCCGAAGCATCGGCGTGTCGATAAAGCCCGGCGGGACCATGTTGAAGGTGATGCCGGTCGGCGCGAACTCAAGTGCCAATGCCTTGGTCATCCCCATCAGTCCGCCCTTGGCTGACACGTAATGACCCTGCGACGGAGAGCCGGTCTGCACCGAGGACGAGGTGATATTGATCACGCGCCCCCATCCGGCCACCAGCATGTCGGGCAACACTTCCTTGGTGATGAGATACGGCCCGCGCAGATTGATGCGGATGACCTTGTCGAACAGATCGTCGTCAATATCCAGAAATGGCGTGAAAGGTGCAATCCCGGCGTTATTCACCAGGATTGCGATCGGACCAAGCTTCGCGCGGGTCTCGTCGGCGGCGGCTTGGATCGCGGCCTTGTCGGAACAGTCCGCGTCGATCGCGATTGCGGTGCCGCCCGCATCCTCGATCATCTTCGCCGTGTCGGCGGCGCCCGCGGCGTTGATGTCCCAGATAGCGACCTTGGCCGTGTCTTCAGCCAGGCGAATGGCGATTGCTCGGCCGATACCGGAACCGGCGCCCGTAACGATGGCGACCTTGCCGTTCAAAGACCTTGTCATCGCATCGCTTTCCTCTTCGCTGTCCGCATTGAACGGTTGTTCAGCATCCCTGAACAGGATCGCGCGGCGCGCTGTCAAGCGACGTGCATCGCGCATCGCCCGGGCGGCCAAGCTAGTGCCCCGCGCTACTTCGCCAATTTTAGATATCGGCGAAAAAATTCTGCCATCACGTCGAACGCCTCGCGCGATTCGGGCAGTGCCGGATCATAGAAGAAAGCGTGACCGAGCCCGTCCCAGACATGGAGGTCGGCGCCGACCCCAAGCTTAGTCAGTTCGCGGTGCGTATTGACCGCAGCGCTCATTTCCATCGCGCGCGTGGCCGTGATGATAAGCGTCGGCGGGAAACGCCGCAGGACGTCGCTCGACATGATCGGCGAAACAAGCGGGTCGGTGAGATCGGCGCCTTCGAAGTAGCCAAGACTGCGATCCTGCGGCGGCAGGGCCTGGAATGGCCGGGCAAAGGCGCGACTGTCGCCGCCCCAGCGCGCATCGGCCGACGCGCAGAAGATGCCAATCGCCGCAGGCAGCGGCAGTTTTCCCTTCTCGAACGCCGCGATCGCTTCCGCCGTCAGCAATCCGCCGGCCGAACAGCCGAACACCGCAATGTCCTGCGGCTTGTGAGCCTTGAGTAACGCCTGATAGACTTTGACGACATCCTCGGTTGCGGCCGGATATTTGGCTTCGGGCGCCTGGCGGTAGGTGATGCTGACGATTTGGACTTTCGCCAGCACAGCCAGCGGAATGGACTCGATCATTCCCGTGCCCGGTGCCATGCCCATCACGAAGCCGCCGCCAGGCAGGTTCAGCATGATCTTGCCCGAGTTGGCCTTCGGCACGCCCCCTGCGGGCGTGACATAGACTGCGGGTACACCATCGATCGCCGCCGCGCGCGTCACGACCGGATAAAGCGCCTTCACCTTGTCGATCATCGGCGCCATCAGTTGGCCGATTTTCGGGCGGATC
>JBDSGJ010000032.1:0-32211 GCA_039919075.1 Sphingomicrobium sp.
ACGAGGCCAACGCCAAGCTCGACAAGAAGGGCAAGAAGGCGGAGGGCAAGCCCGTCCTGCTCGGCATCACCAAGGCGTCGCTGCAGACCCGCAGCTTCATCTCGGCGGCGTCGTTCCAGGAGACCACGCGGGTGCTCACCGAGGCTTCGGTCCAGGGCAAGATCGACACGCTCAACGGCCTCAAGGAAAACGTCATTGTCGGTCGGCTGATCCCGGCGGGCACGGGCGCGGGCATGAGCCGGATGCGGGTGGCGGCGACCAGCCGTGACACGGCGCTCCGTGCGGCGCAGAAGCGCTTTGCGGATGCAACGGCGGCGAGTGCTGCAACCGCTGCCGCTGCTGCCGCTGCAGTGCCGACACCGGCGCCGACACCGATCGAGATCCAGGAGACGCTGATCGCGCCGGAAAATGCCGCCGAGGAGCACGCCGCCGAACTGGCGCAGGGCCCCGAGGCCGCACTGGGCAATGATCCGCTGGGCGATGTCGCGATGTCGGGCAATGGCAGCGATGCCGATGCCGGGGATTATCTCAACAGCTAGTCGCGATCGACCAGCCAACGAAAAGCCCCGCCGGTCAGGCCGACCGGCGGGGCTTTTTTGTACCGGATAACGCCGGGTCTAGTGCATCGCATTCTGGGTGGCGTTGGCGGCCGAGCCGACGTCGGCGCCGACGCCGCGAACCGTGTTGCATGCCGCCAGCGCCAGCGCGCCGCCGATGATCGTCAGGGTGATAAACTTGCGAACCATGTCTTTTCCTTCCGGGGTTGATGCGGGGACCATGATTCAAAAGCAGGTCGCCTGTCCAGAGTCTGAACCGCCGACCTGCAAATTGTCTTCGAACTAAACGAGCCCGCGAACGGGCGCGACTTTAGTGCATTGCGTTCTCGGTCGCGTTTGCGGCCGAGTTGACGTCGCGCGCAGCACCGCGGACGGTGTTGCACGCAGCCATTGTCAGGCCGCTGGCGATGAGGACAATCGTTACTAACTTGCGAACCATTTTTCGTCTCCCTTGAGGTCACGCCGGAGCATCAACCGCACGTAACCGGCGTATCCAGCAGCCCATCAACGCCTGTCGCGCAATCCGGGTCCATCAGGCGAGCGAAGCGGTTTCCTCAAACGGCGATCGGCGCGGCGATCGAGGGGTGGGGGTCATAGCCCTCGATCAGAAAATCCTCAAAGTCGAAGCCGTCGATCGGCTGGCCGCGATCCTTGAGGATCAGGCGCGCGAGCGGGCGCGGGTCGCGGGTCAGTTGCAGGCGCGCCTGGTCGAGATGGTTTGAGTAAAGGTGAACATCGCCCCCGGTCCACACGAACACCCCCGGCTCGAGCCCGCATTCGCGCGCGAGCATGTGGGTCAGCAGCGCATAGCTGGCGATGTTGAACGGCACGCCGAGGAACAAGTCAGCACTGCGCTGATATAACTGGAGATTGAGGCGGCCTGCGGCGACCTGGGTCTGGAACAGGCAGTGGCATGGGGCGAGTGCCATCTGGTCAAGTTCGCCCGGGTTCCAGGCGGTGACGATCTGGCGGCGCGAAGCGGGGTCGCGCTTGATCAGTGCGATGAGTTCGCGGATCTGGTCGATGTGGCGGCCGTCCGCCGCCTCCCAGTCGCGCCATTGCTTGCCATAGACCGGGCCGAGATCGCCGTTCGCATCGGCCCATTCGTCCCAGATGCTGACCTTGCGCTCCTGCAGCCAGCGGACGTTGGTGTCGCCGTTGAGGAACCATAATAATTCGACGATGATCGAGCGCAGGTGGAGCTTTTTGGTCGTGAGCAGCGGAAAGCCCTTGGCCAGATCGAACCGCATCTGCGCGCCGAACAGCGAGAGGGTGCCGGTGCCGGTGCGGTCCTGCTGGGGCACGCCTTCGTCAAGGACTCGGGTCATCAGGTCGAGATATTGGTGCATCGGACAAGCCTAGCCGCGCGCAAGCGGCGCTCCAAGGCTCAACCATCGCGCGGGCAATGCGTTGAGCCGGGCATGGCGGATCGGGCGACCCATGGCTGGAAGGCGGCGAACGGGAGGCGCGAGCGGCTGCTGACGCTGGCGGCGGTCGGCGCGGTGCACCTTGGCCTGCTGCTGCTCCTGCTGACCGCTTCCCCGGCGCGGCTGCAACGCCTCGCTGAGCAGCCTATGCAGCTTATCACGCTTCACCAGCCACCGCCGCCTCCGGCCCAAGTCTTGCCGGGTCCAAAGCCCGCCGCGACGGCCAAGGCAGCGAGGGCGGCCCCCGCACCCAGGCCGCGAGCAAGCCCGCGCAAGCGCCCGGCGCCGGTTCCAGTCGCAGTCGCAGCGGTGGCCGACGTGAGCCTTGGCGGCTCGATCGGGAGCAACTCGCTCGGGCCGCTCGGAGCCGGGATCGATCTTGGCGGCGGTCCGGGTGCTGGCGGCGGGGGCGAGCTGTCGCGGCACGCGGAATGGATCGGCGGCTCAATCACCGACCGTGACTATCCCGAGGCGGCCAAGCGCGCCGGGCTTCAGGGCGTGGTCGATGTGCGGGTGATCGTCATGACCAATGGCCGCGCGCGCGACTGCCGCGTCGATCATTCAAGTGGCAGCGCCGAACTCGACCGGATGACTTGCGCACTGGTCGAACAGCGCCTGCTGTTCAGTCCCGCGCTCGACGCGGCTGGCAAGCCGTTCGAGGAAGTGTCGGGGCGTCGCTTCCGCTATGTCGCGACCCGGCGGCCGCGGTGAAGCGCTGGACAATGGGCCAAATTCGCAAGCCTCAACCGCAGAGGCGATCACCGGCAAGATCGACCGCTGCCGAGGCTGTGGCACTTCCCGTGAACGATTTGCCCGCAAGACTTGCCCTGGGTCCGCAATAATAAGCGCAGGCCGCCGGGACCTGTGTCACCGCCACCCTGTCCCCGGCGATGATTAGTGACACCGCGCAAGCCCCCTCCCCATGCGGCGTCAGCGTCCAGCCGGTGCCTCCGTGCGTGAGCTTGCCCGCGAGACTGCAATTGGCCGCTCCGTCAGCGCCATATACAATCAGCCCGGCGCGCAGGCCCGCGCCTTCGCCCGCAATGCACAGGCGGTCCTTGCCTGCCCCGGCGAAGGTCCCCGGCGCCAAACCGGGCGCGCCCGACGGCGTTCCGGCCGAACAACCGGCGACCACTAAGGGCAACCAAAGCAGGGCAATCCGCATCCCTTCCCCTCGCTTAGTTCGGGCCAAGCTTCAACCTTGGTTCAGACGGCGGGCGACAAAGCGCGCGGCACGCCCTATATGACGGCTTCGCGACAGCAGGACTCGGCCCCGCCCATGCTCACGACCAACCCGTATGACGACGACAAACTGCGCGAGGAGTGCGGCATTTTCGGCATCTGGGGCGCCGACGGGGCGGCCAGTTTCGTGGCCCTGGGGCTCCACGCGCTTCAGCATCGCGGGCAGGAAGCCGCCGGTATTTCGAGCTACGACGGCAAGCAGTTCCACACCCACCGCGCGATGGGCCAAGTCGCTGGCAATTTCGACAGCGACGCGGTGATGCGCCCGCTCGCCGGACGCACCGCGATCGGCCACGTCCGCTATTCGACCAGCGGCGAGACTGCGCTTCGCAACGTCCAGCCGCTTTATGCCGACTTGAACGAGGGCGGCTTTGCGGTCGCGCACAACGGCAACATCTCCAACGCGCTGACGATCAAGCGTGCGCTGATCCGGCGCGGCTCGATCTTCCAGTCGACCAGCGACACCGAAGTGTTCATCCACCTGACCGCCACCTCCTCCTACACCACACCGCTCGACCGTCTGATCGACGCGCTTCGCCAAGTCGAGGGGGCCTATTCGCTGCTGGTGCTCAACGAACAGGGCCTGATTGCCTGCCGCGACCCGCTCGGCATCCGCCCATTGGTCATGGGCAAGTTCGGCGAGTCGACGATCTTCGCCTCGGAAACGGTCGCACTCGACGTCATCGGCGCCACTTACGTGCGCGATATCGAGCCGGGCGAACTGGTGCTGGTCGACGACAAGGGGGTTCACAGCCACCGCCCCTTTGCTCCCGCCCGCCCGCGCCCGTGCATCTTCGAACATGTCTATTTCTCGCGCCCCGACAGCGTCGTCGACGGATCGTCGGTCTATGAGGTGCGCAAGAATATCGGCGCCGAACTGTCGCGCGAAAGCCCGGTGGTCGCCGACTATGTCGTGCCCGTTCCGGATTCGGGCGTCCCGGCCGCGATCGGTTTCAGCCAGGCTTCTGGCATTCCGTTCGAGCTTGGCATCATCCGCTCACACTATGTCGGGCGGACCTTCATCCAGCCTTCGGACGGGGTTCGCCACCTCGGCGTGAAGCTCAAGCACAATGCCAATTCAGCGCTGATCAAGGGCAAGAAGATCGTGCTGATCGACGATTCGATTGTTCGCGGGACGACCTCGATGAAAATCGTCCAGATGATGCGCGATGCCGGCGCGACCGAGGTCCATATGCGGATCGCCTCGCCGCCGACTCGCCACAGCTGCTTCTATGGGGTCGATACCCCCCAGCGCTCGAAACTGCTCGCCGCGCAGATGGATGTCGCGCAGATGGCCGAGCATATCCTAGCCGACAGCCTTGCCTTCATCTCGATCGAGGGGCTTTATCGCGCGCTCGGGACCGAACGTGACGCACGCGCGCCGCAACGCTGCGACGCCTGCTTCACCGGCGAATATCCCACGACCTTGACCGACATGAACGAAGACGGTCACCCGCGCCTGTCGCTGGTCGCCAGCCGCTAGGACCTGTAATGACCGAGGATATGCCTTTCGCGGGCAAGCTCGCGCTTGTCACCGGCGCATCGCGGGGGATCGGCGCTGCGACCGCCGAGGCGCTGGCGGCGAAGGGCGCGCATGTCGTGCTGGTCGCTCGCGGCGCGGCGGCGCTCGAGGCTGTCGAAGACCGAATTCACGACGCCGGTGGATCGGCGACGATTGCCCCGCTCGACCTCTCCGACGGCGGAGCGATCGGCAAGCTGGCCGAGGCGATCGGCGGGCGGTGGGATGCACTTCACCTGCTGGTGCTCAACGCAGCGATGCTCGGCTCGCTGACCCCGGTCGAACATATCGACACGGCTGAGTTCGCGAGGCTGATCCAGCTCAACCTGCTCGCCAACCAGGCGCTCATCGCCGCCTTCGACCCACTCCTGCGCCGCACCGAACGGGCCGATGTGATCGGGGTGACGAGCTCGGTCGGTGCCACGCCGCGCGCTTTCTGGGGAGCTTATGGCGCCTCGAAAGCAGCGCTCGACACGCTGTTGCTCGCCTACGCCGACGAGACCGCGCACGCCGGACGGATCCGGGTCCATATCTGCGATCCGGGCGCGACCCGCACCCGGATGCGCGCCAATGCCTTTCCAGGTGAGGAGCCCGACAGCGTGAAGCCGCCCGAGTCCGTGGCACAGGCGATCGTCGAACGGGTGACGAGCGATGCCGCGACGGGCGGACGCTTCCGCGTGGACGCCTAGCCCTTCGGGATCAGGACGCCGTCGATCTGGTGGACGACCCCGTTTGACCGTTTCGCATCGGCGGTGGTGATCACGGCCTTGTCGCCCGATGCGTCGGTCAGCAGGATCTTGTCGCCGTTCTTCGTCGCCTTGATCGGCTCGCCGGCCATGGTCATCAGTTTCGCGGTGCCGCCATGCGCGTCGATCGCATTGGCGATGTCGGCCGAGAGGATTGTGCCGGGCAAGACGTGCATCGTCAGCAGCCGCACCAGCTTTTTCTTCTCGCCCGGCTTCATTATCCCGTCGAGCGCACCCGGCGGCATCCTGAGGAAGGCATTATCGTCGGGGACCAGCACGGTGTAGGGGCCGGGTCCGGCGAAGGTCGGCTCCATCCCGGCACTCTTGATCGCCGCAATGAATTTGGTGTCGCCCGCCATTCCAGCGAAGCCCTTGGCGATCGTGTCACTGCCGGCCGCCTTCGCCGCCGACGAGGTCGGAGCGGCGGCGGTTGTCACACTATTGTCGGGCACCGGCTTGCTGCACCCGGCCACCAACGCCAGCGCGAGGCTCAGCAAGACGGTGTTGCGGACCATCGTCACACCACCGCCGAGATGATCTGCTGGATCAGCTGGCTGCGCGGATCGACCTGGTAGATGTTTCCGTTGGCGTAGCGGTAATTCTCGTTGGCCGTGTCGGCATAGCGATCGCGATAGGCATCGGGCAGATTGTAGGCGTCATAGCCCGCAGGGAGCTGCCGGCCGATCCCGAGCCCGCCAAGGCCGCCGAGCGCCGAGCCGATCCCGCCAAGGCCGCCGGGCCCTCCAAGGCCGCCCCCGAGTCCGCCCAAGCCACCAAGACCACCGCCGCCCAGCCCGCCGGTCAGCAGCGCGACAATGCTCTGGACGAGTCCGCTCGAACGATCGATCTGGTAAATTGCGCCGTCGCCGTAGCGATAATCATAAGCCCCATTATCGGGGTAATAGGTTTGGTAGGGCTGGGGCACATTATAGACATCATAGGCCGCCGGATATTGCTCGCCGGGAGCGTAATAGCCCGTGCCCATCAGCGGGAAGAGCCCGTTGACGAAGTTGTTCGTCCGGTCGACGCGATATGCGTAGCCGTCGCCATAGCGGTAATAATATTGCTGATTGTCGGGGTACCAGCTGCGGAACAGCCCCGGCAGATAGGAATCGGCATAGGTCTGCCGAAGCGGCGCGCCATAGCCCCATTGCTTCTTGAGCTGGCCCGGGGGCATGCAGCCATTGTCCTTCGCGGCGAGGCCCGGGGGGCAGCCGTAGATAGGGTTACGCTGGCCATCGAATTCCGCATAGCGCGCGCCGGGGAAGGCTGCGGTGGCGGCGCCGGCGACGGCAATGGCGCGGCCGTGATCGCGGACGACTGCACCGCGGTGGCTGGCCTCGGCTAGGAGCTCGTGATGGCGCGCTTCGCGCATCGCGGCGCGTTCGGCATGACGATTCTCGCGCGCGGCGCGTTCGGCGTGGCGCTCCTGGCGCATGTGCGATGCCCGTCCCTCATGGCCACCGCCGTGCATCGCGAAGCCGCCACCATGACCTCCGCCATGACCGCCACCCAACGTGACGAAGCCGCCTCCAAGGCCGCCGCCACCGCCGCCGCCACCGCCGTGGCCCTTGCCGCCGCCTTGAGACTGGGGGTTGCCGCCGCCACCGCCATGATCACCACCGCCACCACCGCCATGGCCGCCGCCCGGGCCAGCAAGCGCCGGCGCGGCGAGCGCCATCGCGGCGGCTCCGGCCGCAAGCATGCATTTGGTCATCATCACTCTCCCGAATACCGAAGGTTAACGGATTCGGGGGTGGTCGGGTTCCGTTTTCAGCCGCTCGAGCGGACCAGGCTGACCTGCGCGACGTCGATCCCGCCGCCACGAAACCCGCCCTCGCAATACATTAGATAGTAGCGCCACAGCCGGTGGAACCGCTCGTCGAAGTCGGCGAGCCGCCCCTCGGCGACGGCACGGTCGAAGCGCTCGCGCCACAGCCGCAGCGTTTCGGCATAGTCGAGCCCGAACCCCTGGCGATCGCTCCAATCGAGACCGCGCTCGGCGGCGAGTGCGGCAAAGCGCGGCTCGTCGATCAGCATTCCGCCGGGGAAGATATAGGCCTGGATGAAATCGGCGCTCGCCGCGTAGCGATCGAACAGGCGGTGGTCGATGCTGATCAGCTGAAGCGCTGCCTTTCCGCCGGGACGAAGCGCGCGCGCGATCGAGTCGAGATAGGCCGGCCACCAGCGCTCGCCGACCGCTTCGACCATCTCGACCGAGGCAATTGCGTCGAAGGTCTCGCGGACGTCGCGATAGTCCTGCAAGCGGATCTCGATGCGATCGGTCAGCCGGGCGTCGGCAATGCGGCGGTCGGCGAAGGCCTTTTGTTCGGACGAAAGAGTGATCCCGGTGACCTGCGCGCCTCGACGCGCGGCCTCGATCGCCAGCGACCCCCAGCCGCAGCCGATCTCGAGCAGCGTCGAGCCGGGGGCAAAGTCCAGCCGGTCCAGGAGCGCGGAAATCTTGCGCGCCTGCGCGGCCTCGAGCGTGTCGCCGGGAGCGAAGCGGGCGCTCGAGTAGGTCATGCTGTCGTCGAGCCAGGCGGCGTAGAAATCATTGCCCAGGTCATAATGGGCGGCGATGTTGCGCTTCGCCTTCCCGGGCGCATTGTCACGCAGGCGATGGGCCAGCGCATTGATCCACCGCGCCGGACCCTTCGCGCGGGCAGCGTCGCCGAGGCTGACCGCATTAGCCATGGTCAGCTCGAACAATTTGACCGGGTCGGGGGAGCTCCACTCGCCGCGCTCCCACGCCTTGTAGAGTCCGACCGAGCCCGACGTCGCGAGG
Organism: Sphingomicrobium sp.; assembly: GCA_039919075.1. Classification (GTDB taxonomy): domain Bacteria; phylum Pseudomonadota; class Alphaproteobacteria; order Sphingomonadales; family Sphingomonadaceae; genus Sphingomicrobium. The sequence continues at coordinate 8,280 of JBDSGJ010000032.1, forward strand.
CGAACGAGCGTCATCCAGCTGTGGAGCGTGACCACCGCCACGGCGCCCGGTGCGTGAAAGCCCACGCGTCGGTGGCTGCCGTCGGGCAATATGCCCTCGATGCCGCCGTTGAGCAGCCGCTCATCAAGCTGGTCGATCAGCCGCCTGAACGCAGGAGCGGACAGTCGCGCTAGCGGGCTACCCCCGGTGGCAAAGCGCTTGTCCGCGCTAAAGAGATGCTGTCCGCGCGACGCCATGGCTTGCGCTTTGCTGGGGCGGGAGCGGCTTGGCAAGTTGCGACCGGCTAAACCGTGGAGCGGTGCCCCTCGGCGTAATGCGCCTTGACTGCCGCCCACGCTTGCTCGGCGCTGTCGCACCAGGTGATGAGGTCGAGGTCACCCTCGCTGATCACGCCCTCGTCGGCGAGCATCTGGAAATTCACGACCTGGTTCCAGAAGTCGCGACCGAACAGCAGGATCGGCATCGGCCGCATCTTGCCGGTTTGGATCAGGGTCAGCAGCTCGAACAGTTCGTCGAACGTACCGAACCCGCCCGGGAACACCGCCACCGCGCGGGCGCGGAGCAGGAAGTGCATCTTCCTGAGCGCGAAATAGTGGAACTGGAAGCTGAGGTCAGGGGTGACATAGGGGTTGGGCAATTGCTCGTGGGGAAGCACGATATTGAGCCCGATCGACTCCTTGCCGCCATCGTCCGCGCCGCGATTGGCGGCCTCCATGAACGACGGCCCGCCGCCCGAGCAGACGACGAAATGGCGCTTGCCCTCCTCGTCGAGCGGATAGTCGCTGACCAGCCGGGCAAGTTCCCGGGCGATGTCGTAATAGTGTGACTTGGCCTTGAGCCGCTCGGCGATGGCGACCGCCTTCGCGCCTCGCGCGGCGCGGACGAGCTCGTCGGCCATCGCCGGATCGGGCACCCGCGCGGACCCGTAGAAGACGAAGGTCGAGGCGATGTTGGCCTCGTCGAGAAGCAGCTCGGGTTTGAGCAGTTCAAGCTGAAAGCGAACCGGGCGGAGGTCTTCGCGGAGCAGGAAGTCGGTGTCCTGGAAGGCGAGTTTGTAGGCCGCGCTTTCGGTCTGCGGTGACGACGGGACGTGCTTGGCGGCCTGCGCGTCGACCTTGGCTGCGGGGAACACCCGCTTGGGGGGATTGCTGTTGTTCATCAAACGGGGGGCTTAGCTAGGCCTCGCCGCCCACGCCAGCCTGTTGCGATCCGGCCCAGTCGAGGCGGCGCGTGACATACATCGTCCCGGCGAGCGCGGCGAACAGCAGCAGCGCGCCGATCAGCAGCGCGTAGGCCTCGAGGCTGAGCAGCACATAGAGGACCGCGTAGAGCGCGGCGAGAATCGCGCCGATCACTGCCGCGCGGCGCCAGCTCTTAAGCACCGCCGCCGAGTAAGCGGTGTTGAGGGAGGTAATCGCGGCCGCCGCAAAGAGATAGGCTGGGGTGAAGCCGATAACTTCGGCGAAGGCGAGCAGCAGGACGAAGAACAGCACCAGTCCCGCCCCGGCGAGGAGATATTCGATTGTCGCGACGCGCACGCCGCCGATAATGTCGAACAGGAGGTATGCGAGGAAGGTGAAGCCGACGAACAGAAAGCCATATTTGGTCGCGCGATTGACCTGCGAGTAGAGGTCGACCGGCTCGACCAGCTGGATCGACGCGGCTTGTGGTCCATTCGCGCTCACCGCGCCGGGGTTGGGCCCGGCGGCGTCCTTGCTGGGCCCGGCGCTGTCGTCGGCGCCATCGACGAACAGCAGCGAGCGCCCGAGCGCGAGGTTGCCGATGCGGTATGTCGCATCGAACCCGGTTTCGCCAACCTTGCGCGCGTCGGGCAGGAATTCGCCGCCAAAGCTGGGGTTGGTCCAGGGCGAGCTTACGCGCCACGCCGTGTCCCCGGCGCGCGGGGCAAAGGCTAGGCTGCCATTGCCGCGCAGAACAAAGCTGAAATCGACTGCAAACCGCGTCGGATCGGCCTTCGTCAGGTCGATCGGTGCGTAGAAGCCCGTTCCGACGAGGCTCGTTCCGCCCCCCGGCCCAAGCGCCAGTCTCTGTCCGTCCACCCGCACATCGGGATTTCCCGACAGCCCGCGCGCATCCGACACGCCAAGGCGCAGTTCGGCGCGGTCGAGCATCAACGCCCCCGGCGGGACGCCCAATTTGATCAGGTCGGCGGGGAGCTGGAAGAGTGCGCGTCCCTTCGTCTGCGCGCGATAGATCACCACGTCGTAGATCGATCGCGAGCGGCGTTCGGGCACGAGGACCGTCGCGGCATCGATCCCGGCGGGGGCGAGGATCAGGCGCCGGTCGATCATCGCGGTGCGGGTGACCGCCTGGCCATTGACCTGCTCGCTGGTGTTGACCGTCTGCTTGAACGGGATCGACAGCTCGGGCCCGGCAATGATCTGTGGCCCGCCCCAGCCGGCGGCGATCGAGGCGCGCGCCTCGGCCGATTGCGACTGGCGGTCATAGACGAGCAGCCAGACCGAGAAGATCGGGATCGCGAGAAGGAAGCCGACGAGCAGTGCACGGAGGAATTTTTTGCTTGGGGTCAGCTCCGCCATGACTGCGATTCCTTCGACTCATCGATAGAAATGCACGGTTCGTCGCAGTCCGTCAAGCAGTGGCCTCAGGCCAGTTCCTCGTCGGCGAAAGTCTCGGTGTCGATCTGCGCCTGCATCGCGGCGGCATAGCGCGCGCCGTGGAGCGCTCCCGGCGGAAAGATGGCGTCGATTTTTGCCATGATCTCGGGCGCGATGATCAGGTTCGCCGCCGCGAGATTCTCCTCGAGATGAGCGATGCGTCGAGTGCCGGGGATCGGGACAATATGCGGCGCGCGGGCGAGCAGCCAGCCAAGCGCGAGTTGTGCGGGCGTGCAGCCGACCTCGCCAGCGAGCGCGTCGAACCGGTCGGCCAGCGCAACATTCGCCCCAAGCTGCAGCCCGACAAAGCGCGGCATCGACGCGCGAATGTCGCCGGGGACATAATCATCCGAGCGCACCGTCGAGGCGAGCAGCCCGCGCGCGACTGGCGAGAAAGCGACGAAGCCGATGCCGAGCTCGCGACACGTTTCGAGCACTGCAATTTCGGGATTGCGGACGGCGGGAGAATATTCGCTCTGGACAGCGGCGATCGGATGGACGGCATGCGCCCGGCGGATCGTCGCGGCGGACATTTCGCTAAGCCCGATCGCGCCGAGTTTGCCCTGCTCCTTGAGGCGGACCAGCGCGCCGACCGACTCCTCGACGGGCACTCGTTCGTCCAGCCGATGGAGATAGACCATGTCGACGAAATCGGTCTCAAGCCGCTTGAGCGACCCCTCGACGGTGCGTGCGATCTGTTCAGGCGAACCGTCGAGCACGCGCTTGCCGTCGACCATGTCGAGGACGCATTTTGTCGACAGCGTATATTCCGCCCGCCGCCGACCGATGGCCGAGGCGATCAGTCGCTCGTTCTCACCTAGGCCATAGAGAGCGGCGGTATCGATCAGCGTGCACCCAAGATCGAGCGCGCGATTAAGCAGCTTGGCCCCGTCCGCTGACGATACGGGTTCGCCATAGGCATGGTTCAAATTCATGCACCCCAGTCCGATCGCCGAGACGGTGAAGGGACCGAGGTTGCGCATGGGAAGGGTCACCGGGCCAGTTCTCAGTAGACCCGCGCCTTGGGCTTGATGTAGTCGATGTCGTCGGTCAGCGTATATTCGTGGACCGGGCGATAGTCTATTTTCACCGCGCCGCCCCGCCCACCCCAGCCTTCGAACCAGGCGATCGAGTGCTTCATCCAGCCCGCGTCGTCGCGATTCGGGAAATCCTCTTGCATATGCGCGCCGCGGCTTTCCTTCCGATTGGCGGCGCAGTGCATCGTGACGACCGCCTGCCCGAGCATATTGTCGAGCTCGAGTGTCTCGATCAGGTCACTGTTCCAGATCAGGCTGCGGTCGGTCGTCTGGACGTCGAGTAACTTCTTGTTGATCGCATCGATCTTCGACTGGCCCTCGGCGAGCGTGCGGTCGTCGCGGAACACGGCGCAGTCGGACTGCATTGTGCGTTGCATCTCGAGCCGGATTTCGGCGGTCTTGGTGGCCCCCGAGGCGTTGCGGAATTTGTCGAGCCGGGCAAGAGCAAGGTCGGCGCTGTCCTTGGGCAGGGCCTTGGGCGCGGCGTTGGGCTTGCACACTTCGGCCAGCCGATGCCCGGCGGCCCGACCGAACACGACCAGGTCGATCAGGCTGTTCGAGCCCAGGCGGTTGGCGCCATGAACCGAGACGCACGCCGCCTCGCCGACCGCGAACAGGCCGGGGACAACGGCGTCGGGATCGCCGTCCTTGAGGGTGACCACCTCGCCGTGGAAGTTGGTCGGGATCCCACCCATGTTGTAATGGACCGTCGGGGTCACTGGCAGGGGCTGACGGGTCAGGTCGACGTTGGCGAAAATCTTGCCAGTCTCGGTAATTCCAGGGAGCCGCTCGGCGAGAATCTTCGGGTCGATATGGTCGAGATGGAGGAAGATATGATCCTTGTTCTCGCCGACCCCGCGGCCCTCGCGGATTTCCATCGCCATCGAGCGTGACACGACGTCGCGGCTGGCGAGATCCTTGGCCGAAGGAGCATAGCGCTCCATGAACCGCTCGCCCTCGGAGTTGGTGAGATATCCCCCTTCGCCGCGCGCGCCCTCGGTGATCAGCACGCCCGCGCCGTAGATGCCGGTCGGGTGAAACTGGACGAACTCCATGTCCTGCAACGGCAGCCCGGCGCGGAGCACCATCGCATTGCCGTCGCCGGTACAGGTGTGCGCCGACGTCGCCGAGAAATAGCAGCGGCCGTAACCACCCGTGGCGAGCACCACCGACTGGGCGGTGAAGCGGTGGATCGAACCATCGTCCATGCACAGCGCGATGAGGCCACGGCACACGCCGTCTTCCATGATCAGGTCGAGCGCGAAATATTCGATGTAGAAGTCGGCGTCATACTTCAAGCTCTGCTGATAGAGCGTGTGGAGCATGGCGTGGCCGGTGCGGTCGGCGGCGGCACAGGTCCGCTGGGCGGGCGGGCCCTCGCCCATATTCTGGGTCATCCCGCCGAACGCGCGCTGGTAGATCTTGCCCTCGTCGGTGCGGCTGAACGGCAGTCCGGCATGCTCGAGTTCAAAGACCGCAGCGGGCGCCTCGCGGACGAGATATTCGATCGCGTCCTGGTCGCCGAGCCAGTCCGAGCCCTTGACCGTGTCGTACATGTGCCACGTCCAGTGGTCGGGGCCCATGTTGCCGAGGCTGGCGGCGATCCCACCCTGCGCGGCGACGGTGTGGCTTCGCGTCGGGAACACCTTGGTCACGCAGGCGGTCTTTAGCCCGGCCTCGGCCGAGCCCATCGTCGCGCGAAGGCCCGCACCGCCGGCGCCGACGACGACGACGTCATAAACATGGTCGATGATCTTGTACGCGTCGCTCATGCGGCGGCTCCAAAGGCGATTTTCGCAAGCGCGAACAGGGCGAACGCCGCCCCGCCGACCGCTGAAAACAAAAGTACGATATTGCAGGCGACGCGGTTGCCCTCATCATGGACATAATCGTCAACGACGACTTTGAGCCCCTCGAGCCCGTGGACGAACGAGACGATCACGAACAGCGCCATCGGCACCGCGCCGGTCGGTGCCCGGAGCCACTCGGCGACGGTCTTGTAGTCGAGGCTCGGCAGCCACAGCAACGAGGCGAGGAACCACATCGAGAGGAGGACCAGTGCAACCGAGGTGATCCGCTCGTCGACCCAGTGCGCGCCGCCGCTGCGCGCCGCGCCGAGCCCGCGCACCTTGCCGAGCGGGGTGCTGCTCTTGCCCATGCTCATGCGAACGCTCCCAGCAGATAGGCCCAGACGATCGCGGTCGCGATCAGTGCGGCGACGATCGAACCGACCGCCATCAGCTTGTTGACGCCAAGCTCGAACCCCGCGCCAATGTCCATTACGAGGTGGCGCAGGCCCGAAAACAGGTGCTGGAAAAAGGCCCAGGTCAGCCCGATCAGCACGACCAGCCCGAGCGGGTGCATCGCCACCGCGCTGAACGTCGCATAGGCATCCCCGCCTGAAGCGGTCGCGATCAGCCACCAGCACAACAGCGCAAGCCCGGCGACGGTCAGCGCACCGCCGGTGACGCGGTGGAGGATCGAGACCAGCATGTGCGGTCCCCAGCGCCAGATGGCGAGGTGCGGCGACAAGGGTCGCGAAGGATTACGGGAGGGCGACGATGACATGGGTCTGCCTAGCGAAGGGTGGATGCCGCGCCCGCTTAGGCAGCAGGGCGCGGCGATGCAAGATTGGCGGTCAACTAACCGGCCCTTAACCATTGGGCGCGCACAGGCGAACCCGGTCGGAAGCAGCGGCCGGAACCAGAGGATTCAAGATGACGGCAATCCGTGGCGGTGACGTGAGGCCCTATGACCTGGCGCGGGGATTTCGCGAATTCGACACGAGCGGCGACCTGCCCGCTCGGCTGGCCGACGTGTGGCGCCTGATCGGCGAACATGAGGAAAACTTCTCGCGCGCCTTCTGGCTGCGATATCGCGCAACGGTCGAAATCACGCGACCGATCACCGACGAGAAGGTCGAGGCCCTGACCCAGCGAACACTGGCCTATGTCCGCGACCAGATGCTGCGCTCCGATCAGCCGGGCTGGGTCGAGCAGGCCAAGGGCCATGTCGAGGACGCGCTCGCCGGAGGCATCTCCTTGTCGACGCTGCTTGGCGGAGTCTCGGGAAAAATCGAGGCGATGCGCGCGGTGCTGCTGCCGCTTCTGGCGGACCCAGTCGAAATTTCGAAATACCAGCGCGCAGTGAGCGAAATCTCGATGATCGAGACCGATGTCTATGTGCATCACAATCTCGAGCTGATCCGGGTTCAGGGCGGGGCGATGCAGTCGCGTCAGGCGAACGAGTTCAATGAAAAAGTGTTGGGCGTGGTCAATCGCTGCACAACCGAAAGCGACCAGCTGCGCCAGCAGGCGACGCTGACCAGCTCGTCGGCGCGCGGCATGCTCGGCAAGACCAGCGAAGTCGCCGCCGCCGCCGAACAGTCGGCGATCGCAATGCGCGAAGCCGCGCAGACCGCCGCCGGGCTGATCCGCGCGATCGAGGATGCGCGCACCGAAGTCGAGGTTGCGGCCGGCGTGGCGACCCGCGCCGGCGGGCAGGCTGAACAGGCGGTCAAAGTGAGCGAGGCGTTGAGCGGCCATGTCCAGGCGATCGAATCGATCCTCGGGCTGATCCGCGACATCGCCGCGCAGACCAATCTCCTCGCGCTCAACGCGACGATCGAGGCGGCGCGCGCCGGCGATGCAGGGCGCGGTTTCGCGGTGGTCGCCCAGGAAGTGAAGAGCCTCGCCAGCCAGACCGCGCGCGCGACCGACGACATCACCACCAAGATCAGCGCGATCCAGCTTGCGACTCGCCAGACGCTCGACGCCAACAGCTCGATTCAGGGCACGGTGATCGAGGTTCAGACCTCGGCCGACCGCATCCGCCAGGCGATGGAATTGCAGGCCCAGACGGTGACGATGATCACCGCCGCAGTCGACGAAACCGCGCTTGCCGCCGATTCGATGAGCTCGACCATCGCCGCGATCCGCTCGGACACCGAAAATGTCGCGCGCGACATCGACGCGGTCGAGCAGGGCTTTGGCCGCTTCGCCGAGGACATCGCCGACTTCCGCTCGACCACCAGCGAGTTCGTGGCGAAGTTTGCGGCGTAATTTGTCGTAACTACGTTCGTCACCCCGGGCTTGACCCGGGGCCTACCTTAACCTTGCCGTCAAAGAAGGCAGGTCCCGGCTCAAGGCCGGGGTGACGACCGACAATTGATCACCCGCTTGACCCACCCCCAGCGCGCCTGACACAGCCCGCGTCATGAACATCCTCATCACCGGCGCCAGTCGCGGCATCGGCGCGGCGACGATTGAACTGCTGCGCGCCAGCGGCCACCGCGTCGCCGGCCAGTCGACCGCGGGCCACGCCGGGCTGATCGCCGCCGACTTCATTGACCCCGCCGCGCCGCGCGCGCTGTGGCAGGCAGCGCTGGCCGAGCTTGGCGGCCGGATCGATGTGCTGGTCAACAATGCCGGGGTGTTCGAGGGGGTGTCCGAGGACGCGCCCGATGACGACTGGCACGCGGTCTGGGGCCGGACGCTCGGGATCAACCTCCAGGCCAGCGCTGATCTCTGCCGCCTCGCCCTCAACCATTTTCGGGACCGTGGCGAGGGGGGCCGGATCGTCAACGTCGCCAGCCGCGCTGCCTATCGCGGCGATTCGCCCCGGCACTGGCACTATGCCGCGTCCAAGGCCGGAATGGTCGGAATGACCAAGTCCATCGCCCGCGCCTATGCAGCGGAGGGAATCCTGGCCTATGCGGTCTGCCCCGGCTTCGTGCTGACCGGCATGGCCGAGGAATATCTAGCCGGGCGAGGCGGCGACCAAATACTCGCCGACATCCCGCTCGGCCGCGTCGCCGATCCCGCCGAGATAGCCGAGACGATCCGCTGGCTGGCGATCGACGCGCCCCCGTCAGCAACTGGCGCGGTGATCGACGTCAACGGGGCGAGCTATGTTCGGTAGGAAGAGGTGGCGATGAGCTGGCGAGTGACCCTGCCTTGCACCCGCGCCGAGGCCGAGGCGGTGCCCGACAGCGACGCGCTGTTCGCGCTTCACGAATCCCCGCCGGTGCTGGTGGCTGACGAGCCCGACCCTGCGCGCCCCGACGACTGGCGATTGCACGCCTATTTCGAGCGTGAGCCGACAACTCAGGAGTTGATCCTGCTCACCCGGCTGGCCAAGGGCGCGCAGCCCGAGGTCGAGCATCTCGGCGAAAGCGACTGGGTGACGTTGAGCCAGGCCGGGCTCGAGCCGATCCGCGCCGGGCGCTTCTTCGTCCACACTCCGACCCATCCGCCGCACCCGGGCGCGATCAATTTCGAGATTGATGCCGGGCTGGCGTTCGGGACCGGGCAGCATGACACCACCGCCGGCTGCCTCGGGGCGCTCGATCGCCTCGAGGTTGCAAGTGCAACCTACACCAACATCGCCGACATCGGCACGGGCACCGGGCTGCTCGCCTTCGCCGCGCTTGCGCTGTGGCCGGGGGCGAAGGCGATCGCGACCGACATCGACCCGATCTCGATCGACGTCACCCGCGACAATGCCGCGATCAACGCGGTCAGCATCGGTCATGGGGCGGGCGAGCTGCTGCTCGCGGTGGCCGACGGGATGGACCATCCGCTGCTCACCGCCCGAGCGCCGTTCGACCTGCTCATCGCCAACATCCTCGCTGGCCCATTGGTGGACCTCGCCCCCGCCTTCGCCGCGTCGGTCGGCCCGGGCGCGACGCTGATCCTCGCCGGGCTGCTCGACAGTCAGGCCAACTCGGTCATCGCGGCCTACGAGGCGCAGGGCATGACCGTCGCCGAGCGCGGCCCGGGCGAATGGTGCGTGCTGGTGCTGACCGCCGCCTAGCGCGAATGGTCTGCCATGAAGGCGGCGCTATCGGCGAGCGCGGGGGTGGTACCGCGGAACGGCTTGGAGAGCGACTTGGCGAGGTCGACGTGGCTCTTGCCGGGGTAAAGTTTCAGCACGACAGGGACGCCGAGCGCGCCCAGCCGAGCAGCGAGCGCTTCGCTGTTGCGCGGGCGGACGATGTCATCGGCGTTGCCCGTGGCGAGCAGCATTGGCGGCGCGGCGGCGCTGGCGAAGTGGATCGGCTGAGTTTCGAGCGGACGCGGCCAGGCACCGAGCGCGTCACGCCCGCGCTGCTCGTCGAACGGCAGGAAGTCATACGGCCCGGAGAGCAAAGCCGCCGAGCGGACAATCTTCGGGTCGACCCCGATGTCCTTGAGATAATGGCCGTCGAGCGCGATCATCGCTGCATTATAGGCCCCCGCCGAGTGGCCCGCGAGGTTGATCCGCCGTGGGTCGCCGCCAAACCGCGCGATATTGTCTCTGGTCCATCTGACCGCCTGCGCGCTGTCCTCGACGAAGGTCGGGAAACGCACGCCGGGGACGAGCCTATAATCGGGGACGACCGTGACGAAGCCCTTCGAGGCGTAGGCACTGCCGGCAAAGCCATAGCCACCGCGTGACCCGCCGACCCAGCCGCCGCCATAATAGAAGATGACCACCGGGAGCGCGGCTCCCGAGCGGGCGCGGGCGGGGGCGTAGACGTCGAGCTTGAGCGCGGGGGTAAAGGCTACTCCGCTGGCCACCTGCCGCGAATCGCCACCGGGGGTCAGGCGGTCGAGCCCGGTGAGCAGCGCGGGCGGCGAGCAGGCGGATAGCGCGAGGAGCGGGGCAAGGAGGCTGCGGATCATGCCGCGAGGAACGCGCGGGGCGGACCAAGGGATGCGTCCCCCGATCGTCAGCGCATAGGCCGGTGCCATCCACCCGCGAGACCGCCACGGCCAAGGGTCGCGCGATTTGTCGAATTGCCGGTTTTCCTGTAGTTCCCGGCGAAGCTTGGGGGAGTCACATGGCGACACTGGCACTGCATCCGCAGCACTCGAACATCGGCGACGAGCGGTTTTTCTTGCGCGGTGCGATCGCCATGACGCTGCTCATTTTCGCCGCCTTTTCGACCCAGCTGGCGATGGGCCGCTCGACCTTTTCCTCGCCGCTGCTCGTCCACGCTCATGCCGTGGTATTCATGGGCTGGGTGGTGCTCTACCTGCTCCAGAACATCTTCGTCGCGACGAACAATATGGCGCTTCACCGCCGCCTTGGCTGGATCGCGACCGGCTGGATGGCGGCGATGCTGGTGCTTGGCTGCTGGGTGACGGTCGCGATGATCCGCCGCGGCCAGGTGCCGTTCTTCTTCCGCCCGGTGCAGTTCCTGATCTTCGATCCGCTGTCGCTGGTGGCCTTCGTCGGGCTGACCAGCGCTGCGATCTTCATGCGCCGCCGCACCGAGTGGCACCGGCGGCTGCACTTTTGCGGAATGTCGATGCTGCTCGCACCTGCGTTTGGGCGGCTGCTCCCCATGCCGTTCCTCCCCCCGTTCGCGTGGGAAGCGAGTTTTACTCCGGGGCTGCTGTTCCCATTGGCGGGGGCCATTGCCGATTACCGCCGCGGCGGACGCGTCCATCCCGCGTGGCGCTGGGGAATCGGGACGATGCTCGGCGCGCTGCTGGTGATCGAGTTGCTGACCTTCAGCCCGATCGGCGGTGCGATCTACGGGGCGGCCACGCGCGGGTCACCCGGGGCGGCGGTGGACGGGATGGCGTTTCCTCCGCCTCCAATCGGACCGCTGGTGACCGGGCGGACGGCGGGACACTAAGGCTTCGTCAGACCGACGCGACGATCGCTTCCCAGCCGGCCTCGTCGATCACGCGGATCCCGTGTCCGGCGGCTTTCTTGAGCTTCGATCCCGCGCCCGGTCCTGCGACCACCAGGTCGGTCTTCGCGCTGACTGAGCCGGCAGTGCGGGCGCCGAGGCGTTCGGCCTGAGCCTTGGCTTCGTCCCGGCTCATCCGCTCGAGCGTTCCGGTAAAGACGATCGTCTTGCCGGTCCACTCGGTCGCGCGCGAGGTCGAAACGAAGGCGGCGGGTTGGGCCAGTGCGAGCAGGTCGGCCAGCGCATCGCGATTATGCGCTTCGTGGAAGAAGTCGGCGAGCGCCTCGGCGACGACCGGGCCGACCCCCTCGACCATCGAGAGGTCGGCCTGGGCCTGCTCGCCGGTCGCGGCGCCCTGCAGGGCCTCGATCGTTCCGAACGCCTTCATCAAATCCTTGGCGGTGACCGCGCCGACGTGGCGGATGCCGAGCCCGAACAGCAGCCGCGCCGGGTCGAAGCCTTTCTTGGCCTCGATCGCAGCGAAGAGATTGTCGACCGATTTTTCCTTCCAGCCCTCGCGCCCGAGAAGGTCGGCGCGGTGGTCGGCAAGCCGAAAAATATCCGCCGGTCCATCGAGCCAGCGGAGCTCGACGAACTCGACGATCGACTTCTCGCCAAGCCCCTCGATATCCATCGCCCCGCGCGACACGAAATGGCGCAGCCGCTCGATCACCTGGGCAGGGCACACCAGCCCGCCGGTGCAGCGAACGTCGACCTCGCCCTCCTCGGCAACCGCCTCCGACCCGCATTGCGGGCAATGCTCGGGAAAGACATATGCCTCGCGAGGCTCCTCCCGCGTCAGATTTTCGACCACTTGGGGGATGACGTCCCCGGCGCGCTGGATCCGCACCCGGTCGCCGACGCGCAGCCCGAGCCGCCCGATCTCGTCGCGATTGTGGAGCGTCACATTGGCGACGATCACCCCGCCGACCCCGACCGGGGTGAGCCGCCCCACAGGCGTCAGCTTGCCGGTTCGCCCGACCTGGATATCGATTGCTTCGAGCGTCGTTTCCGCCTGCTCGGCAGGAAATTTATGCGCGAGGGCCCAGCGCGGCGCCCGCGCGACCTGGCCGAGCCGCTCCTGCCAGTCGAGCTGATCAACTTTGTAGACCACCCCGTCGATATCGAACGGCAGGTCCGCGCGGGCCTGCTCGATCGCGGTATAATGACCGAGCAATGCGTCGAGCGTGGTAGTCCGGACGAGCAGGTCACTTACGGGAAAGCCAAGCGAGGCGAGTCGGGCCATGGCGGCGGACTGGGTGTAGGCAAGCGGTTCGGACAGCTCCCCCCAGCCATGGGCAAGAAAGCGCAATGGCCGCGCCTCCGTCACCTTAGCATCCTTCTGGCGGAGCGAACCGGCGGCGGCATTGCGCGGGTTGGCGAAGATTTTTGCGCCGGCCGCTTCCTGCCGCTGGTTGAGCGCAGAGAAGTCGGATTTGGCCATATAAATCTCGCCGCGCACTTCCAGGATCGCGGGCGCATAGGCCAGCATCTGCGGAATGTCGGCGATCGTGCGAACGTTGGCGGTAACATCTTCGCCGACCGTGCCGTCGCCGCGCGTTGCCGCCATCACCAGCGCTCCATCCTCATAGCGAAGGGAGCAGGACAGCCCGTCGATCTTGGGCTCGGCGGTAAGCGCCACCTCGCTGTCGGCGGGCAGACTCAGGAAGCGGCGCACGCGGGCGATGAAGTCGGCGACTTCGTCTGCGGCAAATGCGTTTTCGAGACTGAGCATCGGCCGCGCATGGGGCACTTTGGCAAGGCTCGAATTCGGCACCGCGCCAACCACCCGCGACGGCGAGTCAGGGCGTACAAGATGCGGGAACTGCGCCTCGAGCGCCGCATTTTCGCGGACCAGCGCATCATAGTCGGCATCACCAATCTCGGGCGCGTCGCGGTCGTGATAAAGCCGGTTGTGCCGCGATATCTCCTTGGCCAGCCGCATCAGGCGATTGGCCGCCTCGGCCTCGCTCATCCGAAGGCTTCGGCCAGCAGCAATTCGAGGCTGGCCCAGCTGCGCTTCGCGGCGAGTGCGTGGTAAGCCACTCCGGCAATCCCGATCTGGCTGGCGTTAGGGTTGGTGAAGCCGTGGCCAACATGGCCATAGCCATGGATTTGCCAGTCGGCTCCGGCCGCGGTCAACTCCATGGCCAGCGCGGTCACCGTCTCGGGCGGGCATAGCGGGTCGTCCCAGCCATGATAGGCGACGACCTTGCCGGCGATCGGCCGGGGGGGGCGGCCGGGCGGATCGAACAGCCCGTGGAAACTCGCCGTCGCCGCCAGGAGCGCGCCCGAACGCGCGAGGTCGAGCGCACACAGCCCTCCGAAGCAATAGCCTATCACCGCGACCCTCGCTGGATCGACTCCGGGCTGGCCCAGCATCGACTGATGGAGACCCTCAAGTCGACGCAGCAATGCGGCGCGATCGCCCTTAAGGCGGCCAAGCTCGGCAAACATCGTTTCACGCGGCGCGCCCCGCGTGGCGGTGCCGAACAGGTCGCCGATCATCGCCGCATAGCCAAGGGCATTGAGGCGACCCGCGAATTCCGCCTCAAGCGGGGTTACTCCCATCACCGTCGGGAAGATCAGCACGGCGGGAGCGCCGGGCGCCGCAGGGAACCATGGCGAGCTCAGCGCCTCGCCTTCAAATTCGATCGTCACGTTGCTCATGCTGCCTCCAACAATCGCGCCGCCTGAGCGCGCGCTTCCTCGGTGATCGCGGTCCCCGACAGCATTCGCGCAATTTCCTCGCGGCGCTCGAGCGCGTCGAGTTTGCGGACCGTGGTGCGGCTGCCGTCGGGACCGGTGGCCTTCTCGATCCGATAATGGTGCGCGGCACGCGCGGCAACCTGCGGACTATGGGTGACCACCAGCAGCTGCGACCGCTCGGCGAGCCGCGCCAGCCGTTCACCGATCGCACTTGCCACCGCGCCGCCGACCCCGCGATCGACCTCGTCGAAGATCATCGTGCCCGCATCGCCAGCCTCGGCCAGCGCGACCTTAAGCGCGAGGATGAAGCGCGACAATTCGCCGCCAGAGGCGATGCGCGTCAACGGACCGAACGGAGCGCCGGGATTGGTCGAGACGGTGAACTCGGCATGGGTTGCGCCGCTCGGGCCGGGCTCGGCGGGGGTCAGCGCGGTTTGGAACTGGGCGGCGTCGAGCTTCAGCGGGGCGAGTTCGGCGGCGACCGCCTCGTCGAGCTGGACGGCGGCGGCAGCGCGCTCGGCATGGAGCGTGGCGCTGGCCTCGTCATGAGCGGCGCGGGCGGCTGCCAGGCGCTGCTCGAGCGCCTCGACCTCGCCCTCCCCGGCATCGATCGCCGCGAGCCGGGCGCGCATGTCGTCGCCGAGCGCGGCGAGCGCATCGGCCTCGACCCGGTGCTTGCGTGCCATGCCGCGAATGTCGAACAGCCGCGCTTCGACTGCTTCCAGTCGCGCCGGATCGAACGCCATCGCCTCGGCGGCGCGGGCAATGCGATCCTCGGCCTCGCTCCCCTCGATCACCGCGCGATCGAGCGCGGCAAGCGCTTCGGCGAGCAAGGGATGATCTGTGGCCCCGCGCTCGATCTTCCGCGCCGCGCTGCGCAGCTGGGCGAGCGCGCCGTCCGACCCGCCGAGCAGTTCATCGATCCCGGTCAGCGACTCCCCGGCGCGGGCGCCCGCCTGCATAGTGGCGCGCTGCTCGGACAAATCGGTTTCCTCGCCGGGCAGCGGGTCGAGCTTGCCGATCTCGTCGGCCGCAAAGGACAGGTAGTCGCGGTCGCGGCGGGCTTCGTCAAGCCCGCGCCGGGCCGCGTGGAGCTCGCCCGACAACACGGTCATCGCTCCCCATGCCGCAGCCACAGCCTGGGTCGAGAGTCGCCCATACTGGTCGAGCAGCGCGCGATGTCCCTTGGCGTTGAGCAGCCCGCGATCGTCATGCTGACCATGAATTTCGATCATCAGCGCGCCGAGGTCGCGAAGAGTTGCGGCTGGAACGCTAACCCCGTTAACGAAGGCGCGACTGCCGCCATCGGCCTTCAAGGTCCGGCGTAGCAGAAGGGGCTCACCGGACTCGCTCTCGATCCCTTGCTCGGCCAGCAGCGCCAGCGCTGGATGCCCGGGCGCAAGCATCAGCTCGGCCAAGACGCTCGCCGCTTCCTCGCCGCTGCGCACCAGACTGCTGTCGCCGCGCGCACCAAGCGCCAGCCCCAGCGAATCGAGCAGGATTGACTTGCCCGCCCCGGTCTCCCCGGTCAGCACCCCAAGTCCCGCCTCGAACTCCAGCTCAAGCCGGTCGATCAGGACAACGTCACGAATAGCGAGCTGGCCCAGCATTTAAGGCCGCGCTCCCGCGCTCAGGTCCGCGGCGGATTGCGCCGGAGGAGCTCGTAGCTGTGCTTGTACCAGATGGTGCCGGGGTAGTTGCGCCCAAGTACCGCGCCGGCCTTCTGCGCCTCGTCGCGAACGCCGAGCGCGAGATAGCATTCGACCAGCCGCTCGAGCGCTTCGGGGGTGTGGCTGGTGGTCTGATATTTGTCGATCACGGTGCGAAAGCGGAGCGAGGCGGCGAGCATATTGCCGGCGCGCTGATAATAGCGTCCAACCTCCATCTCCTTGCCCGCGAGATGGTCACCGATCAGGTCCTGCTTCAAGCGCGCATCCACCGCATAGCGGCTGTCGGGATAACGGCGGATAAGCTCGCCGAACGCATCCGACGCCTGTTGAGTCAGCTTCTGGTCGCGTGTCACGTCGGCGATCTGGTTGTAATAGCTCATGGCGACCAGATAGTTGGCGTAGGGCGCGTCGGCGTTGCCCGGGTGGATCGTCAGGAAGCGCTGCGACGAGCTGATCGCATCGGTATATTGCTGCGCCATATAGTAACTGAAGGCACTCATCAGCTGGGCACGGCGGGCCCATACCGAATAGGGGTGCTGGCGCTCGACCTCGTCGAACAGCTTGGCGGCATCGGCATATTCACCGCGGTCGGCGCTGCGCTTGGCGAGCGAGTAGAGCGTGTTGACGTCGCGCGCGACATAAGCGGTGTCGCCCTTCTTGCCGCCATGGGCACAGCCGGCGAGGGGGAGGACGAGAGCGGCGGCGACGAGCAGCAGCGCCTTGCGGTTGATGATCATGGGACGTCCTTAGCGGGGGCTTGCGGCAAGGCCAAGCGGTGAAGCGGGTGTCGCCCACGCGACCTTGCTGGCGGATGAATTAGGCGCGTCGTGGCGTTGCGCCCGAAGGTTCCTCATCCTCGGTGCGCAGGAAGCTGTCGGGCTTGACCCCGAGCCATACGAGGATCGGCGCCGAAATGTAGATCGACGAATAGGTCCCGATCAGCACGCCCAGGAAAATCGCGATCGACAGGCCGAAGATGACCTCGGGGCCGATCAGCATCAGCAGGGCAAGCGCGATCAGCACGGTCAGCGAAGTGACCACCGTCCTCGCCAGCGTCTCGTTGAGCGACAGGTTGAGCAAGGGCAGGATCGACATCTTGCGATATTTGCGCAGATTTTCGCGGATCCGGTCATAAATGACGACGGTATCATTCAACGAATAGCCGATGATCGTCAGGAACGCCGCGACGACGTTGAGGTCGACCTGCAACCGGGTCCAGGCGAAGAACCCCAGCGTCATCGCGAAATCATGGGCCAGCGTGACTAAAGCGCCGACCCCGAACTGCCATTCGAAGCGGATCCAGATGTAGATCGCGATGCCGATCATCGCGAACAGGATCGCTTTGGCGCCATCGGCGGCGAGTTCTTCGGAGACCTTGCCCGAGACCGATTCGCCCTGCCCGACCTTGGCGCCAGGATAAGCCTGCGGCAGAAATGCCTGGACCTTGGTCACGACGACGTTCGACATCGAGTCCGGACCCGGCGGCCTGGGCAGACGGATCTGGTAAGTGCGGTTGTTGCCAAACTCCTGGATGGTCGCTTCGCCGACGTGGAGCGAATCCATCTTGGTGCGCAGATCCTCGATGTTCATCGGCTGCGGGAAGCTCACGCGGACCATCTGGCCACCGGCGAAATCAACCCCGAGGTTGAGCCCGCGATAAACGGTAAAGCCGATCGCGAGGATCGTCGCCAGCGTCGACAGCATCAACGCGAAATTGCGCCAGCGCATGAAGTCGAGGTTGGTATGGTCGGGAACCAGCTTGAGCAATTTCATCGCATCGGCCTCAGATATGCAGGGCGCGCGGGCGGGCGCGGCGGAGCCACAGCACGACCAGCATTCGCGTGAAGTAAACTGCGGTGAACACCGAGGTGACGATACCGATGCCGAGCACCACCGCGAACCCGCGGATCGGGCCCGAGCCGAAATAGAACATCAGCGCGGCCGAAATGGCATGGGTGATGTTGGCGTCTAAAATCGCGCGAAACGCCTCGCGATAGCCGGTCTCGACCGCGTCGAGCACTTTTCGCCCGCGCCGCAGTTCTTCGCGGATACGTTCGTTGATCAGCACGTTGGCATCGACCGCAGCACCGATCGTAAGCACGAAACCGGCGATCCCCGGAAGCGTCAACGTCGCCGAGAATAGCGCCATGATGCCGAGCACGAGGAAGCCGTTCACGACCAGCGCGATGTTCGCATAGACCCCGAAGCGGCCATAAGTGACGAGCATGAAGATCATCACCGCGATCACCGCAGCACCGGCCGCCAACGCGCCCTTGTGGATCGAATCCTTGCCGAGGTCGGCGCTGATCGTACGCTCCTCGATCACGTTCAACTTCACCGGCAACTTGCCCGACGCCAGGCTGACCGCCAGCGCGTTCGCGCTCTCGACAGTGAAGCTCCCGCTGATCGACGCCTGACCGCCGAGGATCGCGCTTTCGATATTGGGCGCGGACAGGATCTTGTTGTCGAGGATGATCGCGAACGGCTTGCCGACATTTTCCTGAGTAACGCGCCCGAAGCGTCGCGCCCCGGTGGCGTTGAACGCGATCGAGATGTTGGGGCGGCCGTCCTGGTCGAAGCTCTGCTTGGCGCTGGTCAACTGGTCGCCCGAGACCATCACTCGGCGTTGGACCGCCATCGAACCGCCGCCAGTGGCCAGCGGGAGCACCTGGCTTCCGGCCGGGGCGCGGCCTTGCGCGACTTCGGCGGGGTTGGCGGCAAGGTCGACCAGCTTGAATTCGAGCCGCGCGGTCTGGCCGATCAGCGCCTTTAGTGCCTCGGGGTTCTCGACCCCCGGCACCTGGACGAGGATGCGGTTGTTGCCTTGCGTGACAACGGTGATTTCCTTGGTCCCCTGCGGGTCGATACGGCGGCGGACGACGTCGCGCGCGACGGTCATTGCGTCCTTGAGCGCACGCGTCTGGCCGTCGGCGGTCGGGGTCAGCAGGACGCGGCTCTGGTCCACCACCGTTACGTCCCAGTCGCGCTGCCCGGTGAGCCCGACGGGCTTGGTCAGCTGACGCAACTTCTCGACTGCGGCATCGACCTGCGCCGGGTTGCGGACCATGAACGACAGCACGCCGCCGCTGGTCGCAATGTCGCCAATGTCGATCGGCGTGTCGCCACGACGAAGCTCGCTCGAGACATTATCCTCCATCGCCGCGACGCGCTGTTTCGCGGCGTCGGCGGTGTCGGCCTCGAGGAGCAGATGCGATCCGCCGGCCAAGTCGAGCCCGAGGTTGATGCGGCTGTGCGGCATCCCCTTCGTCCAGTGCGCAACCTGCTCCTTGGGAAAGAAGCTCGGCACCGCGAACAGCATGCCGAACAGGATCGCCACGCTGATCGCGATGACCTTCCAGCGCGGGAAATCCAGCATCAGTCGTTGGCCGGCTTGGAGTCGCGCGTGACGACCGACGACAGCATCGACTTGACCGCACGGACCTTCATTCCCGGCGCAAGCTCGACCTCGACCTCGTCGTCGCTGACCTTGGTCACCTTGCCGCGAAGCCCGCCGCCGGTGATCACTTCGTCGCCCTTCTGAACCGCCGCGAGCGTCGCCGCATGCGCCTTGGCGCGGGTCTGCTGCGGTCGGATCATCAGCACATAGAAGATCACGAACACCAGCAGCAACGGCGCCATCTGCATCAGGAAGTCGGCGCCGACGGGGGCGCTCGACGCAGGCGCGGCCGTGGCGACTTGCGCGACGGCGATGAGGGGGACGATGCTCATGGTCGTGGGGATACTTTCTAATCGCCGGGCGCGGCCGGTGTGGGCCGCAAGCGCCTGAAGGAAGGCGCGCGCCTATCACGGACATCGCGCGCCAAGCAAGCCAAGCGGTCGTGCTTGCTCCCCAAACCCGCCTTGCCTTGGCCGCAACCCGCGACTAATGGCCCCATTCCTGCCCCCTTGCTTGTCACAAGCGGCGGCGGGTCCGGTCGGGGCGTAGCGCAGCCTGGTAGCGCATCACACTGGGGGTGTGGGGGTCGCAGGTTCGAATCCTGTCGCCCCGACCATTTAAATCGCTCGAGGGCTCAAGGCGCATTGATGGCAGTCATTGAGCATTGCGACGGCATGCCGGATTTTTCGCGCGCACGGCGGTCGGTCATGCGCTAGGCGCGCACCATGAATCTGGACCTCCACCAAATGATCGAGCAGTTCGGCGCGCTCGGGGTGGGGCTCGGCGGGGCGATCGAGGGGGAGAGTGCGGTCGTCATCGGCGGGGCGATCGCTCGCCAGGGGCTGTTCTCGCCGTGGTGGGCGGCGCTGGCGGCGTTCATCGGCGCTTGGGCCTCATGCCAGCTGTTTTTCCTCGTCGGGCGAACCCAGCGCGACCACCGCTTCGTCCACAAGATCATCGACAAGCCGCTGTTCGCGCGCGCGCTCAAGATGATCGAGCGGCATCCGCGCCTGTTCTGCTTCGGGTTCCGCTTCATCTACGGGTTCAGGGTCGTCGGGCCGGTGGCGATCTCGATGAGCCATGTGCGCGCGCGTGATTTTGCGCTGCTGCAGCTGTTTTCGGCAGCGATCTGGGGGCCGGGGCTGGTGTGGCTCGGCTATGCCTTCGGCAAGCAGATCCGGCGCGTTGTCGAACTGTTGCTGACGCCGCAGAATGCAGTGATCGCAGCAATCGTCGGCAGTATCGCGATCCTCGGCTGGCTTCAGTGGCGTCGGGGGCGGATGTTGCGCGTCCGAGCCGCCGATAGAAAGCGGAGCGAGGCGCATCCGCTCGAGGCGCGCGGGGATGGCTGAGCAGGCCGTCTTCTTCGATCCGACCGGGCGGCGGCGCAAGCGTTTCGCGCTCGGGCTTGGGCTGTTCATCCTGCTGATCGTGCTGTCGCTGGCGGGGCTTGCGGCAACGATCGAGTTGTTGCCCGCAGCCGAGCCGCTGCCGGTTGCGCTGGAGCGTGGCAAGGCACTGCCACCGCCGACGACGAGCCTGCTCAGCCGGACCCAGCGGAGCTTCAACAACGAGATTCAGCGGCTGATCGGGGCCAGACCGCCAAGCGCCCGGCGGGTCGGGGCGAAGCAGGCGAGCGCGGTTGCGACGGCGATGGGCAAGCCGCTCAGCGTCGGCTTCTATACGCCGTGGGACGTTAGTTCGACCGCCTCGTTGCAGCGCCATATCGGCGACCTCGACTGGCTGGCGCCGGTGTGGCTGACGGTCACGGGGGCTCAGCACCAGCTCAATGTCCTGCCCGACCGCGAGGGCCGCGCGATCCTCAACACCAGCAAATATCGCCCGCTGATCCTGCCGGTGGTGCAGAATGCATCGGGCGGGACGTTCGACGGCAAGGCGGCCGACGCGCTGTTCGCCGATCGTACGGCGCGACGACGGCTGCTCGGCCAAATCGAAGCGTTTTTGCTGGCCAATCATGCGTCAGGCGCGGTGTTCGATTTCGAGGATCTGAGTCCCGCCGGCCAAGCTGATTATCGAGTATTTCTGGCCGACGCCGATGCCTTGTTCGACAAGCATGGCTGGCTGACGACGGTCGCCGCGCCGGTCGATGCGGAATGGAATTTGGCCGGGGTGGCGAAGATCGTCGATCGCATTTTCCTGATGGCCTATGATGAGCATTCGAAGGACGGGCCGGCCGGGCCGATCGCATCCCAGGGGTGGTGGGCGGCGAAGCTTGCGGCGGCCTTGCGCGAAGTCCCGCGCGACAAGGCGATCGTGACGCTCGGCAACTATGCCTATGACTGGCACGATGGCGATAAGAATGGGGCGGGCGGCGACCCGCTCAATGTCGAGGAGGCGTGGCTCGACGCTGCCGACAGCGACGCCAAGCCGATGTTCGACCGGGCGAGCGGCAATTCCAGCCTCGCCTATGACGATGAGTTCGGCAAGCGCCATACGCTGTGGATTCTCGATGCGGCCTCGGCCTTCAACCAGATGAAGCTGCTCGACCGCGCGGGCCTGCACAGCGTCGGCCTGTGGCGGATGGGGGCGGAGGACCCGGCGCTGTGGTCGGTGTTCGGGCGCAATGCGGTCAGCCCACGCAATCCCGCCGCACTGGCCCGCCTGCCAGAAGGCACCAATGTCGATGTAGAAGGGAATGGCGAGATACTGCGGATCGCGTCGCTTCCGACCCCGGGCGAGCGGCGGCTGACCGTTACGCGCGACGGCTTGATCTCAGGGGTCGAGTTCGTCACTTTGCCGCGCCCCTACACCATCACCCGGACCAACTATGCGCCGAACACGGTCGCACTGACCTTCGACGACGGACCCGATGCGCGTTGGACCCCCCATATCCTCGACATTCTAAAGGCCAAGGGGGTCCCGGCGACCTTCTTCATCGTCGGCGAGAATGCGCTGACCGAGCGGGGATTGCTCAACCGGATGATCGCCGAGGGGCATGAGATCGGCAGCCATACCTACACCCATCCCAACCTCGCCACGATTGGCCGAACGCAGACATTGTTCGAGTTGAACGCGACGCAGCGGCTGTTCCAGGCGTTCACCGGACGGACGCTGAAGTTCTTCCGCGCGCCTTACTTCGGGGACGCCGAGCCGAGCACCGCCGACGAGATCGTCCCTGCGCTTGAGGCGCAGCAACGCGGCTATATCTCGGTCGGGCTTCACGTCGACGCCGAGGATTGGCAGAAGCCCGGCGCACCCGCGATCGTCAACAATGTCCTGGCGGGCGTGCTGGCCAAGCGCGGCAACATCGTCCTGCTCCACGATTCGGGGGGCGAACGCAGCCAGACGATCGCCGCGCTGCCGGCCATCATCGACCGGCTGCGCGCCGCGGGCTATCACTTCGTGCCCGTGTCGGCGCTGGCCGGGCTCAGCCGCGATCAGGCAATGCCCCTGCTCTCGCCGGGTGAACGGGCGGGAGCGTCGGTCGATCTGGCGGTGTTCGAGAGCCTCGGCTTCTTCGTCAATGCGCTGGCTTTCCTGTTCGCCGCCGCGATCAGCCTGGGCATCCTCCGGGCGGTGGTGCTCAGCGGGTTGGCCCTGCTTGGGGCGCGGCGCGAGCATCGGCTGATCTTTCCGCCAATCGATCCCGATGCCTTCGTCAGCGTGCTGATCCCCGCCTTCAACGAGGAGCGCGTGATCGAGCGCTCGATCCGCCATGTGCTGGCCAGCGAGCGAGTGCGGATCGAAGTGATCGTGATCGACGATGGCTCGACCGACGCGACCTCGGCGGTGGTGGGCGAGCATTTCGCAGGCGACGATCGGGTGCGGCTGCTGACCATCGCCAACGGCGGCAAGGCCAATGCACTCAATCAGGGACTTGCGCTGGCGAGCGGCGAGATCGTCGTCGCGCTCGATGCCGATACGCAATTCGAGACCCGGACGATCGCGCGGCTGGCGCGGTGGTTCGTGGACTCGAACTTGGGCGCGGTGGCGGGCAATGCCAAGGTCGGCAACCGCGTCAACCTCGTGACCAAGTGGCAGGCGCTGGAATATGTCACCGCTCAGAATCTGGAGCGGCGGGCACTGACCCAGGTCAAGGCGATGACCGTCGTTCCCGGTGCGGTCGGCGCATGGCGCAAGGCGGCCATCGAGCAGGTCGGCGGCTATCCGCCCGACACGCTGGCCGAGGACCAGGACCTGACGATAGCAGTTCAGCGCGCGGGCTGGACGGTGATGCACGACCAGCATGCAGTGGCGTGGACCGAGGCGCCGCAGTCGCTCCGCCAACTTGCGCGCCAACGGTTTCGTTGGGCGTTCGGCACAATCCAGTGCCTATGGAAGCATAAGCGGGTGATGCTGACCGGGCGGCCGCGCGGACTGGCGTTCGTCGGCCTGCCCCAGGTCATGCTGTTTCAGCTCGTCTTTGCCGTCATCTCGCCCATCATCGACCTTGCGCTGATCGTCAACATCATCGCGACCGTCACCTCGATCCACGAACATGGCCTCACTGCGGTCAAGGGCGATCCGGCGCGGATGGGGCTGTTCTGGCTATTGTTTGCGGCGATCGACCTCGTCGCCGGGCTGATCGCCTTCGTGCTCGAAAAGCGCGAGGACAAAAGGCTGCTCGGCTGGCTGGTGCCGATGCGCTTCGTCTATCGCCAGACCATGTATTATGTGGTGATCAAGGCGATCGTCCAGGCGCTGCGGGGGCCCAGGGTCGGCTGGTCGTCGATTGCGCGGTCGGGCCAGGTGCGGATGGGCGCGGAACAGCAAGCCGGCGGGTGAGTTTCGCGGGAGTGACAGGGGCTGGCTTTGGGTGCAACTTCGTAACGATG
>JBDSGJ010000033.1:0-32919 GCA_039919075.1 Sphingomicrobium sp.
CAAATCGGCGCGGTGGGGGTGGTCACCGGCACCGACTTCACCTTCGGGGCCAGGCGCGGCGGCAATGCCGCCCTGCTCGCCAGCCTCGGCGCCGCGCATGGCATATCCGCCGAAGCGGTCGCCCCGGTCGCGCTCGATGGCCAGCCAGTTTCCTCGAGCCGCATCCGCGACGCGCTCGTCGCCGGGGACCCCGCCACCGCGACCCGCCTGCTGACCCGCCCCTTCGCCATCCAGGGCAAGGTCGCGCATGGCGACAAGCGCGGCCGCGATCTCGGCTATCCGACCGCCAATGTCGCGCTCGGCTCCTACTTGCGCCCCGCCTATGGCATTTACGCCGTCCGCGTCCGGCTCGACGACGGCAGCGAGCATGACGGGGTTGCCAACCTCGGCATCCGCCCGAGCTTCGATCCGCCGGTCGAGTTGCTCGAAACCTATTTGTTCGATTTTGAAGGCGACCTCTACGGCCAGACGATCGACGTGGCGCTCCACGCCTTCATCCGCGCGGAAGCCAAGTTCACCGACATGGCCGCGCTGATCCGCCAGATGGACGATGATTCGGCGCGCGCGCGCGTTTTGCTTGGTAGCTGAGCAGAGCGCATCGCTGCCGCGCTGGGGATCATCCGGCCTTGCCCGGCGCGGTCTCGCGCATCGTCCACAACACGGGCAGCACCGCCAGCGC
This sequence comes from Sphingomicrobium sp., assembly GCA_039919075.1. Lineage (GTDB taxonomy): Bacteria > Pseudomonadota > Alphaproteobacteria > Sphingomonadales > Sphingomonadaceae > Sphingomicrobium. The sequence goes on from JBDSGJ010000033.1 coordinate 680, forward strand.
GACGACTGCAATCATCACCCCGGGCACGGCGGGCCAGCCGCTCCTTTCCGTTACGACCTGCGCCAGCCACGGGGTCAGTCCGCCGAAAATCGCGGTCGCGCTGGTCGCGCCAAGCGCCAGCCCGGTCAGCCGTCCCTCGCCGCCAAGCTGCTCCGCCGTCGCCACCGCGCCCACTGCACTGACTCCACCAGCGACCCCGGCAAGCACCACCGCGCCGATCAGTGCCGCCCCCGCCGATTCGCTCGCCATCCAGCCGAACAGCGTGATCGGCAATGCGGCGCTGAGCAGACACACGGCGATCAGAACCGGCCTGCGCCCCCACCGATCCGACGCCAGCCCGACCAGCGGCGTGACCGCAATCACTGCAACCGCAGCTATGGTCGACAGGCCAAGCGCACCCCCCTCGCTCATCTTGCCGATCGACGACAGGAAGGCGGGAACATAGCTGATCCCGACATAATAAGTGATCGAGCCAAGCGCCGAGATCGCAAAGCCCCGCGCAATCCCGCCGCGATGGTTGGCAAGCGCATGGCCGAACGGTTTGGCGGGGACCGTCCCGGCCGCCAGTTGGCGAAGAAATTCGGGCGACTCATAAACACTCACGCGGGCGATCCCGACGCTGGCGGCGAGCGCGGCGCCGACGAAAAATGGCACCCGCCACCCCCAGACATCAAGCGCGACAGGCGTGAAATGCGCGACGGTGATCGCCGCAAGCCCGACCGCAAGTAGCCCACCGACCTCGCTCGCCGCCGCCGCAAGCGAGGTGACGAGCCCGCGTCGGCCCTCTGGCGCGCCCTCCATCAGATAGGCCACGACCCCGGTATATTCGCCCCCGACCGCAAACCCCATCACGCAGCGCAGCGCGAGCAGCAGCCACCCCGCCGCCGGGCCGATCGCTGCACGGGTCGGCAGGCACGCAATCGCCAGCATCGCGACCGTCATAAGCGCGACCGAGGCGAGCATCATCCGCCGCCGCCCGAAGCGATCGCCGACATGGCCGAAGACCAGCGCGCCCAGCGGCCGCATCAGATAAGCGACCGCAAATCCGGCCAGCGTCGTCGCCAGCGACCCCGCCCCGCCACCGAAAAGCACCCGCGACAGCGTCGTCGCGAAATAGAGGTACAAGGTGAAGTCATACCATTCGACGATGGTCGAAAAGGCGGCGATGCCGATCGACATCGGCGGCAGGGGTTTATGGTGGGTGGCGACGACCTCCGAACTTGACCTCGCCACGCCAGCCTCCCGCAGACCGCGCCGGGCGGTCGATTGCGAACGGTCTTGGCACGTCAGGTCTGGAATGTCAGCGGCTCAAGCGGGGCGCGCAACGGCCTCGCGACGTCGGCGATACCCGGAGTGACTGTTCCGCAGCTAGGCGGGGAAGCGCTTCCTCAGCATGTCGAACACCGCTGGGTGGAGCGGCTTCAGAAACTCGACCCCCGCAACGAAATCGCGGGTCCAGCAGACATAGGCTTCAATGCTTTCAAGGCCCGGCAGCTTGATCCACAGCGTCTCGTCGAGCGAGACCCGGTCGACCAGGTTGATGCAACAACCCTGCGGCGAGAAATCGCGCACGGTCACTTGATATTTCCCGTTGAACGAGCGGCGAAGCTCGATCTCCGCCGACATCGCGACTCGGTCGGAGCGACGCGGCAGGACTGCTGCGGCGCCCATCGCGGTTGAGCCGGGATTTGCTGTCGATCGCTTGATCATTCGGTCCACGCTGCTGAATGTCGGGCCCCGCAACAGGGGCCACAAAGATTAGGCCCCCGATACTAAGCGACCCCTCGTTAATTTTTTGGTAATTCCCGAAGCTTGCCAGGATGAGGCGATAATGTCTGGCCCCACCCGAGGGCGAAAAGCCGACCGCGAACGCTCAACGCCGAGAGCGAACGCTGGACGGCGGAGCGTGACGCCGGAGAGCCACACCGGAGGGCCGAGGGCGGCGGGCGCAGGGCAGCGCGGTCGGCCTTCGTTCCCAGCTCAGAGCAAGCCCATCCGCCGGAAGCTGCAACAGTCCTCGGCGGCGAACAGCAGATGGTCGACCAGCGCGACGTCGATTGCCTCGGCGGCGGTCGCCAGCCGACGGGTCGCGGAGCGATCGCTCGCGCTTGGCGATGAGTCCCCGCTCGGGTGATTGTGCGCGACGATCAACCCCGCGCAATTGGTTCGTGCGGCTTCGAGCAGGATCGCGCGGAGCGGCCATTCGACGCCCGCGGCGTCGCCATCGTGGCGCGACAGTTGAATGCACCGTGCAGCCGCGTCGAGAAAGGCGACGAACAGCGTCTCGCGCGCCGGGTCGATCGCCCGGAAACACTCTGCGAAGAATTGCCGCGATTGATCGAACCCGGCGAGGAGCGCTGGTCGCCGGGTCGATGCACGACCGCCGGGAAGCGATCGCCCGGCCCGCGCCTCGACGGGATGCAGGAGCGCGAAGGGGGCCGTGCGCATTGCGCTGCGCGGATTGCGAATTCGCGTCTGGAACATTGCGTGAAGTTAGGCGGCGGCGGCTCCGCAGGCCACGAAGAGCGCGTCCGAAATGGACGATGACCCGGGCCAATTTCAACCAAAGCGGAGGAAGCCGTCAGTCGAATCTGTCCCCCGCGCCGAAACCGACTGGCCGCACCTGCGGAATCCCGAATGCCCACCATAGCGCCCCGGCCAGCGAGAGTCCGGCCGCGACGTAGAAGGCAAAACTGTAGCTGCCGGTCGAATCGACGATGATTCCGGTCAGGATCGGGCCGACAACCCCAGACATGTTGCCGAGCCCGTTCATCACGCCGACCCAGCTGCCGGCCGCGCGCGGCCCCGCGAATATCTGTGCGATGGCATAGACGTTCGACCCCGACGGTCCGCCCGCGACCGCCGCGAACAACAGCCAGAAGGCAATGTGCGGCGTGTCGGTGGCGCGCGACAGGCCGAGCACCGCGATCCCGGTAAACAGATGTGCCCCCGCCATCAGCCCCTTGCGTAATCGCCCCTCATCGCGCCCGGCGGCGACCAGCCGGTCGGACAGCCACCCGAGGATCAGCGCCGACCCCGCCTGGACGAGATAGACCATCGTCAGCAGGCGGGTCATGTCGAGCAGCGCCAGTCCCCGCGTCTTGACCAGGAACAGCGGCAGCCAGGCGAGCAGGAAGAAGAAGGCGTAGGTGTTGGTGAAATGACCGATGCCCATCGCCCACACTGCGCGCTCCTTCATCACCCGCCCGATCGGGATGCGCTCAGCCATCACCGTCCGTCCCTGCCAGTGCGGCCGCGAGACGACGAGCCACGGCACCAGCCACAGCAAAGTGACTAGTCCGAAGACGAGGAACACTGTCCGCCAGCCCCAATGGGCCATGATCATCCCGCCCGCGAAAATCCCCAGCGCGGGGCCGAAGTAGAGCGCCGAGGCGACCGCGCTGTTGGCCATCCCGCGGTGCTTTTCGGAGACTTTGGCGGCGATGATCTTCGACGCTGCCGGGAAAGCGACCCCCTCGCCGAACCCGAGCATCACGCGCAGCGCAATCAGCGCGGCAAGCCCCCCGACGAAGCTCGTCAGCACCGTCGCCACCGCCCATAGCGCAAGCCCTGCGCCGACCAGCCGATAAACGCAGAAGCGGTCGCTTAGCCAGCCGACGAAAAATTGGGCGGGGGCGTACACCCAGGCGAAGGCTGAAACCGCGAAACCGAAGCCGGTAGCCGTCAGCGCCAGTTCGGTCTTGAGCCCCGGCGCGGCAATCGCCAGCGCACCCCGGTCCATATAGTTGAGCAGCACGAGCAGCGTCAGCGCAAGGGTCAGCGCGGTTCCGGTTCCGGCGCCCACGGGCCGCCGATCTGCTACGCTTGCCATCCGGCCTCTCCTCGGGCGGAGCCTAGGGCCGGCCGGGGACCGAGTCTATTCGGCGCTCTCGCGCTGCTCGTCGAGCCAGCGTTCGAGCCACTTGATCGTGTAATCGCCCTTAAGAAAGGCCTCGTCGCGGATAATCCGCTGGTGGAGCGGAATGGTCGTCTTCATCCCCTCGACGATATATTCCTCTAGCGCGCGCCTGAGCCGCATGATGCAGCGCTCGCGGGTTTTGCCATAGACAATCAGCTTGCCGATCATGCTGTCGTAAAAGGGCGGCACCTTATAGCCGGCGTAGAGCCCGCTATCGACCCGAACGTGCATCCCGCCGGGCGCGACATAGTTCTTCACCAGCCCCGGCGAGGGCGCGAAGGTGTCGGGGTCCTCGGCGTTGATACGGCATTCGATCGCGTGGCCGTGAAGGACGATGTCTTCCTGCCCGCACGACAGGCCGTCACCCTGGGCAACGCGGATCTGTTCGCGGACGAGGTCGATGCCGCTGATCATCTCGGTTACCGGATGCTCGACCTGGAGCCGGGTGTTCATCTCGATGAAGTAGAACTCGCCGTTCTCGTAGAGGAACTCGATGGTGCCCGCGCCGCGATAGCCCATGTCGGCCATCGCCTTGGCGACGATCCCGCCCATATGCGCGCGCTGCTCGGGCGAGATGACCGGCGACGGCGCTTCCTCAAGCACTTTCTGGTGCCGCCGCTGGATCGAGCAGTCGCGCTCGCCGAGGTGGATCGCCTTGCCCGCACCGTCCCCGAACACCTGAAATTCGATATGGCGCGGGTCGTCGAGATATTTTTCGAGATAGACGGTGTCGTCGCCGAATGCGGCGCGCGCTTCGGAAGCGGCCTGCGCCATGAGGCTTTCGAGCTGGTCTTCCGAGGGCACGACCTTCATGCCGCGTCCGCCACCGCCTGAAGCTGCCTTGATCAGGACGGGATAGCCGACCTCCGCAGCAATTTCCTTAGCCTCGGCGATGGTCTCGAGCGGCCCCGGCGAGCCGGGAACGAGCGGCAGGCCGAGCTTGGCGGCGGTGCGCTTGGCCTCGACCTTGTCGCCCATGATGCGGATATGTTCGGGCTTGGGCCCGACCCAGATCAGCCCGTGGCTCTCGACGATCTCGGCGAACTGCGCATTCTCGGAGAGAAAGCCATAGCCCGGATGAATCGCGTCAGCATGGGTGATCTCTGCCGCCGAGATGATCGCTGGGATGTTGAGGTAGGATTCGGTGGCGGACGGCGGACCGATGCACACCGTCTCATCGGCCAGCCGGACATGCATAGCGTCGCTGTCGGCGGTCGAGTGGACCGCGACGGTCTTGATCCCCATCTCGTGGCAGGCGCGGTGAATTCGAAGCGCAATCTCGCCACGGTTGGCGATGAGCAGCTTGGTGATCGGCATCGCGGCGCTATTCGACGATGACGAGCGGCTGGTCATATTCGACCGGCTGGGCGTCGGCGACGAGCAGCTGGCGCACCGTCCCGGCCTTGGTCGCGAGGATCGGGTTCATCACCTTCATCGCCTCGATGATCAGCAGCGTGTCGCCGACCTTGACCGCATCGCCCGCCGCAACGAACGGTTTTCCGCCCGGCTCGGCCGAGAGGAAGGCCGTCCCGACCATCGGCGACTTGACCGCTTCGCCAGCGGGCATGGCGGGCACAGCGGGCGGCGCTTCGGGCGGGGGGGCGGCAGTCGCGACAGGCGCCGAAGCAGCCATCGGGGGAGCGGCATGGACCATTTGCACGGCGACTTCACGCCGCACGCGGATCTTGCGCACGCCGTCCTCGACCTCAATCTCGGTCAGCTCGTTGGCGGACAGCAGTTCGGCCAGCTCGCGCACCAGCGCCGCATCGATCCGCATTGCACCTTCTGCCACGCCCTTGGACTTGTCCTCGGCCATTACTGCTTCCCTAATCCAAACCAAGTCGCGCACGCATTTAACGGCGCGCAGCCGCGCGCACTGTCAGAGCCGCGCCGCCGCGTCCAGTGCCTGCGTATAGCCCGCGCTGCCGAGACCCTTGATCACCGACCGGGCGGCGAGCCCAACGAGATCGACATGGCGAAAGGCTTCGCGCGTGTCGGGATCGCTCAGATGAACCTCGATCACCGGCGTCGAAATTGCCTTGACCGCGTCATGCAGCGCGACCGACGTGTGACTGTAGCCCCCCGGATTGAAGATCACCGCCTTCGCCCGGACCGCCTGCGCCTCGTGCAACCAGTCGATCAGATGACCCTCATGGTTCGACTGGCGCATGTCGATCACCAGCCCAAGCGCCGCCGCCTGCGCCGACAGCATCGCGCCAATGTCGTCGAGGCTCTCGCGCCCATAGATGTCGGGCTCGCGGGTTCCCAGCAGGTTGAGGTTCGGCCCGTTAAGCACGAACACGGTTTCGCTCATTTCACGTCCCACAATTGCGTCCAGCGACTGCGCCACCTATCTCGCCCATGTCAATGACCATCGATTCCACCCTCTCGTTGCGCATCAACGGCGACCACCGGCGCGTGCCGCAAGGCATGACGCTGGCCGAACTGATCAACTCGATCGGCCTCGACCCGCTGCGCGTCGCGGTCGAGCGCAACCTCGAGATCGTCCCACGCTCGACATTCGCCACGCTGTGCGTCGAGGATGGCGATGATTATGAAATCGTCCATTTCGTTGGAGGCGGATAATGAACGCGCCGCAAATTTTCCCGTCCGACCAGTGGAGCGTCGCCGGGCGATCCTTCACCTCGCGGCTGATCGTCGGCACGGGCAAATATAAGAGCTTCGAGGAAAATGCCGCCGCCGTAGCCGCTTCGGGCGCCGAGATCGTCACCGTCGCGGTGCGGCGGGTCAATATCTCCGATCGCAAGCAGCCAATGCTGTCCGACTTCATCGACCCCAAGAAGATTGTCTATCTGCCCAACACCGCCGGCTGTTTCACCGCCGAGGATGCGATGCGCACACTCCGGCTGGCGCGCGAGGCGGGTGGCTGGAACCTCGTCAAGCTGGAAGTGCTGGCCGAGGCTAAAACCCTCTACCCCGACATGATCGAAACCATCCGCGCGACCGAGTTGCTCGCGAAAGAGGGGTTCGACGTGATGGTCTATTGCACCGACGATCCGATCATGGCGATGCGCTGTGAGAATGCCGGAGCGGTCGCGGTGATGCCGCTGGGCGCGCCGATCGGCTCTGGCCTTGGGGTGCAGAACCCAGTCATGATCCGGCTGATCGTCGAACAGGCAAAGGTGCCGGTGCTGGTCGATGCCGGGGTCGGCACGGCGAGCGACGCGGCGGCGGCGATGGAGCTTGGCTGCGACGGGGTACTGATGAACACCGCCATCGCCGAGGCCAAAGAGCCCGTTACCATGGCCAGGGCGATGCGCCACGCGGTCGAGGCGGGGCGGCTGGCCTATCGCGCCGGACGAATGGCCAAGCGCCGCTACGCCGATCCGAGCTCGCCGCTGGCGGGGCTGATCTAGCAGTGAAGGCGCTTCGTTCGCACACCGTCGGCGGTCCCGAGACGCTGAGACTCGATGAGGTGCCCGAGCCAACGCCCGGTCCCGGCGAGCTTGCGATCCGGGTTCACGCTGCGGCGATAAACTATCCCGATGTCATCATCATCGAGGACAAATATCAGATCAAGCCGCCGCGCCCCTTCGCGCCTGGGGGCGAGATTGCGGGTGAGGTCAGCGCGGTCGGCAAAGGCGTCATCGACTGGCAGGTCGGCGACCGCATCATCGCCGTCCCCGGCTGGGGTGGCCTTGCGCAAACGGTCGTCATCCCCGCCGCGACGGCGTTCCGCCTGCCCGCCAGCCGCAGCTTCGTCGACGGTGCCGCGCTCCTCCTGACCTACGCCACCTCGATCCACGCGCTTTACGATCGCGGGCAGCTCGTAGCGGGCGATACCGTGCTTATCCTCGGCGCCGCCGGCGGAGTCGGGCTGGCCGCTATCGAACTCGCCAAAGCCAAGGGCGCGCGAGTCGTCGCCGCTGTGTCGAGCGACGACAAGTCTGTCGCTGCGGCCAATGCCGGCGCCGACCGGACCATCGTTTACCCGCGGGGCCCGTTCGATCGCGACGGGCAGAAGGCGCTTGCCGAGCAGTTCAAGGCGGCGGTCGGGCCGAAGGGCGCCGACGTCATCTACGATCCGGTCGGAGGCGACTATGCCGAGCCCGCGCTTCGCTCGATCGCCTGGGAAGGCCGCTACCTCGTCGTCGGCTTCCCCGCCGGAATCCCCAGGCTCCCGCTCAACCTGACCCTGCTTAAAAGCTGCGACGTCTGCGGGGTGTTCTGGGGCGCCTTCGCCGCGCGCGACCCCGCCGCCAACGCCGCGCATGTCGATACCCTCTTCCGCCTGTGGGACGAGGGGAAGATCGCCCCGGTGGTCAGCGCGACTTACCCGCTTGCGCGTGGTGGCGAGGCGATTGCCGCGCTCGCCAGCCGCTCGGTCATCGGCAAGCTGGTAGTCACGCTGGACTAGCCACCTCCGCGTCCCTATCTCGCGGGTTCGCCCTTGGGAGACCTGACACCATGACCAGCTTCGACGATCGCGAGAAGGCGTTCGAGACCAAGTTCGCCCGCGATGAGGAAATGGCCTTCCGCGTCGTCGCCCGCCGCAACCGCCTGCTCGGCGAATGGGCGGCGCGACTGATGGGGCTGACCGAGGTCGAGGGCGAGGCCTATGCCAAGGAAATCATCCGCGCCGAGTTCGAGGAAGCCGGCGACGAGGACGTGATCCGCAAGCTGCTCGGCGACCTCACCGCCGCCAGTGTCGATATTGACGAAGCCAAAATCCGGGAGGCGATGGCGCACAAGGAAGTCGATGCCCGCCGCCAGCTGATGGAAGCGAAATAACGCATGGCGATGGCTGCCGATGAGATCGAAAGGCTAATCGTCGCGGCGATCCCCGACGCGGCTGTGACGATTCGTGACCTCGCCGGGGACGGCGATCATTATGCCGCGCGGGTCGTCGCAGCGAGTTTCGCGGGCATGAGCCGCATTGCCCGCACTCGCGCGATCTACGCCGCGCTGGGGGGGCGCATGGGGGGCGAACTTCACGCCCTGCAGCTCGAAACCGATATTCCTTCCGGAGATCATCAATGACCGACGCCAACTCGCGCATCCAGTCCCTCGTCCAGGCGAACGACGTCCTCCTGTTCATGAAGGGCTCGCCCTTGTTCCCGCAATGCGGATTCTCGAGCAAGGCGATCTCGATCCTCGATCACCTCGGCGTATCCTACGAGACCGTCGACGTGCTTCAGGACGGCGAGATCCGCCAGGGGATCAAGGCGTTCAGCGACTGGCCGACCATCCCCCAACTCTATGTTCATGGAGAATTTATCGGGGGATCGGACATCATGATCGAAATGTTCGAAAGCGGCGAGCTCAAGGAACTGGTCGCGCCGACCGCCGGCTGAGCGTCACTCGCGTCGAACGTTCGCGCCGTGCCCGTCGATGAAAACGAAAAAGGGACGGCGTCGCGGGACCAGATACCGCTTCGCCGTCCCTTCATGTGGTCGTGGAACCAGTGGACACAGGCAGAGTTGCAGGCCCCGTGCCAATTGAGGAAAGTACCGGAAATCTGCCGTTCTTTTATCGGACCGCGCTTTTGGCCACGCTCCAGGCGTAAAAGATTCCGACGGTTTGGCGGGGTCATCGCGTGAGCAGCCGCCTCTACGCTGACCTCACCCAGAGCTGGTCCGAGAGGGGCGGCGGGGTGCGCGTCTATCTCAACCGCAAGCGCCGCTTCATCCTCGAACGGACCACCGACCGTCACCTGCTGATCATCCCCGGCGCAAGCGACAGCGTCACCGAGGCAGAGGACGGGCGGGCGATCACCGTGACAATCCGATCGCCCAAGGTCCCCGGCAGTCCCAACTACCGCCTGCTGCTGCGCAACGGGGCAGTGCGCCGCGCGCTCGACCGCTTCCGTCCCGACCTGATCGAATGCGAAGATGCCTACAACCTCCCCTGGGCGGCACTGTCCCACCGCAATCGGCATCCGCAAACCGCGCTGGTCGCATCGTTCATGACCGACTTCCCGACCGCCTACACCAAGCGGATTGGCACCGCGCTCGGCGGCGAATGGCTTGGGCGGCGCTCGTCGCGAATCGCCTATCGCTACCTCGCCAATCTGTATCGCCAGTTCGACGCCGTCATCGCCCTGTCGCGCCACGGCGGCGCCAGTCGGCTTCGATCGATCGGGGTCGAGCAGGTCCATGTCTCCCCGCTCGGAGTCGACATCGACGAATTCTCGCCCGACCTCACCGATCCCGCGCTGCGCGCCGAAGCCGGAGTCGCTAAGGGCGCGCCACTGCTGATCTATGTCGGCCGCCTTGACCGCGAGAAGCGCGCCCAGACGGTGGTCGATGCGTTTGGCTTGCTCCCGGCGGCCCTTGGCGCGCGGCTGGTACTCCTCGGTGCGGGCCCGCTGCGTCACCAGTTCGCAGCGCTGCCCGGCGTTTTCGCACCGGGGTTCATCGCCGATCGCGCGCTGCTCGCGCGCTGGCTGGCCAGCGCCGACTGCTACGTCTCGGGCATGGCCGACGAGACCTTCGGAATTTCGGTGATCGAAGCCCAGGCCTCGGGGCTACCCGTGGTCGGAGTCGCATCAGGCGCGATGATCGACCGGGTGCCTCCATCGCTCGGTCGCCTCGGACCGGTCGACGACCCCGCCGCAATGGCCGCCAACATCGCCGCGTTGCTGGCCAACCCCGACCTCGCGGCGATTCGCGCCGCTGCCCGGTCCCACGCCGCCAGCCTCAGTTGGGACGAGTCGATGACCCGGCTTTTCGGGGAGGTCTTCCCCGCCGCCTTCGCGCGCCGCCAGTCGTCATTCAACGCCCGTTCAGTCGTCCCCGCGTCTGATGCGACGAGCCATTAAGGGGACTCCATGCGCCGCCTGATCATCGCCTTTGCCGTTACGACCATCCTCGCCGCTCCAGCGTACGCCGCCGCCCCGCACCGCGCTATCCGCAAGACCGTAGTCGTTCGCAAGATCGTCGCGCCCGACGGTTCCACCCGGACGGTCTTCGGCGATCCCGCAGCGAAGGCCATGGTAGCGGATTGCGGAGGCCGACATTTCGAGACGAGCGCCGAGGTCGGCAGCGGTGCCACCAAGCGCGTCAGCCGGATCAAACTGTGTGCCAAGCCCGGCGAGGACGACGCTGCCTGGCTCGCGACCCTCCGACATGCGCGCACGCAAATCGGCGGACTGACCCAGCTCCCGCCTACCAGCCGGACCAAGCTCGCCGCCGACTTCGACGCCGAAATCGAGCGCCTCTCCGCTGCTCCAGCTGCGACCACCACGGTCTCGGTTCCGAACGCGGCGGCGCTCGCTCCCGTCCCGACCGACCCGTCGCTGATCGCCGTTCCGCCGAAATAGGCTTTCCGCCCTGGGGGCGTCCATGGCAGAGCACGCCCGTGGACGTCCCCGACCTCTCGACCCAGCCTTATGCCCGCCTCGAGCCGCTTGAGTCCGGCATCGCGCGGCTGCTCGCGTACAATCCATCGGCGTTCACCTACACCGGCACCCAATCCTATCTCGCCGGTAAGGGTGAGGTGGTCGTGATCGACCCCGGCCCCGACTTGCCCGAGCATGTCGCGGCGCTAATCGCGGCGATTGCCGGTCGCCGGGTGGTCGCGATCGCCTGCACCCACACCCATCGCGACCATAGCCCTGCCGCCGCGCTCTTGAAGGCCGCGACCGGCGCCCCGATCATTGGCTGCGCCCCGCTCGCGCTCGATACCGTTGGCCCGCGAGCTGACGCCAGCTTCGACTTCACCTATGCCCCCGACCAAGTGCTTGAAGACGGCGAGGCGATCCACGTCGACGGCCACTCTCTCGTGGCAGTGGCGACCCCCGGCCACACCTCGAACCACCTCTGCCTGGCCTATCGCGGCGCGCTGTTCACCGGCGATCATGTTATGGGCTGGTCGACCACCGTCGTCGTGCCGCCGGATGGCGACATGGCCGCCTACATGGCCAGCCTCGACAAGTTGCGCCACCGCAAGGACCGCATCTATTACCCCGCTCACGGCGCTGCAGTGACCAAGCCGCAGCAACTGGTGCGCGGAATGATCGGCCACCGCATGCAGCGCGAGCGCCAGATCGTGCGATTGATTGGGGAAGGCGCCACGACGATCCCGGCGATCGTGGCAGCCGCCTACCCCAGCCTCGATCAGCGACTGGTTCCGGCAGCGGGCGGATCGGTGTTCGCACATCTTGTGGACCTCGAACGGCGCGGGGTCGTTCAGGCCGACGGAGAGACATGGACCGCCCGCGCTTAACCCCCCTCGCGATCGTCGCGATCCTGCTTGCGCTGGCCATCGGCGTGATGGTCGGCGGCGGCCTCGACCTCAAGCGCAAGCTGTTCGGCGGGGACGTCACCAGTATCGCCCGTGCCAGCCTCGAATCGATGCGCGCGCAGAACCGCCTCGTGCCATTCGTCGCGCGCTACGTTTCGGTCGTCACCTCTAAGCAGTCGCAGCTGATGTTCACTTCCGAACGCACCCTCGTCCTTCCGGGTGACGTCCGTTACGAACTCGACCTGGCCAAGCTCGGCGACCGCGACGTCGCGTGGGACGAGGGCACCAAGACCCTCACCGTGAAGCTTCCCGAGATCGAAATCGCCGGTCCCGAAGTCGACCTTGCCGCTGCGCGCGAATATGGCGGTGGCGGGGTACTCGGCGCACTGACCGACAGCCGGACCGAACTTGATCAGGCCAATCGTGCGCAAGCGGTGGCCGACCTTCGCCACCAGGCCCAGGCGGCAACCCCGATGCGGCTTGCCCGCGACGCTGCTCGCCAGGCGATTGAACGAAGCTTCGCCCTCCCGTTGCGGGCCGCCGGGATCGCCGACGCCAAGGTCGTCGCCCGCTTCGCCAGCGATCCGACCGACGATCCGTCTTTCATCGACCGCTCGCGATCCTATAATGAGGTCATGGGCAGTTCGAACGCCCTTTGAGGAGCATGACGTGACCGCCCACACCCCCCTTCGCGGCGCCGACCTGCTGGGCGAGATCATGCGCCTCAAGAAAGAGCGCAACGCGGTCATCCTCGCCCATTATTACCAGCGGCCGGAATTGCAGGACCTCGCCGATTTCGTCGGCGACAGCCTCGACCTGTCGCGCAAGGCCGCCGCGACCGACGCCGAGGTGATCGCTTTCTGCGGGGTGCGTTTCATGGCCGAAACCGCGAAAATCCTTTCGCCGCAGAAAACCGTGATCCTGCCCGATATGGATGCCGGCTGCAGCCTCGAAGATTCTTGTCCGCCCGACCAGTTCAAGGCCTTTCGCGAAGCCCACCCCGACCATATCGCGCTGACCTACATCAACTGCTCGGCCGAGGTGAAGGCGCTCAGCGACATTATCGTCACCTCTTCGTCGGCCGACATCATCCTCAAGCAGATCCCGCTCGATCAGAAGATCATCTTCGGTCCGGACCGTCACCTCGGCGGCTATCTGTCGCGGCGAAGCGGTCGCGAAATGCTGCTGTGGCCGGGCATCTGCATCGTCCACCAAGCCTTCTCCGAGACAGAGCTGCTCAAACTGATGGCCGAGCACCCCGGCGCCCCGGTCGCGGCGCATCCCGAGTGCCCGCCACAGATCGTCGATCACGCGACTTTGGTGGGCTCGACCAAGGCGATCCTCGACTTCGCGCTGACCTCCGACGCGCAGACGATCATCGTCGCCACCGAGCCGCACATCATCCACCAGATGCAAAAGGCCGCGCCGCACAAGAGTTTCATCGGTGCGCCCGGCGGCGACGGCAACTGCAACTGCAACATGTGCCCGTACATGGCGCTCAACACGCTCGAGAAGCTCTACGTCAGCTTGCGCGACCTGACTCCCCGGATCGAGCTCTCGACCGACCTCATGGATCGCGCCCGCGTGCCGCTCGAGCGGATGCTTGAAATGGCCGGGCGAACGGTTGGCCAGGGCGATGTCGGCCAGCCCAAAATGTCGGGCGATTGAGGCGCAGTCGATTGAGTAAAGGGGGATAGCTGCGCTAGGATGGGGGATGGCTTCGACGTCCCTGTCCCTCTCCTTCGTGGAAACCGCCCCGGTCCCGACGCTCTCGGTGGGCCAGCAGCAGGCCATTCGGCTGTTGCCCGAACTTGGCGTCCTCGTCACCGCCAGCCTGTTGTGCATGACCCTGTTTTCGGTTGGCGAATATGAAGCGGTGTCGTTGCTCGGGCCGGTCGTCCTGATCCTCGTGACCGCCGTTGCGAACTTCAGGATGGTCGTCGCCGACCCGGCCATGCTGATGACCCCGCTGTTCGGGATCCGGCTCACAGCGCTGGTCGTGTTTGGCGGCGGAGCGCTGTTCGACATGTTTTCCCCACTCGAGGAACAGCTGCGCCGCGATTCCCTTTACGCGGCATCCGTGGAGGAAGTCGCGAGGACCAATCTGTTGTGGTTGTTGTCGATGACGATGCTCCTCGCTGGCGTGGCGTTGGCGATGCGGTTCCACCGCCGCTCGCGCGCCGAGCCGCCCGCGCAAGACAAAGCGGGGGCCGTCCCGCTGACGATCGGCTTGTGGATGTTTGCGCTGAGCTTCGCCTTCATCACGAGCAAGATCATCCTGTCGATCGTCACCCCGATCATCCTTCCGGGCATCCTCGAGAATTTCGTGTTGGCCTTCGAGTTGTGCGGAATGTTTCTTGTTGCGCAACACGTCGGGACTTCGCGCGTCGCGCTGTTCGCGGTCTGGGTCGGAATGGCCGCAGTCATTCTGTCGTCGCTGCTCTTCACCTCGAAAACGCTCGCGCTTTATCCAGCCCTGATGGCGATGCTCGGGCTGCTCAGTAAACGAATGACGTGGCGGCGGGCGCTCGCCGGCGCGGCGTTGATCATGCTCATCTTTGTCGTCATTGCCCCCATCGTGACCTACTCGCGTGACCGCATCGAGCGGGAACATGGTTTGGGGGGAAGTGCCTCGATATCGGAACGATGGAGCTACATCGTCGACTATGCCGGGGGCGATCGCCTGCGTGAGGACACCATCGCGTTCACGCTGAGTCGGCTCGATTATGTCATGCCGGCAAGTTTCGTCATGTCGCAACATGACCAAGGCCTGCCGTCCGACGATCTCGCCACGGCGGCGTTCATATTTGTCCCGCGCCTGATCTGGCCGGACAAGCCCTCGACCACTGATTCCGGGCTTGAGGTGAATCATTTGCTCGGCAGCCAGACGACGAACCAGATCGGCGTTACGGTGTTCGCGCACCTTTACTGGAGCATCGGCTGGTATGCCCTCGTCATTGCGTTCGTCATGGGTATTTACAGTGGGATCGTCTCGCTGATGTGTCATGCGATCATCCGTCGCGGTGACTGGTTGTTGATTCCCTTTGCCTTGTCGGCAATGCGAACGGGGCTCAATCTCGACGATGATTTCACCGGTGCCTGGTTAGCACCGGCCGTGATCAACCTTATCATGTACTTCGCGCTGACGATGGCTGGGCGTCTCTTGCCCCGGCTGGCCGGCGGATCCCCTGGTTCGCTCGTCAGCGTGCCTCGATAGTCGCGGTCTCGGGGTGATGCGCGTCGAGGTGGCGCTTGATGATCCTGAGGTTGCGGCTGTTCGAGCGGAAGAAGAAATCGGGCACCGCACCGATCCACGGAATCAGCCCGAGCAGGAAATCAATTCCCACATTGCCCGCCATTCGCGCCATCTGCCCCTTCGACATCCCGAGGTTGCGCGCTTCCCAAACCATGTAGCTGCCGAGTGCGGCCGCAGCCACATCGCCTGCCACCGGGACGAGGTCGAGGATGACGTCGAGACCGATCTTGCGGTTGAGCCCGGGGATCGTGAACATCCCCTCGAGCAACCGCTCCATCGCCTCGATGCGTTGCCGCACCGCGCGCGGATCGCTGCCGAGCGAGGCCGTCAGTCTGTCCAACTCGATCGCCATTCACTCGCTCCTGTCGCGGGCCGGTTTCGACCCTAGTCCCACCAACGTGTGACGAGCGAAGCGGTTCTCCACAAATCCGGGGAGGTCGGTCGACACGAGCGACCACCGAATCGGGGCTGCTAGCGGGATCAACAGCACGGCGGCGTCAATCCGGTCAGCCGCCGCAGCAAGGAATTGCGCACGCTGCTGAACCGATGACGTCGCCCGCGCAGCGTCCGTCAACTGGTCGACCTGGGGATCGCACAGCGGCACCCGGTCGCATCGAAAGCGGCGGACAAACCACGCCGGAGAGGTCGATGGCGCTACTTCGTCGATCAATCTGAGGTCGACCGGTTGGCCCGCAGCCGCCGGGGCGAGCTTGATCCCGAGCAGCGCCCAGTCACTCGCCAATCGGTTGAACAGCAGCGTCGATCCGGGACCCGACGGAAGGCTCACCGACAGCAGTGGGCGAGGCTTCTTGCCGAACATCCGATTCACTTCGGCGGTCAGCGATGAGCGCCGCTGGGCGAGCACCACGCCGGCCCAGGCGGGTGTCCCGACCTTGCCGATCCCGTCGAGCCCAGGCTGAAGAAGCACGACGCGCGGGGCCAGTCCATCAACGTCGAACGCCGCGACCAGCGCGTCACGATCGACCGCGCGCGACAGGATCGACCGCAGCGCCTTGTCCGCCAACGGGCCGCCACTCCGGCCGGGGACCAGCGCGAACAAACCGGCGACCGGATCGAAGCGCAGCGTCCCGCGCGCGACCGCGCCAATCCGCGCCACCGGCAGGTCGGAATAATTCCCGCCCAGCACGAGGTCGCTGGCACCGGTCTTGAAGCGCGCGACCGCCGATGGTGCCGGAAGCCCTGTCAGGCGCACGTCCTCGCGCACTTCCTGGTCGCCGTCCGCGCCTGCCATCGTCCGTCGAAGGTGCAGCGGTTCCTCGGGCCGGGACGGAAGCAGGACGAACGGACCGCCGCCCTCGAACCCAGCAGCATTACTGTCGGCGCCGCCATCACCGCGCGGGCGCACAATCGCAAACTCGGGTTGGGCGAGCAGCTGCAGCAGATTGGGACGCGGTGCGCTCAGACGGATCTCGATCACGCGATCGGTCATCGCGACGATGTCGTCGATCGCACCGAGCGTATCCTTGAGCGCATCGAGGCTCGAGTCGCGCCTCGCCCGGTTGAGCAGGCGCGCGACTTCGCGAGCGTCGATCTTGCGGCCCGAGGGCCATTTTTCCGATTGCAGCCGAAAGATATAGGACAGGCCGTCGTCGCTGACGTTCCATCGCTCGGCCAGCCCCTGGTCGATTTGCCCGCGCGCATCGAACCGCACCAGCCCTTGCGCGACATTGGCGGCGAGCAGCTCATCGGCGGCGCGTGTGGGACCGGCCGCCGGGTCGACAAGGCGCGGCACCTCGCCAATCACGGTCACGTCGACCGCGCCCGTCTCGGCCTTGCGGCATCCGCCGAGGAACGCCGCACCAAGCAGCAGCAGCGCGAGGCCGAGGAAGGTGCGGGTCGCCATCTATCGGGTTTAGCCGCAATGGCCCGATCGGCAACATCTGGATCATCTCGCGGAACTGTTTTACTGGACTAACGCAGTGGCCTCCCCCGGGACCAGCTGTTAAGGGCTTCGTCGATGGCGGATAGCGATCACATCTGGCAGCGCGGCGGCGTTAATGTCGAGCAATTGCCCGACCCCCTCGCCCCCACCACGCCGCTTCCGCCCTCGCCCGGGGACGTGCCGCGACGCGGTCGTGGTCGCGCACTGAAATATGGCGCCTATGGGCTGGCCGCGCTGCTCCTGATCACGCTGCTGTGGCTGATCATCACCGCGCCGATCTCGCGCGCGCTCGAGCCGCTGCCGACCCCAGCGATGCTGATCATTGCCGACAATGGCCAGCCGATCGCACGGCGCGGTGCGGTCAAGGAGGCGCCGGTCGATGTGACCAAGCTCAATCCGCTGACCCCGGCCGCGTTCGTCGCGATCGAGGACCGGCGGTTCTATTCGCACTGGGGGATCGACCCGCGCGGAATCGCGCGCGCAATGATCGCGAACGCCCGCGCGGGAGGCGTTCGCGAGGGCGGCTCGACGATCACCCAGCAACTGGCTAAGACCAGCTTCCTGTCGTCGAACCGCAACTTCAAGCGCAAGATCCAGGAAGTGATCATCGCGTTCTGGCTCGAGGCATGGCTGACCAAGCAGGAAATCCTCTCGCGCTATCTGTCGTCGGTCTATTTCGGCGACGGCGTCTATGGCCTGCGAGCGGCGGCGCATCATTATTTCGCGCGCGAACCGCAAAACCTCAGCCTCGCCCAGTCGGCGATGCTTGCCGGGATGGTGCAGGCACCGTCGCGCCTCGCCCCGACCCAGCACCTCGCTGCCGCGCAAGCGCGAAGCAAGCTGGTTCTCGCCGAGATGGTCGAAACGCATCAGGTAAGCGCCGCCCGGGCGCGCTCGACCATGCCTGCCCGCCCGGTCGCGATCAGTGGCCGAGTGCCGACCGGGACCTATTTCGCCGATTGGGTGGCGCCCGCCGCGCAGGCCAGCTTCACCGCCGACTATGGTCAGGTCACCGTGCCGACGACGCTCGACCCGGCGCTTCAGCGACTCGCGGTCCGCGCCGTGGCCGCTGCCCCGATCGGCGAGGCGCAGGTCGCGCTGGTCGCGATGCGGCCGTCGGGCGAAGTCGTCGCGATGGTCGGCGGCAAGAACTACACCGACTCGCCCTTCAACCGCGCGACCCAGGCGCGGCGCCAGCCCGGATCCGCGTTCAAGCTTTTCGTCTATCTCGCCGCGATGCGCGCCGGCTACACGCCCGATTCGATCGTCGACGATTCGCCGATTACGGTCGATGGCTGGAAACCGGTCAACAGCGACGGTGTCTATCGCGGGCGGATCACCCTTCGTGAGGCGTTCGCCCGCTCGTCCAACGCCGCCACGGTCCGCCTCGCCGAAGCGGTCGGCCGTGCGAACATCATTCGTGCCGCGCGCGAGCTCGGCATTGCCAGCCCGCTCGACAACCGCCCAAGCCTGACGCTCGGCACCTCGGGGACCACGCTACTCGAGCTGACCTCCGCCTATGCGGCAGTCGCGGGTGGCCGATTCCCGGTCACGCCGCGCGGGCTTCCGGTCCGCCCCGATCCCGAGCCGGGCCTCTTCTCCGGGATCCTCGAGCAGCGCGGACGGCTCGACCCCGATCGCGACTGGGCGCCGATGCTCGATCTGCTGTGGGCCGGCGCCAACCAGGGCACCGGGCGGCGCGCCGCGCTGACCGTTCCGACCTTCGGCAAGACCGGCACCACGCAGGAAAATCGTGATGCGCTGTTCGTCGGTTTTGCTGGCGACCTCGTGGTCGGCGTGTGGGTCGGGCGCGACGACAACAAGTCACTCGGCCGGGTCAGTGGCGGGACCACCCCGGCGACGATCTGGAAAAGCTTCATGGGATCTGCGCTGGCGGTCGATCGCCGCCCGGGGCCGCGGCTCCCGTCGGGCTTCCATGTCCCGCAACCCGCACCGGCGCCGGTTCCCCGGAGCGAATCCCCGCTTCCTCAGGAATGGAGCGACGGGACCAAGGCGTTGCGCGATCTTGCCAACACCATCGATGGCCTGTTCGACGGACTCTGATGGATTTCGACCCGGGCAAAAAAATTCATGGTTAAGCGCCGCTAACCGGCCAGTTTAAGAATTTCTCAACGCTCCGCCTCTAATTCTTCAATCAACCGGCGCCACTTGGACGGGCACTGGTGGGGGACCTCAAATCCTCTTCGTGGAACACATTAGGAGACCGGACATGGTAAAGTTTCTCAAGCTGATCAAAAATACCAAGGGTGCCACCGCAATTGAATACGGCCTGATCGCAGCGCTGATCTCGGTCGCCGCCATCGGCGCGATGGGCGGCATCGGTGCCAAGCTGAACTCGACCTTCAACAACGTTTCGGGCTCGCTCAAGTAAGCGCGACTGATAGTTGAACGGCAACGGCGGCGTCGCGAGACGCCGCCGTTTTCGTATGTGACCGACGGCGCTTCGGCTGTTGCCATGATCCTGCGCGCTTGCTTCGCTTGCGCCCTCGATCACGCAGTGCCGGCCGGTCGAGGAACGAGGCTCACAGAAACGCTTCAAGCTCGCGGACGAACCGCTCCAGCTGATCATGATGAAGCCAATGACCTGCTTTCTCATACTCCACCACTCTCGCCGCGGGGAACTTCGCCGCACGCCCGTCGCGCGCTGGGTTCGAGGCCCAGCTGTCAGCGCCATACAGTAGCAGAGTTGGGCAAGTCACCGCCGCCCACAACGCCTCGATGTCGGATTGCGGCATACCCTCGACCGTGCCGACAGCTAGGTGCGGGTCGAACTTCCAGCTCCAGCTGCCGTCCTCGTTGCAATTGACCGCATGGATCGTCAGGTGCCGCGCCTGCTCCTCGCTGAGATAGGGATTTTCCTCGCGCATCCGGTGCAGGGCGGCTTCCAGCGTCGCATAGCGCTTGGGAAGCCGTCCGGCGGCGGCGCGCTTGCGCTCTATCCAGTGTCGCATCCGCTCGGCCAGCGGTGCAGCGGTGCGCTCTGCTTGCCGCGAGGGTGAGTCCCCGAGCCCCTCGATAGAGACGAGACGACGAACCTGATCCGGATAGAGTCCCGTAAAGCGGGTCGCAATGTTGCCGCCGAGAGAATGGGCGACGATCGTCATCGGCCCGGCGTCGAGCTGGTGGATCAGCTGGGCAAGATCGTAGAGGAAGTTAGCTCCATAGTAGCAGCCGTCTGCCGACCACTCACTGTCGCCATGGCCGCGCAAATCGGGGGCGATGACGTGCCACTTATCGCGCAACCTTTCAGCGACCCAGTCCCAGCTGCGGCAGTGGTCACGACCGCCATGAACCAGCAGCAATGGCGGAGCCGCGTCATTGCCCCAATCGGCGTAATGTAGCCGCAGTCGCTGCGAGTAGAAGCGGTGCGAGGTCGGGCCCGAGCGGTTCACCCGTCCTCGCATGCCGCCTCGGCGCTACTCATGCAAAAAGAAAAAGCCCGCATCGCTGCGGGCTTTTAATATGGTGGAGCCGTGGGGGATCGAACCCCAGACCTTCGCAATGCCATCGCGACGCTCTCCCAGCTGAGCTACGGCCCCGTGGCCAGCGCCTTTAGGCGAAGTTGTTGCCGGGGGAAACGGGAAAATGCGAGGGTGCCGAATCTTTCGCGAGACGCGAACGCCGGCACTCGAGCGCCGCCGCGACCGCCAGGCCAGACCTTACCAGAAGGTCCATCGTGCCCGCGCCGGAAGCCGCTGCTTCAGTTTTGTCTTCATCCGTGGTAGCGAGAGTCGCTGGGGGTTGAACCAGAGATGATTAAAATCGCTTTGTTGGCTGCCGGTTTTGCCGGGCTGCTGGCGACCGCAGGTTCGGCGCGTGCACAGACCGATTTCGGCGTTCGGGTGCTTGGTGCCGCAGCATCGATCAATCACCGTGAACTGCCCGACCCGCGGCCAATGCTGCGCCCGTCCGCTGGTCTCGCCGGCGCGGCACTGGTCGGGGGGCATTACGGGAGGATTACCAGCCTGATGCGCAGCGCGGCGCATAATCGGGCGGTTGGCGGCGTTCCCAATAGCTATCATTTGCGCGGCCGGGCAATCGATATCGCGCGCCGACCAGGGGTAACGCACGCGATGATCGCGGCGGCACTTCGGAGCGCGGGGTACCAACTCGTTGAGTCGCTCGACGAAGGCGACCACAGTCACTTCGCCTTTGGCTTCGGCGGAACCGCCCCGGTGACCATCGCCGCGATCCACGAGGTCACCCGCTGGGGCATCATCCTCGCGCCGCGAACATAGGGGCGGTGAGGATGCGGAACCAATACGTCTGATAGCCGGCGATCGTCACGAATTGTCGCTATTGGGCGAGAGCACCCTCGCGGCAAGCTACCGCAGGAGCCCGATCGCCGCTGCGGTTCCGGCAGCGATTGCCACGCCGTATGGAATGCCGCTTTTCGGTCTGAGAGGAAGCCAGCGGGGGGTACCGACCGGGACGAGGGTTCGGAGCGACAATATCAATATTGCCAGCAGGCCGCCCGCGATCGCGACCATCACCAGCATGCGCCAGCCACCCGAAAGGTCGAACCACAGGCCGCAACTGGCGAATAGCTTGACGTCGCCGCCGCCGAGCAATCGCGCCGAAAAAAGGAAAGTCCCGACGACGAGCAAGGCGATGAACAGCGCGACATTCTGCCACAGCGCGATGCGCGGCCCGGCCAGCGCGGTGGCGACGATGGCCAAGGCGAGGATCACCAGCGGAATCACATTTGAAATCCGAAGTCGCCAGCCGTCCTCGAGCGCGGCTGCGGCGAGTGCGATGAACAATGCTGAAACAAGCCAGAGCGGCGCAAGCGCGACTAGGTTCATCGGTAGGCTTCGACCGACGCAAGGTTAGCCGCGGTCCGTGCGTCCCACGTCGGGCGCGCGGCGATCGAGCGGGCAAAGGCGGCTATGGCGCGGGCGCGGTCACCCTGTCCAGCGGCGGCCACCCCGGAATCGTTGAGCCGCGCCGCCCACCCGGCATCGCTTTCGCCGACGCGGCGTTCGGGGAGAGCGGTGGCAAGCGAGTCGCGAGCAAGCTGCAGATTATTTGCGAGGCGCGGCAGCGATGGGTCGAGCGCAACGCCACGGGCCAGCTCCGCTTCGGCCTCGTGCCAGCGCCCGCGAAGGACCAGCGACCAACCCCGGTTATTGGCAACCTCCGCACGGTGCGGCGCCAGGATCAATGCGCGGTCGTAGGCAATATCCGCCGCGGCCCAGTCACCGCGTGCGTCCGCTGCAGCGCCAAGCGCATTCCACGCCCGCCAGTCGGCCGTGCGGAGGGCGACCGCGCGGTGAAGCAACGCCGTCGCTTGGCGATTGTCGCCCAGTCGGAGCGCCGCAATGCCGGCCTGACCCAGCATCGCGGCATCATTTGGGTAACCTGGCAGGAGAGCTCGATAAAGGCTGAGCGCCTGGGCGTTGTCGGCTTTCGCGAAGGCGAGGTCGGCGAGCAGGCGGTCGACCGGTTCGCCCGTAGCGCCGGCGGCGACCGCGTTAGCAATCATCGTCCGCGCCTGATCGAGACGACCGACCGACAGCGCGTGGCGCGCCTCACCGAGGGGCGCGGCCGCAGACACCCCAGCAAGCGGGACAGGGGACGTCGCCGCAGCGAAAGCGACGAGGACGACCAGCATCAGGCGCGCAACGCTCGCGGGCCAAGCACGTCTCGGCCGAGGACGACGGTGAAGCGGCGACCCTCGACCATTTGCGGCATGATGCTGAACGTCCGCGCCAGACGAAGCGCGCGCGCACGGTCGGCTTTGGGCGCAATGATCAAGGTCCGCGCGCGGGTGCGCGGCGCGTCGCCGACCAGTGCCATCGCAAAACCGCGGGTCGCCAGATAGCGCCGGGTCCGCGCGGCAAGCCCCTGGGTGCGCGCGGCATTCAGGAGCAGAAGCGGCGGCGTGAGGCTAACCGAGGCAGTGCGAACGAGCGAGGGGACGACCGACGCCGTGCGAATAAGCGACGGGACGTCCGACGCAGCCCGGACAAGGGACCGGGGTTTGGCTGCGGCTAGCTGCGGGCTCCGTTGCGGAGCCGTAATCAGCGCCACTTCCCCGAGCGACAGCCGCTCCAGCCGAGGACCGCCCAGAGCCGGCTCCGCAACGCTGACAGGGGCCATGCGCGGGCTCGGCAACGGAACTGCCGGCTGCTCAATCTCCCGGGCAATGGGAAGTTCGAGGGTGACCCCGCTCCCCGCCTGATTCAACCATTGGACCGTCACGACGGACGCATTGCTGGTCAAGGCGGCTGAGGGCACTGAGGGGACGGCGAGCTGCAGTGCGACTGAACTCACCGACACGGCTGTCCGGCTGGCCGCCTCTCGACGCACTGCGGCGGCCTCATCGACGCGGCCCTGCTGGAGGAGCGAGGCGGCAAACATGCCAAGCAAATGGGAGTCGCTCGGCGCGAGCGCGAGGGCCTCCTCATAATGGCGCCGCGACACATCAAAGCGCCCCATCGCGTCATAGCAAACCGCCATCCCGGTCAGCGCGTCGACACTGGTCGGTTCCTCGCGCAGCGCCTTGCGATAGGATTCGAGCGCCAATGCGACATTGCCGAGCGCAAATTGCCCGGCCGCCTCGGCGACCCGAAACGACACCGGGTGACGGCCTTGCGCCAGGACGGTAGGCAAGGGCTTGACCGCCAATTTGGGCGCCGTTGCGCAACCCGTTGTGATGAGTGCCATGGCGGCCGCGGCGATCAGCCGCTGTTTGGCGCCTGTCATAATGGTTCCCCCATCCTCACGATCAGTGGCCGTTAAGGGCCGGCAGAAGCACGCGGATCACGCGGATCACGGCCGGAAGCATGAGCACGCCAATCATCACCGGCAGCATGCACATGACGAGCGGGATCGACAGCAGCACGGGCAATTTGTGCGCTTTTTCCTCCGCCCGCATCCGCCGCTTCTCGCGCATTTCAGAAGCGTAGATGCGCAGCGTCTGGCCGATCGATGAGCCCAGCTTGGTCGACTGGATGAGCAACGTCGCAAAGGCGCGGATCTCGTCCACTCCAGCTCGGTCGGCCATGCGGCGAAGCGCGTCCTCACGGCTCCGCCCGGCACGAAGTTCCAGGACAACCGCGCCGAGCTGCTCGGCAAGCAGCGGGTGTGAGCGGGTCATTTCCATGCCGACGCGGCTGAATGCTGCCTCCAGCCCAAGGCCGGCTTCGACGCATACCAGCATCAGATCGAGCGCATCAGGGAAGCCGTTAATGAGGTCGCGCTGGCGACGAGCGGCCTTCGATCGAAGGAAAAGAACCGGCAGGTAGAGGCCAGCGCCCGCAGCGAAGACTGCTTCGAAATAGAGTTTGGTGATGGTCGGTCGCTGCCCGGTCAGCGCAAGCCAGCCGAACAACAGCACGGGCAAACCAATGACCAGCCCAAGCCGAATCAGTGAATAGATGCGCGGCGCAACGGGTGAGGCATAGCCGGCGGCGACAAGCTTGGCGCGCAGCGTCTCGTCGTTGGCATCGACCAGTGGAATGCCACTCTTCTCTATCGCGCCGACGAGCTTGACCCACGTACTCTGCGTCGCATCGCTCCGCAGCGATCCTGCGACGATCGTCGTCCCGGCAGGGTCGGCGGCTCCGCTGCCGCCGACAAGCCGACGGCGAGCCAGGCCGCGATCACCCGCCAGCGCTGCCACCGCGAAGCTGCCAAGCGCAACGGCGATGAACAGCAGCAGGAGCAGCGCCCAGCGCACCGCCGGATGATTGATGAGGAGTTGCATCATCGCATCAGACCTTCAGATCGACCATTCGGCGGATTATGTAGACGCCCAGGAAATAGAGGAAAACCAACCCGCCGAACCCCGGGATGAACATCCGGTCATCGGCGACATCCAGGTAAAAGCCCGGATTGAGCATGAACAGCAGGAGGAAGGAGCCGAGCGGCAATACGCTCAACATGATTGCCGACATTCTTCCTTCGCT
This sequence comes from Sphingomicrobium sp., assembly GCA_039919075.1. Taxonomy (GTDB): domain Bacteria; phylum Pseudomonadota; class Alphaproteobacteria; order Sphingomonadales; family Sphingomonadaceae; genus Sphingomicrobium. The sequence continues at coordinate 25,897 of JBDSGJ010000033.1, forward strand.
TGACAGCGCGCGGACCTTCATCATCATCGAGGCGCGTTCGCGAATGACGCGCGACAGATTTTCGAGGATCTCGGCAAGATTGCCGCCGGTTTCGCTCTGCACAGACAGGCTGACGACGAACATTCGCATATCGTCGAGGTCCCAGCGGTCGGCCATCGCTTCGAGTGCGTCGCGCAAGTCGGCGCCGTAGGTCACTTCGTCGACCACCAACCCGAACTGGCTGCCGATCGGATCGGGCATTTCGACGGTCAGCAGGTCGAGCGCGGCCGCGATCGGGTGGCCTGCACGAAGACCTCGAACGAACACGTCGAGCGCGACCGGGAATTGATCGACGATGCGCTTGCGCATCCGTCCCGCCTTCATGCTGAAAAACATCAGCGGAAGGGCCAGACCGACCGCCAAGGATACGATCAGGAGCAGGAACAGCCGCCCTGCACCGAGTGCGCCGAACGAGGCGGTAAGCACGACCAGCAGCAGGAACAGCGCTGCTGGCACCGCGGCAAGCAGGGTCAGCAGGCGTTCGGTTGGCATGATCAGTCCGGCCTGAATCATCATCCGGTCGATCCGTGCCGCGGGCACGGCAAGGAACGTCGGCAAGCCGGCTTGCAGCGAGGAAGTCTGGCGACGCAGAAGACTCATCGTCTCGACCCGCGAAACGCCGCTCTGAATCAGTTGCAGCCGCTGGTTGATGGCTTTTTTCTCGCCGCGCCGCGCATTCATCGCGGCTACCAGTCGCTCGGCACCAAGGACCACCGCCGCGAATACGCAGACGAGGAACAGGACGCGAATCCAGCTATCGGCCATTAATCAAAACTCGCGTCGGGGCGGAAGAGATCGGATGACAGACTCTTCCCATGCGCCATGACCTGATCGAGGAAGCGCGGGCGGATGCCGGTTGCCTCGAACCGGCCGAGGACCTGTCCGTCGCTACCGATCCCGGTCTGCCGGAAGCGGAAGATTTCCTGCATGGTGATGACGTCGCTTTCCATTCCGGTCAGCTCGGACAGACTGATCAACCGGCGGCGACCGTCGGACAGACGCGACACCTGAACCACGACATGGATGGCCGAGCTGATCTGGGCGCGGATCGAGCGCATCGGAATATCAATTCCGCTCATTCCGACCATCTGTTCGATGCGTGAGAGCGAGTCGCGCGCGGTGTTGGCATGAACCGTCGTCATCGACCCGTCATGGCCGGTGTTCATTGCCTGGAGCATGTCGAACGCTTCGCCCGAGCGGACTTCGCCGACAATGATCCGGTCGGGGCGCATGCGCAGCGCGTTCTTGACGAGGTCACGCTGGGCGATCTCGCCCTTGCCCTCGATATTGGGCGGGCGGGTTTCGAGGCGGGCGACATGCTCCTGCTGTAGCTGAAGCTCTGCCGAATCTTCGATCGTGACGATCCGCTCACGGCCATCAATAAACGCCGACATGGCATTGAGCATGGTCGTCTTGCCTGACCCGGTACCGCCCGAGATCAGCACATTGAGACGCGCCCCGACGACGGATTTCAACACCTCGGCGACTTGCGCCGGGACCGAACCGATTTCGACCAGCCGTTCCATGCTGATCGGGACCTTGGCGAATTTGCGGATCGACAGCAGTGAGCCGTCGATCGCGAGCGGCGGGACGACCGCGTTGACGCGGCTGCCGTCAGCCAGCCGGGCGTCGACCAGCGGCGAGCTCTCATCGACCCGGCGACCGACCGCCGAGACGATCTTCTGGATGATCCGCAGCAGGTGCCGCTCATCCTTGAACCGCACCGGCGAGGGTTCGAGCTGACCATAGCGTTCAACGAAAACATGGTCGTGGCCATTGACCAATATGTCGGTAATCGTGGTGTCCTTGAGCAGCGGCTCGAGCGGCCCGAGCCCAAGCAATTCGTCGAGTACGTCGTCGGTCAGCTGGCGTCGCTCGGCGGCGTTGAGGGCGTGACGTTGCTTGGCCAGCTCCTCTTCGAGAATGTCGCCGACCTCGTCCTGGATCTGCGCGCGCGACATGGTGTCCAGCGCGGCCAGGTTGATCTGCCCCAACAGCGCCTGATGGAGCTCAACCTTCAGGTCGGTGTGAACGTCGCGCTTGGCGAAAGCGCCGGCGTCGCCGACGGTCATCAATCGGCGATGTTCGAAGTCGCTCGCGGCGCGGTCCAGATCGCCTTCCGCCGGTGTCGCCGGCGACGCGCGATCAGTTGGTTTGCGGATCTGCCACATCGCTATTTCTCCACCCCGAGCGCCGCAACCAGGCCGTCGGTCAGCGCATCGAGATCGCGCGCCAGCGGGCCACGGCGCTTGATTTCGGCGACCGGCACGCCGCGTTCGATCGCGGCCGACATGGTCTCATGGTCGTTGGCGACGGCGAAGGCGATCGGGCGCCCCAGCACGCGCTCGGCGTCCTCGGTCCTTAACGTCCGGAACAGCCCCTTCTCCGCGCGATTGATGACCACCCTGACATCGAGCGCGCCAAGGTCCTGCCCGGCGATCAGGTCGAGCTGGCGCTTGGCACGGTGGAGGCTCGCAATCCGCAACTCGGTTACCAGCAGGACGATATCCGACCGAGCCAGCAGCGACAGCGACCAGTTGCTCCAATTGTGGGGCAGGTCGACGAACACCGTGCCGAACTCGCGCATCGCGGTCTCGACAAGGCCGATCATCTGCTCGCTCGTCAGGCTTTCGAGCGGGGTGATTTCGCGCGGCGCGGCGAGGATCGCGAGGCCGCTGGGATGCGCCGCCGTAGTCGCGCGCAACAAGGCGCCGTCGAGCCGCGCGCCCGCCTCGATCAGGTCGGCCAGGTTAAGCGCCGGTTGCAGCCCGAGCTGGAATGCCGCGTCGCCGAACTGGACATCGAGGTCGATCAGGCAGGCTTCGCGCCCTGCGGCCTTCTCGCGTGCGGCGAAGCGGGTCGCGACCTGGCCCATCAGCGCCGTCGCGCCGACCCCGCCCTCGCCCTTGATGATGGTGACGAGCTTGCGTCGGCTGTTGCTGCCCGAGTGGCGCCGCTCGGCGGTCGCCGCGCGCAGCGGCTGAAGCGAAGTCTCCAGCTCGGCGAGATCGAGCGGCAAGGGGATGACATCGTGCGCGCCGCTGCGGATCAGCGCGCGGACCAGCGCCAGCGGCGGTTCGAACGAGGCCGCCAGCAGCGGCGTCTCGGTCGCCGCAGCGAGCCGTTCGAAGCGCTTGATCGAGGCCGGCGTGTCGGCATCGACCTGGATCACCGCGCAGGCCGCCCCGGCCAGCTCGGCGGGGTCGATCCATTCGGTGATGGCGACGATGTTGAGCTCGAGCGCCCATCCCGCAGCACGGGTGCCAACGAGGTCCGCGGCCTCGCCCGCGGCGCCGCTGAGATACAGCCGCACCACCGCATCGCGCCCCTCCGGCGCCCAGCCGCTGCGCCGCGGAGAAGAGGAAAGATCGGACATTCGGCTCATCCTAATTCGAAGCAGTGCCCGAGCTGTCCTCGGACGTCAGCGTCGTGGCGAAATCTGGCATGGTGAAGTGGGTTGTCATGAGCAGGGAGAGCGGGCGGAATTGGAGGCCGCTTAATTTGACCGTGACCAAAGGCGCAACTTCCATGCCATTGGGGTCGCCAGCATAACCAAGGCCAGAACCACGATATTCGACGGTCACGTTGTTGTCGGCAATATCCGACTTCATCAATCTCATTCGGGCGGCGACGCGGCCGAAGGCGCCGGCAGTGACACTCGTTACATTCGTGGGGCAGGCTCCAGCGCAGGAGCAGCCCGCACTCGTGCAAGTGACCGGACTGAGCGCCGTGGCCGGAATGAGGTCGCCTTGCGTCAACCCGCCGACGCCGACGTAGGACTGGCTTCCGAGGCCGCTCGAAATGACATCGGTGACTACCGCAAAACGCGCGCCCATCTGAGTAGCTTTTTCAGCCCGATTAAACTCCCACATGTAGCGACCGGTGTCGATCATCCCAAACAACAGCAGGATCAGCAGCGGCAGAACGAGCGCGAACTCCGCCGCGCTGGCGCCGGTCCGGTCAAGGAACAGCCGCCGCGTCACAGCCCCATCACCGCAGCTTGCTGCGTGGCGTTGAGGTTAAACCCGACGCCTCGAAATCCGTAGCTTGCAAGCACCGGCGTGTATGGAACCGACGCTGAGACTGTAACCACCGGTGCGCCATCGGCGGACCCCCGATAGATCCCGCTGAGCGGAACGCTATTGGCGGTCGTCGGGCAGGTCAGTGAAATCGTGATCTGCGCGTCCGTCCAATTCACTATGCGGTTTGAGCCACCAGTGAGCAGGCCAGTGCGAACAACATTTCTTATTTGCCCGGCAGTTGTTCCAGTGTTGTCGACCGTTGAAGGGCAAGTATAGAAACTGCCAAAGGGTTGACGCCCCGCGTAACGCGCGCCGTCGCGCACTGCCTTGACCAACTTGTGCTCGTCCATGAAATAATTGCCGAGCTCGAAGCTGCCCATCATGATGATCAACAGTAACGGCACAACGAGCGCCATCTCGACAGCCGCGGCGCCGCGCTTCGAGCGAAGGAGGCCGAGCAATTGCTTCATCGGACGAGGTACGGGGTATCGCGTTTAACCACCTGACCGGCGGTTTGTCCTGCAGCCCCGCTTTGTGTCTCGCCGATCACCTCGGCGTAGACATCGCCGGCGTTGGTCCGCGCGCGATTAAGCGACGGCTGGACGAGAAACATGTCGACCCATTTGACAACTGTCAGGCCATTCGCAGCTCCGTGGACATTCTGCTGCGTGCAGTTGACGACAGCCACCGATATGCGGCGGCGGTCGACGACAGTCGCTGCCGGAACGATACCCGTGCCATAGCCTTCGGACGCGCTGCATTGGGGCAAACCATAAGCAACTAGCGTGTTGCCGCTGGCGCCGGGAGGGCTCGATGCAAGAACGGTCACGCCATCAATGGCGATTCCGCGATTGGCAATTTCCCACTTATACACATTGTAGCGGCTCGCATAATTGGCAGCCGTCGGCGCGACCGAAGGAGATAGACCGGTGTTCGCCTGCCAATTGGCAGAGGTCCAGCGCGTTCCGTCCGACCGCAGGTAATGGGTACGGAAATAGGCATCGCGATCCCATAGTCCATTCCCAATCGGGCCTGTACATTCACCCGTCGTTCCCGAGGCGACCGCGTGGCACATGTCACGAGGATGACCCATCGACCCGGGTGTGGTCGCGAGGGGAGCCGTTGCTGACGTCGGCAGATACTGGCTCGCGCTTGCAACTTCCTGCCAGCCCTGATTATGGAGTTTGCAACTATTACCACCATTGGCATTCGCCGGTCGCAGGACATCCTTGACGCTGTCGATTGACGCGCCGCACGCTCCACCCGATGGGCAGCTGACATTGCTGTCGTAAATGTCGAAGCGGGTGTTCAGTGCGTCCGTCACTGACACGGTCGCCCCGGGTTTAGTATCGACGCCGTTAGACGGCTGGCAATCGCCAGGGGGCGTGTTCCAGCCCAAGGCCTCCCGTAGCCCCGGCGCGCCATTCGATCCGCCAAAACTGTCGAGATAGCCGAAATTGCCGGGCGCCCAACTACCATTGCCGCCCCCGACAGACACCAATCGCAGCCCGTCACCGATCAATCCGGTCGCGTCGAATGTCTTGACGGTCGACGTTTCTTGAGGGTTGCAGATCATTACCGGCGGGACTTTGCAGATCGCCGAGCCAAGCCCTGCTACCGCTGCGGCGCCAACATCCCCAGATGAGAAGGCGCGGGCGATGGGGGTGAGGGCGTAGTTCGCCCTCCGCGCTACAACATCCACCTTGATAAAACGCGCAGCTGCATCGGTTGCCGCCGAAGCCAGGATGCCGTTGGTGTCGGCTTCGGCGTCGGGCTTGTTGGTGTAGAACAGGATACGAGTCGTCCCGGTGCCGGTCTGGACCGCAGTCCCCGCGCCGTCATTGCCAAGCAATGTCCGATTGACCAGCAAGCTTTGCGCCGCCGCGACCGCGCGATTGACCGCGCCACTTTGCCCGTCCAACTGGCTCGCGCCCGCCAGCGCGGCCTGGTCGGCGGCGTCCTGGAGCTCGGTGTCCATGGTCGCCAGCCGGGCGTAATCGAACGCAATCCCGCCAACCGCGATCAGGGCGAACAGCGACAGCGCAACGACCGGCGCGACGACGCCGCTGCTATCGCTTGCTAATCTCCGCACCGAGCGTTTCGTCATGCCGCTTCCTCACTGAGCGCTGCTGCCGCTGCTCGAGCTGCCGCCCGAACTGCCGCCGCTGCTGCTGCCCGTCGTCATCGCCTGGGGTGCCTTCACCGCCCCCTTGCGATAGCGCTCGCTTGCCTTGGCGCCATGCTCGCCGCTGTCGCCGGGAAGCGCGCCGCGCGCCGAGGGGATCGGCTCGGGGTTCACGGTTTGGGCGACCATATCATATTTTATCGCTTCACCCATCCCCGGATCGACCGGGGCGCAGCCAGCGGCCAGCACCGCCAGCGCGATGACACCGAGCAGCCTAGAGGACATGACCATAATCCTTCTCCAGCGCCTTGGTATTCATGCCCGAGGCCGGGCCTGGCGGGGGCGGGCCTACGGGGACAACGACCGGCGGCGGTGGCAACGTCGGCCGCGAGGGCTCGCCGATCGACCCGCGATTGAGCGTCGGTCCGGCCGGAACCCCGGTGTCGGTGTGCCCGAGCAGGAAGAGGTCCGCTTCATTGGGCGGCAAAACGCGGTCGGTCGGCACCTTCAGCGCGCCTGCCGCTACCGGCCGGACGAGTCGCGGGGTGACGATGATGACCAACTCGGTCTCTTCCTTCTGGAAGCCCGTCGAGCGGAACAGCGAGCCGATGATCGGGATCGAGCCGAGGATCGGGAACTGGCGCACCGTGTCGGAGAAATCCTTGCGCAGCAGCCCGGCCATGGCGAAGCTTTCGCCATCGCGCAGCTCGACCGTCGTCCTGGCGCGGCGAGTCTGCAGCCCCGGGATGACCAGGCCACCGATCGAGACCGACGCCGACTTGTCGATCGAGCTGACTTCGGGCGCGACGACGAGGTTGATCACGCCGTCCGCAAGGA
>JBDSGJ010000034.1:0-54660 GCA_039919075.1 Sphingomicrobium sp.
CCCGGCGCGGCAGAAGAGCGGTGGCTGCATCCGGCTGCAGTCGGCCCCCAAGCTGACCAAATGGCTGTTCGGCAAGCCGCTCGCCGCGACGTCGAAGACGCCCGAGCAGAAGGTCTCGGTGCCCGTCCCGGTACCGGTCTATGTGACCTATCTGACCGCCGCGCCAGAGAATGGCCAGATCGCTTTTCGCGACGATATCTACAACCGCGACGGCTTCGGCGCAGCGGCGCAGCAGCCCGAGCAGACCGCCTCGCGCTAGGCGGGCAAGAGCACACGATAATCGGCGGTACGAAAATCATCAAGATTGTCGGGCTTGGCGAAGGACAAGAATGCATCCTCCGACGCGATGTCGAGCAATGTCATCAGCAGCCACGGGCGCAGCGACCAGCTTGATAGTCGCGGTTGGCGGTGACGAGTTTCACCGGCGCTTCAGCCTTCGAAGTGCGCCGTCGTCTTCGCGCGAACCTCGTCGGTCAAAACACCCGGCGCCGTTTCGATCAACCTGAACGGCGCGCCATGGTCGGGCCTCGAAAACACCGCGAGGTCGGTGATGATCATGTCGACAACATTCTTCCCGGTCAGCGGTAGGGTGCACGTCGGGATGAACTTCGGCGACCCGTCCTTGGCCGTGTGCTCCATCACGACGATGATGCGCTTGACCCCCGCGACGAGGTCCATCGCCCCGCCCATGCCCTTGACCATCTTCCCTGGGATCATCCAATTGGCGATGTCGCCGCCTTCGGACACTTCCATCGCGCCAAGCACGGTCAAGTCGATATGCCCGCCGCGGATCATCGCGAAACTGTCGGCGGAAGAGAAGAAGGATGACGACGGCAGCTGGCTGATGGTCTGTTTGCCGGCGTTGATGAGGTCGGCGTCAACCTCGTCATCATAGGGAAACGGCCCGATCCCGAGCATTCCGTTCTCGGACTGGAGCGTGACCGTCATCCCCTCGGGAATATTGTTTGCAACCAGCGTCGGGATGCCGATGCCAAGGTTGACGTAATAGCCGTCCTGGAGCTCGCGCGCTGCCCGCGCCGCCATTTGATTGCGATCCCACGCCATCAGGCGGCACTCCTTTCGCGCACCGTTCGAAACTCGATCTTCTTGTCATAAGGCGCGCCACAGATCAGGCGATTGACGTAGATTGAGGGGAGGTGGATGCAGTCGGGATCGAAGCTTCCGGTCGGGACGATTTCCTCGACCTCGGCGACGCAGATCGTGCCGCATGTCGCCGCTGGCTGATTGAAGTTGCGCGCGGCCTTACGAAACATGACGTTGCCGCTGTCGTCGGCGCGCCACGCCTTGATGATTGCAAGGTCGGCTCGAATCCCGCGCTCGAGTATATAATCCTCGCCGTCGAAGGACTTGACCTCCTTGCCTTCGGCGACCTGTGTGCCGACCCCGGTCTTGGTGTAGAAGCCGGGGATGCCCGCGCCGCCAGCGCGCATCCGCTCGGCAAGCGTGCCCTGGGGACAGAATTCGACCTCCAGTTCGCCCGCGAGATATTGCCGCTCGAACTCCTTGTTCTCGCCGACATAGGATGAGATCATCTTCTTGATCTGACGCGTGCGAAGCAGCTTGCCGAGCCCCTCGCCGTCGATTCCGGCATTGTTCGAGGCGATGGTCAGCCCGGTGGTGCCCGCCGCGACGATCGCATCGATCAGCCGCTCCGGAATGCCCGACAGACCGAACCCGCCCGAAGCGATCGTCATCCCGTCGAATAGCGCGCCTTCGAGGGCTTGGGCTGCGGTGGCGAAAATCTTGGTCATTGAGGCGTCAGCCCTTCAGTTTCGAGAGAACGCTCTGCAACTGCATCGCGTTCGACATATCGCCCTCGACCTTGAGCTTGCCGGTCATGAAGGCGGTCATGCCGTCGAGCTGGCCAGCCGCGAGCGCTTCCCAGTCGGCCCAGCTGACCTTGATCGTGGTATCCGCGTCGGCGTCGGTTTCGCTGACCTTGTTCGCGGCGCCGTCGAGCAGGAGCACGCCATCGCTGCCGCCGAAGTCGATCTTCACGGTCTTGCCCGGAACCACCGCACCGGCTTCCTGCATCTTCGCGGCGAGTTCGGATTTAGTCATGGCGGCTCTCCCTTTGGACAACCGCCTAGCGAGCGGCGCGCCCGGCTTCAAGCGGGGGGGTTGGCGCACGGCAAATGCGGGCCTATCTCGCCGCACATGACCTATGATCCCGACCTCAAATTGTTTATCGACGGCAGCTGGCGCGCGGGCGAAGGCCGCGACAGTTTTACGGTCGTCAATCCGGCCACCGGCGACAGCATCGGCGAAGTGCCGCTGGCCAGCACCGCCGACCTCGACGAGGCGCTTGCCGCCGCCGAGCGGGCTTATCCCAAGTGGCGCGCAACCGATGTCGAGGCGCGCGGCGCCACCCTGCGCAAGGCGGCGAGCTTTCTTCGCGAGCGATCGGAAGAGATTGCCCGGCTGCTGACCCAGGAACAGGGCAAGCCGTTGGCAGAAGCGCGCGGCGAAGTCGCCGGGTCGGCTCAGATGTTCGACTGGTATGCCGAGGAGGCGAAGCGCGATTATGGACGTACGCTGGTTCGTCCGACCGGTCAGCGTTCGATCGTGCTGCACGAGCCAGTTGGCGTGGTGGCGACGTTTACGCCGTGGAATTTCCCGCTCTACCTGCTTGCCAAGAAGGTTGCTGCGGCACTCGCGGCGGGCTGTTCGGTGATTTCCAAGCCGCCCGAGGAAACTCCGGGTTGCACTGGCGCTTTGGCGCATGCGTTGCAGGATGCCGGGCTCCCGGCCGGCGTGTTCCAGCTGGTCCATGGCGTTCCCGACCAGGTCAGTCGCAAGCTGATCGGGTCGCGGATCGTTCGCAAGTTCAGCTTCACGGGCTCGGTCCCGGTCGGCAAGGCGCTGATGAAGCTTGCCGCCGACAGCATGACTCGAGTCACGCTCGAGCTTGGTGGCCATGCGCCGGTGCTGATCTTCGACGATTGCGACCTCGACAAGACGCTCGACATGGTCGTGTCGCAGAAATTCCGCAACGCGGGGCAGGTGTGCGTCTCGCCAACGCGTTTCTATGTCCAGGAAGCAGTCTATGACCGCTTCATCAGCGGCTTTGCCGAGCGGACGACGAAGGTTGTCACCGGCGACGGGCTGGTTGATTCGACCAAGATGGGTCCGCTCGCCAATGCCCGGCGCCCGGATGCGATCGAAGCGCTGGTCGGGGATGCGCGGGCCAAGGGCGCGCGAGTCATGGCCGGTGGCGAGCGCGGGGAAGGAGGCTTTTTCTTCCAGCCGACCCTGCTCGCCGACGTTCCGCTCGACGCCGACATCATGAACAATGAGCCGTTCGGTCCGGTCGCGGTTTCGGCCCGTTTCAAGGATTTCGACGACGCCATCGAGCAGGCCAACCGCCTGCCGTTCGGGCTCGCCGCCTTCGCCTTCACCGAGAATGGCCGCCGCGCAAATTTGCTTGGCGATGCGATCGAGGCGGGCATGGTCGGTATTAATTCGTTCGGCATCTCGACCGCCGACTCGCCGTTCGGCGGGGTCAAGGATTCTGGCTTCGGCAGCGAAGGCGGCAGGGAAGGGCTCGAGACCTATCAGGTCGTGAAGGCGATCCACCAGGCATGACGCTTCGCTCGGGCGGCCAAATACTTGTCGATCAACTCCTGGCTCAAGGGTGCGACCGGGTCTTCACCGTCCCGGGTGAAAGCTTCCTTGCCGTCCTCGATGCCCTCCATGATACCCCCGAGATCCAGACGATCGTCTGTCGGCAGGAGGGCGGCGTGGCCTATATGGCCGACGCCGACGGCAAGCTGACGGGCAAGCCGGGGGTGGCGTTCGTCACCCGCGGGCCCGGCGCAACCAATGCCTCGGCCGGGGTCCATGTCGCGATGCAGGATTCGACCCCGCTGATCCTGTTCGTCGGCGATCTCGACCGCGCCGATCGCGACCGCGAGGGGTTTCAGGAAATCGACATGGCGGCGTTCTTCGCCCCGGTCGCCAAATGGGCGGCGCGGATCGACGATGCCCGTCGAATCCCCGAATATGTCGCGCGGGCCTATCGCGTCGCGACTGCCGGGCGTCCCGGACCGGTGGTGCTGGCAATCCCCGAAGACATGCTGCGTGACAACGTTGAGGCGATCGACCGGCCCGCAATCGCGCCGATTGCCCAACCCGCGTGCGGCGGCGCGATGGGCGCCTTGTTCGACCTACTCAAGGACGCCACAAATCCGGTGGCAATCATCGGCGGGGCCGACTGGAGCCCGGCGGCGGCTCATCATTTCGCCAATTTCGCGCATCGCCACGGAATTCCGGTCGCGGCGGCGTGGCGGCGGCAGGATGCGATCGACAATCGCTGTTCGGTCTATGCCGGCCAGCTCGGCTATGGCCCGAGCCCAAGGCTACAGCAGCGCATCAGCGAGGCCGACCTGCTGATCGTGGTCGGTGCGCGGCTTGGCGAGGCGACGACCGATGGCTATCGCCTGATTACTCCTGACCACCCCGGCCAGCTGCTGGTTCACGTCCATCCCGACCCCAATGAGCTTGGTCGCGTCTATCGCCCCGACCTGCCGATCTGCGCGGACATGGCCGAATTCTCCGAATTCGCGGCGGACTGGCACGACCCCGATCTGGTTCGCTTCAGCTCGGGCGAGGAGGCGCACGCCGAGTGGCTGGACTGGAGCGATCCGAAGCCGCGCGACGGGGTGAAACTGGACCTCGGCCCGTGCGTCGGGGCGATGCGCGATGCGCTCCCGGCAGACACGATCATCTGCAACGGGGCAGGCAATTTCTCGAGCTGGTGGCACCGTTTCTGGCGCTACGGCGCAATGCCCAGCCAGCTCTCCCCGACCTCGGGGACGATGGGCTATGGCCTCCCCGCCGCGGTCACCGCCAGCTTGCGCTTTCCCGACCGAACCATCGTCTGCGTCGCGGGCGACGGGGATTTCCTGATGAACGGGCAGGAGCTGGCGACGGCGGCACGATATGGCGCGAACCTGCTGATCATCCTCATCGACAACGGCAGCTACGGCACGATCCGAATGCACCAGGAGCGCGAATATCCCGAGCGGGTGTCAGCGACCGCGCTGACCAACCCCGATTTCGCAATGCTTGCGAAGGCGTATGGCGGCTGGGCCGAACGGGTCGAAAAAACGGCGGAGTTCGCACCCGCGCTCGGCCGGGCAATGGAACGGAATGGGATACGCCTGCTCCATTGCATCACCGACATCGAGGTGATCACCAACGCTACGACGATCACGGAGCTACGCGCGAAATAGGCCTCGCTGGCCTGACCTCGCGGACGCGGTCGCCGCGCACTGACACAGATCAACGGTCAATTCATTCACGCTAAACGCGCCCGACCACTTGACGTTCGCGTAAACGTAAACTATTTTGACGTCATGCTTGCTCCCCGGCAATATTCAATCGGCGAGATGTGCGACGAGTTCGCCGTCACCGCGCGCGCGCTTCGCTTCTATGAGGACGAGCAACTGATCTCACCGCAGCGGCGCGGCACCCAGCGGCTCTATTCGGACCGCGACCGGGCGCGCCTCGCGTGGATTTTGCGCGGCAAGCGGGTCGGTTTCAGCCTCGCCGACATTCGCGAGATGATGGACCTTTACGACCTCGGTGATCATCGTGAGACTCAGCGCAAGGTGACCATCGATCGCTGCCGCGCGCGGATCGAAACGCTCGAGCGGCAGCGGGTGGATATCGATGCGACAATAACCGAGCTCCACGAATTTCTCGCCCAGCTCGACCCTTCTTTGCCCGCCAAGGACTGATCCATGCCCAGCTACACCGCCCCCGTGCGCGACACGCAATTCCTGCTCGACCATGTCATCGGGCTTGGCAACCATTCCAACCTGCCGGGGTTCGAGGCGGCGTCAAGCGACCTCGTCGAAGCGATTCTGTCGGAAGGGGGGCGCTTCGCCGCTGAAGTGCTCGCTCCCCTCAACCGCATCGGCGACGAGGAGGGCTGCACCCGCCATGCCGACGGCAGCGTGACGACGCCGACGGGTTTCAAGCAGGCGTACAAGCAATATTGCGACGGTGGCTGGACAACGCTCTCGGCGCCCGAGGAATATGGTGGGCAGGGGCTGCCGCACGTCGTGTCGACCGCGGTCAGCGAATATATATTGTCGGCCAACCAGGCATTCGAAATGTATCATGGCCTGACCGCCGGGGCGATTGCCGCGCTGATTGCCAAGGGCTCGGACGAATTGAAAGCCAGATATGTGCCAAAAATGGTCGCGGGGGCCTGGTCTGGGACGATGAACCTGACCGAACCGCACTGTGGCACCGACCTCGGCCTGATCAAGACCAAGGCCGAGCCCGATCCGGACGGCAGCTATGCGATTTCGGGGACGAAAATCTTCATCTCGTCGGGGGAGCACGATCTGGCCGAGAACATCATCCACCTGGTGCTGGCCAAGGTTGTCGGCGCGCCCGACAATGTGAAGGGCATATCGCTGTTCGTCGTGCCCAAATTCCTCGTCGGCGATGATGGTGAGCCGGGCGAGCGCAACGCGCTGTCGTGCGGCTCGATCGAGCACAAGATGGGCATCCACGGCAATTCGACCTGCGTGATGAATTACGACGGCGCCAAGGGCTGGCTGGTGGGCGAGACCGAGAAGGGTCTGGCCGCGATGTTCATCATGATGAACGCGGCACGGCTCGGGGTCGGGCTGCAGGGGCTGGCGCAGGGCGAGGTCGCCTATCAGAACGCGGTCGCCTATGCCAAGGATCGCCGCCAGGGGCGCGCGCTCGACCCCGCCGAGCGCGATGCCGACGCCAGGGCCGACACGCTGTTCGTCCACCCCGATGTGCGCCGAATGCTGATGGAGGCCAAGGCGTTCAACGAGGCGGCGCGCGGTCTCCTGCTGTGGGGTGCACTCCAGGTCGATCTCAGCCACAAGGCCGCGACCGAGGAAGAGCGGCAGTCGGCCGACGACCTGATCTCGCTGCTGACCCCGGTGATCAAGGGCTATCTGACCGACCGCGGGTTCGAGACTGCGGTCAATATGCAGCAGGTGTTCGGGGGGCACGGCTATATCGCCGAGTGGGGCATGGAGCAGTTCGTCCGCGATGCGCGCATTGCCCAGATTTACGAGGGCACTAATGGGGTCCAGGCGATGGATCTGGTCGGGCGCAAGCTGGCCAGCAATGGCGGTCGGGCGATCCGGGCCTATTTCGAATTGCTCGGCCGCGACATCGCCGAGGCGCGCGGCGCTGGCGATCCGGGCGGGCTCGCTGAGCCGTTAGATAAGGCGGTCGGGCATCTGCAGGGCGCGACCATGTGGCTCGCGCAGAACGGCATGGCCAATCCGAACAACGTCGGGGCCGGGGCCTATGCTTATATGCAGTTGATGGGGATGGTTACGCTCGGCTGGATGTGGCTAAGGATCGCGAAGGCCAGCAACCTCCTCAAGGATGAGCCCGGCGAGGACCGCGCCTTCCACGAGGCCAAGCTGGTCACCGCGCGTTTCTATGCCGAGCGCGAACTGGCCAATGCGTCGGGGCTGCGACGCAAGGTCGAGGCGGGGGCGGAGTCGATCATGGCGCTGCCCGTCGAGGCTTTTTAGGATCGGCATCAAATAGCGTCACCGGGATGACGCGTGGATCACCCTGCCTTGCGGTTGTTCTGTCCGAGGTGCCACGGGCTTGGCGTCGGCTGCCCGTTCGGCGCGGCGGCTTTCGGGGCGAGGCGGGTGAGGTCGAACACATCGGTGAACTGCACCCCGAACTTACCCGACTGCGCCCAGCGTACCGCGCCAAGCACCGGACCGACGCCGACAATGTCAATCGTCAGCAACTGCCCCGGGGTTACCGACTGGTCCGAATCGACCAGCGCCCCCATCGCAGAGATGTTGCGCAATCTGATCTCGTGGCGGACCCCGTCGAACCCGGCGATGGCGCGGCGCATGAGGCGATGGCGCGGTTCGCGCACCCGGTCGAAGCCGTCGGCCTCGACTCGCGCGGAATTGGCGATCGCGCGCGCTTCTTCCCACGCCACCGGCTTGCCGAAGATATAGCCCTGGACCTGGCTTACGCCGAGGTCGCGGATCATGTGCAGATCGTCGTGAGTCTCGACCCCTTCCGCCGTCGTGTCCATGTCGAGGCTCTCGGCAAGCGTGACGATGGCGCGGATGATCGCGCCGTTGCGATTGAGGCTCGACGCCGCGCCGCGAACGAAGCTCTGGTCGATCTTGATCTTGTCGAACGGCGCCTTTTTCAAATAGCGCATCGACGAATAGCCGGTACCGAAATCATCGAGCGCCAGACGCACGCCAAGGCCCTTCAACTTGGCGAAGGTCTCGTCGGTGGCGTCGCTTTCGGCGAGGAACACGCCCTCGGTAAGCTCGAGCTCGAGCCGCTCGGCGCGAACCCCACTGTCCTTGAGCGCCGCGCCGACCATGTCGATTACGCCGGGGTCATTGAACTGGATCGGCGACAGGTTGACCGCGATGCGGACATTGTCGGGCCAGTTGGCGGCCTCGGCGAGCGCGGTGCGCAACACCCATTGGCCGATCTTGCCAATCATCCCGCACTCTTCGGCAAGCGGGATGAACCGGTCGGGACCGATCGCGCCGCGCGTCGGGTGCCTCCACCGCACGAGCGCCTCGAAGCCGCAGATCTCCTCGCCGGCGGTGCGGACGATCGGTTGGTAGGCGACCCATAGTTCGTCGCGGTCAAGCGCCTGGCGCAGATCATTCTCGAGCACCTGTCGTTCGGCGGCCTCGCTGTGCATCGCGGTTTCGTAGAATTTATGCTTGCCGCGTCCGTCGCCCTTGGCGGCGTAAAGCGCCAGATCGGCGTCGCGCACCAGGCTGTCGGCGTTGCACCGCCCCGGGTCGCCGATCGCGATTCCGACCGATGCACCGATCGAAACGCGGTGACCCTCAATCGAATAGGGGCGCGAGACCTGCTCGATGAGCGTGCGCGCGAGCGACTCGAGGAAGCCGATGTCGACCGTTCCGGGCAGCACCGCCTTGAATTCGTCGCCGCCGAGCCGACCGATCTGGCCATGGTCGCCCATCACGCTGGTCAGTCGTTGGGCGACCTGGCGGAGGAGTGCATCTCCGACCGGATGGCCCAGCGTGTCGTTGACGTTCTTGAAGCGATCAAGGTCGATGAGGAACAGGGCGCAGCCCTTTTGCCGGGTGGCTGCATTGCGCAGCGCCTCGTCGAGCGTCTGGCGCATCAGCGCGCGGTTAGGCAGCCCGGTCAGCGAATCGAAGCGTGCGAGACGGCTGATTTCCTGCTCCGAACGACGTTGTTCGGTAAGGTCGGTGCCGATCCCGCGGAAACCGAGGAAGCGACCATGCTCGTCGAATACGGGGTTGCCCGAAAGCGACCAGTGGATGTCCTCGGCGCTCGCGGCGCGGACGATCACGTCGGAGAAGGGGAAGCGTGCCGAGATGTGGAATCCGAGCGTTCGTTCCTCGCGGATCGGACCGTCGCTGGTGCTGATCCCGACCGATAGCAGGTCGGTGAACTGACGCCCGAGCAGCGCGGCAGGCTGGCATTGAAAATCATCGGCCAGCTGCTGCGAGACGTAGGATAGCGTGCCTTGGCCATTGGTTTCCCAGAACCAGCCGCGGCCGCTGTTCTCGAACTCGATGACGAAACGAAGCGCTTTTTGCGCGTCCGCGTCGAGTTGCAGTCGCGCGCGCGCGCCAGCGATCATCGTCCGTGCGCCAGCAACCGAATAGGCAACGATGACGAGCGACAGCGCGGCGATGCCGAGACTGAAAATAGCATGGTCGGCGATGAGCGCGCCCGATGCCGTCCCGACCAAACCGCACAGGATCGTCAGCGGCGGCGATTCGATTGCGACGATCGCGGTCACCGTGATCTCGGCACCAATCAGCAGCGGCATCAGCCCCGATGCCAGCAAGGACGGATTGTCTGCGGCCGAGCCGCTGAACAGTGCCCACAGGCCGCTGACGAGAATGACGTAGGCACAGATCAGTCGAGTGACGCTATGCGGTGCAAGTCCGATGCGATCGCGAAAGCGGATCACCGCCGCGGCCGCAAGATCGAGCGCGACGGCCAGGCCGAGCGGCCCGATGACCGCCCGCACCACCACTGCATTCGCGGCGGTGAGGCTGTAGATCAGCAGCGCGATCGCGCACAGCACATGCATGGCGCCAAGCAGCAGCGGCACATGGTGAAGCTGGGCGACACGCTGTTCGGCGAGCGTCGCGTCATGACTGCTCTCGGGTGGCGAGATATCGAACGACAGCGCCTCGGCGGCGCTGGCCCGCGCGACACCTTCGCCCTTTTCCACGGCATTCGCGAATCGTGCCCGACGCATATACTCTGCCCGTTGTTCGGGCCTCGGCTTAACGAGCGCGAGTTAACAAGCTTTGCTATAGCAATCCGTAATTTGCGCCCGGCTTATTCTGGCAGGAAGTCGGGCACAGACAAATAGCGCTCGCCGGTGTCGTAGTTGAAGGTCAACACGCGCGGGTTGCTGCCCAATTCCTCGAGCTTCTGGTCGATCGCGGCAAGGCTCGCCCCCGACGATATACCGACCAGCGTGCCTTCCTCGCGGGCCGAGCGACGGGCCCATTCCTTGGCGTCCTCGGGCGCGACCTGGATTACCCCGTCGATCGCGCTCATGTCGAGGTTGTGGGGAATGAACCCGGCACCAATGCCCTGGATGGGGTGCGGCGCGGGGTCACCGCCCGAGATGACCGGCGACAGTGTCGGCTCGACCGCGAAAACCTTGAGCTGGGGCCACGCCTTCTTGAGGACGCGCGAGACGGCGGTGATATGGCCGCCGGTGCCGACGCCGGTGATGATCGCGTCGATCGGCGAATCCTTAAAATCCGCGAGAATCTCCTCGGCGGTCGTTCGAACATGGACATCGATGTTGGCGGGGTTGTCGAACTGCGCGGGCATCCACGCGCCGGGCGTCTCGGCGATCAGTTCCTCGGCGCGCGCAATCGCTCCCTTCATGCCCTTTTCACGCGGGGTGAGATCGAAGGTTGCCCCATAAGCGAGCATCAGCCGGCGACGCTCGATGCTCATGCTCTCGGGCATGACGAGGACGAGCTTGTAGCCCTTGACCGCCGCGACCATCGCCAGCCCGATCCCGGTGTTGCCCGAGGTCGGCTCGATGATCGTCCCGCCAGGCTTCAACTTGCCCGAGCGTTCGGCGTCCTCGATCATGGCAACCGCGATCCGATCCTTGATCGACGCGCCGGGGTTCGAGCGCTCGTTCTTCGACCAGATCTCGCCGCGGCCGGCGAACAGGCGGTTGATGCGCACGTGGGGGGTGTTGCCGATCGTGTCGAGGATCGAGTTGGCCTTCATGTCACGGGCTCCTTCTGGTCGCTTGCCGTCAAATGTTGATCGCCCATGTCGGGCGGGTCGAAGCTCTTGGCAAGCCGTAGTTCGGGAAATTTCCACGCCCAGACCGCGACCACCACGACCGCGCCGATGCCGCCGACCACGACCGCAACGACCGGCCCGATCAGCGCCGCCAGCATCCCGCTCTCGGCCTCGCCAAGCTCGTTCGAGGCGCTGATGAACAGCGAACTGACCGCCCCCACCCGCCCGCGCTTTTCGTCGGGGGTGTGGAGCTGGACCAGCGACTGGCGGATGTTGACCGAAAACATGTCGGCGGCACCGAGCACGACCAGGCTTACCAGGCTGAGCGGCATCGACGTCGACAGGCCGAACACGACCGTCGCCGCGCCGAACAGCGCGACCGCCCATAACATCTTGACCCCGACATTGGTCTTCATCGGGCGAAAGGTGAACCAGGCGGCGGTCAGGGTCGCGCCAAGCGCCGGCGCCGCGCGCAAATGACCGAGACCTTCGGCCCCCGAGTGGAGGACATCGCGCGCGAACACCGGAAGCATCGCGGTCGCACCGCCGAGCAGCACCGCGAACAGGTCGAGGCTGATTGCGCCGAGTACGAGGCGGTTGGTCCGCACATAGCGAAAGCCCTCGGTCGTGCGCCGCCACAAGCTGCTCGAAAGGTCGGCCTCGCGCAGGGGCAACGGGGGGATTGCGAGCGTCGCGGCGAACGATATAGCGAAGAGGATCGCAGCGACTGCGTAGGGCGTCGCTGGCGACACCGCGTAGAGATAGCCGCCAAGCGCGGGACCGATGATCGACCCCGACTGCCACGAGATTGACGACAGCGCGATCGCGGTCGGAAGGATTTCCCGGGGCACGAGATTGGGCGCGAGGGCCTGGAAGGCCGGTCCGGAAAAGGCCCGCGCGACACCCAGCAGCGCTGCCACGACGAACAAGGCGGTCAGCGTGGTCGAATGACTCCACGCCAGCCAGCCGAGCGCCGCAGCACAGCCAAGCTCCAGCCCAATCGTCGCCCGCCCGACCCGGCGCCGGTCGAAATGATCCGCCGCATAGCCCGAGACCGGGACGAGCACGAACAGGGGAATGAACTGGACGAGACCGATAATGCCGAGGCGGAACGATGCTTCGGGAACCGACATCGTCTCGCGCGCAATGTCATAGACTTGCCAACCGATCACGATGACCATTGCCAGTTGGCCAATGGTCGAGGTCCAGCGCGCGAACCAATAGGCGCGGAAGCCGGGGATGCGGAGGGGCGCGGGGATCCAGTGCACGGCGCGGCCCTAGCGGGCGATGGTCGCCACCGCTACATCCTTGGGCATGGCCAAGCTCAAAACCCGCTACGTCTGCACCGCCTGTGGCTCGGCCCAGGCGCGCTGGCAGGGGCAATGCCCCGACTGCGCCGAATGGAACTCTATCCATCAGGAAGCCGCCGCACTTTCGACGGTGTTCGCGCAGAAGCACGACCTCTCGTCAGGGGGGCGGGCGATTGAACTGGTCGGGCTCGACGTCGTGTTCTCGCTTCCCCCGCGCCTCGCCAGCGGAATCGCCGAATTCGACCGCGCGGTCGGGGGCGGACTGGTTCCCGGCTCGGCCACACTGATCGGCGGCGATCCCGGCATCGGCAAGTCGACCCTGCTCCTCCAGGTCGCTGCCAATATGGCCAACGCCGGGCATGACGTCGTCTATTTGTCGGGCGAGGAAGCCGCCGACCAGGTGCGGTTGCGTGCACTTCGGCTTGGCCTCGGCGGCGCTCCAGTGCGACTCGCTGCCGCAACTTCGGTACGCGATATACTGACAACGCTTGGGCAGGGTGAGCCGCCCGCCTTGCTCGTCATCGATTCGATCCAGACGATGCACTCCGACCTGATCGAAGGCGCCCCCGGGACGGTCAGCCAAGTCCGGGCTTCCGCGCAGGAGCTCGTCCGTTTCGCCAAGGACTTCGGAACGGCAGTTGTGCTCGTTGGCCATGTCACCAAGGACGGATCGATCGCGGGTCCGCGCGTGCTCGAGCATATGGTCGACACGGTGCTGGGCTTCGAAGGCGAGCGCAGCCACCAGTATCGAATCCTTCGCGCGGTCAAAAATCGCTTTGGCGGGACCGACGAGATTGGTGTGTTCGCGATGGAGAGCGGGGGGCTCGCCGAAGTGCCCAACCCGTCTGCGCTATTCCTCACCCAGCGCGGCGAGGCGGTCAGCGGGACGGCGGTATTTCCCGCCCTCGAAGGCACGCGCCCGGTCTTGGTCGAGATCCAGGCGCTGGTCGTCCGGCTGGCCAGCGGAGCGACCCCGCGCCGCGCCGCGGTCGGGTGGGACTCAGGGCGATTGGCGATGGTCCTGGCGGTGCTCGAGGCGCGTTGCGGGATGAGTTTTGCGACCAGCGAAGTCTATCTCAACGTCGCCGGTGGCTATCGCCTGTCGGACCCCGCCGCCGACCTCGCCGTTGCCGCCGCGCTCGTCTCGGCCCTGTCAGAACGCCCCGTGCCGCAGGACAGCATCGTGCTTGGCGAAATCGCGCTGTCGGGCGAAGTCCGCCCGGTGGCGCATGCCGCGCTGCGCCTCAAGGAAGCCGCCAAGCTCGGCTTCGAGCGCGCCTGGGTGCCGGCTGCGGTCGAGCAGGGTGAGGGCGGGATCGCCCTGACCCGCTTCGCCAATCTGCGTGGGATGGTCGACCAGATTTTGGGGCGGTAACTGGTCGTCATCCCGGGCTTGACCCGGGACCTGCCTGCCTTGGCGATAGTGAAACGAAGAAACAAGGCAGGCCCCGGATCAAGTCCGGGGTGACGAATATCTCGCTGGCATCGCTCCACCCGCTCGGCTAGCCACCCCTCATGACTGCCCTCGATATCTTTGTCCTGCTGCTGATCGGCGGCGGCGCGCTGGTCGGCTTCCTGCGCGGCTTCACGCATGAAGTGCTCAGCCTCGCCGCGTGGATCGCCGCAATCGTCGTGCTCAAGGCGTTCCACACCCCGGTGCAGGCGGCATTGGTCCACGTCGTCGGAACGCAGACCGGCGCTGCCGCGCTCGCCTTCGCGCTTCTGTTCCTGCCCGCCTTCTTCGCGGTTCGCCTCGGCGCGCGCCACGCCGGGGGCAAGGCCAAGCGCTCGGTGCTCGGTCCGATCGACCGCCTGCTCGGTGGCGGGTTCGGGATGCTCAAGGGGCTGATCGCCGCCACCCTGTTCTTCCTGTTCGTCAACCTCGCCACCGACATGGTGTGGGGGACGCAGGCCAGGCGCCCCGAATGGCTCCGCGCTTCGCGCACCTTCCCGCTGCTCAACGCCAGCGGTCGCGCGATCGTCGATTGGGTCGAGACACGGCGGCACCCGGCTGGCGCCAAATGATCCGGCTATATGACACGATGGCGCGCGAGAAGCTGGCGTTCGAGCCCGCTGATCCGAAGCGCATCACCATGTATGTCTGCGGCCCGACCGTCTATGGCCGCGCGCACATCGGGAATGCGCGGCCCGCCGTGGTGTTCGACACGCTGGCGAGGCTGATCCGCCATCAATATGGCCCCGACAGCCTGACCTATGCGCGCAACGTGACCGATGTCGACGACAAGATCATCGCCGCCGCCGAGGCCGAGGGGGTTGAGCCCGGGATCATCACCAAGCGGTATGAGGATCATTACCTCGCCGACATGGGTGCGCTCGGCGTCGCGCCGCCCGACATCGCGCCCCACGCGACTCAGGAAATCGGGCCGATGGTGGCGATGATCGGTGAGCTGGTTGCCAAGGGCCACGCCTACGCCGCCGAGGGCCATGTGCTGTTCTCGGTCGCCTCCGACCCTGACTATGGGGCGCTGTCCCGCCGCGACCGTGAGGCGATGCTGGCGGGCGCTCGAGTCGAGGTCGCGCCGTACAAGCGCGACGGGGCGGACTTCGTGCTGTGGAAGCCGAGCACGGCGGACCAGATCGGCTGGGACAGCCCATGGGGGAGGGGCCGCCCCGGCTGGCACATCGAATGCAGCGCGATGATCCGGGCCCATCTGGGCGAGACGATCGACATCCACGGCGGCGGGCTCGACCTCATCTTCCCCCACCACGAGAATGAACTCGCCCAAAGCCGCTGCGTGCATGGCGGTGCCCCGTTGGCGCGGCACTGGGTCCACAATGGGTTTGTGGACATGGGCGCGGAGAAGATGAGCAAGAGCCTCGGCAATGTTGTGACTGTCGAGGATTTGCTCGGGCAGGGGCACAAGGGGGAGACGTTGCGGCTTGCGCTGCTATCGGCACATTATCGCTCGCCGCTACCATGGACGCAAAGCTTGATCGAGCAATCGAAGGCTCGATTAGACCGCATTTATCGGCGTCTTGAGGATTTTGTTTTCATTGACGATGCAGACACCGGGCAAAATCATGTCCCGCCCAGCGTTGTCGATGCGCTTGGCGACGATTTGAATACTCCCCTCGCCCTTTCGATGTTGTCAAATCTCAGTGATCCAAAGGAGATCATTTCTTCCGGTCGGATGCTTGGACTCACATTGAGCGAGCAAGAGCGATTCAATCGAACGTTCCTTGGTTTGACTACCGATCACGCGAAGCAAATTGATCGGCAGGTCGACGATCGAATGGCGGCTAAGGCAGCCCGCGACTTCGCAACGGCCGACCGAATCCGCGAAGAGCTCAAGGCCGAAGGCATCATTTTGGAGGACTCACCAACCGGGACAAGTTGGCGCCGCGCGTGAGCGAGCCGCTCTACACGCGCGACATCCTTCGACTCGCCAGCGAGATACCCCATCTCGGCCTGCTCGCTGAGCCGCATGGCAGTGCTGATCTACGCTCCCCCGCGTGCGGCAGCCGGGTCGAGGTCACGGTGTGTATCGACGACGCGGGCAGGGTGATCGACCTTGGCCAATCGGTCAGTGCCTGTGCGTTCGGGCAAGCCAGCGCGGCGTTGATGGGAGCCACTGCGATCGGACGGTCGCACGACGATGTTGAAGGCACGTTGGCAGAACTCACCGACTGGCTTTCCGGCGCCACCGACCATCCCGGCTCTTGGCCCGGCCTCTCTGCCCTCGCCCCGGCTCGCGGGAAAACCGGTCGTCACGGCGCGATCCTGCTCCCGTTCCGGGCGCTGCTCGCTGCAATCGAGGACGCTATCGCCCGGCGCTGAGGTGGCGGTCGAGCGCATCGACGATCGTCTCGACCACCTCGCCATGCGCGCCGTTGCTGCTCGTCACATGGATATGCGCCTCGCCGTAAGCCCCCGCGCGCTCGGCGGCGAGACGCGCCAGGACGTCGCCGGCATCGGGTCCCTTGAGCAAGGGCCGCGTGTCGCGCCGCGCCGTCCGCTCGACGAGCACCTCGACCGGGGCATTCAACCATACCGTGATCGCCCGTTCGTTGAGCAGCCGCCGCGTCGTCGGATCGACGAAGGCGCCGCCTCCGGTAGCGATGATTCGCACCGCCCCCTCGACCAGCCGTGCTACCAGCCGCCGTTCGCCATCACGAAAGCTCGCCTCGCCATAGCGTTCGAACACTTCGCCCGCGGGAGCGCCAGCGGCGTCCTCAATCGCCTCGTCGCTGTCGACGAAGTCGAGCCCGAGGCGCTTGGCGAGCCGCTTGCCGATGGTCGACTTGCCAACCCCCATCAGGCCGACGAGGACCACCGGGCGGTCGAGCGAAGGAAGCAATTTTTGCACGCTTCGGGCTATACATGGGGGCGCATGGTCGGGCAAAAGCCGGTTGCGCCTTCATTGTCCGTCCTTCCAGAAAAGAATTTCATGGCCCGCGACTCGCTTAATCGAATCCAGTCAGCGCCGATGCGCCGTCGCCCGATGAACCCGCTGGTGCCGCTCGCTGTCGTTCTGGTGCTGCTGGTCGGCGCGCTGTTCTTCCTGTCGAGCAGTGCGAAGCAACAGCCGACCCATCTCATCGAGACCGACGTCGCCAGTGCGCCCGCGCGCTAGGCTCTTCGTCGCCGCCGCGGTCGTCACCGCGCTGGCGCTTCCCGCGCTGGCGCAGGAGGCGCCGACGTCGATCCTCCCGCCTGGGTTCGGCAGTCCCGCGCCACGGCCCGACAGCCCTCCCGCGCCGCGCCCGCAGCCGACCCCCGCTCCGTCCGCGCCGACTTCGTCCAGCGCAACCCCTTCAAGCGGATCTAGCGGGGCGACCGGCGATACCAGCGTCAGCGGTGTCGGCGAGGATCAGATCACCACCAGTGACACGCTGTCGAGCGCCGACGTGGCTGCCGCCGAGCCGGCTCTTCCCCCGGTCGAAGTGCCCAACTCGGTCCGCCGCGACCCGTCGCTGGTCGGTCGGCTCGACCCGACGGCGATCGGGCTCGGCGCCGATCCGTTCCGTTCGGCGAGCGGGGCGTTCCTCGAGCGCGCGATGCGCAGTACCCAGGGCGCGCTGCCGTCGCGATGGCTCCATATCGCGCTGCGCAACGCGCTTCTCGCCCGCGCGCCCACTCCCTATGGGGTCAACCCCGCCGACTGGGTCGCCGAACGGTCATGGCTACTGCTGCGGATGGGCGAGGCCGACGCTGCTCGGATGCTCGTCGCCGGGGTCGATGTGACCGATTTCACGCCTAAGCTGACCCAGGTGGCGGTGCAAAGCGCGCTGGCGAGCGCCGACCC
Organism: Sphingomicrobium sp.; assembly: GCA_039919075.1. Lineage (GTDB taxonomy): Bacteria > Pseudomonadota > Alphaproteobacteria > Sphingomonadales > Sphingomonadaceae > Sphingomicrobium. Next base: position 17,897 of record JBDSGJ010000034.1, read on the forward strand.
CGCCGCGCTGTGTCCGCTGCGCGCTACACTCGATCAGGTCGAACCGCGCGTTGCGCCGCTGGTCGATGCGATCTGCTCGTCGCTGTCGGGCAATCCCGAGACTGCCGCCGCCGACATCGACCAATCACGCCGCCGCGGTCGCCTCGGCGGGATCGACGTCAGCCTCGCCGACAAGCTGGTCGGGGCGGGCGCCGACACCGCGCGCGCGGTGACGATCGAGTGGGAACCGGTCGAGGCGCTCAACGCCTGGCGTTTCGGGCTTTCCAGCGCGACCGGAATCGCGCCGCCCGATCGGTTGATCAACGCTGCTTCCCCGGTGATGCGCGCATGGCAGGCACGCGCGCCGATGCTGGTCGCCGAACAACGCCTCCCATCGGCCCGGATCGCGACCGGGATGGGGGTCTTCTCGGGCCAGTCGCTGGTCGATCTCTATGCTGGCGTCTACGACCGAACCGACCCTGACGAGCTTGGCCGGAGCGATGCCTGGCAATTGCGGCTGGCGTTCGCCGGGCGCGACCAGGAAGCCCGGCTCGTCGCGATGCGCACGCTGTGGGGCAAGCCCGGCGATCCGGTCGAGGTCGAGGCGAGCCGGGCGATGCTCGGGGTTGCCGCTAGCCTGATCGCGCCCGACGCCGCGCTCGCGTCGGACGCGCCGAACATCATCGCCTCGCTGCTCGCGGCGGGGCTCGACGAACAGGCCGCGCGCTGGGCGCCCGTGCTCGACAGGATGGACGATGCCGCGGCCGATCGCTGCTGGGCGATGATCGCGCTGGCGGCTCCGTCGCCCAGCGGAATCGACCTCAGCTTCGGCCGGATCGACAAGTTCATCAGTCGCGACGGGAGCGCGGAGCACCGCCGTGGCGCCTTGCTCGTCGCCGGGCTTGCCGGGCTCGGACGGATCGACTCTGCGACCGCGCTTCGCCTGTCGAGCCGCTATGGTTTCGGGCTCGAGCAGCGTAGCGAGTGGGGCGATCTCATCATCGGCGCCGCGAAGCGCGGGCAGGGCGGGACCGCGACGATTCTCGCCGGGATGGCCTTCCAGTCTACCCAGTGGGGCGGAATTCCGGCGCGCTTCGTCCTCCACAGCGTCGCTGCGCTCAACGATACCGGCCAGGGCTTCAACGCCCGGATGATCGCCGCCGAGGCGCTGAGTCGTTCCTAGGCGCATAATGTGACCGAAGCCGATCGCGCGCTGGTCGATCGATTTCTCGACATGATGGCGGCCGAGGCGGGGGCGTCGCGCAACACCCTGCTGGCCTATCGCCGCGACCTCGAGGCCGGGGTGGCCGCGCTCGGCGACGTCGGGACAGCGGATGTCTCGGCGTTGAAACGGCTCGGTGAGGCGTGGCGCTCGCTCGCCCCCTCGACCGTCGCCCGTCGCGCCGCCGCACTTCGCCGCTTTTACGGCTTCCTGCTCGACGAAGGGCTGCGCGAGGATGATCCGTCGGCGGCGCTGCCGCGACCCGTCCACCAGCGACCGCTGCCCCGAATCCTCGACCGGCACGAGGTCGAGGCGATATTCCGCGAGGCTGAAGCGCGCGCCGCTTCCGGCCTGCCACAGGCGCTCCGCAATCTCGCGCTGATCGAGTTGCTCTACGGCTCAGGGCTGCGCGCGACCGAACTCGTCTCGCTTCCCCGCGCCGCCCTGCGTGCCGGCCAGCCGTTCCTGATCCTGAAGGGCAAGGGCGGCAAGGAGCGGCTCGTGCCCGTTTCCGACCGCGCCCACGACGCCGCCGCGAAGTGGAAGGAGACTCTCCCCGCCGAGGGCGCCTATCTCTTCCCCGGCGGCAAGGCGCACCTCAGCCGAGTGCGCCTGTTCCAAATCGTCCGCGCGATGGCCGCCGTCGCCGGAATAGCCCCCGAACGGGTTAGCCCGCACGTCCTGCGCCACGCGTTCGCCACCCACCTGCTTGCAGGCGGCGCCGACCTGCGCGCGCTCCAGGCGCTGCTCGGCCACGCCGATATTGCGACCACTCAGATCTACACCCATGTCGACAGCGCGCGGCTGGTCGAACTGGTCAATGCCCGCCACCCGCTTGCCGACCGCGGCTGACGCGTTTACCCCGAGCCGCGATGGCCATTACTTATCTCGATTTTGAAAAGCCGATCGCCGAGCTCGAAACCCGCGTGGCCGAGCTTCGCGCCACCGCGCGGACCGGATCGATCGACATTGATGCCGATGTCGCGCGGCTCGAGGCCAAGGCCGCCAAGCTGTTGCGTGACACCTATGCGCGGTTGACCCCGTGGCAGAAGGCCCAGGTCGCGCGGCACCCCGAACGGCCGCACTTCAACCATTATCTGACCGGGATCGCCGAGGATTTCGTGCCGCTGGCAGGCGATCGGGCATTCGGCGACGACCCCGCGATCATCGGCGGGCTGGCGCGGATCGACGGGCGCCGCGTGATGATCATCGGCCATGAAAAGGGCGACGATACCGCGAGCCGGCTGCGTCACAATTTCGGGATGGCCAAGCCTGAAGGCTATCGCAAGGCGATCCGCCTGATGCAGCTGGCCGACCGCTTCGGCATTCCCGTCGTCACGCTGGTCGACACCCCCGGCGCCTTTCCCGGGGTCGAGGCCGAGGAGCGCGGACAGGCCGAAGCGATCGCCCGCTCGACCGAGCAATGCCTTGCCCTCAAGGTGCCGATCATCGCGGTCATCGTCGGCGAGGGCGGCTCTGGCGGGGCGGTCGCCATCGCGGCCGCCAACCGTGTCCTGATGTTCGACAATGCGATCTATTCGGTCATCTCGCCCGAAGGCTGCGCCTCGATCCTGTGGCGCACTGCCGACAAGGCGAGCGACGCGGCGGAGGCGATGAAGGTCACCGCTCAGGACCTCAAGACGCTCGGCGTGATCGACCGAATTGTCCCCGAGCCGCCCGGCGGAGCGCACCGCGACCCGGCCGCCGCGATCGAACTGCTCAAGGCCGCGCTGATCGAGGAACTCGATCGATGCGCCACCTTCTCTCCCGACGAACTGCTCGCCCAGCGCCGCGCAAAATTCCTCGCCATCGGCTAGGTTTGGCGCAATTCGTTACGGAACCAACTGCGCTTGTAGCCGGTTCTGGCCTCTGAAATTAGAGCAACATACCGGAGAGTTACCGATGCGCAAGCCCCTGTTGATGCTGACCGCGGTGGCGCTCGTGGCCACGCCGGCACTGGCCCAGCTGCGAACCCTCCGCCAGAGTGACATTGCCGAAGCGTCCAAGCAGCACAATCAACTCGTCGCCGAATATGGCGGTGCAGAGACTGGTCCTCGAGGGGCCTATGTCAACGCCATCGGGCGGCGAGTTGCCGCGCAGTCGGGCACGGCCAATGCCGGTCAGGTCTATCATTTTACCACGCTTAACTCGCCGGTCGAGAACGCCTTCTCGGTTCCTGGCGGCTATGTCTATATTACCCGCCAGCTGATGGGGCTGATGAGCGACGAGGCCGAACTGGCTTTCGTCCTCGGCCACGAAACCGGGCATGTCGCCGCCGAGCATAGCCGCACCCGCCAGAAGGCAAGCACGCGCGGCTCGATCCTCGGCGTGCTCGGCGCGATCGTCGGCGGAGTGATCGGCAACAATCCGTTCGGCAGCCTGATCAGCCAAGGTCTCCAGCGCTATGGCCAGCTGGCGACTCTCAGCTTCTCGCGCCAGCAGGAATATGAGGCCGACCAGCTCGGCATCCGCTACATCGCCCACGCGGGTTATGACCCGACGGCGGGCGCAACTATGCTCGATGCACTGACCCGGTCGGCGGCGCTCGAGGCGCGCGTCCAGGGCAAGAGCGGCCGTTCGACCCCCGAATGGGCAAGCACGCATCCGCTGTCGGAGAATCGCTCTGCGCAGGCGCGGCAGCTCGCCCGCCAGTTTGCCCGCACCACTCCGGGCGTGCGCAACCGCGATGCATTCCTCGCCCAGCTCAATGGCGTGAAGGTCGATGACGATCCGGCGCAGGGGGTGATCGAGGGGACCAGCTTCACTCACCCTGACCTTCGCTTGCAATTCGTCATCCCGGCCGGCTTCCAGATGTCGAACAGCGCCGATGCGGTGAGCATCGAGGGGTCGTCGGGCAAGGCGCAATTCTCGACCGGTCGCTTCAACGGCAACATGTCGGCCTATGTCGGCCAAGTGCTCCAGCAGCTGACCGGGGGTCAGACCCAAGTGCAAATGTCGCCGCTCCAGCAGACCACTGTCAACGGCATCCCCGCCTATTATACCAGTGGCCAGGCGCAGACCGACAATGGCGTCGTTGATGTCAGCATCTTCGCCTATCAGTGGAGCGCGACGGCCGCTTATCACTTCGTTATGCTGACCCAGGGCGGTCAGGGGATTGGACCGTTTCAGGGAATGGTCGGGTCGCTGCGCCGGATCACGCCGGCAGAAGCAGCGGCGATCAGGCCGCGCGTGATCCAGGTGACGACGGTTCGTCCGGGCGACACGGTCCAGTCGCTGGCAGGCCGCATGGCCTACCGCGATTTCCAACTCGAGCGATTCGTCTCGCTCAATAATCTTCAGCCCGCAAGCCGGCTTGCACCGGGCACGAAGGTCAAGCTGGTCGTCTACGGCCGACGCTAGCAGCGAGCAGATCGTTCGCCGGGGTGTCCAGTCCCGGCAGCCGACCTAGCTATTTTGTATTTCGCTGTTGAGCATCGTCCACATGCCCACCGAGCCGCCGCCAAGAGACGACAGCCCGGCGACCATCGCAACGACGATCAGGCCACAGATCAACCCATATTCGATCGTCGTCGCCCCGCGCTGGTCGGCACGGAGCGAACGACGCTGTCTTGGGATAGCGTTCAAGCTTCCCTCCTCTGGTCCACGTCCACCATTCCCGATTAAAGGGGCAGGGTTAAGGAAGTTGTCGCGAACTGCGGTTAATTTGTGATGAGGCGCAATTATTCCGTTCGGTGCGGAGGCGCTGCCCAGCCCGCAAAGTGGAGCAGGTCGATCGTTTCGGTCGTTCGCCCGTCAACTGCCAAGTCGGCAAAAGCGGCCCGCGCCGCCGCCCGCCCGACGCGCAGGATCGGGCGGCGCGCGCGCTCCAGCAACCGATTGGTCGCCGCCATCGCACGCAGGTCGCGGACGAGCGCGTCGAAATTTAAATAGCGCAAACTGACTCGGTCGATGTCGACCACCGGATCGACGAAGCCGGCAGCGGTAAGCAGCCCGGCGAAGCTCGCCGCGTCGATCCGCGGATGGATATGCGCCGCAGCCGCATTCCCGACCGCGCGATCCGCCGCCTGGAGGGCGCTGCGCAGCGCGGGGAGCGAATGACCACCCGCGAGTGCGCCGATGAACAGCCCGCCCGGCGCCAGCAGCGCGCGCAATGCCGCGAGGAGAATTGGAAGTTCGTCGACCGTGTCGAGCGCGCCGATGCTGAGGCACAGGTCGGGGGCGGAAGGGAGCGGGGCGGTGCTGCCCGGCTCGACCGCGACCACCTCGCCGCAGCCCGCCGCCCGCAGTCGATCTGCCCAGCCGGGGCGGATGACTCCGAACAGGAGCGCCGACTCGAACCGCCGCCGCACGGCGCCGAGCCGGTCGAGGCATTCCTCGAACGCGCGCTCGTGAAGGAAATAGCCCCCCCCCATGGCCTCGGCGCGGGCGCGGCGCAGTGGCGACAGCTTTGGATCGAACAGCGGACCGGTCATCGCCGCGGCTTGTGCAATGGCGCCGGGCGAGCGACAAGGGCCAGGCCGGTCGAACCAAGCGCGAGGGCGCCGATGATAGCCATTGGAATGGCGCGCAGGTGGTTGCACCCGCTGCGATGGGGCGTCTGGCTGCTCGACCTTGTCCTGCCACCCCGCTGCCCGGGGTGCGGGGCAATGGTCAGCGAACAATCTAGTTTTTGCGCTCCGTGCTGGACCGGGATGGAATTCCTAGGCGGGAGCGGCTGCGTCACTTGCGGAATTCCGCTCGAGGCGACCGACATCGGCACCTGTGCGGGTTGCCTCGCGCAGCCGCCGCTGATCGCCCGCACGCGTGCCGCCGTGGCCTATGGCGAGGTCGCCCGCACACTCGCCATTCGTCTCAAATATGGCCGCAAGGTCGCGCTGGCAAAGGCGATGGCGCGCTACATGGCGCCGCTGCTGGGCGCGCTTCCCGAGGGCGCCATGCTGACCCCGGTGCCGCTTCACCGCCGCCGCATAGCGGTGCGCGGGTTCAACCAGTCGTTGCTCATCGCCCGCGAGATCGGACGACTGCGCGGGATCGCTGTCGCACCGCGCCTGCTGCGGCGGACGAAGGCTACCCCACCGCTCAAAGAAATGAGTTTTTCCGAACGGCGCAAGACCGTCGCCGGGGCCTTCGTGCTCCGCAAGGGCGCGGCGGTTGCCGGGCGAACGATCGTCCTGATCGACGACGTACTGACTACCGGCAGCACCGCCGAGGCCTGCGCGCGCGTGCTCAAGCGCGGCAAGGCGAGCCAAATCGAACTGCTGTGCTGGTCACGCGTCGTCCGCAACCCTATCTTCGGTCGCTGAACCTTGCCCGGCAAAGGAGTCGTTTGTGGCCAAAGTTGAACTCTATCTGAAAACCACCTGCCCTTACTGTGCCCGCGCGCGCCAGTTGCTGGACGGCAAAGGGGTCACGCATGAGGATTATGTGGTCGATCTGGGCGGGCCGAGGAAGGCCGAAATGGTCGAGCGCGCCAATGGCCGGACAACGGTTCCGCAGATTTTCATCAACGGCACGCATATCGGCGGCTGCGATGATCTGATGGCGCTCGACAGCCAGGGCAAGCTCGACGCGTTGCTCGCCGCCTGATGGCGCGAGTCGCGCTTTACCAGGCGCAAAGCGGGATCGACCCCGCCTCCAATGCCGCTGCGCTGGTCGCTGCGGTCGAGGCGGCGGCGGCGGGCGGAGCGGCGATGCTGTTCACCCCCGAAATGTCAGGGCTGCTCGATTCCAATCGAGCGCGGGCGGCGGCGCAGGTCGTTGCCGAGGATTATGACGCCACGCTTGCCCTGGTGCGCGACGCAGCGGCCAAGGCGGGACTGTGGGTTAACCTGGGCTCGCTTGCGGTCCAGGCCGGCGACGGGCGCTTCGCCAATCGCGCCTTTGTCATCGACCCGGCGGGCGACGTTCGCGGTCGCTATGACAAGATTCATTTGTTCGACGTCGACCTGCCGAGCGGCGAGCGGTGGCGCGAGTCGGCCGCTTATCGCCCGGGCGAGGAGGTCACGATCGTTTCCGATACTCCCGTCGGGACACTCGGGCTGACGATCTGCTACGACCTGCGCTTCCCGACCCTGTTCGCGCGCCTTGCCGAGGCTGGCGCCGACACGATCGCCGTCCCGGCTGCCTTCACCGTTCCAACGGGCAAGGCCCACTGGCACATCCTGCTTCGCGCCAGGGCGATCGAGGCGGGGCTGTTCATCGTCGCGGCGGCGCAGGGCGGGCATCATGAGGACGGACGGCGAACCTTCGGCCACAGCCTGGTCGTCGATCCGTGGGGCGACCTGCTGCTCGACATGGGCGAGGGCGACCTCCCGAGCCTTGGTTTTGCGGACATCGACCTCGCCCGCATCGCCGAAGTCCGCTCGCGAGTCCCCGCGCTTGCCCACCGCCGCCCGATATCGACGATTTGATTCGCGCGCCCGCCTTCCGTATCGGACCCCAACGGCTCCGTAGCTCAGCAGGATAGAGCAGCGGTTTCCTAAACCGAAGGTCGGGGGTTCGAGTCTCTCCGGGGCCACCAGCATCGAGGAACAAGTCATGAGTGCGTCACCCGACGACGGCGACCTGGTCGACCAGCCCAAGAAAATCGCAGTGCCCGACGATGTCGCCGATGCGGTCCGCACCCTGATCCGCTGGGCCGGTGACGACCCTTCGCGCGAGGGGCTGATCGACACCCCCGCTCGAGTTGCGCGGGCGTGGAAGGAATATGCGCGCGGCTATGAGGGCGATCCCGGCATCCACCTCCACCGCACGTTCGAGGAAGTCGGCGGGTATGACGAGATCGTCCTGCTCAAAGACATCCCGTTCCAGTCGCATTGCGAACATCATATGGCGCCGATCATCGGCAAGGCGGCGATCGCCTATCTGCCGCGCGACCGCGTCGTCGGGATTTCGAAGCTGGCGCGGGTGCTTCACGGATTTGCTCGGCGGCTTCAGGTGCAGGAGCGGCTCACCGCCGAAGTGGCCGACTGCATCGACAGCCATCTTCATCCCCACGGGGTGGCGGTGGTGATCGAAGCGAGCCACGCCTGCATGTCGGCGCGCGGGGTGAATACGCCCGGCGTGATGATGACCACCAGCCGGATGATGGGGGTGTTCCGCGACGACGAACGATCGCGCCGCGAGGTTCTGGCGCTGATGGGCTATTAAAGCACGCTAGGCGGTCGGGTCAGTCTCCCCATAACGCGACTGGATGAAGCGGCCCTGAGTTTCGAACGCCGCGACGTCGCCACGCGCCAAATTATCGGCGACTTCATCGAGCTTGGCGCGGCCCGCAGCGAGGCTTTCCACCAGTCGCTGATCGAGCGTCACGCCTTCCCCATCGGCCTCTGCGCGATAGGCCGAGGGCACGTTGACGTAGCGGTCGATCAGGCCCGGCAGGTGGATCGACATCAGCCGCCGCGCGTCCTGCGCTGCGGGATCGAGCGTTTCGACCCGCCCGAGCACTTCTTTGAGCTTGGGCAGCATGGCGCTGATCCGGTCGATCTCGCCTTGAGCGGGGGCGGGGAGGGCCTTGCGGCTGCGGAACAGGTAGGAGTCGAAGCGGTCGACCATCTGCGGGTTGGGCAGGTCGGGGGTGACGCGCGGCGGTTCGATCGCGTCGCGCATGGGCATCGCGATCAGCAAGGCGGCGAGCCCGACCGCAAGCGCCACTGCGGCAAGGAACCCGAACATGCCGATCGGCATGATCATGCCAACCACGATCGTCAGCAACCCGACCGCGACAATTGCCATTCCGACCCGGCCAGCCGTCCGCCCCAACCCGGCATTAAGCCGCTGCCGCTCACGCCTCGCCGCGTCGCGCGCGGTTCCTTGGCGCGAGTCGAGCACTTCGGTCACCCGATCGAACCGCGCGATCGCCCGCTCGACCTTGTCAGTGCTCATCGACCTAGCGCGCCTCGATCGGGGTCAGCGGCGAGGATGAGGTCTCGAGCCGCCCCTGGTTCACCCCCTCGGCGCGCGCGATATAGCCCTTTGACTTTTCGACTTCGGTGCCAAGCGTGTCGACGGTCTGCTTCATATTCGCCAGCGCCTGAAGCTTGAACGTGTCGATCTGGTCCATTGTGTCATAGATGTTCTGGAACGCGCGCTGGAGCGTCTCGAGTGGGATGGTCGAGGAGGCGGCCTGCGCGTGGATCGCGCCGGTTTGCGTGCGCAGCATTTCGCCGGTCGCGTCGATCATGTTCGCTGTGGTCGTGTTGAGCGCGGTGACCTGTTCGAGCACCAGCTTCTGATTGGTCATCGCCTGCGCCACTGTCACCGCAGTGCGCAGCGCCGCAACGGTCGTCGTCGAGGCGCGGTCAACCCCCTTCACCAGCTCCACATTATTCTTCTTGACCAGGTCGAGCGCGAGATAGCCCTGAACGCTGACCGCCATTTGGGTCAGCAAGTCGGTCGTCCGCTGGCGGGTGTAGAATAGCGCCGTCTCGCGCATCGCCTTGGCCTTGGCCGGGTCGGTTGCATCAAGCTCGTTGGCCTTGTCCTCAAGCTGGGTGTCGAGGCTCTTGGAAATATGGATCATCTGCTCGAGCCGGTGCATCTGCTTCCACAATCCGGCGCGCTCGGTGTCGATCGCGGCATTGTCCATCAGCAGCTCGTCCTTGCCATTGCCGAGGCTGGTCAGGATCTTCGAGATGTGCGTTTGCGAGCTGCGATATTTGTCGAAATATTTGTCGACCTTGTTGCCGAAGGGGATGATCCCGAGCAGCTTGCGCGGCTTGCTTGCCCCCTTGGGATCGAGCGCCTCGACGGTGCGGCGCAGTTCGGTCAGGTCGCTGCCGATCCCACTGTCCTTGTCGATCGCCTTGACCGGTCGGTCGAGGAAGCGGTTCGAGGCGCCTGCCGCGTCGGCGATTTCCTTGCGGCCCATTGTCGTCAGCTGATCGACCTTCTTGCCGAATTCGGGCGAATTGCTGTCGAGCGCGGCCAGCTCCTCGACATATTTCGCGACTTTGCTGTCGAGCTCGCTGACTTCCTCGCTCTTGAGCGGCACCAGCCCGGCGGCGGCTTGGGTCGCGAGCGGCTGCAGCGCCTCGGGCGGGTCGAGCGTCAGCTTGGTGGCGGTCGCGGTTGCGGTCGGATCGCTGGCCATCGGATAGTCCTTCTCGTGCATCGCGTCGCGCGACGGTGGCGGGCGCCTCCGCCGCGCGCAAGCAGCTTCTAACTGTATTATAGGAGTAAGACGCTGTCCCGCAAGGGCATCGCTGGGGCAGGGGTAGCGGCGCGTTAACCAAGCCTCTGAACGCTTTGCTCACCCTGTCCTCGCTATCGGCATCACAAGCAATCAGATTTGCGGGATCGATTCATAATGAAACTGCTCAGTCGAATTTGGCAGAACCGGCGCGGCAACGTCATCATCATCATGGGCGCAATGCTCCCCCTGGTGATCGGTTGCGCCGGGCTTGCCACCGACACGATCCAGTGGACGTTGTGGAAGCGCCAGCTCCAGCGCGCGGCGGATTCCGCGGCGATTGCGGGGGTTTATACGCGCACCGTGACCGACACGCAGACGGCAGTGGAGACGGCAGTCTGCAACGATCTCGTCAAGAACCAGCACACCGGACTGGTGCTGGCCGGCAGCTATACGACCTGCCCCGACGGCACCACGCGACGCGGTCCCGTCACCTTACTGAGCGACAGCGGCAATGCGACCAAGCAGGTTCGGGTTTCGCTGACCGTCCAGCAGTCGCTCCCCTTCAGTTCGATGTTCATGACCTCGGTCCCGCAGATTGTCGCCAATGCGACGGCGTCGAGCGTGCCCGGCGGGGGGACAGCCTGCTTTCTGGGCCTGACGACGTCTGCTTCTGAAACTGGCTTGGCATTCACCGGCAATGCGGCGGTTGTCGCACCCAACTGCGATGGCTTCAGCGATTCATCCTCGACCAACAGCTCGTCGGCCAAGGGGAGCGCCGATGTTACCCTCAACACGGTCGGGGGCGTCGGCGGCGTTCAGGCATCTAACAACTTCCACGTTACCGCCTATCGGCCCTATTCGCCGGTCCTTGCTGACCCGTTCATTGGGATCGCCCCAAATCCGACCGACATGGTTTGCAAGGCGACAATCACCACCACCACCGGGAACGGTAACGGGAATGGTAGCGGCGGCAGCACGAGCAGTACGACAACGACAGCTGCCGTGGCGCTGGATGAGAATACGGTTTTGCCCTTGGCCGACGCCTCGAGCGGTGTCTCTAAAGCAACCAACTGCTTTTCGTCGCTTTCCGTCAGCTCAGGCAAGACGCTGACGCTTCCAGCCGGAACTTATTATATCAACGGTGGCGATGCGTTTATCCAGGGCAACATCACTTGCACTGCCTGCACGATTATCCTGACCAACGTTGATCCGACTTCGACGACGATCGGGCAGTTCAAGGTCAATGCCTCGTCGAACGTTAATCTGACCGCGCCGACCAGTGGAACCTACGCAGGTATCGCCATTTATCAGGATCGGCGCGCGGTCGACAGCAACGCCAATGTCAACAAGATCAACGGAAATTCGAACTCGATCATCAATGGCGCAATGTATTTTCCGAACCAGCAGCTTGAATATAATGGCACGGGAACGACATCTGCGGTCTGCACGATGTTCGTTGCCAAGCGGCTTGTCTTCACCGGCAACAGCACGACCTCGAACAAGTTCAACGGGGCAGCCGACTGCCCGCAATACCCCAGCTTCAACGTCCAAGCCCTTCGCATCATCAGGTTGACGGCATAATGGCGCGCCGTCGCTCCTTTGTCACCGACCGGCGCGGCGCGGTAGTCATCGAGCTGGCTCTGGTCGCACCAGTGCTTGCGGTGCTGGCGATCGGTGTCGTTGACATGAGCAACGCCTTCAGTCGCAGGCTTGCCCTCGAACAGGGCGCGCAGCGCGCCATCGAAAAGATCATGCAGACGACCGACGACACGACGGTCGAGGCGACGTTGGCCAACGAGGCGGTTTGCCAGGTCAATGGCGTCAACAGCGATGGCACCTGCAAGACGAGTCCGATCACGACCGCCAACGTGACCGTCACATACCGGATTGAATGCACCGCTTCGGGCGGCGCGGTGACGGTGCAAAGCAACAGCGATGCCGCAATCTTCAACACCTATGTCTGTGCATCGGGCTCCTCGACGGCAAAATATCTCTCGGTCAACGTGACCGACAAATATACGCCGATTTTCCCGCTGCATTTCTCCGCTTTCGACGCGGATGGGACGTATCATATCGCCACGACGGCGGGGATGAGGATACAATGAAATTGTACCGCCCCATCCTGCGCAACGACAAGGGCGTCGCGACGATCGAAATGGCGTTCGCGCTGCCGATCCTGATCGTGATGATCTGGATGTTCGTGCAGTTTGCCCAGATGTACCGGGCGCTGGCCGGCATTCAGCAGGCGCTCGGTGAAGGCGCACGCTATGCAACGCTTTGCCTGACGCCGGGAACGACCGGCTGCTCGGTGCCGAGCGCAGCCAGCATCAAGTCGAAAATCAGCGCAAGCGTCTATGGTATCGGTCCCGGCACCTTCACCGTTGCCGATCCAGCCCTGGTCACGGTCACCGGCGGCAGTGCGAGCTATTATGATCTGACCGTCAGCTACACCCAGCCGACCGATATGCTGTTGCTGCCCGGCCCGACGGTCAACATCACCCGCTCCAAGCGGGTGTGGGTCGCGGGCACCTGATCCAGATCCCTGCTAACCAGTCTAACGAGCGCGGAAGAAGGCGGCGATCGCCTGCTTGACCTCGTCAGAGGCGAGGCGTTCCCCAAAATGGCCATTTTCTAGGCTCATCCGCTCGACCACCTCGTCTCGGTCCGAAGTGCGGAGCAACTTCTGGGTCAGGCGCAGCGCCTGCGCCGGCTTGGCAAGAAGTGACGTGCGGATCTGCTCGAACATGGTGGCGAGACCGCCCGCCGGTGCGACGTGGCTGGCAATGCCCAGCGCCAGCGCCTCGGACGCGCCAAAGGGTTCGCCAAGCAGCAGGTGCCGCGCCGCCGCGCGCCGCCCGGACAGCTTCGGCATCAGCAGCGAACTCGCCGCCTCCGGCACCAGCCCCAGATTGACGAATGGCATCAGAAAGCGGCAGCCCTCTTCGGCAATGACCAGGTCGCAGTGGAACAGCATCGTTGTCCCGATGCCAACCGCATTGCCCTGCACCGCAGCAAGGATCGGCACGTCGTTGACCGCCAACGCGCGAAGCAATCGCCACACTGGCGCCTCCTTTTCGGACCCGCTGCCCGGCGGGGTCGCGAGGAAATCGCTAAGGTCGTTGCCCGCGGTGAAATCGACCCCCGCGCCGCGAAGTGTGATCAGGCGGACGCTCTCGTCGCCCGCCGCGCTGCTGATCGCATCGGCGAGCGCCGCATACATGGCTACGGTGATTGCATTGCGCCGATCGGGGCGGTCGAGCAGGATCGACAGCACGCCATCGGCTTGTTCTATCCGTACTTGCTCGGTCATGGCGGCCTCTACCTCTCGAATCGGATGACCTTTGCGGCCCGCCCCGCTATCGGGAGCGAACGCGCGCACGCCAAGGGGCAACTCATGAAATTCTTCGCCGACACTGCGGTCATTGCCGAAATCCGCGAGCTTGCCGATACCGGCCTGCTCGACGGGGTGACAACCAATCCCTCGCTGATCAAGAAGGCCGGGCGCGACTTCATCGAGACGGTGCGCGAGATTGCCACGATCACCTCGGGGCCGATCTCAGCCGAGGTCGTCGCGCTCGATCATGACGGAATGATGCGCGAGGCCGAGGTGCTTCGCAAAATCGCCGACAATATCGCGATCAAGGTGCCGCTCACCCCGGCGGGGCTCAAGACCTGCAAGGCGCTGACTGGCGAGGGGACGATGGTCAATGTCACCTTGTGCTTCTCGGCCGCGCAGGCGCTGATCGCAGCCAAGGCGGGGGCGAGCTTCATTTCGCCGTTCGTCGGACGTCTCGACGACGTCGGATTTAACGGGATTGACCTCATCGCCGACATCCGCATGATCTATGACAATTACGACTTCCCGACCGAGATCCTTGTCGCCAGTGTGCGCCACCCGATGCATATCGTCGAAGCCGCCAAGATTGGCGCCGATGTTTGCACCGCGCCGACCAAGGTGTTCATGCAATTGTTCAACCACCCGTCTACCGACGCGGGAATTGCGGCGTTCCTCAAGGATTGGGAAGCGACCGGTCAGGCGATCGGGTAGCGCTTCGTTATCGTCATCCCGAGCTTGGTTCGGGACCCACCTGCCTTTTTTCGGCGCAACAAAAGGCGGGTCCCAGGACAAGCCCGGGATGACGATTGAATCTTGTTCAGAAGCTACTGGAAATTAACCCGGACCGGCGTAAGCTCATGCGCATGGGACGAGTGATCTCCTTCGAGGATCGGGCGGTCGCGCAATTGCGCCAGAAGCTTGGCGCGGCCGAAGAAGCCAACCAGGACCTGATCGCCTTTGCCCGCGGGCACTCAGGCGCGACTGCCTCAATTCACGAAGCCGTACTCGCCGCATTCGATGCCGACGGATTCGACTCGCTGCTTCATGTGGTGACCCAAGAATGGCCGCTCATCCTTGGGCTCGACGCGGTGGCGCTTGCGCTGGTCGTCGGCGAGGAGGGGTTCCGTGCTGACCTTGGCGGCGTCCAGCAGATCGAGCCGCAACTGGTCGTTCGCGCAATGGATGCGAGCGACGGGGTGACGATGCGCAATGTCGGGCGCGGCCATCCGCTGTTCGGCCCGGCTTCGACGCTGATCCGCTCCGAGGCGCTGATCCGCATCGACGCGGAGCCGCCCTTGCCCACCGGCCTGCTCGTGCTTGGACAGCGCAGCAGCCAGAAGCTCGATGGGCGCCATGGCTCGGAACTGATGATGTTCCTTGGTCGAAGCATCGCGGCTATCATGCGCCGGTGGCTGATCGACTGACAGGCGAGACCGAGGAGGTCCATCCCGCGCGGGCGCTCGCCGCGCGCTGGGGCGGGCACCTTGCGCATGACCGGCGCCGCTCTTTGCACACGGTGCGCGCCTATGTCGCTACGGCGCATCGCTTCATCGACTTTCTCGGGCGGCATCGCGGCGAGGAGATTGGACGCTTTGCGCTGCTCAAACTATCCGCCGCCGACCTGCGCGCTTTCCTTGCCGATCGCCGTTCGAGCGGGCTTGGGCCCTCGTCGGCGGCGCGTGAGATGTCGGCGGTGCGCGGCTTCCTGACCTTCGCGGCGGAGGAGGCGGACGTGGCCCCGCAACTCCCGCGCACCCGCGCTCCGCGCCGCCCGCGCACGCTCCCGCGCCCGGCCAGTCCGGCGGACGCGCTCGGGCTTGCCAACGATGCTGCAGAAGGCGCCAGCCTGCCTTGGGTCGGTCAACGTGACCTCGCTATCCTGCTGCTGCTCTACGGCTCGGGACTGCGCGTTTCCGAGGCGCTGGGCTTGAACGCGAACTCGATTCCGCTCGGATCGACAATCCGCGTGACGGGCAAGCGCGGCAAGACCCGAGTCGTTCCTGTGCTGCCGGCAGTCCGCGAAGCGATTGAAGCTTATGCGAAGTCGTGCCCGTGGCCGATCACGGGAAGCGCCCCTTTGTTCGTCGGCGTCCGTGGCGGCCCGCTTAACGCCGACCTCGTACGCCGTGCGGTCCGCGCCGCGCGGACCCGCCTCGGCCTCGCCGATAGCGTTACCCCCCACGCGCTGCGCCACAGTTTCGCAACGCATTTGCTCGCGCGG
Organism: Sphingomicrobium sp.; assembly: GCA_039919075.1. Lineage (GTDB taxonomy): Bacteria > Pseudomonadota > Alphaproteobacteria > Sphingomonadales > Sphingomonadaceae > Sphingomicrobium. Next base: position 33,750 of record JBDSGJ010000034.1, read on the forward strand.
GGGGCCGACCTTCGTTCACTCCAGGAACTGCTCGGTCACGCGAGCCTTTCCTCGACTCAAATCTATACTGCGGTCGATGCCGCCCACCTGCTCGACGTGTATCGCCACGCCCACCCGCGAGCCTGATTGCGACGGGGCCGGGGCTCGCGTACAAGGCGGTGCCGGATCGCAGGTCGTCACGTCAAATGTGCCGACTCGCAGGACCATCGCCATGCCTCGCAACCGATCCGCAGCAGAACGCGCCGGTCGCCGTGCCGAGACGATCGCCGCGTGGTGGCTGCGGCTCCATGGCTGGTCGATCCTCGCGATGCGCGCGCGGGTGCGGGGCGGCGAGGTCGATATCGTTGCTCGGCGTCGGCGGATAATCGCCTTCGTCGAGGTCAAGGCGCGGCCGACCGATTTCGCCGCCGATCTCGCGCTTGACGCCTACCGACTGCGGCGGGTGTTCGCGGCGGCGGCGACGCTGTTCGAACGCTTGCGCCGACCGGGAGACGACATGCGGGTCGATGCAATGCTGATCGTGCCCGGCCGCTGGCCGCGACACGTCGTCAACCTGTGGCGCGACTAGCGGGAGGATGCCGCCGCAGCTGGCGACCAGTGGGGATTGGACCCGCTGCGACGGCAAGCCCGGGATGGACGGGGGAAAGTTAAGCAGATGGTAAATAACCATTCTGGACGGCGCTGATCGATTCCGCGAGCGCGAAAACGCGACGAATGTCAGTCCGTTTCGGACACAATCTGCCGTGCCGGGCGGTGCGTCCACAATCGCCACAAGTAAACTGCGACCAGGCCGATCATGACCAGGTTCGACAGCGGACCAATCACTTGGTCGATATCGTGGTAGCGTTCACCCAATTTATATCCGGCCACCGTCAGCAGCGCGGTCCACAGTCCGGTGCCGATGGTCGAGGCGATCAGGAAATTGCGAAAGCGCATCGACAGCAGCCCGGCCGGGATCGAGACGAGGCTGCGCACGGTCGGCACCAGCCGCCCGAGCAGCACGAACGCCGGACCATGAATCCCGAACCACCGCTGGCTCCGCTCGACCTCGATCCAGCTGATCGTCAGCCAGCGCCCCCACCGATTGATGATCGGGTGCAATCGCTGAATGCCGAGCGCGCGCGCTGCGAGATACCAGACGATATTGCCAAGCATTGCCCCCGCCGTGCCCGAAGCGATCACCGCCCAAAGCGGCATTTGCCCCTTCGCCGCGGCAAGCCCGGCCACGGGCATGATGACCTCGGACGGGATCGGCGGAAAGATCGTCTCGAGGAACATCAGGAAACCGACGCCAAGCACCCCGGCCTGCTCGATCAGGCGAATGACCCAGTCAGACATATCGCTCAGCCCGCGGGGATTGCGCGAGGGGCAAGACGGGCGTCGATGGCATCCCAGATCATCGCTGGCGTATCGCTGCCATTGAACTGGTCGATCGCGACGATCCCGGTCGGGGAGGTGACGTTGATCTCGGTGAGGTGCCCGCCGATCACATCGATCCCGACGAAGATCAGCCCGCGTGCCTTCAGTGCCGGCCCCAGAGCCGCGCAGATTTCGCGCTCGCGGTCGCTCAACTGCGTGACCTCGGCGGTCCCCCCAGCGGCAAGGTTCGAGCGGATCTCGCCCTTGCCCGGTCGGCGGTTAATTGCGCCCGCTACTTGGCCGTCGACCAGCACGATGCGCTTGTCGCCCTCGGTCACTGCGGGGAGGAAGGCCTGCGCGATAAAGGGCTCGCGCCACACCTCGCCGAACAGCTCGGCGAGTGCGGCGAGGTTGCTGCCGTCGTGGCCGATGCGGAACACCGCCGCCCCGGCATTGCCGTGGAGCGGCTTGACGACGATCTCGCCGTGCCGGGCGTGGAACGCGCGGAGTTCGGTCAGCGAGCGAGTGATCAGCGTCGAGGGCATGAACTGAGCGAAATCGAGGACGAATAGTTTCTCGGGCGCATCGCGCACCGAGCGCGGGTCGTTGACGACCAGCGTCTCGCCCGCAATCCGCTCGAGCAGATAGGTTGCGGTAATGTAGCCGATATCGAATGGCGGATCCTGGCGCATCAGGATCACATCGACATCGTCGGCAAGATCGATCGTGAGCGGATCGCCTGCGGTGAAGTGATCCCCTTCGACCCGCTGCACAGTGACCGGGCGGGCATTGGCGCGAACTCGGCCATCCTCATAGCCGAGGTCTCCGGCGAGATAATGGAATAGCTGGTGCCCGCGCGATTGCGCCGAGAGCATCAGCGCGAAGGTCGAATCGCCGGCAATGCCGATCGTCTCGAGCGGGTCCATCTGAACCGCGACGCGTAAGGGGGAGGAGGACATGCGCGAGCGACTAGGCGAGGCGGGTCGCCGCGACAAGTCAGCCGGTCACGCGCTCCAGTGCCCGGGCATAGGCACGCTTGCGCGGGATCCCGAGCGCAAGCGCGACTTCGGCGGCGGCGCGCGAGGGAGACAGGCGGGCAAGCGCCTCGTCGAGCGCAGAGTCGAGGTCGGAGTCGCTCGCCTGCTCGGGTTCTGCGGGCGGGCCGACGACGATGACGATTTCTCCGCGCGGGGCGGCGGCGGCATAGCGCTCGGCGAGACTTGCCAGCGTCCCCGTAACGCACTCCTCGTGAAGCTTGCTGATCTCTCGCGCCACGGCCGCCTCGCGCTGGCCAAGCCCCGCCGCAAGCGCGGCAAGTGATTCGCCGAGCCGCGGACCGCTTTCGTAAAGGACCAAGCTGGCGCGGATAGCGGCGACTTCGGCGATCGCCTGGCTGCGCGCGTGCGCCCTGGCGGGGAAGAAGCCGAGGAACAGGAAACGGTCGGTCGGCAGCCCCGCCAGCGTCAACGCTGCGATTGCCGCGCAGGGCCCGGGGATCGTCGTCACCGCCAAACCAGCGGCGCGTGCAGCGCGAACGAGTTTGTAGCCGGGATCGGAGATCAGCGGAGTCCCCGCGTCGCTGATCAGCGCGATCGCCTTGGTCCCGAGCTCGTCAAGAACTCGCTGGCGTACATCCTCGTCGCTATGATCATGATAGGCGGTCATCGGCGCCGTCGCCCCGACATACGCAAGCAGTTTCGCGCTGACCCTTTTATCCTCCGCAAGAATCCGATCGGCACCGCGCAGTGTCGCTGCGGCGCGCGCGGAAAGGTCGCCCAAGTTGCCGATCGGCGTGGCCACGATATAAAGGCCAGGGGCAAGGGGCTCGTCGTTCATATTTTGCAAGGCAAGTTCATGACACCAACCGCCCCCGATCGGCAAGCACGCCCGCGATCACGCCGCCATTTCCTGTTCGGTCTCGCCGCGTCGAGCCTCGCCGTCGCACTCGCCGGATGCCAGATGGATCGTGGCCCTTATCGCCCGGTCAGACCGCCGCCACCGATCGGCGGGACGGTCCCGAGCGAGGAGCGCAACCGAGTCGCGCTGATCGTGCCGCTGACCGGCGCCGATGGAGCGGTCGGCCAGTCGATCGCCAATGCCGCCAATCTTGCGCTGCTCGACAGCGGCGACCGGACGCTTCGGCTAACCATCTACAATAGCGCCGGCGGGGCCGAGGCTGCGGCGGCGAAGGCGATCGCCGAGGGCAGCGGCCTGATCCTCGGGCCCCTGCTCGCCGACGAGGTGCGCGGTGCGGCGCCGGTCGCTCGCAGGGCCGGGGTGCCTCTGATTGCCTTCTCGAATGACGAGGGAGTCGCGGGTAACGGCGTCTACATCCTTGGCTTTACCCCCAACCAGTCGATCGACCGGGTCGTCGGGCTGGCGCGGCAGAAGGGCTTGGCCCGGTTCGGCGCGCTTGTCCCGACCGGCCTCTATGGCCAGCGCGCGGCGCAGGCGATGCTCGGCTCGGTGCGCGAGCGTGGCGGGCGAATGGTCGCGCTCGAAACGTTCAACCGCACCGCCGCCGGGGTGCGTAGCGCTGCTGCCTCGCTTAGCGCCAAGGGAGCCACCGACGCGGTGCTGATTGCCGACGCGTGGCGGATCGCGGCAGTCGCGGCACCGTCGCTGAAGAGCGGCGGGCGATTGATGGGCACCGAACTGTGGGGGACCGACCATGTGCTTGGCGCGTCACCCGCCTTGCGCGGCGCCTGGTATGCAGCGGCACCCGAAGCGCGATTCGGCCAACTCGCGGCTCGCTACAAGGCGCGCTATGGCAAGGCACCCTATCGCATCGCCAGCCTCGGCTATGACGCGGTTCTGCTGGCGGTGCGCAGCAGCCGCGACTGGCCGATCAGCGAGCGTTTTCCGGTGGCCGCATTACGCGATCGCGACGGCTTTGCCGGGGTCGACGGAATCTTCCGTTTCGACCGTCGCGGGGTCGCTATTCGCGCGCTCGAAGTGCGGCAGGTGACGGCCACCGGGACGATGGTCATCTCGCCCTCCGCGAAAGTCTTCGGCGACTGAATTTATTGCACTTTCGCTGCGCAGCAAAAGGGATCACACTGACCCCAAGATATCATGCGCGGGAGAGGCAGGATGTTGGCATTTGTAGTCGGACTGGTGCTGGCCGCCGGGCAGCCCGCCGAGAACAGTCCTCGCGCGCATTTCGTGGCGTGCGTCAAAGCATCGATGGATAAGGCGAGTGCAGCCAAAATCGCGCCCGAGGGCTTTGCAGCCTTCGCCACGCAGGCGTGCGCCAGCGAAGCGGCAAGCTTCCGCGCCGACCTCGTCACATATGACATCAAGGCCGGCTGGCCTCGCAAGAAGGCCGAGCCCGATGCCGACGGTCAGCTCGGCGACGCGCTTGCCGACTGGACGGACCGCTATCGCGACAAGGGCAGCATCACCGCCGCGAAATAGAATTCGTCAGGGGGCGATTTCCGCGAGGATCGAGTCGAGCAAGAGGCGACCGGCCTTGGTCGTCGCGAGCCGTGTGCCATCGCGGGCGAGCAGGCCGTGCCCGACCAGTCGATCCACCGCGCGATCATCGACCAGTCGCGGAAGACCGAACCGCAGGGCAAGCGCAGATGGATCGATTCCCTCGGCTAGACGAAGACCCATGACTAGCGCTTCCTGACCGGCTTCGCCTGGTGCCAGCGCTTCTTCCTCGACTAGTCCGTGACTGTTGCGCGCGACCCCGGCGAGGAAATTCTCGGGTTTCTTGTGGCGCACGGTTCGCTGGCCGAGACGGCGACCATGGGCTCCCGGGCCGACCCCGGCATAGTCGCCGTAGCGCCAGTAGGTGAGGTTGTGGCGACTCTGCGCCCCGGCGCGCGCGTGGTTGCTGATCTCGTAGGGGGGCATTCTGGCGGCGGCGGTGCGTTGCTCGGTGAGCTCGAACAAGCTCGCCGACGTGTCGGCGTCGAGCGGGTCGAACTCGCGGCGGGCAACCATCGAGGCGAAGCGCGTGCCCGGCTCGATTGTCAGCTGGTAGAGCGATAGATGTTCGGTTCCGATTGCCAGCGCACGATCGAGAGTCGCCGACCAGCGCGCCTCGTCGTCGCCGGGAAGCGCGTAGATCAAGTCGAAGCTGACCCGATCGACCGCCGACTGCGCAGCCGCAATGGCGCGCAGCCCCTCATCGGCCGAATGGGCGCGACCGAGGAAGGCGAGGCTGGCGTCGTCGAAGCTCTGCACGCCAAGGCTGATGCGGTTGACACCGGCGCTCGCCAGGTCGGCGAAACGCGCGGCTTCGGCGCTGTTCGGGTTGGCCTCGAGCGTGATCTCGATGTTGTCCGCGGCGGTCCAGTGGCCCCGCGCTGCGTCGATCAGCGCGGCAACGGTAGCGGGGTCCATCAGCGAGGGCGTGCCGCCGCCGAAGAAGATCGAGCCGAGCATGCGGCCGGGTAAAAGCGCCGCCTCATATGTTAGGTCGGCGAGCAGTGCCTCGCGCCACGCCGCCTGGTCGACGCGGTCGCGAACATGGCTGTTGAAGTCGCAATAGGGGCATTTCGACACGCAGAATGGCCAGTGGACGTAGAGCGCCAATGGCTGGTCCGGCAGGAGTTTATTTACGAATCTGTCGGACAAGTGGGGGGCCATGCTGATCAGAATCCTTACTTTGCTTCTGCTGCTCGCGCCATGCGCAAGCCCGGCGGTGGCGGGGCCGCTTCCAAGCCCGAACTGGCCCGGCCCGGCTGATCGGGGCGAGGCGGTGCTTCAGGCCGCTGCATTGCGCCTCCATAATCAGGCAAGACGGGCATTTGGCGTGACCCCCTTGGCTTGGAATGCCCAGCTGGCGGAAGCGGCGCGCGGCTATGCGGAGCGAATGGCCGCGACTGGCATCTACGATCATGATGCAACCCCCGGTCGACGCAAGGCAATGGGTGAGAATATCTGGCGCGGTGCGCGCGGTGTGTTCTCCTATGAGATGATGGTCGGGGTGATGATCGACGAGGTGCGCCTGTTTGATCGCGGCGTCTTTCCTGCCGTCAGCCGGACCGGAAACTGGCATGACGTCGCCCATTATACCCAGATCATCTGGCCAACCACGACCGAGATCGGCTGCGGCCTCGCGTCGGGTGCGACCATGGATTATTTCGTCTGCCGCTATGCACCCGCCGGCAACAAGGACGGCACGATGCTCGACCCCACTCTACGCATCGCCGAGCGCGGCAACTAGCTTGGCGAAGGCGTCGGCGCGGTGGCTGATGCGGTGCTTTTCGGCCGGGTCGATCTCACCGAACGTCTCGTGCATCCCGGCTTTGACGAACATCGGGTCATAACCGAACCCCTTGTCGCCGCGCGGCGGCCAGACGAGCGTTCCGTCGCAGCGCCCTTCGAAACTTTCGATCGCGCCGTCGGGCCAGGCGAGCGACAGGACGCAGACGAAGTGCGCGTCGTGACCGGCGTCGGGCCCGGCCGCTTCGACCTCGCGCCAGACGCGCTCCATCGCCCGGTGGAAATCGCGGCCACCGTCGCCATCCTCCGCCCAGCGTGCGGAGAAGATGCCTGGCTTCCCGTGCAGCGCGTCGACCGAGAGCCCGCTGTCGTCGGCGAGCGCAGGCAAACCCGACAGGTCGGCGGCGGCGCGTGCCTTCAGTTCGGCATTATCGACGAAGGTGACTCCGGTTTCCTCGGGCTCGGGCAGGTCGAGCTCCTCGGCACCGACGCACTCGATCCCCAGCGGCGCGAGCAGGGCGCGGATTTCGCGCAGCTTGCCGGGGTTGTGCGTGGCGATGACTAGCTTGTCGGGCTTGTTCACCGTCCGACTGCCTTGAGCTGGCCGGCGAAGATGTCGGCGCACCCTATCCGCGCGAGGCGGAGCAAACGAAGCAACTGCTCCTCGTCGAAGGTCGCGCCCTCGGCGGAGATTTGCGCCTCGACGATCGCGCCATCGCCGGTCAGGACGAAATTGCCGTCCGAACCCGCCGACGAATCCTCGACATAATCGAGGTCGAGCACGGCGGTGCCATCGTGCATCCCGCAGCTGACCGCAGCAACTTGCGTGCGGATCGGGTCGGTTGCAAGCTTGAGTCCGTCGATCGCCAGCCGGAGCGCGACCCATGCCCCGGAGATCGAGGCAGTGCGGGTGCCCCCATCGGCCTGGATCACGTCGCAGTCGATCAAGATCTGCCGCTCGCCGAGCAGGCTCATGTCGACCACCGCGCGCAGCGAGCGCCCGATCAGCCGCTGAATTTCCTGCGTCCGCCCAGACTGCTTGCCCTTGGCCGCCTCGCGATTACCGCGCGTATGCGTCGCGCGCGGCAGCATGCCATATTCGGCGGTGACCCAGCCCTGGCCCTTGCCGCGAAGGAAGGGCGGGACCTTTTCCTCGACCGAGGCGGTGACGAGCACGCGGGTGTCGCCGAAGCTCACGAGGCACGAGCCTTCGGCATGCTTCGTAAAGCCCGGCTCGAAGCTGAGCGAACGCATCTGGTCGGGGGCGCGGCCGGATGGGCGCATGCTGGTTCTCCTAAAGGTTGGCCGCGCTCCTAGACCGGGGGGCGCGCCAATCCTAGATGGGAGTGATGGACCAGCCGATCGGCGAACTCTCGACCCGCATGCGCGACATTTTCCGGCTGGTGGTCGAGGCGTATCTCGAGCGCGGCCAACCGGTCGGGTCTCGCATGCTGACCGGCAGCGTGTCGCTCTCCCCCGCCTCGATTCGCGGGGTGATGCAGGAGCTTGAGGAGCGCGGGCTGCTGACCCACCCGCACACCTCGGCAGGACGAATCCCGACCGAGTCCGGGCTCCGGCTCTTCGTCGACGGCATCATGCAGGCGGGCATTCCGGGGCAGCGCGAACGCTCGGCGATCGAAGCGCAGCTGCGCGACCGGCCGATCGAGCAGGCGCTCGATGGGGCGACGGCCATGCTGTCCGGCCTGTCGGCCTGCGCCGGGGTGATACTTGCCCCCAAGCAGGAGCAGCGTTTGCGCCAGCTGTCGTTCGTCCCGCTCGATCGCGGGCGGGCGCTGGCGGTGCTCGTCGCGCTCGACGGAAGTGTCGAGAATCGAGTCGTCCCGCTCAGGTCCGGAACGAGCGCGGCGCAACTCGCGGAAGTTGGCAACTTCGTCTCCGCGCGCCTGTCCGGGCTGACGCTGAGCGACGCGGTTAGCCGCCTCCGTGCCGAGGCCGGCGAACGCCGCGCGGCAATCGACACTGCCGCTGCAGAACTGGTCGCGACCGGGCTTGCGGCGTGGAGTACCGACCTCGACCAGCGCCCGCTGCTGATCGTTCGGGGCCAGGCCAACCTCATCGACGATGCCGCCGCCGCCGACCTCGACCGCGTTCGCAAGCTGCTCGAAGAGCTTGAGGATACGCAGGAAATCGCCCGCGTCCTTGAAGGTGCGCGCGACGCCGAGGGGTGCAGGATCTTCATCGGATCGGAGAACCGGATGTTCGCACTGTCGGGCTCGTCGGTCATCGCCGCGCCATGGCGCGGGAGCGACGGCCAGGTGGTCGGCGTGGTCGGGGTGATCGGCCCGACGCGGTTGAACTATGCCCGGGTGGTCCCCATGGTGGATTTCACGGCCCAAGCCCTAACGAGATTGATGGAACGATGATCGACGAAGTTTCGAACGAAGACACTGATAACCTTGTGCAAGATACCAGCGAAAACCCCGATTCGGGGCGGATCGACGAGCTTGAGACGCAGCTCGAGGAGGCCAAGGCCACTGCGCTTTACGCCGCCGCCGAGGCGCAGAATGTTCGTCGCCGGCTCGAGGCGGAGAAGGTTCAGGCCTCGACCTATGCGGTCACCGGCTTTGCCCGCGACATGCTTGCGGTGAAGGACAATCTGGACCGCGCGCTGGCGGCGGTGACCGAGGAGCTTCGGGCGGACACCACTGCGGCGAACTTCTTGGCCGGGATTGAAGCAACCGCGCGAGAGCTGGAGGCAATCTTCGCTCGCAACGGAGTGACGCGGGTGGAGGCGAGGGGGTTGCCGCTCGACCCGAATCGGCACCAGGCGATGATGGAAGTGCCGAGTGACGCCGAGGCGGGGACGGTGATCGACGAGATGCAGCCGGGCTACATGCTCAAGGATCGGCTGCTTCGCCCGGCGCTCGTGACAGTCGCCAAGGCGGCGGACTAAAGCTTCGGCAAGGTTACCCCGCGCTGGCCCATATATTTGCCGGCGCGGTCCCTGTAGCTCGTCTCGCACCGCTCGTTGCCCTTGAGGAACAGGAACTGGCAGGCGCCTTCGTTGGCGTAGATCTTGGCCGGAAGTGGGGTCGTGTTCGAAAATTCGAGCGTGACATGCCCCTCCCAGCCGGGCTCGAGCGGGGTCACATTGACGATGATCCCGCAGCGCGCATAGGTCGACTTGCCGAGGCAGATCACCAGCACATCCTCGGGCACCCGGAAATATTCGACCGTCCGGGCGAGCGCGAAGCTGTTGGGCGGGATGATGCAGCAATCAGTCTTGCGATCGACAAAGCTGTTCGACGAAAAATCCTTGGGATCGACGATCACCGAATCGATATTGGTGAAGACCTTGAACTCGTCGGCTACGCGCGCGTCATAGCCGTAACTGGACAGGCCATAGCTGATGCACCCGTCCCGCCGCTGCGCCTCGACGAACGGCTCGATCATGGCGTTGGTCGTCGCCTGCTCGCGAATCCAGCGGTCGGAGAGAATGCTCATGGGCTTGCGCTAGCGGGCCTAGGTTGGGGCGGCAATCGCGTGGGCGGCGCCGATCTATTTTCACGCGAAGGCGCGAAGGAAAGGGGAAGGCGCGAAGGAGAAAAATAGAGGTGCGCTTCGCGCGAAGCGCCTTTATCCTTCTTCGCGCCTTCCCCTTTCCTTCGCGCCTTCGCGTGAGCAGCGACTTCTCCACAGCGCATCCACACATATCTCGCGCACCCCACTGGAGACACGAACGCGAAAAGCGTAACCCCATCTCATGGCCGAAATCCTCCGCATTAATGGGTCGCAAGACCTGCCCGCACCCCCGTCGCTCCCCGCCAATGTCGAGGCCGAGGCGGCGTTGCTCGGCGCGTTGATGATCGACAATCGGCTGGTGGAGGACGTCCAGATCCGCCTCAAGGCGCATCATTTCTTCGAACCACTCCATGGCCGCATCTATGACGCGGTGCTCCGCCTGACCGACAAGAACATGATCGCCAACCCGGTCACGCTTCGCCCACTGTTCGAGGCTGACGAGGCAATGAAGGAGGTCGGCGGGCCGGCCTATCTTGCCCAGCTGACGGGATCGGGCGCCGCCGTGATCGGCGCACGCGACTTTGCGCTCCAGATTTACGACCTCGCGCTGCTCCGCGCCCTGATCGGGGTCGGGCGCGAACTGGTCGAGTGCGCGCTCGACACCAGCGAGGACGTCGCCCCGCTCGCCCAGATCGAACGCGCCGAAACCGAGCTTTACCGCGTGGCCGAAGAGGGTGGCGGCGAGAGCAAGGTCAAGAGTTTCGCCGACGCGGCCATCGAGTCGATCAAGAATATCGAGCTTGCGCTCAACAGCGGCGGTCATTTGTCGGGCATCACCACCGGGCTCGACGGGATCAACACCAAGATCGGTGGGCTTCACCGGTCCGATCTGACGATCCTCGCGGGTCGCCCCGGCATGGGCAAGACCAGTCTCGCCACCAACATGGCCTTCTCCGCCGCCCAGCGTTACCAGCGCGACATCGAGGATGGGATCGAGCCAGCCAAGTCGGCGGGCGCGGCGGTGGCCTTCTTCAGCCTCGAAATGTCCGCCGACCAGCTCGCCACCCGCATCCTCGCCGAACAATCCGGGATCAGCTCGGAGAATTTGCGCACCGGGCGCATCAGCAAGCAGGAGTTCCAGCAACTCGCACGCGCAGCGGGGGAGTTATCGGCACTCCCGCTCTACATCGACGACACGCCCGGCCTGACCATCGCTGCGCTTCGCACGCGTGCGCGGCGGCTCAAGCGGCAGAAGAATGTCGGCATGATTGTGGTCGATTATCTCCAGCTGCTCCAGGGTAGCGGAAAGGGATCGTCGGGCGATAATCGCGTCCAGGAAATCTCCGAAATCAGCCGTGGGTTGAAGCAGCTTGCCAAGGAATTGCACGTTCCCGTGCTGGCCCTGTCGCAGCTCAGCCGCGCGGTCGAACAGCGCGAGGACAAGAAGCCGATGCTGTCGGACCTGCGCGAATCGGGCTCGATCGAGCAGGACGCCGACATTGTGTTGTTCGTGTTCCGCGAGGATTATTATGTCGCCGCGCGCGAGCCCAAGCGGGCGATGGATGGCGACGACGCCAAGGTGTTCGAAGCACATGAGCAATGGCAGCGCGACATGGAGCGGGTCTATGGCACCGCCGAGTTGATCGTCGCCAAGCAGCGCCACGGTTCGACCGGCAAGATCCGGATGCGCTTCGACGCTCGGGTGACCAAGTTCAGCGACGCTGCCGACGAGGAATATCTGCCCGAGATGCGGGGCTGATCAGCGATCGCCGTTGGGGTCGCGAAGCCCCTCGGCGATGCTTGCGCGCATGATGTCGCTCTCCACGCTGGTGACCGGATAGGCGCAATAATCGGCCGCATAATAGGCACTTGGGCGATGATTGCCCGACAGTCCGACTCCGCCGAAAGGAGCGTTTGACGGCGCGCCGTTGGTTGGCTTGTTCCAGTTGATCACGCCCGCCCGGACGTTGGCCCAATAGCGGTCGTACATCTGCGCGGTCCCGCCGATCAGGCTCGCCGCGAGGCCGAAGCGGGTGGCGTTGGCCTCGTCGATCGCGGCGTCGAAATCCTTGACCCGGATGAGCTGGAGCACCGGCCCGAACAACTCTTCGTCGGTGCGCTCGGCGATGTCGGTGACGTCGATCAGCGCCGGCGTGAGATAGGGCCGCTCCTCAAAGGGGCGATCGAGGCGGCGGATGATCCTGCCGCCCTTCATCATCAGTCCCACGAACCCCTCTTGAAGCGCGTCCGCCGCGGCGAGGTCGATCAGCGGGCCCATGAACGGCTGCGGATCGGCCAGCGGTTCATCGACGATGATCCGGTCGATGAGCTTACCGATCGCCTCGACCAGCGGACCCTCCTTGCCGTCTTCGACGATCAGCCGGCGGCAAGCCGTGCAGCGCTGACCGGCGGAGAGAAAGGCGGACTGGACGATCATCGTCGCGGCGGCGTCGACCTCCTTTACGTCCCAGGCGACGATCGGATTATTGCCGCCGAGTTCGAGCGCGAGGATTTTTTGCGGGGTGTCGGCGAACTGGCGCGCGAGGCTCGCACCGGCGCGCGCCGAGCCGGTGAACAACAGTCCGTCGATCCCGGCCTCCCCGGCCAGCGCGCGGCCCTCCTCGGGTCCCCCGATCAACAGCCGTAGCACGCCCTCGGGCACCCCTGCCTCATGCAGGCACTCGACCAGAAACGCCCCGCTCGCCGGGGTCTTTTCGGATGGCTTGAACACCACCGCATTGCCCGCAATCAGTGCCGGAACGATGTGGCCATTGGGCAGATGCGCGGGGAAATTATAGGGGCCTAGTATCGCCAGCACGCCATGCGGCTTGTGGCGGACCGCGACCTTGCTGCCCAGCGCGCCTTCCATGCGGCGGGTCGGGGTTCGCTCGGAATAGGCTGATACGGAAATGTCGACCTTGGCGATGACCGAGGCGACTTCGGTCTTGGCTTCCCAATAGGGCTTGCCTGTCTCGCGCGCGATGAGGTCGGCGAACGGCTCGGCCTTGGCGCGAACGACATTGGCAAAGCGGCGCATTGTCTCGATCCGGAAATTGACCGATTGCGCCGCCCAGCCCGGCCACGCCGCGCGCGCCGCAGCGACCTCGGTAGCGGCGTCGCCGATCGCGCCCGACCACAGCTCGGCTCCGGTCGCGGGTTCGGTTGAAATGAGGGTCTTGATCATCCCGGTCACGCGGCGGGTGCTGGCCTGTGGATTGATCGAGGTCAAGCCGGGCGATCGGCGGCCATCGCCTCGCCCATACGCCGGATCGCGGCGATTTTCGCCTCGAATGCGGACCAGTCGTTACGCTCGGCGATCGGCGCCCAGATAGCTTCGACCTCGTCGATGTACATCGAACAGGGGGCGGGATCGGACCAATAGGGGTGCGACGGCGCGACCGAGCGCCCGTCGAGCGCCGCGGCAAGCGTGCGGAACGGGGAAGGGGCGTAGGTCTCGCGACCCGGATCGCACCCACCGCGCCAGTCGAAGAACAGCCGATCGATCGTCACGACGCGCGATTGGAGTGCCTCGAGCAGAGCAGCAATTAGCGTTCGGTCTTCGGCTGGCTGACGCGGGGCGACTCCGAGCCGCGCGAGCAGGGCCGCGACGAGCACCTCCTGGAACCGGTTGCCCCAGGCGGCAAGCGTCTCGGCCAGCCCGGGTACGTCGCCAAGCAAGGCCAGACAGCCTGCGAGGTGCGCCACGTCCCAGTTGATCGCCTCGGGCTGGCGACCGAAAGCGTAGAGCTTGGTCTCATCGAAGTAAGCGGCGGTGAAGGACACGTCCCACTCGGCGGTGAAGCGCCACGGACCATAATCGAAGCTCTCGCCCGAGATCGCGATATTGTCGCTGTTGAGGACACCGTGGACGAACCCCGCAGCGAGGTAGGACGCGGCGAGCGCGGCGGTGGCGGACACCACGCGGTCGAACAAGCGCGCGGCGTTGTCGAGCGGGTCGTCGCCAACCGGTTCGCCATAAAGATGCTTGAGGCAATAGGCGGTCAGCCGCGCAATATTCTCGACTTCCCCAAGATAGGCGAGCCGCTGGAAACTGCCGATGCGGATGTGGCCGTGGCCGAGCCGGGTGAGGACAGCCGAGCGGGTGGGGGAGGGCTCGTCGCCGCGCCACAGTTCCTCGCCGGTCTCGAACAGCGCGAAGCTTTTGGACGTGTTGACGCCGAGTGCCTCGAGCATCTCGGTTGCAAGCACCTCGCGCACGCCGCCCTTGAGCGTCAACCGACCGTCTGCGCGTCTGCTCCACGGGGTCTGGCCCGAACCCTTGGTCGCGAGGTCGAGCAGACGACCCTGATCGTCGCGAAATTGCGCGAAGAGAAATCCCCGCCCGTCGCCGAGGTCGGGATTATAGTGGCGAAACTGATGGCCATGATAGCGGAGCGCCAGCGGCTGGTGGAGGTTATCGGGCAGGGGCGCGAAGCGCCCGAAGTGGCGTACTCGCTCGTCAGGATCGAGGTCGCCAAGCCCGATCCGATCCGCCCATCGCGCGTTGCGAAACCGCTCGACATGAGTGGGGAACGCCGCCGGCGCCACCGGATCGTAAAACGCCTCGCCTAGCTCTAGAATCCGTGGATCGGGGCGATAGGCTTGCGACAGTGGCATCGCCCCGCGATAGGGAGAAACGCCGCGAAGAGGAACCGTATGAAATCCTGGTCCGACCGATACTGGAACAGCCCCGACGGCCTGAGGCTCCACTATCGCGACTATGACGGCCCTCACGAGCGCCCGCCAATCCTGTGCATCCCCGGCCTCACGCGCAACTGCCGCGACTTCGAGCCGGTTGCGGAGGCGTTTGCGGGGGCATGGCGGGTGATCGCGGTCGACCTTCGCGGGCGCGGGCTGAGCGAGCCCGACCCCAACCCGCTCAACTATATCCCGCAAACCTATGCGCAAGACCTGATCAAGCTGCTCGACCAACTCGGCATCGCCGACGCGGTGTTCATCGGCACATCGCTCGGCGGGATCGTGACAATGGTCACCGCGATGCAGGACAGCGAGCGAATTGCCGGTGCGCTGCTCAACGACATCGGCCCGCGAGTCGAGCCCGAGGGAATTGCGCGGATCGGCGCTTATGTCGGCAAGCCCGCCTCGGTCGCCAGTTTCGGGTCGCTTGCCGGGGCGCTCGCCGAGCGCAATCGCGACGCCTTTCCCAACTGGGACATAGCGCAGTGGGAGCGCTTCGCCCGGCGCATAGCGAGCGACAAGGGCGGGTCGATCGAGTTCGACTATGATCCGCGCATTGCCGATCCGTTCGCCGCCGCCGCCGCCGCCGCCGCCGCCGCCGATGCCCCGCCGAGCGAAGCCTGGCCCTATTACAAAGCGCTCGCCGGTCGCCCGCTGACTGTCCTTCGGGGCGAATACAGCGACCTGTTCAGCGCGGAAACCTTCGAACGAATGGGGCGCGAGGTGCCCGATGTCGAGCTGGTCACCGTCCCACGCGCGGGCCACGCGCCGTCGCTCGACGAGCCCGAAAGTCTGGCCGCGATCGAACGGCTGCTCGACCGGGTGCTCGCGCGGCCGCCGCTCGCCGCCTAGCTCGTCAGCAGCTTGAGCTTGTCGAGCGCCGGTCCGTCGCCTTCGTCGGTGGCGATGGTCGCACTGAATTGCCCGGCGCGGTCGAATAGAAGCACCGTTGCGGTGTGGTCGACGCTATAGTCGCCCCCGGGCTGCGGCACCTTCTTCGAGAAAATGCCGAACTGTTTCTTGACCGCCGCGATCGCCGCCGGCGAGCCGGTCAGCCCGATCACCGGTGTCCCGAACAGCCCGCTGTAGCGGCCCATCTCGGCGGGCGAGTCGCGCTCGGGATCGACGCTGACGAACAGGATTGCGAACGCTTTGTCGCCCTTGGCGAGCGCCTTGCGCAGCCGGGCCAGCCGGGCGAGCGTCGTCGGGCAGACGTCGGGGCAGTGGGTGAAGCCGAAGAAGATCGCGAACGGGCGACCGGCGAGGCGGGGCGAGGCAAACGGCGTGCCATCGCTCCCCGTCAGGGTGAACGGCCCGCCGATATCGGCAAAGCTCGAGTCCGCGGTGGACGTCGGTGCAGGGGCCGGGCGAGCGAAGAACAGCGCAGCGGCAATGACGGCGGCGATCCCGACTGCGATCCACAGGATGAGGCGAGCGCGGCGCATCAGTCGGCAGGCCCGTTCGACCCGGCCGGGAGCACGGCTGCTTCGATCAAGCGCGGCCCGGCGCGGGCGAAGCGCAGCGTGAGGGCGACCCGCTCTCCCGGCTTGAGCGGGGCGGCAAGGCCAGTCAGCATGATATGCGTGCCGAGCGGCGCCAGCGTGACCGTCGTCTCCGCCGGGATCGCAACTTCACTCGCCATCCGCATCGACGCGACTCCGCCACGCTCGCTCGCGCTGTGCAGCATCGCGCCCGTCGCCTTGGGGGCCGTGACGCCAATCAGCCGGTCGTCCTCGCGCCCGGTATTGACGATCGTCAGATAGGCCGCGCCGCTCGTCTGCCCCGGCGCCGTCTCGCGCGCCCAGGCATCACGCAGCTCGATCGATGGCGCCGTCGGGACCGCTGGTCGACACGCGGCCAGCAGCACGACGGCAACGGTGGTCAGGCACGACGCTTTGCTCATGGCGCGCGCCTTAGGCCGCCCTTGCCCCCCGGCCAAGCTTAAGCGGAGAAAAGCGCGCCGCGATAATCGGGATCCTCGAGTGCTCGTCCGGCGCCGAGCGCCACGCAGATCAGCGGAGTCTCGGCGATCGTCACCGGAAGGCCGGTTTCGTCGGCCAGCACGCCGTCGATCTCGGGCAGCAACGACCCGCCGCCGGTCATCGTGATGCCGTCGTCGATGATGTCGGCAGCGATTTCGGGCGCGGTATTTTCAAGCGCGCGGCGCACCGCCTGGATGATCTGCCCGACGGGCTCGCGCAGTGCGTCGACCAGCTCCTCCTGCGTGATCTCGATCTCTCGCGGAATTCCTCGCGCAACGTCGCGCCCGCGCACCAGCGCAAGTCGGGGTTCGACACCGAACGGCACACGGGCTGTTCCATAGGCCTTCTTGAGCTTCTCCGAAGTCGCCTCGCCGATCATCAGATTATGGTTGCGCCGCACCGCCTGCGAAATCGCATCGTCCATGTTGTCGCCGCCGACCCGCACCGAGCTCGAATAGGTCAGCCCGTGGAGCGAGATGACCCCAACCTCGGTCGTCCCGCCGCCGATGTCGACCACCAGCGAGCCCTTGGCCTTGATCACTTCGAGCCCCGCACCGATCGCCGCCGCCATTGGCTCGACCAGCAGCCAGACCTTGCTCGCGCCGGCGTTGGAGGCGGCGTCCCGGATCGCGCGGCGCTCGACCTGGGTCGACCCCGACGGCACGCAGATCACGATCTCCGGCCCGCGCGTGAAGCGGCTGCGCCCACCATTGGCCTTGAGGATGAAATGCTTGATCATCTGCTCGGCGACCTCAAGGTCGGCGATCACTCCGTTGCGCAACGGGCGGATGGTCTTGAGCGAGGCCGGAGTCTTGCCCATCATCAGCTTGGCGTCGGCACCAACCGCGCGCACCCGCCGAACGCCGTCGCGAGTCTCCATCGCCACCACCGAGGGCTCGTTGATCACGATCCCCCGGCCGCGCGCGTAGACGACCGTATTGGCGGTCCCGAGGTCGATCGCCAGATCGGTCGAGGCAAGCTTGAACAACTGGCTAAAGGCCATCAATTTTTGTCTTTCCACCCCCACGGTGCCCCGCCAACCCGGCGGCATGACGTCATCAAGCGCAACCCTCTTGGCCATCATTATCCCCTGTTAAAGACCAGAGGAAGGCTCGGTGCGGTGAAACGCGACGTTCGACTGAACGCGCAGTGCGACGCGGCGGGCACTGTATGCATCAACTCTTGACTGACATATAAAGATATCCTTATGTCAGCACATGCCATTATTGGATGTCTTCCGGGCGCTCGCCGACCCGTCGCGGCTCAGGATCGTGCAATTACTGCGCGAGATGGAGCTGTCGGTGGGTGAAATCGCGCAGGTGCTGGGGCAAAGCCAGCCGCGCGTGTCGCGCCATATCAAGGTGCTGGTCGATGCCGGGCTTGCGCTCAAGAGGCGCGAGGGCAGCTCGATCTTCCTGACGTGCGCGCCGTCCGCGCTGGCGCTGCCGCTGTTCAACCTGCTCGATGCAGGCGCCGGAGCAGAGGGTGACCATTGGCCCCGCGCCGACCGCGCGCGTTTGGCGGCGGTCCGCGCCGATCGTTCGGCGGCGGCGGAACGCTGGTTCGCTTACCATGCCACCGAATGGGACAAGATCCGCTCGCTCCATGTGCCCGAGGCCGAGGTCGAGGTCGCGATGGCCGAGATGCTCGGCGGCACGCTTGGCCGACTCGTCGACATCGGCACGGGCACGGGGCGGATCCTCGAACTGCTCGGTCTCGCTTCGAGCGAGGCGATCGGGATTGACCGGTCGCCGGAGATGCTGCGGCTTGCCCGTGCCAAGCTCGATGGCCTGGGCTATGAACTTCGCCAGGGCGACATCAACGCGCTTCAGCTGCCCGATGGCAGCGCCGATACGATCACGCTGCACCAAGTGCTCCACTTTCTGCCCGCCCCGGCAAGCGCGATCGCCGAATGCGCACGATTGCTGGCCGACGACGGGCAATTGCTGATCGTCGATTTTGCGCCCCACGAACGCGAGGAATTGCGCGTCGACCATGCCCATGCGCGGCTTGGGTTTTCGGACGAACAAGTCACCGGCTGGCTCGGCAGCGCAGGGCTGATGCTAGTCGAGACGCGCGACCTTGCGGGCGGCGAATTGACGATCAAATTGTGGCGCGCGACTCGCCGCCACGTCGCACAGGTGAAGGCCGCATGACCCCGCTATATGCCGATCTCGATGGCGACATTGGCGTGTCGTTCGAATTTTTCCCGCCCAAGAATGAGAAGATGGATGCGACGCTGTGGGAGTCGATCCAGACGCTCGCCCCGCTCGCCCCACGTTTCGTTTCGGTGACCTATGGCGCGGGCGGATCGACCCGTGAGCGCACGCATCAGACCGTCGCCCGGATCGAGCGCGAGACCCCGCTTGCCGCGGCCGCGCACCTCACCTGCGTCGATGCCTCGAAGGCCGAGATCGATGCTGTCGCCGACGAATATTGGGCAGCCGGCGTCCGCCATATCGTTGCGCTGCGCGGTGACCCGCCGGTGATGGGCGAAGCGTTCAAGCCGCACCCAGAAGGTTATGCCAGCGCTGCCGACCTCGTCACCGGCCTGAAGAAACTGCACCCGTTCGAAATCAGCGTCGCCGCCTATCCCGAGGTGCATCCCGAAGCCGGAACCGCGCAATCCGATCTCGACAATTTGAAGCGCAAGATGGACGCCGGGGCAACGCGCGCAATCAGCCAGTTCTTCTTCTCCCCGGATTGCTTTTTCCGCTTCCGCGACGCCGCTACCGCCGCCGGAATCACGGCTGAGATAGTCCCTGGAATTCTGCCCGTCACCAGCGTCGCCCAGACTCGCAAATTCGCTGGCCTGTGCGGCGCCGAAATTCCCGGCTGGATGGACCGATTGTTCGAAGGGCTCGACGAACTCCCCGCCGCGCGCCAGCTCGTTTCGGCCACCATCGGCGCCGAACTGTGCCGCCAACTCTATGCCGGGGGCGAGCGCAATTTCCACTTCTACACCTTGAACCGGGCCGAGCTAACCTACGCGATCTGCCACCTCCTCGGGGTGCGTCCGACTGCCGCCGTCAAGGAGCAAGCCGCATGACGATTATTCCTTCCGCCGCTGCCGCGCGCTTCCGTGCCGAAGCGGCGATGCGAATTCTTGTCACCGACGGCGCGTTCGGGACGATGGTCCAGACCTATTCCCTCGACGAAGCGGCCTATCGGGGCAAGATCGACACCGGGTTCGACCAGAAGGGCAATAACGACCTGCTCTCGCTGACCCGCCCCGATATCGTCCGCGAAATCACTGATGCCTATCTGGCTGCAGGATCGGACATCGTATGTACCAATACCTTCAACGCCAATCGTGTCAGCCAGGGCGATTACGGCGCCGAGGGGCTGGTGCGCAACCTCAACATCGCGTCCGCAAAGATCGCGCGCGAGGCAGCCGATGCTGCCGAAAAGATCAACGGCGTGCCGCGCTTCGTCGCCGGCGCGCTCGGGCCGACGAACAAGACATTGTCGCTGTCGCCAGACGTCAATGACCCAGGTTTTCGCGCAATCACCTTCGACGAGTTGAAGGACGTCTATCTCGAGGAAGTGCTGGCCCTAGTCGAGGGCGGAGTCGATTTCATCCTGATCGAGACGATCTTCGACACGCTCAACGCCAAGGCGGGGATTTTTGCCACGCTCGAGGCGCAGGAGCAGATCGGGCGCGAGCTGCCGCTGATGATCAGCTTCACCATGACCGACAAGACCGGACGCAACCTGTCGGGCCATTCGATCGAGAGCTTCTGGGCCTCCGTCCGCCACGCCCGCCCGCTGACGATCGGGGTCAATTGCTCGTTCGGCGCGCCCGACCTTCGCCCGCACGTGAAGCTGCTGTCGGCGAGTGCGGACACGCTGCTGATGGCCTATCCCAATGCCGGCCTGCCCAACGAGCTTGGCGAATATGACGAGCAGCCCGTGACCACCGCAGGATTCATGCGTGAGTGGGCCGATGAGGGTCTGGTTAATGTCGTTGGCGGCTGCTGCGGGACGACCCCCGAGCATATCCGGCAAATGGCGATGGCGGTCGCAGGGCGGGCTCCGCGCACGCCCGCCGCCTCGCGCTCCGAGACCTTGCTTGCGGGCATCGACCCGATGCGCATCGCTGCCTAATTGCAGGAATTTTCGTGACTCAGAATATCGCGCAGTTCGTCAATATCGGCGAACGCACCAATGTCACCGGTTCGGCGGCGTTCAAGAAGCTGATTCTCGGCGGC
>JBDSGJ010000035.1:0-30046 GCA_039919075.1 Sphingomicrobium sp.
AAGGCGGGTGGCGGAGGTCGGATCGGGGGGCAGGCGAAGCAGGCTAATCGCCGGTGCGCTCCAGTTCGTCCACCTCCTGGCCGTGGCAGCGGGGTGGACGAACCACCGCAGCCAGCCCATCGCGCGAGCCGCGCGGGCCTGCCCCTCATAGCCCGGACGCGACATGATCGCAATCGGCACCGCGCTGGCCAGCCTGCGCCAGTGTTTCCACTGATGAAATTGGGCAACAGTGTCAGCACCCATCAGCCAGATGAAGCGATCCGCCCGATAGCGGCGGACGATGGCAGTGAGGGTGTCGACGGTGAAGCGCGTACCTAGTCTGGTCTCCATGTCGCTGACCCGGATCCGCGTTCCCCGCGCCATTGCCCGGGCCGAGGCGAAGCGAGCGGTATAGGGCGCCATGCCCTTGGCGGACTTAAGCGGATTGCCCGGTGACACCAGCCACCAGACCTCATCGAGCCCGAGCGTTGCCATTGCCGCAAGGCTCATCCGCCGATGCCCGCGATGTGCGGGATTGAAGCTGCCGCCGAGAAGTCCGATGCGCTTCAAACTATTTCGTCCCCAGTCCGCCAATCTTGCCGCTCATGGCGGATACGAAGAATGAAAAGCCTGTCGCCCTCTACTCGATAGACTATAGCGTAAGGTGAGCGAGCAATACCAACTCCGACGCCTCACTCCCACTCGATCGTCCCCGGGGGCTTCGAGGTATAATCGTACGTCACCCGGTTGATCCCCGCGACATCGTTGACGATCCGCGTGGCGACGCGGGTCAGGAATGCGGCTTCAAAGGGATAGACGTCGGCGGTCATTCCGTCGACGCTGGTCACCGCACGCAATGCGCACACGCTGTCATAGGTGCGCGCATCGCCCATTACGCCCACCGTGCGGACCGGGAGAAGGACGGCGAACGCCTGCCAGATCGCATCGTACAGTCCGGCATTGCGAATTTCCTCAAGATAGACGGCGTCGGCCTTGCGCAGGATATCGCAGCGTTCCTTGGTGACTTCGCCGGGGATGCGGATCGCGAGGCCAGGGCCAGGGAACGGGTGACGGCCGACGAATGCTTCGGGGAGGCCGAGCTCACGGCCGAGGACGCGCACTTCGTCCTTGAACAGTTCGCGCAGTGGTTCGACGAGCTTCATTTTCATGGTCTCGGGCAGGCCGCCGACATTGTGGTGGCTCTTGATCGTCACCGAGGGGCCGCCGGTGAAGCTGACGCTTTCGATCACGTCGGGATAGAGCGTGCCCTGCGCAAGGAAGTCGGCCCCGCCGAGCTTCTTTGCCTCAGCATCGAACACGTCGATGAAGGTCTTGCCGATAAACTTGCGCTTGGCCTCGGGGTCGGTGACCCCGGCTAGCCCCGACAGGAACAGCTCCTCGACGTCGGCATGGACCAGTGGGATGTTGAAGCTATCGCGAAACAGGGTAATCACCTGCTCGGTCTCGGCAGAGCGCATCAGGCCATGGTCGACATAGACACACGTCAGCTGATCCCCGACCGCTTCATGAATGAGCACCGCCGCGACCGCGCTATCGACCCCCCCGGACAGGCCGCAGATCACCCTGCCCTGCCCGACCTGGGCGCGGATGTCGGCGATCTTGGCATCGCGATAGGCCGCCATCGTCCAGTCACCCGAACAGCCGCAGATCGTGCGAGCGAAATTCGCCAGCAACTTGCCGCCGTCCGGACTGTGAACGACCTCGGGGTGGAACATCATCGAATAGAAGCGCCGCGCCTCGTCGGTTGCGATCGCATAAGGCGCGCCCTCGGACCGAGCGACGATCGAGAAGCCTTCTGGCAGCCGCTCGACGCGGTCGCCGTGGCTCATCCACACCTGATGCTTCTCGCCGACGGTCCACATCCCTTCGAACAGCGCCGAAGGTGCGACAACGTCGATATAGGCGCGGCCGAATTCCTTGCCGTCCGACGTCGCGACGAGTCCGCCAAGTTGCTGCGCCATCGTTTGCTGACCATAGCAGATGGCAAGGATCGGCAGCCCGCAATCGAAAAAGTGCTGCGGCGCGCGCGGGCTGTCCGCCCAGGTCACCGAGGACGGGCCACCTGACAGGATGATGCCCTTCGGCCCGAGCCGGTCAAACGCTTCCGAGGCGCTGTTGAACGGCGCGATCTCGCAATAAACCCCGGCCTCGCGCACCCGCCGGGCGATGAGCTGAGTGACCTGGCTCCCGAAATCGACAATGAGAATGGTGTCGCCGAAAATCTCGAGGGGCTTGGCAGTCACCGGGCATCCTTCGGCGCACGAACAGAGTGCGCCGGACCCCTAAGGATCCGGCGCACCCATGTCCACCGACGTGGCAGGCTTACCAGCCGCGGTTGTACCCGTAGCGCATGCGATCGACCTGAAGGTCGATCACTCGACCCGAATAATCAACCTTGCAGGTGAAGCTGAGCGTGGGCGCGCCGTACCCGCCGCCGTTGTAGCCTCCACCATAACCGCCGCCATAACCGCCGCCATAGCCGCCATTATAGCCACCACCGTAGCCGCCGCCATTATAACCACCGCCATAACTGGCCATGGTCGAAATCACGCCATGGACGCGAAGCGCGCCGTTGTTCCGCGCCTCGATGCTGGTGATGCCCGACACGCGACCACCGCTGCCGCCATTATTGTAGCCGCCGCCATAGCCGTAACCGTTGTTATATCCGCCGTTGTAGCCGCCGCCATTGAGGCGGTTCTCGACTGCTCCGGCGCACTGTTGCACAGCGACGTTCGCCTGGATCGTCTGGCCGCGATAGCCGTAGGACTGGCCATAGCCGTAATTGCCATACTGGTACCCGCCATACTGGGTAGCCTGAACGACGCTGTTGATGACCTGACCGACGACATTGCCCGGGCTGTTGTTCTGGTAGCCATAACCGTTGCCGTAGCCGCTTCCCGGGTAATATTGCGCAGAAGCGGGGCTTGCTGCCGCAACGATCGCTGCGAGACCGACCGCCGAGACCATTAGTTTGTTCGTTACCGACATGGGACTCTCCTTTAAACTCGATAATCCCCGAATACGCTCGGGTCCATCAACGTCTCTAGGGCAAAAGGGCTGCATGGCGGCTGAAGCGCGCGTTGTCCGCTGTTCAGCTTGTGTGGCCCGAAGCAAGGGCGGCAAGCGCTCGCTCGCGGGCTTCGCGGTGGCCGATCAGGGGCGCCGGATAAGGTCCGCGCTTGACCGGGTCGTGGATGTTGGCGTCGGCCAACTCGGCAAGTTCGGGCACCCAACGGCGGACGTAGGCGGCGGCATCAAACTTCGCCGACTGGACGAGCGGCGCCATGATCCGCGCAAAGGGGGCGGAGTCGCTCCCCGTCCCGGCGATCCACTGCCAGTTGAGGCTGTTGTTGCCGAGGTCGGCATCGACCAGCGTGTCCCGATACCACGCCGCGCCGCGCCGCCAATCGATCAGGAGGTGCTTGCACAGGAAGGACGCGGCGATCATGCGGACGCGGTTGTGCATCCAGCCGGTCGCCCACAGCTGGCGCATTCCGGCATCGACGATCGGGTAGCCGGTGCGGCCGCGAGTCCAGGCGGTGAAGTCGGCATCGGCGTTCTCGCCGTAGCGCCACTTGGGTTCGGCGCGGGTCGCGTGACTGGCAAGGCGCGGTTCGGCGAGCAAAGCCGAGCGCGAGAAGTCGCGCCAAGCGAGCTCCTTCAGGAACTTGGCGGCGCTGGCTTTCGGTTGGTCGCGATGGGCCGCTAGCGCATGCCATAGCTGACGCGCACTGACCTCGCCGAAGTGGAGGTGCGGAGACAGGCGGCTCGTCCCCTCCTTCGACGGCAGGTCGCGACGCACCGCATAGTCGCTCACCTTGTCGGCAAAGTCGGCGATCCTGGCGGCAGCGCCTTCCTCACCCGGGTGCCAGTCGTCGAAGCCTGTCGCCCAGTCTGGCTTCGTCGGCAGGAGCTGCCAATCCTCGAGCCGATCGCTTGTGGTGCCATCGGGCGGGGAACTGATCCGCTGTGGAGCCGCCAACGGTTTGGGCGGCGGCAAGTGCATCGTAAGCGCACGGTAGAAGGGGCCGAAGACCTTGAATGGAGTGCCAGACCCGGTGCGCACCTGCTCGGACGGGACGAGCGTGTCGCCGTCGTGGAGCGTCAGACGGTCGCCCAGCTCGGCGTCGATTGCACGCCACCATGGTTCGGCGAGGCGGGTGGCGTGGATGCTGGTCGCGCCGATCTCCTCGGCCACCGCTGCGACCGTTACTGCGGCGGGCCCTCGGCGGAGGATGAGGGTCCCGCCGATCGCTGCGAGGCTTGTCGAGAGGCTGGTGAGGCTGTGGTGGAGCCACCACCGCTGCGCCCCGCCGATGCACCACTCGCCAGGAGTGTCGTCGTCAAGGACATAGAGGCAGGCGGACGGGCCTTGCTCGACGGCGGCGAGAAGTGCCGCATTGTCGGTCAGGCGGAGATCCTGGCGAAACCAGTGGAGCGAGGTCATGCGGGAACCAAGCGCTCTATTCGGCGCGCGGTTCCTTTTCGACCTGCCAGGTTTGGCCCTGAGCGACGAGCGCCTGCAAGTCGGGGCTCTTGCCCTTGGCGACGGCGGCGTTCTGCTCGATGACCGCGCTTTCGAAGGTCGGGGCAGGGTCTTCGTAGACGACGCCCAAAGCGACCGGGAAACCAGCGCTGACGGGCATTTCGATCAGCAATTGGGCGAGGGTACGGTTTTTCAGGTCGTGGACGAGCACTGCCGGATCGCTTGCATCGACGATCGTCAGTACCATGTGCTCGCGGTCGAACGACAGGCCTTTGGTGGCGCCCGCGAATAGCATCTTTTCGCCCGCCTTGAGCCATAGCTGGCGCTCGCTGGCGAATTCCTTGGCGGTAAAGCTGGCGAAAACGTCGTCGTTATAGACGACGCAATTCTGGAAGATTTCGACGAAACTCGCGCCCTTGTGGGCGTGAGCGGCCTTGAGGACATCCGGCAGATTCTTGTTGACGTCGATCGCGCGGGCAATGAAGCGCGCGCCGGCTCCGAGCGCGAAGCTGCACGGGTTGGCGGGGCGATCGACCGAGCCGAACGGGGTCGAGGGCGAGCGCGTGCCGATCCGGCTGGTGGGCGAATATTGGCCCTTGGTCAGTCCGTAAATCTCGTTGTTGAACAAGAGGAACTGGCAGTCGAGATTGCGGCGCAGCAGGTGCATCGTGTGGTTGCCGCCGATGCTCAGCGCGTCCCCATCGCCGGTGATGATCCACACGTCGAGCTCGGGATTGGCAAGCTTGACCCCCGTCGCAACGGCCGGCGCGCGGCCGTGGATGGTGTGGAAGCCGTAGCTCGCCATATAATAGGGAAAGCGGCTCGAGCAGCCGATGCCGCTGACGAACACGGTGTTTTCGCGCGCGACGCAGAGGTCGGGCATGGTCCGCTGCACGGCCTTGAGCACGGCATAGTCGCCGCAGCCGGGGCACCAGCGCACTTCCTGGTCGCTTGCCCAGTCCTTGGGGGTGGTCGCGGGGGCGATCTTGGTGATCTCGTTCATTGGTTCAGCCAACCTTGTGGAGATAATAGATGATCAGCACGATCAGCCCGAGCATCAGGATCAGCGGGATCGGGTTGATCTGTTTCACGCGCCCGCCCCGGCTAGTTTGTACAGCGTGGACAGTGTGGCGCGGTTTCGCGTCCTGCCTGTCTTGCCTGTCAATTGCGTCACCGCCGTCATCCAAGCGTCGCCCCGATTGCCGCCTCGATTTCCGCGATGGTAAAGGGTTGGCCGGTGACCTTCGTCAGCGACTGGGCGTCGACCAGGAACAGGTCGCGCAGGATCGTCTTGAGTTGGCCGCTGTTCATCTCGGGGACCAATATGCGCTCGAACCCCTTGAGTAGGACAGACATATTTTTGGGCATCGGCGCGATGTGGCGGATGTGGATGTGGGCGACATCGAGCCCGCGCAACCGTGCGCGGCGGACCGCCTGATGGATCGGGCCATAGGTCGAGCCCCAGCCGACCACCGCCAGCCTGCCCGAGGTGGTACCGAGCGCGACGTCCTGGTCGGGGATCGAGTAAGCGACGTTGGCGACCTTGGCCGCGCGGATGCGGGTCATTTCGGCATGGGCTTCGGGCGAATAATCGATGTTGCCCGAGCCGGGGGCTTTCTCGATCCCGCCGATGCGATGTTCGAGGCCGGGAGTGCCGGGCTTGATCCACGGACGGGCGAGTTCGTCGTTACGGGCGTAGGGCATGACGCCCTCCCCTTCCGCTGGTTGGTCGGTGTGGAAGTGCGTCGGGAAGGGCGCAAAGTCGGCCATGTCGGGGACTTTCCACGGCTCGGCGGCATTGGCGATATAGCCATCGCTGAGCAGCATCACCGGGGTCATGTAGCGCACGGCGATGCGGCACGCCTCGATCGCGCATTCGAACGCGTCTGCGGGCGAGCGGCACGAGATAACCGGGATCGGGCTGTCGCCGTTGCGGCCATAGACGGCCTGATAAAGGTCGGACTGCTCGGTCTTGGTGGGCAGGCCGGTCGAGGGGCCGCCGCGCTGCGAGTTGACAATAACGAGCGGCAGCTCGGTCATAAAGGCGAGGCCGATCGCCTCGGTTTTGAGCGCGATCCCGGGGCCCGACGAGGAGGTGATGCCAAGCTGGCCAGCGTAACTCGCGCCGATCGCCGAGCAGATCGCGGCAATCTCGTCCTCGGCCTGGAAGGTGGTGATGCCGAACTCCTTGAGTCGGCTCAAATGGTGGAGCAGTGGCGACGCCGGGGTGATCGGGTAGCTGCCAAAGAACATCGGGAGCCCGGCAAGCTGCGCGCCCGCGACGAGCCCGACGGCGAGCGATTCGGCGCCGGTGACGGTGCGGTAGAGGCCGGGTTCGGCGGGGGCTGCGGCGATGTGGTGCTGGCGGACCGACGCGCCCATCTCGACCGTTTCACCATAAGCGTGGCCGGCGTTGAGCGCGGCGATATTGGCTTCGGCGAGGGTGGCGGCCTTGGCGAACTTGGTCTTGAGCCAGTCGACGATCGGCGCGCGATCGCGGTCGAACATCCACAGCGCAAGGCCGAGCGTCCACATGTTCTTGCAGCGCAGCGCCTCCTTGTTGCCGAGGCCGAACGGCTTGACCGCGTCCATCGTCAGCTGGGAGATATTGAACTTGACCAGCTGCCACCGGGCGAGGGATTCGTCGTCCAGCGGGTTCTGGGTGTAGCCCGCCTTGGTCAGGTTGCGCGGGGTGAACTCGCCCTCATCGGCGATGATCAGGCCACCGTCGCGAAGTGCGTTGACGTTGGTCTTGAGCGCGGCAGGGTTCATGGCGACGAGCACGTCGGGCTGGTCACCGGCGGTGTCGATCGCGGTCGAGCCGAAGTTGATCTGGAACGCCGAGACGCCGAAGGTCGTGCCTTGCGGCGCGCGGATCTCGGCGGGGAAATCGGGGAAGGTGGCAAGATCATTGCCGGCCAGCGCGGTCGACAGTGTGAACTGCCCGCCGGTTAGCTGCATCCCGTCTCCGCTGTCACCGGCGAACCGGACAACCATGGCTTCAAGCGGGGGATGGGCGTTGGCCTCTTCGGGGGTAACCAGATGCGTCGCCGACGCCATTCGCAAAATCCTTGAGACTGACTCTCCTGAATGGCACTTTAGGCGCGCAATCCTTGGGATTCCAGCGATAAGCCACTTGGCGCCGAGGTTGCAGTCTTTATGCGCGACGCCGTGACACAGGAGAAAATGTGACCGAACCTTATATTCTTCCCGACGTGAAAATGCTGCTTGCGATGATGGCGGCTTCGGATGTGCCGCCGTTCCAGGAGATGACTCCGAGCGAAGCACGGGCGATACGGAAGGAGTCGAAAGTCCAGACCGATCCGCCGATCGGAGAGCTTGGCGTGATGCGCGACCTGACTTGCCCCGGGCCGGCGGGGGACATTCCGCTGAGGCTGTTCGATCCCCGGGTCGAGCGGGAGCCCGGCGACGTGATCGTCTTCACCCACGGCGGCGGGTTCGTGATCGGCGACCTCGACAGCCATGCCTCGCTCTGCGCCGAGGTTGCGCGGCAGATGGACCTGCCGGTGATCGCGGTCGACTATCGGCTCGCGCCCGAGGCCCCCTTCCCCGCCGCGCCCGAGGATTCGATTGCGGCAGCGCGGTGGATCGCAGCCAACGGCGCTGCGACCGGGCGCGAGGCAAGGCGGCTGATCCTGATCGGCGACAGTGCCGGCGCGAACCTGGCGATCGTCACCGCGGTGGCGCTTCGCGACAAGCCCGCGGCGGTGCCGGTCGCGGCGCAATGCCTGGTCTATCCGGTCACCGAAACCTGCCGCGACGAAGGCAGCGGGCACGAGTTTGCCGAGGGCTATTATCTGACTCAGGCGGGGATGAACTGGTTCGATTCGCACTATTGCGCGGCCGATGACGATCCACGCCGCAACCCGGTAGTCGCGGGGCTGGCCGGCTTGCCCCCGACCGTCATCATTACCGCCAGCCTCGACCCGTTGCGCGACCAGGGGCGGGCGCTGGCGGCGGCGATCGCCAATGCGGGGGGCGATGTGGTCTACCTCGAGGCGCGAGGGACGATTCACGCCTTCTGGTCGCTACGCAACCTGCTGCCCTCCTCGGCGGCGGATGTTGCGCGGACGCTGGCGCACTTGAAGCTGATGCTCGCGCGGTGAGTGACGACCATCTTTATCGCCGCGGGGTGGGCGTGATGCTGCTCAACTTCGAGGGGCTGGTGTGGGTCGGCAAGCGGATCGATTACCGTGCCGAAGCGTGGCAGATGCCGCAAGGCGGAATCGACAAGGGCGAGGCGCCGTGGGAGACCGCGCTGCGGGAGTTGGAGGAGGAGACCGGGATACCGCCGCACCTGGTCGAGCGGATCGCCGAATGTCCCGAGCGGTTGCGCTATGACCTGCCAGAGACATTGCGCAGCAAATTGTGGAAAGGGACATGGAAGGGGCAGTTGCAGGACTGGTTCCTGTGCCGCTTTCTGGGCGACGATCGCGACGTTAATATCCGGACGAAGCATCCCGAGTTCAACGACTGGAAATGGGTCGCGCCGGAGCTGCTGCCCGAACTGATCGTGCCCTTCAAGCAGGAGATGTATCGCGATCTGCTGCGACATTTCGGCGGGCATCTCGCGTCGTCATCCCGGGCTTAACCCGGGACCTGCCTGCCTTTGCCCACAAAGGAAGAAGATAGGCTCCGGATCAAGTCCGGGGTGACGACGACTTGGACGATTTGAAGTGACGCCATGGGGCCCTGCTGTGGCCTTCCCGTCGGCCTCGCGCTAGGCAGCGGGGATGGCGCGATTGACGATGATCGAACAAGCTGCGGTCGAGGCGGCCCATGCCACGCCGATGCTCGCCAAGGTCGAGGCGTGGGCGCTGGTTAATTCGGGGTCGCGCAACCTGGACGGGCTGGCCGACGTCGCGGCGTTGCTTGGCGATGCCTTTGCAACGTTGCCGGGGGCACTGGACTTTCGTGAGCCCACGCCGGTCGAGGCGGTCGATGTGGCGGGGAAGACCTTTGCGATCGAGCATGGGCGCAACCTGCACCTCGTCGTCCGGCCTCAAGCACCGGTGCAGTTGCTGCTCACCGGTCATTACGACACGGTCTTCGGGGCGGACCATGCATTTCAATCGCTGGCCTGGCTCGAGCCGGGGGTGCTCGGCGGGCCGGGGGTGGCCGACATGAAGGGCGGGATCTCGGTGATGTTGGCGGCGCTGACTGCGTTTGAGGACAGCCCGGTGGCGGCGCGGGTCGGGTATGAAGTTGTGCTCAATTCGGACGAGGAAGTCGGCTCCCTCGGGTCCGCCGCGCTGATCGCGAATGCGGCGCGGGGCAAGCGGGCGGCGCTGACCTATGAGCCTGCCGCCTTACCCGACGGGACGTTGGCGGGCGCTCGCCCGGGGAGTGGGAATTTTTCGTTCGTGATCGCGGGACGGTCGGCGCACGCCGGGCGCAATCCCGAGGACGGGCGCAATGCGGTGGTCGCTGCGGCGGACCTCGCGTTGCGGCTAGCGAAGGCCAAGGGGCCGCGCTTGTCGGTCAATGTCGCGAGGGTCGATGGTGGTGGGCCGAACAATGTCGTTCCGGATGCGGCAGTGCTTCGGGTCAATATGCGCCCGGCGACGATCGAGGATCAGGCGCGGGCTCAGGCGCTGATCGACGCGACGGTGGCGATCGTCGCCGCCGAACATGGGGTTGCTATCCATGTCCACGGGACGTTTACGCGGCCGCCCAAGCCGATGACCACGGCGACGGAACAGCTGTTCGGGCTGGTCAAGCAGGCCGGTGCCGACCTTGGCCAAACGATCGGCTGGCAGCCGACCGGCGGGGTGTGCGACGGCAATAATATCGCCGCCTGCGGGGTGCCGGTGATCGACACGATGGGGGTGCGCGGGGGGAAGATTCATTCGATGGAGGAATATCTGATTGTCGACAGTTTGGCCGAGCGCGCGGCGCTGTCGGCACTGACCTTATTACGGCTGGCCGGGGAAGCGGCATGAGCTTTCGCGTTCGCCCGGCCCGCGGGGATGATTTTGCGGCGATTTATGAACTGGCGAAATTAACCGGGGGCGGGTTCACCAACCTGCCCGCCGAAAAGAAGACGCTGACCGACAAGATCGAGCGATCGGAGGCAAGCTTCGCGCGCGACGGCGATGAGCAGCAGGCCGATCTTTATGTGTTCGTGCTCGAGGACCCCGAGCGCGATATCATTCGCGGGACGTGCCAGATATTTGGCGCGGTCGGCGAGATTCGGCCCTTCTACAGCTATCGCATTTCGACCCTGACCCAGCACAGCGCCGAACTTGGCAAGACGTTTCGCAACGAGACGCTGAGCCTGACGACCGACCTTGAGGGCTCGTCCGAAGTGGGCGGGCTGTTCCTTCATCCAGCCGAACGCGCCGGGGGGCTGGGTATGCTCCTCGCGCGCAGCCGCTATCTGTTCATTCGCGAACATCGCGAGCGCTTCGGTGATGTCGTGCTGGCCGAGCTTCGCGGGGTGATGGACGACGCCGGCAATTCCCCTTTCTGGGACGCGCTCGCCGGGCGCTTTTTCGGGCTGACCTTTCCCGAGGCCGATGGGTTCAACGCGATCCACGGGACGCAGTTCATCGCCGACCTGATGCCAAAGACGCCGATCTACACTGCAATGCTGCCCGAGACGGCGCGCGCGGTGATGGGGCATCCGCACCCGTCGGGGCGCGCCGCGCTGCGCATGCTGGAGGCGGAGAATTTCCGCTATGGGCGCTATATCGATATTTTCGACGGCGGGCCCACGGTGACCTGCGACACCGACAATATTCAGTCGGTCAAACTGGCGCGCGACTTTACGGTCAGCGGGGTCGCCGAGGGGGGCCATCATCAGGTGATTGCCTCGACCGGGCGGCTGGCAAGCTTTGCCGCGTGCAACGCCCGGATCGACATTGCCCCGGGTGATGGCGCGGTGATCGATCCGGTCGCGGCGGAACTCCTCGGTATCGGGGTCGGCGACCGCTTCGCGACGGTCGCGCGCTGATGCCGATTGTCGAGATCAACTTCGACGGGATCATCGGGCCGAGTCATAATTATGGCGGGCTGAGCCTTGGCAACCTTGCCGCGACGAACAGCGCCGGGGCGGTGTCGCAGCCGCGTGCGGCGGCGCTGCAGGGGCTCGAAAAGATGCGCGCCAACCTTGCGCTGGGGCTGACGCAGGGGTTGTTCGTCCCGCCGCCGCGACCCGCGCGGGGGTGGTTGGCCGAGCTGGGCACGATGATCGAGCAGGCCGAGGCGGGACTTGCCGCCAATGCCATGTCGGCCTCGTCGATGTGGGCGGCCAATGCGGCGACGGTGTCGCCTGCGCCCGACAGTGCCGACGGCAAGTGTCATCTGACGGTCGCGAACCTGCGGACGATGGTTCATCGCAGTCACGAATGGCCGTCGACACTTGCGCAACTGCGGGTGGCGTTCGCCGATCCCGCCTTCGCGGTACATGGGCCGGTGCCTACGGCGTTCGGCGACGAGGGCGCGGCCAATCATATGCGGCTGGCGGCGGAGCATGGCGCGGCGGGTATCGAGCTGTTCGTTTATGGGGTTGCGGGAGGCCCCTACCCTGCGCGACAGCATCTCGAGGCATCGAAGGCGGTCGCGCGGCTGCATCTGCTCAACCCCGAGCGGACCTTTTTCGTCGAACAGTCGGAGGAGGCGATTGCGGCGGGGGCGTTCCACAATGACGTGGTGGCGGTCGCCAACGGGCCGCTGCTGTTCGCACATGAGAAGGCGTTCGCCGACCGGGCTCGGGTGGCGGAGATCTGCATCACGCACGGGCACGAGTTGATCGAGGTCGCGGATGCCGAGGTGCCGCTCAACGACGCGATCAAAAGCTACTTGTTCAACGCCCAGCTGGTGACGCCGCCCGACGGCGCGATGACCCTGATCGTGCCGAGTGAGGCGCGCGCGACCCCGAGCGTGTGGGGGTGGCTGCAGCGGCACCTCGCCGCGAACGGCCTGATTCGCCGGGTCGAGGTGGTCGATGTGCGCCAGTCGATGGCGAATGGTGGCGGGCCTGCCTGCCTCCGCCTGCGCGTCGCCTGCGATCCGGCAACGGTCGATCCGCGCTTTTTGGTCGATGAGGCCAAACTCGATCGGCTGGGCGAGGTGATCGGGCGGAGCTGGCCGGCTAAGGTCGCGGTTGCCGAGCTGCAGCGTCCGTCCCTCATCACAGATATCGAGCGCGCGCGCGGCGCATTGCTGGACAGTCTCGATCTTGGGGCATTGGCGTCGGGTTAATTTACATTTAACCTTTTACGTTAGGATCGGATTGGCGGAACCGCGCCATTGGCACAACGTTTGCTTAACCAATGGCGATGCGTAAAATATCCTGGTCGCGCGTGAAGCGCCTGTTCACGATCAAGACGCGGTTCGAGGCGTTTCTTGTCATTTATGCCATTGCGCTCGGGGCGGTCGAACGGGGGCGGCTATATCTCGCAATCTACCCGGGGTTCAGTGGATGGCTGCTCGCCGTGGCCTGTACCGGGGTAGTATTTGTCGCTGGTGGCAAGCTGCTCGATTCGGTCAGGCCGCAACCATCGATGGCCAATGCGCCGCATATCGCACCGCGCCGCGTCAGTCGTAGTCGGCCCAGGTCGCGCCCGCTTCGTTCCGGTTCAAAGTCAGCGATTTCACTTCGCACAGATTGACCCCGGCCCACACTGCTTCCTTGCCGTCCTCCAGCGTCGCCTTGATATCGAAGGCGCAATCTGGATCGGCGAACGCCGAAGTCGCGCGCAGCCCCTTGGCGGGCTTGGGCGGGGTCGCCGGGAGCGGTTGCCAGCTTTGCGTTCCGGTCCGGCGAATGAACAGGTTCGAGATCGCCTGGCCGCTGTTGTTGACGAGATTGAAGCCCGATGCGCCATGCCCGGCGAAGGCAGGGGCCGGACCAAGCAACAGCAGGGCACCGAGCAGGTGCGGCAAGGCAAGGCGGCGGAGGGCCCGGGTCATTCGCCAATGATAACAAGTTTGCGTAAATTTTCCAGTGCTGGCGCGCGACCATCCTTCGCGCACGCTGTTGCTGAAGTCGGCGAGTCAGGCCGCGTGCGAGGTTACCCATTGCGGCTTCGAACGGTGCATGGTGGTAAACATCGCGCCCTGGCGATAGCTCTCCATCAACGGCATCGCGGTGGCGCAGAAGCCACATTCGGCGAGCGTCCGCCCGACATACCAATGAGTCCGCCCACAGCCCGGGCAGTGGTTGACTTCATTTTCGCGATAGACGGCGTGATAGCCGCGCTTGGCGGGATCGAAGTCGCGGACATTTGCAATCGACATGGCCGTATCTCCACAGGCTTTGGCGGTTTCAACGAGCGATGAGTCGTTCGGTTTCCACGCTGATCCGTTTCACGCGGCCTGTCACCCGGCAGCAACAGCGATGTCCCGCTCCGGTACGGATCAATTAGCCGGATGGACCGCGCGGGGTCTTAACGATTCGTTAGACAAACTAACGCAAGTTGGGTCGTCAAGCCGACAGACCAGGAGGCGGCCCCGTGGAATCGAACCAGCGCTATTATCTTCGTCGAGCTGCGGAAGAACGCACAGCAGCGCTGCGCTCGGTCACCGACCAGGCGCGCGAATGGCACAGCAAGCTGGCACAGGATTTCGCCGGGCGGGCCATCGCCGCCAATGCCGCCGCCCCGATGCCGTTCGCGAACCGGATGGCGCTGAGCGCCTGAACCGGCCGGAGGCTATTCCCGACAGTTTGTTGAAATTTGGCGCGCCCGGAACGATTCGAACGTCCGACCCTCAGATTCGTAGTCTGATGCTCTATCCAGCTGAGCTACGGGCGCGCGGCAGGGATGGCCTCTAGGGGGGGATGGCGGAGGGCGCAACCCTCGCTTGCGCGATTGCGAAGGCGCGGCGCGGTGCCTAGACCGGCGCGATGAAGTTCCGCTCGCTGTCCGCCCTTGCCCTGTCGTTCACTGCCGCTGCGGGATGCAGCGCGCCGAAGATCAGCCCACCGTCACTTGCCCCACGCCCGAGCGAAGCGATCGACCCGCGCTTGCCGGTCGAGCGGGCGCTCGTCGTCGCGCCGGTTGCGGTCGGGCTGCGCGGGCGGCTGGCCGAGCTGCTGGCCGAGGCGCGGTCGGGCGAGGCTGCGTTTCGGGCGGCGCTGGGGCCGGCACAGCGCGCCGCCGGTGCCGCCGGACCGGCGCGGAGCGAAGGCTGGATCGCGGCGCAAATGGCGCTGTCGGCGCTTGAGGCGGCGCGCGCGCCGACCCCGCGCGCGCTGAGCGAGATCGACGCGCTGGCCGGTGCCGACATCAAGGCTCATGGCGGGATCGGGGCGGAGGATCTGGCGGCGGTCGCTGCAGCGGCGGGCGAGGTCGGCGCACTCGATGTCGCGCAGCGGCAAACGATCGGCGCGCTCAGCGCGCGGATCGGCTCCTGAGCCATTCCTCGGCGGTGATTCGATAGACGATCGTCGGGTTGAGGTCGCCCGAGTAGCGCGGATCGTCGAAGTCGAGGTCCCCGCTGCGAGTCATGCCGAGCCGCTCCATCAATCGCCAGCTGGCGACATTGCCCGCGACGGTGAAAGCGACGACGTGGGGCGCTCCTAAGCCGCCGAAGGCGAGGTCGAGGCTGGCGGTAGCGGCTTCGTGCGCGAACCCCTGCCCCCAGGCGTCCTCGCGAAGGCGCCAGCCGATCTCGTGCTGGCCGGTGAGGGCGGTACCCTCGGCATTGACGCGCTTGATCCCGCAGAAGCCGAGCAGTTCATGGTCGGCGCGGCGCTCCACCAGCCAGAAGGTGTGGCCGTAGTCGCGCTCGAAGCCGTCGATGCGGTCGAGCGCGGCGTTGGCGGTCGCTTCGTCCTGGACGGCGCCGAGCCAGCGCATCACCGCTGGGGTGTTGAGGTGCGCTAGAAAGAGCACGCGGTCAGCTCGGTCCCAGGTGCGGAGCGTCAGCCGTTCGGTGGTGGCGACGGTTTCAGCCATGGCGGACTAACCCGCCAGGAGGCGGGCGGCGTCGCGGGCGTGATAGGTGAGGACTCCCGAAGCCCCTGCCCGCTTGAAAGCCATCAGCGTTTCGAGGATCAGCGCGTCGCGATCGCCTGCGCCGGCGGCGGCGGCGGCCTCGATCATCGCATATTCGCCCGACACCGCATAAGCGAAGGTCGGCACGCCGAACCGGTCTTTTACCCGCGCCAGGACGTCGAGATAGGCGAGGCCGGGCTTGACCATGACCATGTCCGCGCCCTCGGCGAGGTCCAAGGCAACTTCGCGCAAGGCCTCGGCGCCGTTGGCGGGGTCCATCTGGTAGCCGCGCTTGTCGCCCTTGAGCAGCCCGCGCGAGCCGACCGCGTCGCGGAACGGACCGTAAAAGGCCGAGGCATATTTGGCGGCATAGGCCATGATCGCGACATTGCGGTGGCCCTCTGCCTCAAGCGCCGAGCGGATCGCGCCGACGCGGCCGTCCATCATATCCGAAGGTGCGACGATGTCGGCACCGGCCTTGGCCTGAAGCAGCGCCTGACCGACGAGCTGCTCGCTGGTCTCGTCGTTGAGGACATAGCCGGCAGCGTCGATCAGCCCGTCATGGCCATGCGCGGTGTAAGGATCGAGGGCGACGTCGGTGAGGATACCGATTTCGGGCACTGCGTCCTTGATCGCGCGGATTGCACGGCACATCAGATTGTCGGGATTAAGCGCTTCCTCGCCGCGTTCAGAGCGAAGGTGGGGCGGCGTGTTGGGGAACAAAGCGATGCACGGAATGCCGAGGTCGCGGGCTTCGCGGGCGCGGTCGGCCAGCGCGGAGACCGTCCAGCGGCTGACCCCGGGGAGGGTCGCGATCGGCTCCTCCCCGCCCTGCCCTTCGGCAATGAACAAAGGCCAGATGAGGTCGGCGGGGGTCAGAAGGTTCTCGGCCAACATTGCCCGGATCCACGGCGCGGACCGGCCGCGACGCATTCGCATTGCGGGGAAGGAAGCGGGAACGGATGGATGTGACATCGCCGCGCGGAATAGCGCGGGCGCGCTAGAAGGGGAAGGCGTAGGCGACGAGCAGCCGAACTTGCCCGCGCGCCTCGTCGCGCGACGAGCCGAGCGCGAACAGATAGCCGGTCTCGATCTCTAAGTCGCCCGGGCCGAAATGCTCGAAGTCGGCCTTGGCGATCGGCCCAGCGAAATGATGCCCGCGCTCGTCGCCGCTGAGGTCGCCGAACGCCGCCGCGCCGAGCCGGAACGCGCCGCCAAGCGGCACGTCAGCGGAGGTCGCATAACCGAAAGTAACCGGCGCGCCCGCGACCATCTCGCGTTCAGCGATGAGATTGAGGCGCGTATCAAGCGGCCCGGCACCCTTTTGCAAAAGGAGCTTGGTCTCGACCTTATCGGGGCCATGGCGAGCGACCTCATATTCGCCATAGAGAGCGGTATCGATCCCGCCGATCCGGCCGAGCGTGTGGATTGCTTCGACGGCGAAGGCCGATACGTGGCGGCCGCCGCTGGGCTCGCGCTCAAGTTCGGCGAGGATTCCCGCACGGAACCTGGTCGAGAAACCGTTGGCGGCTTCGAGAACGAGCGCGTCGGCGCCATTCTCGCTGCGGCCTGACAGGCGGCCATAGCGGGCTTCGACCTCGGCTTCGCGTTCGATCGTTGCGGGGTACACCTCTTCGCCAAGACCGGGGGTGGCCAGCGCCGGAGTGGCGATGATGGTGAGCGAAAGGGCAATTGCTGCTTGGCTGATGTTTCTCATAACCGCTCGCTAATGCGAATGGTTCTTATTTGCAATATCTCATCTTGATTGCATCTTCTGGCGCCTCCAGGTGCCTCGGCGATAATAGACAAAGGCGAGCGTCAGGTTGCACGCAGACGCGACGGGCAGGCTCAGCCACAGCGCATCCGACCCGATCAGCGGCTGCATCAGCGCGGCAAAGCCGAGCCGCACCGGAAGCAGCCCGAAAGCGAGAATTCCGAGCGGCGCGAGCACCGCGCCGTTGGCGCGCATCGTCCCGAACAGCACCATCGTCATCCCGAACAACAGATAGCCCCAGGTACCGAGCAGTTGGATATGGCGCGCGATCGGCATTGCCGGACTGTGCGAGCCGAGGAACAAGGCGAGCACCGCGCGATCGGCGAGCGCGAGCAGGGCGACCATCACCCCGGTGATCGCCAGCGTGATAAATATGCCCGAGCGCGTGACGCGCCCGACCCGCTGCCATTTGTTGGCGCCGATGTTCTGCGCGACCATAGTCGAGACCGCCGCGCCGACCGCCATCGCCGGCATCTGCACATAGGTCCACAGCTGGAGTGCGACTCCGAACGCCGCCGTCGTGTCGACGCCTTTCCGGTTGACGAGCCCGAACATCGTGATCGCCGAGGCCGAGACGGCGATCATCTGCAGCCCCATCGGCAGTCCCTTGGTGACGATGGTGCGGACGATCGCCGGGTCGGGGCGGAGATATTGGAGCTCGGCCCCGCGCAGGCGCAGCGGCAGGTCGCGCCAATAGACGGTCACGATCAGCGCGGTCAGCGCGACATAGTTGGCGATGAGGGTCGCGACTGCAGATCCGGCGATGCCCAGCCTTGGGAACGGGCCGATCCCGGCGATGAACAGCGGATTGAGGCCGCTGTCGAGCAGCACCGACAGAGCCATAAACCACAAGGGCGTGAGACTGTCCCCGCCCCCGCGCAGCGCCATCATCAACATCGTCAGCATCAGCGCGGCGGGAAGCCCGAGGAAGATCACGCGCAGATAGGCGAGCGCGAGCGGGACGACCGGCGCTGGGGTGGCGAGCAGCCTGAGGATGGCGGGCGCGAACAGGTAGCCGAGCAGGCTCATCAAAATGGCAACCGCGGCGAAGGCCGTGACAGCGGTGCCGATCACCCGCCGCGCGCCTTCGAGATCGCGCCGGCCAAATGCCTGCCCGATGAGGATGGTCGAGGCCATGCCGAAACCGAACACGAATGCCAGCATGAGGAACATGACGGTGGTGGCGTTGGAGGTCGCGGCCAGCGCATTCTCGCCAAGCATCCGGCCGATCCAGACGGTGTTGATCGACCCGTTGAGCGACTGCAGGATCGAGGAGCCGAGGG
Source organism: Sphingomicrobium sp. (assembly GCA_039919075.1). Classification (GTDB taxonomy): domain Bacteria; phylum Pseudomonadota; class Alphaproteobacteria; order Sphingomonadales; family Sphingomonadaceae; genus Sphingomicrobium. Next base: position 18,508 of record JBDSGJ010000035.1, read on the forward strand.
TCGGGATCATGAAGGCGAGAAGGGTGCGGGTGATCGGCCCCGTTGTGAGATCGCGGGCGCCGTGGGGCCGGGCTGCCGGGGCGGACGGCAGCGGGTCGCCGGTGGCGACGCAGGGGGAGGGCGAAGATTCGACGTCGGCCATTAGGTCGTCATCCCAATCGCGCCAATGCGGCGGAGAGCCGCTCGGCCTCGGCGGCGCGGATGTCGTGGTCGGCGCGGGCCTTCTCGACCGCCTCGGGCTTGGCGCGCTCGGTAAAGGCGGGGTTGGCGAGGCGCGCGGCGAGGGAGTCGCGGTCTTTCGCCGCCGCGGCGATGGCCTTTTCGAGGCGGGCGCGTTCGGCGTCGAGGTCGATGATGCCAGACAAATTTAATCGACCGCGAATATGTTTCGTATCGACTGCAGCATAACCTGAGCGAGCGGCATTGACCTCGATGTTTTCGTCGATCGCGGTGTAAAGCGCGGTATCACCTTTCATGGTTAAGCCGACCCGTCCCAGGCGCTTAATCGCGCCTTGAAAATCATAAAGCGCTTGCCCGCCGTGATCGGATTCGAAGGTAATGTGAAGGTTGGGGCGAGCACCGGCCGCAACATTCAATTCGGTCCGTACGCTTCGGATTTCCTCGATCAGTAATATAGCCAGCGCCGCCTCAAACTTGGCAGACGCATTTACCTCACAATCAGGCGCGGGCCACTTGGCCACGATCAAATAATACGGCCGCTCCCCCATCGCGTGCCACAATTCCTCCGTAATAAACGGCATCAGCGGGTGGAGCATGACGAGGATCTGGTCGAACGCCCATGCTGCAACGGCGCGCGTTTCGTCGTCCCACGCACCCTTCACCAGTTCCACATACCAGTCGCAGAAGGTGCCCCAGGTGAAATGGTAGATCGTGTCGGCGACCTCGTCGAAGCGTAGGGCGGCGAGCGCCTTGTCCATTTTCGCGAGGGTCTCGACGACTTCGCCGATGATCCAGCGGTTGACGGGGAGGCTCGCGCTCGGCGCGGCGATCGAGGTGCTGGCGCCGACCCCATTGCCCTGCAGGAACCGCGCGGCGTTCCACAGCTTCGTGGCGAAGTTGCGATAGCCTTCGACCCGCTTCTCATCCAATTTGATGTCGCGCCCCTGGCTCTCCATCGCCGCCATGGTGAAGCGCAGCGCGTCGGCGCCGAAGCGGTCGATCAGGCCGAGCGGGTCGACCGTATTGCCCTTCGACTTGGACATTTTCTGGCCATTGGCGTCGCGGACGAGGCCGTGGAGGTAGAGGGTTTTCCATGGCGGAGTTCCCATGAATTCGATCCCCTGCATCGCCATGCGTGCATCCCAGAAGAACAGGATGTCGAAGCCGGAGATGAGGACGTCGTTGGGGAAATGGCGGGCGAGGTCCTGGGTCTGCTCGGGCCAGCCGAGCGTTGCGAAGGGCCACAGCGCCGAGGAAAACCATGTGTCGAGAACGTCCTCGTCCTGACGTAGCGTCGCGCCCGGCCCGGCCTGCTCTTGCGCCTCGGCAATAGTTGACGCGACGTAAACATTGTCATCAGCATCGAACCATGCGGGAATGCGGTGGCCCCACCATAACTGTCTGGAAACGCACCACGGCTGGATATTTTCGAGCCAGTTGAACCAGGTCTTGGCCCAAGTCTCAGGGACGATCTTGACCGCGCCCGACTTGACCGCTCCGATCGCTGGTTTGGCGAGCGTGGCGGCATCGACATACCATTGGTCGGTCAACCACGGCTCGATCACCACGCCCGAGCGGTCGCCATAAGGGGTCGCGATGGTACGGTCCTCGACCTTGACCAACGCGCCCTCCGCCTCGAGCAGTTCGACCACCCGCTTGCGCGCATCGAAGCGGTCGAGGCCGAGCAGATCCTCTGGAATGCCGCCGCACTGCACGATGCGGCCTGCCCCATCTAGCATGTTGAGCATTTCGGCAGGCTTGAATCCAGCGCGCTTGCCCACTTCATAATCGTTGAAGTCGTGGCCCGGGGTAATCTTGACCGCGCCCGAGCCGAGTTCGGGGTCGGCGTGTTCATCGGTAATGATCGGGATGAGGCGACCCGTAATCGGCAGCGCGATCATCCGGCCGATCAGCGCGGTGTAGCGTTCGTCGCTGGGGTTCACCGCGACCGCCATGTCGGCGAGCATCGTCTCGGGGCGAGTGGTGGCGACCTCGATGTGGGTGATCCCGTCCTCCGCCGCGCCGTCGGCGAGCGGGTAGCGCAGGGTCCAGAACTTGCCTTGGACCTCGCGCGTTTCGACCTCGAGGTCGCTGATCGCGCTCTGGAACTTGGGGTCCCAGTTGACGAGGCGCTTGTCGCGATAGAGGAGGCCGCGCTTGTGCAGCTCGACGAAGACGTGGGTGACGGCCTTTGAAAAACCCTCGTCCATCGTGAACCGCTCATTGGCCCAGTCGCAGCTCGCGCCGAGGCGGCGGAGCTGCTTCGTGATGACCCCGCCGCTCTCTTCCTTCCACGCCCACACCCGCTCGACGAATTCGTCGCGGGAGAAGTCGGTGCGCTTCCTGCCCTCGGCGTCGAGCTGGCGTTCGACGACCATCTGCGTCGCGATCCCGGCATGGTCGGTCCCGACCACCCACAGCGCGTCCTTGCCCTGAAGCCGGGCATGGCGGACGAGGATGTCCTGCAGCGTATTGTCGAGCGCGTGGCCGATGTGGAGCGAGCCGGTGACATTGGGCGGCGGCATGACGATAGTGAAGGGGGTCGCCTCGGGCCGGTCGGGGCGGAACAGCCCCTGCCCTTCCCAATGGGCGTACCAGCGCGATTCGATTGCGGCGGGGTCGAAGGTTTTCGCGAGTTCGGTCATTGGCGGCGGGTAGCGGGGGCGAGCGGGTGTATCAACTTCTCGTCGCCCCGGACTTGATCCGGGACCTGCCTTCTGTGGGCGCCCGGGGTAGGAAGACGGGTCCCGGCTCAAGCCCGGAATGACGACTAACTTAGAGGCGTGCCCGTGATCCGGCCAATTTCGCGGCGGACATGGTCGTCGACGATGTCGGACAAATGCTGGTCGAGCCATTCCTTCATCATCGGGCGGATCATGTCGCGGACCATCGTTTCGAAGGCGTTCACCGCGGGGGGCGGTGGGGCGGCGGCGGCGACTTGCTGAAGTTCGGCAAGCTTCTGACGGCTGGTGTCAACCGCCTCGTCCGAAGTCAGTGGCGGGCCGAGGTCGATGGGTTCGCGCGGCGGTCCGGGCGGAACGGCGGCGACCGGCTGGTCGAGTTCGAGGACGTCGTCGTCTTCGTCATCATCGCTCGCGGGAAGCGGCGGCGCGGCGGCGCGAAGCTCCTTTTCCTCGGCGATCACTTTCTTGATCGAGGCGAGGATGTCTTCCATCGATGGTTCGCGCTGACCCTGCATGGGGCCTGTATTGCCTAACGCGTCGGCGCTGTCATCCCTGTCGTGGCCGGGGGCGCCGGAGGCCCATAGGTCGTCGGCATTTCGGCCGGGGCGACGGTGCGCGTCGCGACCGCGATCGGGTTGGCATCATTGGCCCAGTCGTTGCGGTTATGCGCGACATGACGATAATTGCCGAGCGGGTCGTAGAGCGGCCCGCCGTCGAGCCCGAGCGTATCGGCCTGCGCCTGGCCCATCGCGTTGAGCAGCTGGAACCCCGCGACATAGGCGTCGTGACGCGCCGAGACGAGCTGGACCTGGCTGTTGAGCAATTCCTGTTCCGCATTGAGCACGTCAAGAACGGTGCGCGTTCCGACGGTACGCTCGGCGCGCGCGCCTTCGAGCGCCAGCGTATTGGCGCTGACTGCGGTCTGGTTGGCGGTAATTGCGCTTTGCGCGGCCCGATAGGTGGCGAAGGCCGAGCGGGTAGTCGCGATGACCGCGCGCTCGGTGCCGATCGCCTGCTCGAGGATCTGGCCCTCGAACGCCTGCGCCTGGCGGATTCGCGCGGCGGGTAGGCCGCCTTGGTAGATGGGCAGCCGCGCCTGGACCCCGACTCCGGTCGAGGTGGTCGAATTGGGCGCGAATGGGCCAAACTGGTCGTCGGCGGACCCTAGGTAATTGGTGTAGCGGCCACTGCCGATGGCGGAGATTGTCGGCAAGCGACCAGCGCGCGCGACATTGATGTCGTAGCCCGAAGCCTTTGCCGTACGCGCAATCGCCACCAGATCGGGATTATAGACAAGCGCGACCTGAACGGCTTCGTCGGCGGTCGCTGGCAGCGGCGGTAGCGGCGGCGGCGGGGCAAGCTCGCCCGGGTTGTGGCCAATCACGCGCCGGTAATTCTCTTCGCTCGCGGTCAGCCGTCCCTGCGAGGTGACGAGCTGCGAGCGGCCGAGCGCAAGGCGGGCGTCGGACTGGGCGACGTCGGTGCGGGTCAAGTCGCCGATTTTGAAGCGGTCGCTGGTGGCGCGCAGGTTGGTGCCGAGGACGTCGACGTTGTTCTGGTTGAGCGCGACGATCGCGCGGTCGCGGATGACGTCCATGTAGGTGGTGACGGCATCGACGAAGGTGTCGCCCTCGACCGCCTTCAAGGTGTAGCGCCCGGCCTCGACGCGGGTTTCGGCGGCGCGGACATTGTTGCGAACGCTGCCGCCGTTGAACAGCGGGTAGCTGAGGTCCAGCCCCGCCGAGAGGTTGCGCCCATTGCCGCCGCCGGTGCGGGTGAGGTCCTGATTGACCCCGGCGGTGGCGCTGACCTGCGGGCGTCCAGCAGCGCGGGCGATTGCCACGGAAGCATCGGTCGAGCGGAGCGCCTGACGCTGGGCAGTAATCGTCGGATTGGCGCGATAGGTCGACAGCAGCGCGTCGCGAAGCGTGTCCGCCGTGGCCGGGGTGGCGGCGAGCGCGAGGAGCGCGAGCGCGGTGGCGCTGCGTAGCGAAAGGGGCGGGCGGGTCATGGCGGACATGCTTTCGGGGATCAGAAGGTAAAGGCGGCTGGACGACTAAAGCCGGACAACGGGGCAATCTGGGCATCGGCGAAACGCGTCCAGCCGATCACGCCGGCAATCTTGCGGCCAAGCGCGAGGCGGGTAACGCCGTCGGTGATCAGTGCGGTGACGACGCGGCCGCCCTCGACCAGCGCATCGGTGAGCGCGTCGGGGAGTTGCTCGATCGCCCCCTCGATGAGGATCAGGTCGATTGCGCCTGCGGGTTCGCCCTGAACAATGGTCAACCCGATCGCCTCGAGTAGAGCAGCGGCATAGGCCGGCGCCGCGCCGACGACGAGCGCACGCTCGCCGGGCAGTGGCGTCAGCGCGCCAAGCAGGCGGGCAAGCGCCGTCGGAGCAAGCATCTCGCCCTTGCCCGCGACTGGGATGGCGCGGTCGAAATAGGCGAAGCTGCGCGCCGCGGCGGGGACAAACTCCTCGCGCGGGACGTTTGCCATCGCGTCGAGCACGGCGCGGTTGGTAACCCCCTGCGGGCGCAGCTGGCTGTCGATCATCGCGCGGCGGGCGAGCGCATGGTCCTGCATGGGAGCGTCTTTCATTCTGGCTGTTTTATAAGGCTAACACAGTCGATGTTCAAGGACTGCATAGGGGGCGCGTGGACCTTGGCCAAGCCACGGGCTGGCCGTTGGTCGAAAAGCTGCGGTCGGCGCGATGCGCATCGGGGGGTCAACGTCATGAAAGGTTGGAGGCCCGAGCCGGAATCGAACCGGCGTGCGAGGATTTGCAGTCCTCTACGTAACCACTCCGCCATCGGGCCTCAGCGGCGATGCCGCGCGGCGCCCGCGAGCGCCGTGCCGCGCCTTAGCCGCTCGCCGAATGAAATCAAACCCGTGATGCGGGCGAGGGCGGCGCGGTGGCTTCACAAATTCGCCCAGCGCTCCTAAGCGCGGGCGTCCTAGCGCACCGGGAGCCACCGATGAAGACCACAGCCGCCGTTGCATTCGAAGCCAAACGCCCGCTCGAGATTGTCGAGCTCGATCTCGAAGGACCGCGCGGGGGCGAAGTGCTGGTCGAGATCAAGGCGACGGGTATCTGCCACACCGATGCCTACACGCTCGACGGGCTCGACAGCGAGGGGCTGTTCCCGAGCGTGCTCGGCCACGAAGGCGCGGGCATCGTCCGCGAAGTCGGCCCGGGGGTGACCTCGGTCGCGGTCGGCGACCATGTCATCCCGCTCTACACCCCCGAATGCCGCCAGTGTAAATCATGCCTCAGCGGCAAGACCAACCTGTGCACCGCGATCCGCGCGACGCAGGGCAAGGGCGTGATGCCCGACGGGACCAGCCGCTTTTCCTACAAGGGGCAGACGATCTTTCACTATATGGGCTGCTCGACCTTTTCGAACTTCACCGTGCTGCCCGAGATCGCGCTCGCGAAAATCCGCACCGACGCGCCGTTCAAGTCGAGTTGCTACATCGGCTGCGGGGTGACCACCGGGGTCGGTGCGGTGGTCAACACCGCCAAGGTCCAGGTCAGCGACACTGTCATCGTGTTCGGGCTCGGCGGGATCGGGCTCAACGTGCTCCAGGGCGCGCGGATGGCGGGCGCGGGGATGATCGTCGGCGTGGATATCAATCCTGATCGCGAGGAGTGGGGCCGCAAGTTCGGCATGACCCACTTCGTCAATCCCAAGACGGTCGAGGGCGATATCGTCGCGCATCTGGTGGCGCTGACCGACGGCGGCGCGGACTATACCTTCGACTGCACTGGCAACACGACCGTCATGCGCCAGGCGCTCGAGGCGTGCCATCGCGGCTGGGGCACCTCGATCATCATCGGCGTCGCCGAAGCGGGCAAGGAAATTGCGACCCGCCCGTTCCAGCTGGTCACCGGGCGCAACTGGCGCGGCACCGCGTTCGGCGGGGCCAAGGGGCGCACCGACGTTCCCAAGATCGTCGACTGGTACATGAATGGCAAGATCGAGATCGACCCGATGATCACCCACACGCTGACGCTCGACGAGATCAACAAGGGGTTCGACCTGATGCACGCCGGGGAGAGCATCCGCTCGGTCGTGGTCTACTGACTACGACCGGCGGACGCCCGGGCGGCAATCAATAGCGGTAGTGGTCAGGCTTGAACGGGCCCTGCTGCGGCACGTTGATATAGGCCGCCTGCTTGTCGGTCAGGGTGGTAAGCTTCACGCCGAGCTTCTCGAGGTGGAGCATCGCGACCTTCTCGTCGAGGTGCTTGGGCAGGACATAGACGTCCTTGCCATATTTCTCGGCGCTGCCCCACAGCTCGATCTGCGCCAGCACCTGGTTCGTGAAGCTCGACGACATCACGAAACTGGGGTGGCCGGTGGCGCAGCCGAGGTTGACCAGGCGGCCCTTGGCGAGGACGATGATCTTCTTGCCGTCGGCAAATTCGACGAGGTCGACCTGCGGCTTGATCTCGGTCCACTTCATGTTACCGAGCGCGGCGATCTGGATCTCGCTGTCGAAGTGGCCGATGTTGCAGACGATGCTCATCGGCTTCATCGCGCGCATGTGATCGACGGTGATGACGTCGGCATTGCCGGTCGCGGTGCAGAAGATGTCGGCGCGGGTGACGGCTTCATCCATGGTGACGACTTCAAAGCCCTCCATCGCCGCCTGCAGCGCGCAGATCGGATCGATTTCGGTGACGAGGACCCGTGCGCCCCCGTTGCGGAGCGACTGGGCCGAGCCCTTGCCGACATCGCCAAAGCCGGCGACGACCGCGACCTTGCCAGCGAGCATCACATCGGTGGCGCGGCGGATCGCATCGACCAGCGACTCCTTGCAGCCGTAAAGATTGTCGAACTTCGATTTGGTCACGCTGTCGTTGACGTTGATCGCTGGGAAAGGAAGCTTGCCCTGCTTGCTGAGCTCATACAGGCGGTGGACGCCGGTGGTCGTCTCTTCCGAAACGCCCTTGATGTTGGCGACGGTCTTGGTGAGGTAGCCGGGGCGGTCCTTGAGGAAGCGGGTCAGCGTCGCGGCGAAGATTTCTTCCTCTTCGTTGGTCGGGGTGAAGAGGGTTTCGCCCGCCTCAACGCGTGCGCCCCACAGTGCGAACATCGTCGCGTCGCCACCATCGTCTAGGATCATGTTGCAGGTTTCATCCTGCCCCCAATCGAAGATGCGGACGACATAGTCCCAATATTCCTCGAGCGTCTCGCCCTTGATCGCGAACACCGGCACGCCCGTCGCGGCGATCGCGGCGGCGGCATGGTCCTGGGTCGAGAAAATATTGCACGAGGCCCAGCGGACGGTCGCGCCCAAGGCGGTCAGCGTCTCGATCAGGACGGCGGTCTGGATCGTCATGTGCAGCGATCCGACGATCCGCGCGCCGGTCAGCGGCTTGGTCGTGCCGAATTCCTGGCGGAGCGCCATGAGGCCGGGCATTTCGGTCTCGGCAATATTGATTTCGGCGCGACCATAGTCGGCGAGGCCGATGTCGGCGATGACGTAATCGTTGGTTTCGATCTGGGCAGCAGTAGCCACGGCGGTATTCCTTTGAAGCGTTGGATTAGGCGGCGATTGCGCTTTTCAGCGCGTCGGTGAGGTCGGTCTTTTCCCACGGGAAAAAGTCGCCTTCGGGGGTGCGCCCGAAGTGACCATAGGCCGCGGTTTTTGAATAGATCGGCTTGTTGAGGCCGAGGTGAGTGCGGATGCCGCGCGGGGTCAGCCGGCCGAGCGCGTCGATCTTGCCGATCGCCGCCTCGAGCACGTCGTCGCCGACGGTCCCGGTCGAGTGCGTGTCGACATAGAGCGACAGCGGCTCGCTGACGCCGATCGCGTAGGCGAGTTGGATCGTGCAGCGCGTGGCGTAGCCCGCCGCGACGATATTCTTGGCAAGGTAACGCGCCATGTACGCCGCCGAGCGGTCGACCTTGGTCGGGTCCTTGCCGCTGAACGCGCCGCCGCCGTGCGGGGCGGCCCCGCCGTAGGTGTCGACGATGATCTTGCGCCCGGTCACGCCAGCGTCGCCGTCGGGCCCGCCGATCTCGAAACTGCCGGTCGGGTTAATGTGATAGACGGTCTCGTCCGACAGCAGGTTGGCGGGGAGGATGGCGGCGACGACGCGCTTGACATAGGCGTGAAGTACCGCCTCGCCCTCGCCCTGGTCATAGCCCTTGCCGTGCTGGGTCGAGACGACGATCGCGGTCGCGGCGACGGGTTTGCTCTCTTCATAGCGCAGCGTGACCTGGCTCTTGGCGTCGGGTTCGAGGAACGGCGCCGCGCCCGAGTGGCGGTCGGCGGCCATGCGCTCGAGGATCTTGTGACTGTAGTAGAGCGTGGCGGGGAGCAGTTCGGGGGTCTCGTCAGAGGCGTAGCCGAACATGATCCCCTGATCGCCCGCGCCCTCATCCTTGTTGCCGGTTGCGTCCACGCCCTGCGCAATGTGCGCCGACTGCGGGTGGAGGCGGTTGATGAATTCGAAATTCTGCCAGTGAAATCCGTCTTGCTCGTAACCGATCCGCTTGACGGTATCGCGCGCGGCCTGTTCGACTTCGGCCTCGACCCCCGGCGCCCAATTGCCGTTGACGTCCATGATGCCCTCGCCCCGGATTTCCCCGGCCAGCACGACGAGGTTGGTCGTCGTCAGCGTCTCGCAGGCGATGCGCGCTTCTGGGTCCTTGGCGAGGAACAGGTCGACGATGGCGTCGCTGATCTGGTCGGCGACCTTGTCGGGATGACCTTCGGAAACCGATTCGGACGTGAACAAATAGCTGTTGCGCATGAGCACCCAGTCAAGTTGGAGCGGACAGATAGAGATATAACAATGTCGTTATATATCGGAGCGGCTTAAGTCAATATTCAGTCGAGATTGGGCCTCAGCCACCGCCGCGCTTCGTCGAGCGGTATCCCTCGCCTCGCCGCATAATCCTGGACCTGGTCCTCGCCGATCCGCGCGACTCCGAAATAGCTCGCTTGCGGGTGGCCGAAGTAGAAGCCCGACACCGCAGCGGTCGGAAGCATCGCAAAACTTTCGGTCAGGCTAATCCCTGTCGCGTGGTGCGCGTCGAGCAGTTTGAACAGGGCAGGCTTGAGGCTGTGATCGGGGCAGGCGGGATAGCCCGGCGCCGGGCGGATGCCGCGATATTGCTCCTTGATCAGCGCCTCGTTGGTCAACTGCTCGCCCGGCGCATAGCCCCACAGGGTGGTGCGGACATGCTGGTGGAGCCGCTCGGCAAAAGCTTCGGCCAGGCGGTCGGCTAGGGCCTTGAGCAGGATATCGCTATAATCGTCGATCCCCGCCTTGAATCGGGCAAGGTGGGGTTCGATGCCGTGGATCGACACCGCGAACCCGCCGATCCAGTCGCCATCGGGATCGATGAAGTCGGCCAGGCAATTGTTGGGGCGACCTTCGCGCTTGGCGATTTGCTGGCGAAGGAAAGGCAGGCGGACGAGGTCATCGCTGTCGGCGAGCCCGAGATATTCCAGCCCGCCAAGTTCCTCGGGCGACCACACAGATTCGCTGTCGACGAACACATCGTCTCCATGGCGAACGCACGGCCACAACCCCGCGATCCCGCGAGCCGTGAGCCATTTCTCGCCGACGATCCTGTCGAGCATCGCCTGCGCGTCGGCAAACAGCGAGCGCGCGCTTTCGCCGACGATCGCGTCGTCGAGGATCGCCGGATAATTGCCCGCCAGCTCCCAAGCGCGGAAGAAAGGCGTCCAGTCGATCAGCTCGCGCAGGTCGGCCAGGCTCCATTCGCGAAAGATATGTACGCCGGGCTTGAGCGGACTAGGCGGCTTCATCGCCATGTCCACGTGGAACGGGTTCGCCCGCGCCTTCGCGAGCGGCAGCAGCTCGTTTTGCCCCTTGCTCTCGCGCGCGGCGCGGACGGTGGCATAGTCGCTTTTGAAGCCCGCGACATATTCATCGCGCCCGGTGTCGCTGACCAGGCTGGTGGCGACCCCAACCGCGCGGCTGGCGTCGAGCACATGGAGCACCGGCCCGTCATAGGCTACGTCGATGCGCAGCGCGGTGTGGACCTTCGAGGTTGTCGCGCCGCCGATCAGCAGCGGCATGGTCATTCCGCTGCGCTTCATTTCCTCGGCGACGGTGACCATTTCGTCGAGCGACGGCGTGATCAGCCCCGACAGGCCGATGATGTCAGCGTCCTCGGCGATCGCAGTCTCGAGGATTTTGGTCCACGGCACCATCACGCCCAGATCGACGATCTCGAACCCGTTGCACTGGAGGACGACGCCCACGATATTCTTGCCGATGTCGTGGACGTCACCCTTGACCGTCGCCATGATGATCTTGCCCTTGCCGCGCGCATTTGCGTCCTTCGCGGCCTCGATGAACGGCAGCAGGTGGGCGACCGCCTTCTTCATCACGCGGGCAGACTTGACCACTTGCGGCAGGAACATCTTGCCCGATCCGAACAGGTCGCCGACGACGTTCATCCCGTCCATCAACGGACCTTCGATCACCGCGATCGGGCGGGTTGCCGACTGCCGCGCTTCCTCGGTATCGGCGACGATATGCGCGTCGATGCCCTTGACCAGCGCATGGCTGAGGCGTTCGCCGACCGGCCAGCCGCGCCATTCGGCTTCGGCCGCCTCGACCGCGGCGTCGGTCCCGCGAAATCGTTCGGCCAGCGCGATCAACCGGTCGGTGGCGTCGCCTC
>JBDSGJ010000036.1:0-9258 GCA_039919075.1 Sphingomicrobium sp.
TTGACCTGATGATGCTCGTCCCTGCTGGACGCGCGCCATGGTGCGAGCAGGTCGTCGAGGCCTTGCTTTACCTGCTGTGGGACTTGAAGCTCAAGGTCGGCCAGTCGGTCCGCACCCCGTCGGAAGCAGTGGCGCTGGCCAGGTCCGACATGACCATCCGCACCTCATTGCTCGAGGCGCGCTATCTGTGGGGCGACCAGCCACTGTCCGACGAGGCCGCGCTTCGCTTCCGCCGCGACGTCGTCACCGGCACCAGCCGCGAATTTGTCGCCGCCAAGCTCGCCGAGCGTGACGAGCGGCACAAGCGGATGGGCGACAGCCGCTATGTCGTCGAACCCAACGTCAAGGACGGCAAGGGGGGGCTTCGCGATCTCCACACGCTCTACTGGATCGGCAAATATGTCCACGGCGTGCGCGAGCCCGCCGAGCTGGTCGGCGCCGGCCTCCTGACCCACGAGGAATATCGCCGCTTCGAGCGCGCCGAGCGCTTCTTCTGGTCGGTCCGCTGCCAGCTCCACCTCGCCGCCGGGCGCGCCGAGGAACGCCTCGGTTTCGACAAGCAGCGCGAGATTGCCGCGGCGATGCGCTATGCTGATCGCCCCGGCAAAAGCGCGGTTGAGCGCTTCATGCAATTCTACTTCCTCAACGCCAAGACGGTCGGCGACCTGACCGGGCTGTTCCTCGCCCAGCTCGACGAGCAGCTCGGCCGCAAGGGCCGCCGCTTCGCCTTCCCGACGCTCCGCAAAAACCCGCCCAGGCTAGACGGCTTCATCCTCGATCGCGGTCGACTCTCGATCCCAAGCGACGACTTTCTCGCCAGGGAACCGGTGCGCCTGATCCAGCTGTTCGCGCTCGCCGCGCGCCTCCGCCTCGAAATCCATCCCGCCGCAATGCGCGCCGCCGCCCGCGACACGCGGCTGGTCGACGGCGTGCGCACCGACCCCGTCGCCAACGCTTTCTTTATGGAGGCGCTGACCGACCGCAACGCCCCCGACACCGTCCTTCGGTGGATGAACGAGGCCGGGGTATTCGGCCGCTTCGTCCCCGACTTCGGCCGGGTCGTCGCGCAGATGCAGTTCGACATGTACCACCATTATACGGTCGACGAACATTCGATCCGTGCGATCGGCCTGCTCGCGCAGATCGAGCGCGGTGAATTGATCAAGGATCATCCGCAGTCGACCAAATTGTTCGCCCAGATCGCCTCGCGCCGCACACTCTATGTCGCCGTCCTGCTCCACGACATCGCCAAGGGTCGCGGCGGCGATCATAGCATGCTTGGCGCCGAGGTCGCGATGAAGCTCGCCCCGCGCTTCGGGCTCGACCCAGGCGAGACCGAGACCGTCGCCTGGCTCGTTCGCCACCATCTGTTGATGTCGAACACCGCCTTCCGCCGCGACCTCGCCGATCCGCAGACGATCGAGGATTTCGTTGCCGTCGTGCAAAGCCCGGAGCGGTTGCGGCTGCTGCTCGTCCTGACCGTCGTCGATATTCGCGCGGTCGGCCCAGGCACGTGGACTGACTGGAAACGAAGCCTGATCCGCGCGCTGTTCACCGCCGCCGAGGAGCGGCTTCGGCTTGGCCACAAGGAAGACGGCCGAAGCGAGCAGGTCGCCGCCCGCCAGGCCGAACTCGCCCGCGCCACCGGGTGGCCCGCAGCGCGCACCGCCGCTCACGCCGCCCGCCTCCCCGACAGCTACTGGATCGCCGAGCCGCCCGCGTGGCAACTTGCCAACGCGCGACAGATCGAAGCCGTCGATCCGGCGACGGGGCCGAGCGTGGTCGCCGACGACGACCCCGTCACCGGTGGCACCAGAGTAAGCGTGTTCGCGGCCGATTCGCCTGGCCTGTTCTATCGCATCGCGGCCGGGCTCGCCGCCGCCGGGGCAAGCATTTTCGACGCCCGCATCCACACCACGCGCGACGGAATGGCGCTCGACAATCTCCTCATCCACGACCGGCAGGGTCGGCCCTATGCCGACAAGCGGCTGCGCGCCCGCTTGCTCGGCGCGGTCGGCGACGCCATTACCGGGGAGGTCCCCGCGCTGCCCTACCCCGCTGCAAATGGCCGCGCGGAGCCGTTCCGGATCGCGCCGCGCGTCCTCATCGCCAACGCCGCGTCGAGCCGCACGACTGTGGTCGAGGTCAATGCCCGCGATCGTCCGGCGCTGCTGGCGCGGCTGGCGGGGGCGATTCACGACGCCCGGCTGGTCATCCACTCGGCGCATATCGCGACCTATGGCGAGCGGGCGGTCGATGTCTTCTACCTCACCGACGCGACGGGCAAAAAGCTCTCCGCCGCCCAGAGCGAAGCGCTCCGCACCCGTCTGCTCGCCGTCGCCGCCGAGGCCGCGCGGACCGCCGCCGAAGCCGCCGAATAGCAAAGGGCCCCGCCGCTTCGGGCGAGGCCCTTCCCTGGCCGTCAGTCTTGCTCAGCGCCTAGCCACGCTCGCCCTTCGACGGGGCGGGCGGCGGCGGCGGCGGCGGCGGCGCAACCACCGGGCACGCCGCCTCGACCGCGATCACGCTACCATCGGCGCAGGTCTGCGTCGCCGGGGGCGGCGGCGGTGCCGGGGGCGCAACATAGTCGGGCGCGGCGCGCGGCGAGGGCGCCCACTTGGCCCGCAACGTCAGGCCATAGGTCCTCGGCTCACCAAGGAATTCGCCGAACAGCGAGTTGGCGCGGGCATAGCGGTTCTCGATCACGCCGCGTGCGGTGTTCGAATAAGCACCGGTGCCGGTGCCCTGCAACGGCGCGTCAAACGCGACCTGCGTGTAGGTCTTGTTGAACAAATTCTGCGCCCACAGCTCGACGCCCCACATATTGTCGGGACCGTGGATGCCGACGCGGCCGTTGACGATGTTGAAGCTCGACTGCATCTTCTCGATATCGAGATCGGAGCCGGTGTTGAACGCACTCATGTGCCGCCCGTCGACGTAGAAGAGAGCGCGCAGTCCGCTCGCCCCGATCCGCGGGGTCCACGACAGCGACGCGGTGGCGGTGAACTCGGCCGAGTTGGACAAGCCACGGCCCGGCAACTGGAAGAAGTTCGGCGATAGCGGCCGGCCGCCAGCACCCACCAGATTGCGTCGATATTCGGTCGCTGCATAAACCGCCCCGAGGTTGAAGTTCACGTCGGTCATCGGCCGGGTGAACATCTCGAATTCCAGGCCGATGGATTGCACGCCGGCCTTCAGCTTGCCGGTGCAGGCGCCGGTATCACTCGATGCGTCCTGATCGGTCCCGCGCAGGTCGGTACTGCACGAATTGATGTTTTCGACCTGAAAATTCAGCCCATTGTAGGCGTTCAGCTGGAAATCGCGGAACAGCTGGTGGAAGGCGGCGACATTGATGTCGATCCGCGGCGTGTGGAGCTTCACCCCGAGTTCAAAAGCATTGTTGACCTCGGGCGCAAACTCAAGCCCGCTGACCCGCGCCGGACCTGTGCAATTGGCTTGCGCTGCCGAGGAGCAGACGGGACCCGGAGCCGGATCGAGGATGCCGAGGCCGGGCGTGACAGTGCCGACGTAGGTGCGAGCGAGCGCGGTCCGGTCGAGGTTGAAGCCACCAGCTTTGTAGCCACGTGAAAAGCTCGCATAGCCAAGCAGTTGCGGCGAAAACTTATAACTCAGGACCGCCGTTCCCGACAGTTTGCTTTCCGATTTGCTGGCGCTGTCGGAATAGAGGCCACCAGCCACGCTGGGAATGATGCAGGGCAACGTCATCAGCGTCGCCAGTGAAGTCGCGCTCAAGGCACTGCAAAAATTATTATTGTCGCGCAGCGTTGCATCGAGCGTCTTCTTCTCGTGCGTGTAGCGCAGCCCGAGCGTGAATTTCAGCGCATCGGTGATCGAAAAGATATTATGCGTGAAGATCGCATAATTGTTGCTCTTCTGATTGTAGAGATCGTTGAGGCCCGACTGGCCGATCTGCAGCGCCGGCTGGCCGATCCGGGCGGAGAGTGCGTCATACCCGCCTTGGGGGAAGCCCGGGGCCAGGCCGGCAAAGAGCTGAACGGCGCCTCGGGTGCTTGCCGGGATCGCCGGATTGGTAATGAACAGCCCCGCAACCACCGGATTGAAGCAGCTTCCGTTGGCCGCAGTTGGCAACACCAACGGGGCACCCGTCAGCGTCTGAACCTTTTCTGCTGTTGTGCAATTGGCAAAGGCTTCGTAGTCGGCGCCATAGGCGAGATTGTCCTTCACCCGCAGCTTCTCGTTGGCGTAATAGCCCCCGACCAGCCAGTCGAGCCGGTCGCCGAGCGTTGTCCCCTGGAAGCGGACTTCCTGAGTGAAGGTGCGGAAGCGGTTGGCAGATCCGCCGTCGCTCTTGCGATAGAGGATATCGAGCGCGTTGAAATCGGCGTCCTGGCCGCGGATATATTCGTTCGATCGATAGGCAGTGATCGAGGTCATCTGAACCCCGCCGAACTTGTAATTAATCTCGCCAGAAAAGCCGTAATCGGTGACGTTGGAGACATAGTCGCGCCCCGGCGTGATCGACACGCGGCGCGCGTCAGCATTGTCCTGGATCCGCGCGCCGAGTGTATTTTCGTAAGCGGCGATAGTCGACGGCTGCGGGCCGGCAGCGGTGTAGTCGCGCACCGGGAAATAGACCGCGGCGCAGCATTCTTCCTTGCGCTTGGAGTAATCGCCGATCAGCCGCACCGACAGGTCGGTGGAGGGCTGATAGAGCAGTTGCCCGCGGATCAGGTAGCGGTCGCGGTCATTGACGTCGCGGCCGGACACGACATCGCGCAAAAAGCCGTCGCGCTTGGTGTAGACCCCGTCGATGCGCGCGGCGATGGTCGAACTGAGCGGGCCGGTAATGCCCGCCTCGATCCGGCGATAATTATAGTTGCCGATGTCGATCTGCGCATTTGCGCCGAGCTTGAAGCTGGGCTTGGCAGTGATGATCGAGATCAGGCCCGCCGAGGCATTGCGGCCGAACAGGGTTCCCTGCGGCCCGCGCAGCACTTCGATCCGGTCAATCGCGCCGAGTTCGGTCAGTCCGACCCCGGTGCGCGAACGATAGACCCCGTCGATGAACACCGCGACCGAGCTTTCAAGGCCGGGGTTGTCCCCGACCGTGCCGATGCCGCGAATTCGCGCCGCAGCACCGCCGGCTTCGGACGAGGTCGATGAGACGAGCAGGGAGGGGGACAGCTGGGTCAGCTGGCGAATATCGGTCGCGCCCGACTTTTCCAGGCTCTCCGCCGTCACCGCGCTTACCGCCAGCGGCACGTTCGACAGCGCTTCGTTACGGCGAGTTGCGGTCACCACGATGTCGCCAGTGTCGATCGAAGTCTGCGCGGTATCGTTCCGGGCAACCGCGCCGGACTTGGCGGTCGGACTGTTCTGCGTGGTCGGGTCGATCTGCCCGCCGCTTTGCGCCAACGCCGGGGGTGCCATCAACGTGACAAGACTGGCCGATGCCAGCCACAGCGACTTGGTCATGATAGTTCCTCTCCAGGAGCGGTTTCTAATAGTTGACCGGAGCGTAAGCCGCTCTCGGTTCAATGGGAATATAAACCCCCAATTTTCCAAGCTTTCCACGGGCCCTGCGACATGAAAACAACAATCATGGTTTGCTGCGACACAGCAAAGCCCGCCTGCCGTAAGGGCAAGCGGGCTGTGCTATTACGGATATAGAAGAAGGAGTTGCGCCCTATTTGGGCGAAAGCACCATCAGCATCTGCCGACCTTCCATGCGCGGGTGCGCTTCGACCTTGGCGATTTCGATCGTGTCGGCCTGGACCCGCTGCAACACCGCCATGCCAAGCGCGCCATTGGCCATCTCGCGGCCACGGAAGCGCATCGTCACCTTGACCTTGTCACCATCCTCGATGAATTCGACGACCTTTTTCATCTTCGTATCATAGTCATGATCGTCGATGTTCGGACGCATCTTGATCTCCTTGATCTCCTGCGTCTTCTGCCGCTTGCGCTGCTCGTTGGCTTTCTTCTGCGCTTCATATTTGAAGCGGCCGATATCGAGGAATTTGGCGACGGGCGGATCGGCATTCGGGCTGATCTCAACCAGGTCGAGGCCCACGCCCTGCGCTTGTTCAAAGGCTTCGCGCGTATACATCACGCCCAGATTCTCGCCATTTTCGTCGATCACCCGGACTTTTTGCGACTGGATGAACTCGTTGTAGCGGGGGCCGGTAAAGGCCGGCGGCGTCATCGAGCGACGCGGGTTGGGCGGTGGTATAGCAGATTCTCCAGTCGTGGTTGTGGTCGCGCCAGCTAGGCGCTTGGCGGCTGTTTGTGAAGGGTGGCGAGTCGATTTCGCCGCGGCTGTGGCGTCGCGGCGTCAGTCGGCGCGAAGGTCGGGCGGCACCGCCTCGCTCGCCATCATCGCGATCGCGGCGTCGAGGCTCATCACCTTTTGATGCTCGTCCGCCCCAAGCCGACGGATCGCAACGCTGCTTTCCTCGGCTTCACGCTTGCCCACGACCAGCAGCAGGGGGACCTTGGCCAGCGAATGCTCGCGCACCTTATAGTTGATCTTCTCGTTGCGCAGGTCGCTTTCGACGCGAAGCCCCGCCGCCTTGAGCCTGGCGACAACCTCGTTTGCGTAATCATCGGCATCGGACACGATCGTCGCGACCACCGCCTGGACTGGCGACAGCCACAGCGGGAAGCGCCCCGCGTGATGCTCGATCAAGATCCCGATGAACCGCTCGAACGTGCCGAGGATGGCGCGATGGAGCATCACCGGCCGATGCCGCGCCCCATCCTCGCCGATGTAGGACGCGTCGAGCCGCTCGGGGAGCACCGTGTCAGTCTGGATCGTCCCCACCTGCCACGTCCGCCCGATCGCGTCGGTCAGATGGAACTCAAGCTTGGGCGCATAGAAAGCCCCCTCGCCGGGAAGCTCTTCCCAGCCATAGTCGGCGGTGTCGCGCCCGCTCGCCTTGACCGCATCGCGCAAGGATTGCTCGGACCAGTCCCACATCGCGTCGGATCCGAAGCGCTTCTCGGGCCGCAGCGCCAGCTTGATTGCATAGGATTCGAACCCGAGGTCCTGATACACGCTATCGAGCAAGTCGCAGAAGTCGCGCACTTCGTCGATCAGCTGGTCTTCGCGAACGAAAATATGCGCGTCATCCTGCGTGAACTGGCGAACCCGCATGATCCCGTGGAGCGCGCCATGCGGCTCGTTGCGGTGGCAGCAGCCGAACTCGGCCATGCGGATCGGCAGGTCGCGATACGAGGTGATGCCCTGCTTGAAGATCAGCACATGTGCCGGGCAGTTCATCGGCTTGAGCGCCATCAGGTCGCCGGTGCCCTTGAGCACCGGCCCATCATCCTCCCCGCTCGGAATTTCGTCCGGCACCACGAACATATTCTCGCGATACTTGCCCCAATGCCCCGATTTCTCCCACTGCCGCGCATCCATCAGCTGGGGCGTTTTGACCTCGTCATAGCCCGCCGCATCAAGCCGTCGCCGCATATAGGCCTCAAGCGCGCGCCACAGGATGAAGCCTTTGGGGTGCCAGAACACCGATCCATGCGCCTCGGCCTGCAGGTGGAACAGGTCCATCTCCTGCCCGATCCGGCGATGGTCGCGCTTGGCTGCCTCCTCCAGCCGCACGAGATGCGCCTCGAGCTGCTTCTTGTTGAGCCACGCCGTCCCATAGATTCGGCTGAGCATCGGATTGGCCTGGTCCCCGCGCCAATAGGCCCCCGACACCCGCGTCAGCTTGAATGCCGCCGGATCGAGCTTCCCCGTCGATGGCAGATGCGGCCCCCGGCACAGGTCCATCCACTTGTCGTCGCCGACGCCAGATCGATACATGGTGATCGCCTCGCCCTCGGGCAGCTCCATCACCCAGTCGGCCTTGAACGTCTCGCCGCTCTTGGCGAAGAACGCGCGGACATCCTCGCGGGCCCACTCCTCGCGCACCAGCGGCTCGTTCGCGGCGATGATCCGCCGCATCTCGGCCTCGATCAGCGGAAGCTCTTCCTCGGTGAACATCCCCCGCCCCGGCGCCGGCGCGAAGTCATAGTAAAAGCCGTCGTCGGTCGCCGGGCCAAAGGTGATCTGCGTGCCGGGAAACAGCTTCTGCACGGCTTCGGCCAGCACATGCGCATAGTCATGGCGGACCAGCTCGAGCGCATCCTTCTCGTCGCGCGCGGTGACCAGCGCGAGGCTGGCATCCCCCTCGAACGGGCGGTTGAGATCGCGCAACTCGCCATCGACCCGCGCCGCCAGCGCCGCCTTGGCCAGCCCCGGCCCGATTGCCGCCGCGACATCCGCTGGGCTCGACCCTGCGGGCATTTCCCGAACCGAGCCATCGGGAAGGGCGATCTTGAACATGTTCGACATGGGCGAAGCCTCTAGCGGCGGGAGCGTGCGCCCTCAACCCGCGCACCGTCATCCCAGGCTTGACCCTCGCCGTCATCCCGGGCTTGACCCGGGACCCACCTTCTTTCTTATGGTCCCATACCCGAAGGTAGAAGGTAGGTCCCGGATCAAGTCCGGGATGACGTTGGCGATTGTTGGGGGCCGTGCGCGTGAACAAACTCTTCTACGGCGACAATCTCGACGTGCTGCGCGATGCCATGACCCCCGACCTCGCTTATTTCGATCCCGGTGACGGGCGGCGCATCGCCGTTCGGCACCGCGCGCCGGCCGACCCCGCGCGCCCGACTCTGGTCTTCCTCCCCGGCTATGCCTCGGACATGGAGGGGGCCAAGGCGCTTGGCGTCGATGCCCTCGCCGCCGCGACTGGGTGCGGCTGCCTGCGCTTCGACTATAGCGGCACCGGATCATCGGGCGGAGACTTTGCCGACGGCACGCTTGCCCGCTGGATCGACGAAGCCCTTGGCCTGATCGACCGGCTGGTCGAAGGCCGCATCATCCTCGTCGGCTCGTCGATGGGCGGGTGGATCGCGCTTCACGTGGCGCTTCGCCTGCCCGATCGCGTCGCGGCACTCATCGGCATCGCCGCCGCCCCCGATTTCACCGACTGGAGCTTTTCGCCCGACGAAAAGATCAAATTGCTCCAGGACGGACGGCTGGAGCGATCCAGTCCCGACGGCCCCTTTCCGTTCGTGACCCATCGCGCCTTCTGGCAATCGGGCGAGGCACTGCGGCTGCTTGGTCGACCGATCGTGATCGACTGCCCGGTGCGCCTGCTCCACGGCGAAAAGGACGATGTCGTCCCCGTCGGCGTGCCGCTCAAGCTGCTGGCCCAGTTGCGTTCATCCGATGTCCAGCTGACGCTCGTCAAGGACGGCGGCCACCGC
>JBDSGJ010000037.1:0-39734 GCA_039919075.1 Sphingomicrobium sp.
GCCGCTTGCCCGATCCTTCTGCGCTCCTCGCTCCCGCTCGCCAACGCTTCGACGAGCTCGGCGACCGCCTCCCCCGCGCCCTCGCCGCGCGCGCCGTTCATGCCCGCGCCGACCTTGCCGGAGTCGCCCCGCGCCTCCGCCGCGAACTTCTCGACCACAAGATCGAGCGCTCGATCGAGCGCCTCGTCGCGCTGTGGCAGATGGCGCAGCTGGTCCACCCCGACCGCCCGCTTTCCCGAGGGTTCGCGCGGGTCACGGCGCGCGACGGCCGCACCCTGGTGACCGCCGCCGCCGCCCGCGCCGCCGCCGCGCTCGACCTCCACTTTGCTGATGGTGCGGTACCGGTGAGCGTCGACCGGGGTCCCGCGACCGCGCCCCATCTTGAGCGAAAGCGCCCGCGCGCCTATGTCCCCGGACAGGCCGGTCTGTTCGACCGCGAGGACTGACGCGATGCTGATAAACCCCCCATGCTGATGAACCAGGGCGGCCGCGAGGCGCGAATCCACTATCTCGCGGGCACTTTCCGCCTCCTCGCCCACGGCGACTATGTCCGCTGCGCCGTCACCGGCACCCGCATCCCGCTCGACCAGTTGCGCTACTGGAGCATCGCCCGCCAGGAACCCTATGTTGACGCTACGGCGAGCTTGGAAGGCGAGCGGCGCGCTTGCTGACCCGGCGTAACAGCTTGCGGAGATTGCTTAATCCGCACTGTGTCGCAACTGACACACTATCATCACAAAAACAGCATTCGTTGCGCTCGAAACTTTACACCGACCTCGACTCCCGATCAAAGTGAACTCCTGAGGGCGCCTTGGCGCGTATTTATTCTTGTGACGGCGTAGGGTCCGTCCACTCCGGGAGAGCAACATGAAGAAGTCGAACCTACGGGCAACCGCCGCACTTCAGGCGCTGGCGCTGTTCGGAGCGGGGATCGCATTCAGCGGTGCCGCCTCGGCGCAGACGGTGGCCCCGTCGGACACAACCGTGCCATCCACGCAGGGTCCGACCGTCCCTGGTGCCATCGCCCAAGAGCCTACTCCGGCGCCCGACGGAAACAGTGGCGAGATCATCGTCACCGGATCGCGCATCGCCAACCCGGCCGCCGTTGCGCCGTCGCCCGTTCAGGTTGTCTCGGACAAGCAAATCCGCGAATCGGGCGCGGTCAACATCCAGGATGTTCTGCTCGAGAATCCGGTGTTTGGCACCCCGACCTACAGCCGCACCAATTCTGCCTTTAATAATTCGGGCGTCGGCGTCGCCACGGTCGACCTGCGCAACCTCGGCGTCGATCGGACGCTCGTTCTCGTCAATGGCCGCCGCTTTGTCTCGGGCATCCCGGGAAGCAATGCCGTCGATCTTAACGTCATCCCGACCCAGTTCCTTGAGCGCGTCGACGTGCTGACCGGCGGTGCTTCGGCGGTGTACGGTTCGGACGCCGTCGCGGGCGTCGTCAACCTGATCTATAAGACCAAGTTCGACGGCATCCAGCTCGGCAGCCAGTTCGGCATCAGCCAGTATGGTGATGGCAGCGATCGCCTGTTCAATGCCCTTGCGGGCAAGAATTTCGCCGACGGCCGCGGAAACATAATGGTCTTTGGTGAATATTCCAAACAGGGCACGGTGTTAAAGCGCAATCGCTCCAGCGAGGCTGGCTCGAGCGCGCTCGATTCAACCAGCCTTGGCCTGTCGGTTACGGGTGACGCTGCAGACCTGTTCACGCCGTTCCGGCCGAACTTCTCGGGCTTCAGTCCGCGCGGACGTTATTATGTGCCGAATCCCAACTATGTCCCGCCTGCCGAAGGTGAGGAAACAGACATCCCCCAAACAATCACTTTTACCTATGATCCTACGACGAATGCGCTTCGACCGTGCACCTCGCGAACCGGTGGAACCTGCGATCTGACCGGCACTCCGTTTGAAGGGAGTGCGCTTGATGGGACTCGGATCGGGCCTGACGGCTTCAATCGCTCAGACTACCGCTATCTGGCCGTTCCCGTGCAACGCTACGTCGCCGCAATGCGCGCCAATTACGAAGTTTCTCCAGCGCTGAATTTCTTCATCGAAGGAAATTATGCTCGCACGAAAAGTGCGACCAATATTGAGCCGTACCCATTTGCGTCGGACGACATCTTTGCCGACGGACAGATACCAGTCGAGACCCAAGTCAATGGCGTCGTTTATCGTAACCCGTTCGTTCCCGACGCCATTTTCAATCTGGCGACCGACACCAACGGCGACGGCCTGCGGGACATTTTCGTTGACAAGCGCTTCGCCGATTTCGGGCCGCGCGCGACCAGCGTAAAACGCGACCTGTATCGCGTTGCGGGCGGTGCGACGGGCGCCCTTGGCTCCAAGTTCAACTATGAAGTGTACGGCATCTATGGCCAGAGCAAGGAAGCGCAAAAGGGCAGCGGCCAGTTCAATGCCCCGAATTTCGCCTTGGCGTTAAGCTCCTTCCGGGATGTCAACGACGTCAATGGCAACGGTAATACCACCGAGATTCTTTGCGCCGATCCGGCGGCCCGGGCGGCAGGATGCATCCCCGCCAATATCTTCGGCCCCGGTTCGCTTACACCAGCGCTCCCTTACCTCGCGGCGCCACAGTCACTTGATACCAAGGTGACCCAGACGGTGTTCGGCGGTAACGTTGGCGGCAAGCTGTTCCCGATCCTGTGGTCCACCGATCCGATCAGCGTCTCGGTCGGTGGCGAGTATCGCAAGGAAACAAGCCGTTCTGAGTTCGATCTCCTGTCGCAGGGAGGTCTTAACGGCGGCAACGTTTCGCCCAATGTGGCGGGCAAGTTCGACGTTTACGAAGGCTTTGCCGAGGCGATCGTTCCGCTGATCACGGATCGGCCCTTCTTCGACCGCCTCGCTGTACGCGGTGCTATCCGCCGGTCGCACTATTCGACCGTGGGCAATGTGACGAGCTTCAACTATGGCGGCGAATGGGCACCGTTCGCGGACCTCCGTTTCCGGGTCATGAAGGCGCGCGCAGTGCGGGCTCCGAACGTGTCGGAACTCTTCTCGCCTGCGGCCGAGGACTTCCCCAGCGGGCTTAAGGATCCGTGTATCGGGATCACGGCTGCATCGACTGGAACCCTCGCAACCAACTGCCGTGCCGCTCCTGGCGTGTTGGCGAACATCGCCGCCAATGGGGCATTCTTTGCGAGCCAGGCGGATCTTCAGGGTATCGCTAGCCTTGCCGGCGGCAATCCGAACCTGGGAGCCGAGAAGGGCGACACGCTGACCATTGGCGCGGTTTTCACGCCGAAGTTCATTCCGTTCCTGCGGCGCACGACCCTGACAGTCGATTACTTCGACATCAAGATTAAGGGCGCCATCGTTTCGACCCCGCTGCAATTCATTCTCGACCAGTGTTACAACCAGTCGAATACGTCACTGTGCAACTTCGTCGTGCGCCGTCCTGCGGCGCTGGGGGCGAATAGCGCGGGCTCTTTGGACTTCGTTAATTCGGGTCCTACCAATTCGGGTGGAATCCGTACCTCGGGGATCGACGCGACGTTTGCCACCGGCCATAATTTCGGCAAGCTGGAGACCAACTTTCGGATTGCCTACACTCACTTGTTCAAGGGCTATGCCATCCCTCAGCCGGGCGCCCCGCGCGACAATTATGCGGGTGAGATCGGTGCGGCGCAGGACCGTTTCACCACCAATCTCGGCTTCCAGCTGCCGCATGTCGGGTGGACGCTCACCGGGACCTATGTCGGACCGTCCTTCCTTGATGATCAGCTCACCGCAGGGTTCACGGACGCGAACGACAATGCAATTCCCCGCCACGCAAAGGTGTTCCGCGTCCATTCCGAATTCTACCTCGACTCGCAGCTTCGCTTTGACGTCAACAAGAAGTTTGAGTTCTACGTCGGAGCGGACAATCTCCTCAACAACAAGCCGCCATACCTTGCTGATATCGGGGCCGATGCCGGTGAGGACACACTCGGGGGCACCTATGATCCGCTCGGTCGCCGCTTCTACGCGGGCGTCCGCGCCAAGTTCTAAGCGCGCAAGAATGATTGGGGGCGGCTCGAGGGGCCGCCCCTTTTTCTTGTCGCCAGCGACACAGCCACGATTGCAACATTGACTTTTGCGCCCCCATCGACTTGAGGGGCGCGGCACAAGCGGGGCTTTGGCCCCGATCTTTTGTGTTTCGGCCTTTGCGCCGGGGATTTGGCGGCTCCTCAAGCCCGCCTGGCTGGCGCTACCTCATACGGGTGCCCGACGAACGAAGGAATAACAATGCGTCACCGTAATGCCCATCGCAAGCTGCAGCGCACCTCTGCCCACCGCACCGCACTGTTCCGCAACATGTCCGCCGCGCTGATCAAGCATGAGCAGATCACCACGACCACCGCCAAGGCGAAGGAGCTTCGCCCCTACATCGAGAAGCTGATCACGCTGGCCAAGAAGGGCGGACTGTCCAACCGCCGCCTCGCCCAGTCGCGGCTGATGGACGAGACCCAGCTGGCCAAGCTGTTCGACGTCATCGCCCCGCGCTATGCCGACCGCCAGGGCGGATACGCGCGGGTCATCAAGGCCGGCATCCGCCTGTCGGACTCGGCGCAGATCGCGATCATCGAACTGGTCGACCGCGACGTCTCCGCGAAAGGCCAGGATTCGGGCCCGGTGATGGGCGACGACGAGGACGCGCTGGCCGCCTGAGCCGGTCGATCCGATCTTAAAGAGGGTCGCTCCGGCGGCCCTTTTTTATGCCTGCAGGTCAGCATAGTGCGCCGGCCGATGCGTCCTCAGCAGCGATTGCAAGGTGGCCGAGATGCTCGCCAGAAGCGCGGGCGAGGTGACGTCCCCCGGATGCACCGCCAGCCGCATCACGCGCGGCAGGGGCACCGTCCGCGCCACCGCTGCCACCATCAGCGACGACCAGCGCCGCATCGCCGTCCGGCTCGCCCAGGTGATCACCGGGCTCTTCGCGAGCACCGCGCCGGTCGCCGGGTTCCATACGCGCCAATGATCCTCGGCGAGCTGCATTCCAGTCGATTTGAGCGCCGCGTGCGCCCCCTCGCCGTAAAGCCACGCCGGAGCAATAAACCCGGTCACGGGCCGACCGATTATATCCTCGAGCAGCGCTCGCCCCTCCACGATGCGGCGCTCGGCCTCCGCCGCGTCGAGGCCAAGGAACTCGCCCTCGCCGGCGGTCATATGCCTGGCCTTGAAGCTGGCCGCGCCCGAATGGCTCGCGGTGTCGCGATGGAACCAGCCGTGGAGGAAAATCTCGTGCCCCGCATCGGACAGCGCGCGCAGCCGCGTCGCGAACGGCGTTCCCGGCCGGATCGGTGCTTCGCCCCAATGGTCGGGTACGACGAGCAGCGCCGGCCGCTCGACCCCGATCGTCGCGAACCGATCTTGGAGCAGGTCGAACGCCGCCTCGCTGCGCGGCGACACGTCGTGAATCGAGGCAAGCAGGCGGCGCGGCATTGCCCGGCGTTAGTGCGGCGGGGCCACAGGCGCGAGCGAAAAGCGCGCGAATCCGCCGGTCAGCTTCCGTTCAGCCACGCGACCGCGTAAGGCCTCATCATGCGGATCGTCGATGTTTGCGCCTTCTACACCCCCCATGGCGGCGGGGTGAAGACCTATGTCGATCGCAAGCTGGCGACGCTCCCCGCGATGGGCCACGAAATCATCGTCATCGCGCCCGGCCCGCGCAACAGCGTCGTCGAGCGGGCACCCGGCGCGGTGCTGGTGACCATCGCCCAGCCGGCGCTGCCGTTCGACCGCCGCTATCATTTCTTCGACGACCGCGCCGCGCTTCACGACACGCTCGACACGTGGCGCCCCGATTTAGTCGAGGCCTCTTCGCCCTGGTCGAGCGCAACCAAGGTCGCCGAATGGCAGGGGTCCGCGCCGCGCGCGCTCATCATGCACGCCGATCCGATGTCGGCCTATCCGTATCGCTGGCTTGGCGGATTGGCCAGCCGCGCCCGCATCGACCGAATGTTCAGCCACTTCTGGCAGCATTTGCGCAGCCTCGACGCTGCCTTCGACCTCGTCGTCAGCCCCGGCGCCAGCCTGTCGCGCCGGTTGACGGCGGGGGGCCTCGACAAGGTCGTTACCGTTCCGCTCGGGGTCGAGCCCGGCATTTTCCGCCCGGCCCGCGCCCGGCCCGAGCTTCGCCGCGAGATGCTCGACCGGCTCGGGCTGCCCGACGATGGCGTGATCCTCGTCGCAGTTGGCCGTTTCGCTGCCGAGAAGCGCTGGCCAATGGTCATCCGCGCCGCCGCCGCCGCCGCGCAGCAGCGCCCCGTCGGGCTACTCCTGATCGGGACCGGCAAGAGCCGCGACAGGCTGGTCCGGCAAGCCGCCGCGTCGCCTCACATCGTCATCGGCGATCCGACCGCCGACCGCGTTGAACTCGCGACCCTGCTCGCCAGCGCCGACGCGCTTGTCCATGGCTGCGAAAGCGAGACCTTCTGCCTCGTGGCGAGCGAGGCGCGCGCCAGCGGCCTGCCGATCATTGTCCCCGATCGCGGCGGCGCGTTCGACCAGCTCGGGGCAGGCGCGGGCCTCGCCTATCGCGCGACCGACGCTGCGGCATTGACCGAGGCGGTCATCACCTTCCACGACGCGCCTGCCGCATTCACCCCGACGGCCCGCGGCAGCGCCCGGGTGCGCACCATGGACCGCCATTTCTGGGACCTGCTCGGCCATTATGAGCGCCTCGCCGGAACCGGCTTCGCTGTCCCCGAGGTCGCCCGCGCGCTGGCGAGCTAACGCCTCGGCGGCGGCGCAGGGAGCGGATAAGCGGTGGTCGCCTTGACCCGCTCCATCGCGAACCGCGACGTCACGTTCTTGCACGGCACCTCGCCGACCAGCCGTTTGTAAAAGGCGTCATAGTCGCTCATCCCCGGCACCACGACGCGCAGCAGATAATCGACGTCGCCCGCCAGCCGGTAGATATCCATGACCTCTGGCATTGCCGAGACGAGTTCGGCGAATTCGCCAAGCCAGGCAGCATTGTGATCCCCGGTCTCGATCTCCACGAAGACCGTCAGGCCAAGCCCGATCGCGGCCGGGTCGAGCAGGGCAACCCGCCGCTCGATCACACCGCTCTCCTCGAGCTTCTGGATCCGCCGCCACGCGGGCGTTTGCGACAGATTCACCCGGTTGGCGATCTCGGCAACCGACAGCGATGCGTCCTGCTGCAGGATGGCGAGGATTTTATAGTCGGTCTGATCCATGCGCGCGCCTTCACGAAAGCGGAATGAAATGCTCTGGCCGCTCACTTATCGGCAATCTTGACGCCTTTTGCGCGCGTGCGGTTCCAATCGCACTCGCCAGATAGTATCTGCCACAATGAGCCAGCCTGTCGCGCGTCCTGACGCGTGCTCCGAAAGTTCGCAAGATGATTTTGGAAGATTCTTCTCCTGTGTTGCCAGGACGGCGCCGCTGATGGACGCCAAGCGCCCCGCCTTGCCCTTCGTCCTGACCGCCAACGACCTGCTGTCGGGCTACACCGTCTATCATGACGGGTCTCGCTGGGTGGCCAAGCTCGGCGACGCGCTGGTCGCAAAGGATGTCGAGGCGGGCGACAAGCTCAACACCCTCGGCCTCGCCGAACTCGCCCGCGGGGCGATCATCGATCCCTATCTTGCGGGCGTGACCATCGGCGACGACGGCAGCATCGCGCCGCGCCATTTCCGCGACGCCTATCGCCTCAGCGGCCCGACCATCGCCTTCGCCGGCCCCGCCTTCGTCCCCGGAGAGCAATGATGTATCGCTACGACGAGTTTGACGAGACCATCGTCCGCCAGCGCGCCGCGCAGTTCCGCGGCCAGGTCGAGCGCCGCATCGATGGCTCGCTGACCGAGGAGGAGTTTACTCCGCTCCGCCTGATGAACGGCCTCTATCTTCAGCTTCACGCCTATATGCTGCGCGTCGCGGTACCCTATGGCACGCTCAATTCGAAGCAGATGCGGATGCTCGGCCTGATCGCCGAGAAGTACGACCGCGGCTATGGCCACTTCACCACGCGCCAGAATATCCAGTATAATTGGCCCGTCCTGAAGGATGTCCCCGATATCCTCGACCACCTCGCCGACGTCGAGATGCACGCCATCCAGACCAGCGGCAACTGCATCCGCAACGTCACCGCCGACCATTTCGCCGGGGTCGCCGCCGACGAGGTCGAGGACCCGCGCCCAACCGCCGAGCTGGTTCGACAATGGTCGACGTTGCACCCGGAATTCGCCTTCCTCCCGCGCAAGTTCAAGATTGCGGTGACCGGCGCAGCTGAGGATCGTGCGGCAATCGCCGTCCACGACATCGGTCTTCAGATCCTGCGCAACGGGGCGGGCGAGGTCGGCTATCGCGTGCTCGTCGGGGGCGGCATGGGGCGCACTCCGTTCATCGCCAAGACCGTCCGCCAGTTTCTCCCCAAGGCGGAGCTGCTCGGCTATCTCGAGGCGATCCTGCGCGTCTATAATCTCGAGGGCCGCCGCGACAATAAGTATAAGGCACGGGTCAAGATCCTCGTCCACGAAACGGGCACCGAAGAATTCATCGCCAAGGTCGAAGCCGAATATTCGCGCAGCCCCAAACCCAGCGTCCAGGCCGACCCCGCCGAAGTCGAGCGCATCGCCGCCTACTTCGCCCCGCCCGAGTATGAGACGCTGCCCGCCATCTCGGCCAGCTTCGACGAAGCCCAAGCGGCGGACCCCGCGTTCGACCTGTTCGCTTCGACCAATCTCTTCCCGCACAAGGCCCCCGGCTACACCGCGCTGACCGTGTCGATGAAGCCCGTCGGCGCGCCCCCCGGCGATGCCTCCGCGAAACAAATGTACCAGCTCGCCGACATCGCCGAACGCTGGTCGCTCGACGAAATGCGCATCACCCATGTGCAGAATGTCGTCCTCCCCCACGTCAAACTCGACGAGGTCCACGCGGTGTGGACCGCGCTGGTCGAGGCCGGGCTCGAAACCCCCAACGCCGGGCTGATCACCGACATCATCGCCTGCCCCGGGATGGATTATTGCAAGCTCGCCACCGCGCGCTCGATCCCCATCGCTGAGGCCATTTCGGCGCGCTTCGCCGACCCGGTGCGCCAGCGCGAGATCGGCAAGCTTGGCATCAAGATTTCGGGCTGCATCAACGCCTGCGGCCACCATCATGTCGGCGCGATCGGCATTCTCGGGCTCGAAAAGGGCGGGATCGAGAATTACCAGATCACGCTCGGCGGTGAGCCCGGCACCGACGCCTCGCTCGGCGAGCGCCTCGGCGCGGGGATCGACGGTGACGCCGTCCCCGGCGCGATCGAGCGCATTGTCGACACTTACCTCGACCTGCGCACCGGCGAGGATGAAGCGTTCATCCAGACGGTCCGCCGAGTCGGCCTCGACCCATTCAAGCCCGCGCTGGTCGCGCCCCCTGCGGAGACCGCCGATGCCCTTGCTTGACCGCACCGGCGTCAAGCCCGACGCTTTTACCCGCGACGATCCCGCCGCACCGGCAATCATCGTCCCCCTGGCCTCGCTCGACGAGGCACTGGCCAACCGCGCCCAAGGCCAGCGTATCGGCATTGATGTCCCCAACACGGCGGTCCCCTACGACCTTCCCACGCAAGGCGGAATCGACCTCATCGCGGTCTCCTTCCCCAAGTTCGGTGACGGGCGCGGGTTCAGCATTGGCCATGCGCTGCGCGAGAGCGGTTACACCGGCACGTTGCGCGTGTCGGGCCAGCTCCTCCCCGACCAGTTCGCCTTCGCGCTTCAATGCGGCTTCGACGAAGTCGAGATCGACGGCGAACGCCTCGCCCGCCAGCCGGTCGAGCAGTGGCTCGCCGCGCTCGGCGACGTGACGCTGAGCTATCAGGAATCAACCGACGGCACGCCCTCCATTTTCGCAAAGCGCGCGGCCACCAGATGAGGGACGCCATCGCATCGATCCGCGGTGACACCCCGTGGGACCGCCTCGCCTCGCTCCGTGCGAGCGTTGACGGTCGGATCGTGTTCACGACCAGCTTCGGGATCGAGGATCAGGCGCTCACCCACATGATCTTCGCGAACAAAATCGACATCGACGTCGTCACCATCGACACCGGCCGCCTGTTCCCCTCGACCTATAAATTATGGGCCGACACCGAGGACCGCTACGCCCGTCGGATCAAGGCCTATTACCCCAACGCCGACGCCGTCGCCGAGTTCGTCGCCGACTGGGGCATAAACGGCTTCTATCACGCAACCGAGGCGCGCTCGTCTTGCTGCGGCGTGCGCAAGGTCGAACCGCTCCAGCGCGCGCTGGCAGGCGCGAGCGGCTGGGTCACCGGCCTTCGCGCCGACCAGTCGGGCACGCGCGGCGCGGTCGAGCTTGCGGGGTGGGACGAGACCCATTCGCTGGTCAAGACCGCCCCCCTCCACGACTGGACTCGCGATCAGGTCGTGGCTTTCGTTGAAACCGAAAGCGTCCCGATCAACCCGCTCCACGCCCAGGGCTTCCTGTCGATCGGCTGCGAGCCCTGCACGCGCGCCGTCGCCCCCGGCGAGCCCGAGCGCGCCGGCCGCTGGTGGTGGGAAAGCGACGAGAGCAAGGAATGCGGGCTTCACGTCGGCACCGACGGCAAGCTCGTCCGCTCGAAGCTCGCGGCATGACCGAGCGCACGCCCGAGGCGATGCCGCCGCGCATCGCCCCGATCGCGACTCTCCCGGCGTTCCACAAGCTCGAAGGCCGCAAGGTCGTCGTCGCGGGTTCGTCCGAAGGCGCGCTGTGGAAGGCTGAGCTGCTCTCTGCCGCAGGGGCCAATGTCCTCGTCCTCGCAGCCCACAACGATGGGGCGGCGCTTTTCACCGCACTTGCCGCTACGCCCGTCGCTGGCCCCGTCATCGTCGAGCCGCGCCAATGGCAGCCCGCTGACCTGACCGGCGCCGCGCTCGCCTTCGCCGACCTGTCCGACCATGCTGAAGCCCTCGCCTTCGTCGCCGCCGCCCGCGCCGCCGGGGCCCCGGTCAACATCATCGACCAGACCCCGCTGTGCGATTTCCAGCTCGGCACGATCGTCAACCGCTCGCCCGTCATCATCGCCATCTCGACCAACGGCGGCGCGCCGATGCTCGGCCAGTCGATCCGTACCCGCATTGAAAGCGTCCTGCCGACGGGCATCGCCGCCTGGGGCCGCGCCGCGCTCGCCTGGCGCCCCCGCCTCAAGCAGCGTGTGGTCAGTTTCGCTGAACGCCGTGATTTCTGGGGCCGTTTTACCGCGCACGCCTGGACCAACATCGCCCGCGACCCGGAAGAAGCGGATTTCGAAACACTCGTGGGCAACTACGAAGCCGGGGTCCGCCAAGGCCAGGTCATCCTCGTCGGCGCAGGCCCCGGCGACCCCGAACTCCTCACCCTGAAAGCCGTCCGCGCACTCCAAGCCGCGACCGTCATCCTCTACGACGACCTCGTCACGCCGCAAGTCCTCGAACTCGCCCGCCGCGAGGCCCGCCGCGTCGCCGTCGGCAAGACCGGCTACGGCCCCTCATGCAGCCAGGCCGACATCAACCAGCAGGTCGTCGACCTCGCGCTCGCAGGCGAGACCGTCGTTCGCCTCAAGGGCGGAGACCCGCTGATCTTCGGCCGCGCGACCGAGGAAATCGACGCCTGCCACGCCGCCGGAGTGCCCGTCACCATCGTCCCCGGTATTACCGCCGCCCAAGGCGCCGCCGCGTCGCTCGGCTTCTCGCTGACCGAGCGAACCCACGCCCGCCGCATCCAGTTCGTCACCGGCCACGGCGCCGACGGCAAGCTGCCGCGCGACATTGACTGGCCGGCCATCGCCGACGAGCGCGCCACCACCGTCATCTATATGCCCCGCAAGACGCTGTCCGAATTCGTGACCAAGGCGATCGCCGCCGGGCTCGATCCCGCCACCCCCGCCGTCGCCATCGCCTCGGCTACGCGCGATACGGAGGCGCACGTCGCCGGGACCCTCGCTGCCCTCCCCGCCGAAGCCGCGACGCTGCCTCCAGGCGCCCCGGTGACGATCATCGTCGGCAAGGTCACCCGCGCGCAAGTCGCCGCGCTTGCCGCCCGCGCAAGGACGGCCGCATGAACGCCTTGTCGCCGATCCCGGCGCTGACTCATCTCGAGCAGCTAGAGGCCGAATCGATGCACATCATGCGCGAAGTGGTCGCCGAGACCGATCGCCCGGTGATGCTCTATTCGGTCGGCAAGGACAGCGCGGTGATGCTTCACCTCGCGCGAAAAGCCTTTTACCCCGCGCCTCCGCCCTTTCCGCTGCTCCACGTCGACACTACGTGGAAATTCCGTGCCATGTACGAGCTTCGCGACAAGGTTGCCGCCGACACCGGCATGGAGCTGATCGTCTACAAGAACCCCGATGCGGTCGCGCAGGGCATCAACCCGTTCGACCATGGCAGCCGCCATACCGACATGTGGAAGACCGAGGGGTTAAAGCAGGCGCTCGACAAATATGGCTTCGACGCGGCCTTCGGCGGCGCCCGACGCGACGAGGAAAAGGTCCGCGCGAAAGAGCGCATCTTCTCCTTCCGCTCGGCCAGCCACCGCTGGGATCCGCGCAACCAGCGGCCTGAGCTGTGGAACCTCTACAACACGCGCAAATCGCCCGGCGAAAGCATCCGTGTCTTCCCGCTGTCCAACTGGACCGAGCTCGACATCTGGCAATATATCTACGCCGAAAATATCGAGATCGTCCCGCTCTACCTCGCCGCAATGCGACCGACGGTCGAGCGCGACGGCCAGCTGTTCATGGTCGACGACGACCGCTTCCGCCTCAATCCCGGCGAAGTCCCGGTCGACCGCTCGATCCGCTTTCGTACCCTGGGTTGCTATCCGCTAACCGGTGCGGTCGAGAGTGACGCCGCGACGCTGCCCGAAATCATCGCCGAAATGCTCGTCGCCACTACCTCCGAACGCCAAGGGCGCGTGATCGACAAGGAAGGCGGCGCGGGGATGGAGATCAAGAAGCAGGAAGGCTATTTCTAGGATGGCCACCGCACCCCTCACGACGACCGATCGCGCGACCGAAGCCCGCGAGCAACTCGACGCCTGGATCGCGCTCAACGCGAACAAGTCGCTGCTCCGCTTCCTCACCTGCGGGTCGGTGGATGACGGCAAATCGACCCTCATTGGCCGCCTGCTGTACGACACCCACACCTTGTTCGAAGATCAGCTCGCCACGCTCGAAGCCGACAGCGGCAAGTCGGGCACGCAGGGCGCCGCGCTCGACATGGCGCTCCTCGTCGACGGCCTCGCCGCCGAGCGCGAGCAGGGCATCACGATCGACGTCGCTTACCGCTTCTTCTCGACACCGAAGCGCAAGTTCATCGTCGCCGACACGCCGGGCCATGAGCAATTCACCCGTAACATGGTCACCGGCGCTTCGACCGCCGAGCTCGCCGTGCTGCTGATCGACGCTCGCAAGGGCGTCCTCACCCAGACCCGCCGCCACAGCTTCCTCGTCGACCTGCTCGGTATCCGCAACATTGTCCTTGCGGTCAACAAGATGGACCTCGTCGGCTACTCGCAAGACCGCTTCGACGAGATCGTCGCCGACTACCGCGCCTTCGCCAACGAAGCCGGGATCGCCGACTTCACCGCCATCCCCGTCTCGGGCCTGACCGGGGACAATATCGCCAGCCGGAGCGCGGCCTTGCCGTGGTACTCGGGCCCGACCCTGATCGAACATCTCGAGACCGTCCCCGTTGCCGCGACCAGCAGCCATGCGGACGAGCCCTTCCGAATGGCGGTCCAGTGGGTCAACCGCCCCAACGCCGCCTTCCGCGGCTACACCGGCCAGATTGCCAGCGGGACGGTCCGCCCCGGTGACCGCCTGACCGTCTCGCGCACCGGCCTGTCCTCGACCGTCGCCAGAATCGTGAGCTTCGGCGGCGATCTTGCGCAGGCCACTGCCGGCCGGTCGGTTACGCTGACCCTTACCGACGAGCTCGACATTGCGCGCGGCGACCTCCTCGCTGCCGCCCAGGTCCCGCTTGCAAGCGGGCTCGACGCGACGCTGGTGTGGATGGCCGAGGACAAGCTTGTCCCGCGCCGCTCCTACCTGATGAAGATCGGTACGCAGATGCTGTCGGCCTCGGTCAGCGCGATCGACGAGAAGATCGACGTCGATACGCTCGCCCGAAGCGCAGTCTCCGCACTTGGGCTTAATGACATCGCCGAAGTCCGCATCGACCTCGACCGCGCCATCCCCGCACTGGCCTACGCTGACAGCCGTCCGCTCGGTGCCTTCATCCTGATCGACAAGGTCAGCCACGCGACCGTTGCCGCGGGCATGATCCGTGCGGTCCACGCGGGTCCGGGCAGGCGCCGCGAAGACGATGAGTCCAGCCGCATTCACTGGATCGGCGGAACGTCACCGGCCAATCGCGCAACGTTGATCGGCCATCTGCGACAACAGCTTCAGGCGAGCGGTCACCCGGTCATGCTACTCGACCACGCGGCGCTGCGCGAGCTCAACGCCGACCTCGTCGATGCGCCGACGGAAACTACCCGCCGCGCCCGCGAAGTCGCGCGCCTGCTCGCCCACGTCGGCACCAACGTCATCGTCGATCTGGGCACCAGCGCTGCGGAGTCACACCCCGGCACCTTCCACGACGCCGACAGTCCCGACGCCGACCCGTCCGACGATTGGGTAATCTAACCGCGCTCGTCATCCCGGGCTTGACCCGGGACCCGCCTCACCTCCGCGCCGCAGAAACGCGGGCCCCGGATCAAGTCCGGGGTGACGAACGTGACGCTACCCCAGCCACTCGGGCAGTTTGTCCGCCGCGATCAATTCCTGAATATCCTGCCGCGCGCGGATGATCGCGAAACGGTCGCCCGAGACCATGACTTCGGGGGTCAACGGCCGACTATTGTACGTGCTCGCCATCGTCGCCGCATAAGCTCCGGCAGTGCGGAACACGACCAGATCGCCAGCGACCACCGTCCCCATCGTCCGCCCGGTCGCGAACGTGTCGCCGCTCTCGCAGATCGGCCCGACAACATTGACCGTCATCTGCGAATTGCCCGGCGTGACCGGGTCGATCGCATGATAGGCATCATAGAGGCTCGGCCGCATGAGGTCGTTCATCGCCGCATCGACCACCACGAAATCGTCGCCGACACCCGGCTTCACCCGAATCACTTCCGACAGCAGCACCCCGGCGTTGGCGACGATCAGCCGCCCCGGCTCGAACAGCAATCGCACCTTCCACTCGGCAGTGATCCGCGCGACCATCGCGCCATATTCGGCCGGCCCCGGGGGATGCGGCATGTCGCGATCATAAGGCACCCCGAGTCCGCCGCCGAGATCGGCAAAGCGAATGTCATGCCCCGCCGCGCGCAACTCACCGATCAATGCGCCAACCTTCCCGAACGCACTTTCAAGCGGCGCAAGGTCGGTCAGCTGGCTGCCGATATGGACCGCCACGCCCTGCACATCGAGCCCCGGCAGTTCGCGCGCCCGCCCGTAATATTCAATCGCATCGCCGATCGGCACGCCAAACTTGCTCAGCGCGCCGCCGGTCGAAATCTTCTTGTGCGTGCGCGCATCGACATCGGGATTGACGCGGAATGCGACCGGCGCGGCAAGCCCCAGCGACGACGCGACCGCCGACATCATCTCGGCTTCCTCGATACTTTCAAGATTGAACTGCAGCAGCCCGCCGGTCAGCGCATAGGCCATCTCGTCGGCGGTCTTGCCGACGCCCGAAAAGATGATCCGCTCGGGCGGGATCCCCGCCGCGATCGCGCGCCGATATTCGCCGATCGACACCACGTCCGCGCCCAGCCCCTCGCGCGCGAGCGTCGCCAGCACCGCGCCATTGGGATTGGCCTTGACTGCGAACGCAATCAGCGGGTCGCCCGTCGCCGCGACGGCATCGCGAAACACCTGCGCATGGCGCACCATCGTCGCCGACGAATAGACGTACACCGGCGTTCCCACCGCAGCCGCAATCTCGGCCAGCGGAACGTCCTCGCAGTGGAGGGCGCCCGCGCGCAAACTGAAATGATCCATTCAAAAACACTTTCGTCGAAGCGCCCGTCGCGCCCCCCGGGCGCCAAAACGTCAGGCGGCGAGGAGCCGGTCGGCGGGGTCGACCATGCCCGGGTCATAATCGGGCAGCTGGTCGAGTTCGGCATAGATCGCCGGAAGATCGCTCCGCAGCATCGTATCGATCACATCCTGGAAACGCTCGATTACGAAGTAATTCTGCTGGAAGGCGTCGGTGCGATAGTTGGTTCGAAGCACCCGTTTCAAATCGAAGCCGAAGCGTTTGGGCTGGTCGCTGTCGAGCGCATATTTGGCCTCGCCGAAACTCGACAATATTCCCGCGCCATAGATGCGCGTCGCGGCATCCTCGCAGCACAGGCCGAACTCGACCGTGTACCAGTAGAGCCGCGCCATCCGGTGGAGCGCGCCATGATCGACCGACTGCAATCCGAGATGCCCGAGCGCCTGGGTGAATTCGGCGACCTCGGGTTGCGCCAGCATTGGCACATGTCCGAACACGTCGTGGAAAATGTCCGGCTCCTCGAGATAGTCGAGCTGGTCCTTGTTGCGAATGAAATTGCCCGCCGGGAAGCGCTTTTCGGACAGATGGCGGAAGAACACATCATCGGGCACGAGACCGGGCACCGACACTACAGTCCAGCCGGTGCGCTTATACAATCGCTCGTTGAGCTCCTCGAGATCGGGGACGCCCGGTCGGCTCAACCGCAACACATCGAGCCCCTGCTCGAACCCCGCGCTGGCGCGCCCGCGCAGCATCGTCTGCTGGCGCGCGAACAGCGTATCCCAAACTCCATGATCGTCCTGCGTCAGTTCGCTCCACCGCTGCGGCACGGTCCAGTCGTCGCCCGCGCCCGGCGGCGGCGTCGGCGAAGCAAGCGCGCCGTGCTTGGGACTGTTCGACTGATCGGTCATCACGAAAATCTCTCTCGTTCGAATGCAATAAAAAACCCCACCGGGGAAACCTGGCGGGGCTCGAGATCAGCGGCGGCAAGCGCGCGTCAGTCGGTTCCCACCTCGGCGGTATAATAATACGCACGAGCAGCCGGTTTGCACGCACCCTTGACGAGCGCGGCAACGGCTTTGGTCGAGGCGAAGGTGAAGTTCATGCCCGGCCCATATAGGCGCCAACGCGACAGCGTCAAGATTGGCGCGCCCGGTCGAGGAACGCGGCGACCTCGCCGAGCTCGACCGTCTTATCGACGAATGCCGCCCCGATCCCGCGCGCCAGGATGAACGGCAGCTGCCCACCCTCCTTCTTTTTGTCGGTCATCATTGCCGCGACCAACTCGGCGCCAGACGCCTCCACTCCGGCCTCTCGCAAACTCGCGGGAAGCCCGACCGCGGCCAGGTGTGCCCGCACCCGCGCCGCATCCTCACCGCTGCAACGCCCGCGCGCAGCCGAAAAATCAAACGCCAGCGCACTGCCCGCCGCGACCGCCTCGCCGTGGAACAGCGCGTCCGAAAATCCCGTCGCCGCTTCGAGCGCATGGCCGAACGTATGCCCGAGGTTGAGCAGCGCCCGCCGCCCGCTCGTCTCGCGCTCGTCCTGCGCGACGACCCGCGCCTTGCCCGCCACCGCCGTCGCAATGGCGTGGACTCGCGCCTCGGGCTCACCGGCGATCACCGCCGCGCCATTGGCCTCGAGCCACGCCCAGAACTCGGCATCCTCGATCAGCGCATATTTGGCGATCTCGGCATAGCCCGCGCGGACATGGCGCGGGTCGAGCGTCGCGGTCGCCGCCGGATCGATCAGGACGAGTTCGGGCTGGTGAAACGCCCCGACCAGATTCTTGCCCGCGGCCACATTGATCGCGGTCTTGCCACCGACACTGCTGTCGACTTGCGCCAGCAACGAGGTCGGAACCTGCACATAGCCACAGCCACGATTGACGATCGACGCGG
Source organism: Sphingomicrobium sp. (assembly GCA_039919075.1). Lineage (GTDB taxonomy): Bacteria > Pseudomonadota > Alphaproteobacteria > Sphingomonadales > Sphingomonadaceae > Sphingomicrobium. The sequence continues at coordinate 17,912 of JBDSGJ010000037.1, forward strand.
CAAATCCCGCGAGATCGCCGATCACGCCGCCGCCAAGCGCGACGAGATGGTCCTTCCGCTCAATCCCCAGGCCAAGGAGCCGGTCGATCAAGCTGGACAATCCCGCCCAGCTCTTGCTGATCTCGCCCGCGGGCATGACGATTGTCTCGGCCTTGAGCCCGCCGAGCCCGGCAACGAACCGCTCGCCAAGTGCCGCCCAGACATTCTCGTCGGTTACAACCAGCAGCCGCCCGCCCCGCGCGAACGGGAACAGCCGCTTGCCCGCGTCCCCGACCAACCCGTCCTCGATTACCACATCATAAGCGCGGCTCCCCAGCGCGACCGGAATGACGGTCACCCGCACTGGCCACGATGAAGCAGTTTCTGGTCGGCGAGCACTAATGCCATCATCGCCTCGACCACCGGCGCGCCACGGATTGCAACACACGGGTCGTGCCGTCCCTTGGTGACGATTTCGGTCTCGGCACCAGCCCGGTCGATTGTCTCGACCGGGGTCAGGATCGACGAGGTCGGCTTGAATGCCACCCGCACCACCACCGGCTGCCCGGTCGAAATCCCGCCCGCAATCCCGCCGGAATGGTTAGTGAGGAACGCCGGTCCGTTGGCGCCCCTCCGCATCGCATCTGCATTTTCCTCGCCGCGCAGCTTCGATGCGTCGAACCCGTCGCCAATCTCCACGCCCTTGACCGCATTTATGGACATCATCGCGCTAGCCAATTCGGCATCGAGCTTGGCGTACAACGGCGCTCCCAATCCGGCGGGTACGCCAGTCGCGGCACACTCAATCACGGCGCCCAGCGACGACCCGGCCTTGCGCGCTGCATCGAGCGCAACTTCCCATCGCGCCGCTGCCCCGGCATCGGGACAGAAGAACGGATTGGACGAAATTTGATCCAGATCGAACGCAGCCCGATCGATCCGGTCCCCACCCATCTCGACCAAATAAGCGACGATCGACACCTCGGGCACCACCAGCCGCGCGACCGCTCCCGCCGCCACCCGCGACGCCGTCTCGCGCGCACTGCTCCGCCCGCCGCCGCGCCAGTCGCGAAACCCATATTTCGCGTCATAGGCATAGTCGGCATGCCCCGGTCGATAGGCTTTGGCGACCTTCGAATAATCCTTCGAACGCTGGTCGACATTGTCGATCATCAGCGAAATCGGCGTCCCCGTCGTCCGCCCCTCGAACACCCCCGACAGAATGCGCACCTGGTCGGGCTCCTGCCGTTGTGTCGTGAAGCGCGAGGTGCCCGGTCGCCTCTTGTCGAGCCAGGGCTGCACGTCGGCCTCTGAAAGCGAAATCCCCGGCGGGCACCCATCGACCACCGCGCCAATCGCCGGCCCATGGCTTTCGCCCCAGGTCGAAAAGCGAAACATCCGCCCGAAGCTGTTGACGCTCATACCCCAGTCTTCGCTAAAGGGGCGCGCCCGATCAGCGCGAAGCGGGTCGCATTGTCGGGGTCGTCGTGCATGTCGCGCTTGACGATCGCGAGGCCATAGGTCTCCGCCGCCGCCGCCGACGCCAGCACCGCCTTGTCGCGCGCCGACAAGCTGGCGGCTGCCACTGCCGTATTGCTTGCCTCCTCGGTCGCCACGCCAAGCTCTGCAAGATGCTCCGCGCATTGCGCCAGCGCGACCGGATGCGAAGCGATCATCCGTACCTCCTCGATCCGCACCCCCGGTAGCGCAAGCAGATGCACGCGCACCGCCAGCTCATGGGTGGACAGCGTCACCAGCGCCGGATTGGCGAGCAGCTCAGCGATCCCTGGCACCGCCCCCGCGCGGCGGTTGTCGGTCGGTACAATGCCAAGCTCGGCCGCCCCGCTCGCCACCGCGTCCGCCACCGCCGGAAAGTCGACGAACGGGATTGCGACATGGCCGGGTGCAAAGGCGAGCGCGGCCTCATGGGCAAAGGCGCCCGGCGCCCCGGCATAGGCAATCGTCATCGGATGTCAGCCCCCAATCCTGTCATCAGCGCGGCAAAGTTCGGAAAACTGGTCGCGATCGTCGCCGCGCCGGTCACTGTCACCGGTTCTGCGGAGGCCAGCCCGAGCGTCAGGAAGCTCATTGCGATGCGGTGGTCGTGGTGCGCGTCGATCGTGCTTCCCCCGCGTGGGGCTGCTCCAAGCCCCTCGACGATCAAACTGTCACCGTCCTCGCGCGCGAGGATACCACAGGCGTTCAGCCCGGCGATGATGGCCGCCAGCCGATCACTCTCCTTGACTCGCAGCTCGGCCAGCCCGTGCATCACGCTTCGACCTTGGGCGACAGCGGCGGCGATTGCCAAAATCGGATATTCGTCGATCATGCTCGGCGCTCGCTCGGCCGGGACGATCAGGCCCTTGAGCGGTCCGAAGCGGGCGGTGATGTCGGCGACCGTCTCCCCGCCAACGACGCGCGGGCTGGCGATCGTCAAATCGGCTCCCATTTCGGCGAGCGTCGTGAACAGCCCGGTGCGCAGCACATTGGTCATGACCGAGGTCACGGTCACGACCGACCCCGGCACGATCAGCGCCGCGACCAGCGGGAACGCCGCCGACGAGGGATCGCCCGGGACCGACACTTCGGTCGCGGTCAGCGTCCGCTTGGCGCCGAGCCGCACCCGCTCGCCCGCCTCGACCTCGACCCCGAACGCGCGAAACATATTCTCGCTATGGTCGCGGCTCTTCGCCGGCTCGATCACTTCGACCTCACCGTGCGCATGAAGGCCGGCCAGGAGAATCGCCGATTTGACCTGCGCCGACGCCTTCTCGTTGACGAAGCTCAGCCCGTTCAGATTGCCGCCATGGATTGTCACGGGCATGCGGTCCCCTGCCGCCGCCTCCACCCCAGCGCCCATCTCGCGCAGCGGCCCGAGCACTCGCCCCATCGGCCGCCCACTAAGGCTCGCATCACCGGTGAACGTGACCGAAATTGGGAACCCCGCCGCCGCGCCCATCAGCAACCGCGCGCCCGTACCGCTATTGCCGCAATCGACCGGTTCGCCAGGCGAGCGCCATTCGGCCCCCGTCACGCGCCATTCGCCACCGCCAATGCGCTCGACCCTCGCCCCAAGCGCTTCGACCGCGCGGGCGGTAGCTAGCACGTCCTCACCCTCGAGCAGCCCGTGGATCCGGGTCGTCCCCTCGGCCAGTCCGCCCAGAATTAGCGCGCGATGCGAGATCGACTTGTCGCCGGGCACGACGTTCGTCCCGCCGAGCGGGCCCGATTTGCTCGCGATCAGCTGGTCCGCGCTCATCGCACGACCTCGGCGATCGCCGCGCGATCCTCGTCACTGATGTCGTCCGGTGCCATCCGCCCGACCATCACCGCGCGGCGATCGGCGTCGCCAAGCACGCCAAACGGCACTACGCCCGCTGGCAAGGCGCGCCACCACGGCTCGCCCCCCAGTTCGATCAGCGCGACGACTTCGCCCGCCGCCGCCGCCGCCAGCGCCGCTTGCGGAGATTTCGCCGCAACGATCGGGGTTACCCGCCCGAACCGCTCGCGCGCCGCTTCGCGCAGCGCCACCGCATGGTTGGGCGCGAACAGCCGCACTTCCATCCGCGCCTGGCTTTGCCGACTGTGCGCCATCAATTCGCGCCACACATGCGCAATCAGCGCCTTGCTCGCGATCCGCGCCTTGCCGGCGAGCCGGGCAACGATCGCTCCTTCCCGCTTTGGCCTGAGCTTGAGCAGCCCATCGTCGCCCTTGAGCTGTGCAACTTTGGTGGCCACGGTCATCCGCCGCTCGAGAAGGTCGAGCAGCGCATCGTCGAGCGCGTCGATCTCGTCGCGCAGGTCGGCGAGCTTGGGAGGCGTGTCGGACATTACCCTTCGCGCCTTCCGGACGAGGCAGCGCATTGTCAAGTTGGGATCCCGTCGCCATGAGGCGCACAGGAAAGGACGCGCGTGGCGGACGAAGGCGACAAGAGCGGGACGAGCGTGGCAGCGGCCCTTGCCGCGGCGCGCAGAATCACGGTCAAGGTCGGCTCGTCGCTGATCGTCGGCAAGGACGACGGCGTGCGTGACGAATGGCTCGCCTCGATCGGCGCCGACATCGCCGCGCTCCACGGCCAGGGCAAGCAGGTCGTGCTCGTTTCGTCGGGCGCGGTCGCGCTCGGCCGAACCCACCTCAGATTACGCAAGTCGGGTCGGCTCGACCATAAGCAGGCCGCCGCCGCCGCAGGCCAGGCGCTGCTCATGCAGGCGTGGGAACGCGCACTCGCGCCCCACGGCATCCCCACCGCGCAATTGCTCCTGACGATCGACGACACCGAGCAGCGCCGCCGCTCGCTCAACGCCCGCGCCACGCTCGAGGTGCTGCTCGCCGCAGGGGGACTGCCCGTCATCAACGAGAATGACAGCGTCGCCACCGACGAGCTTCGCTACGGCGACAACGACCGCCTTTCCGCTCGCACCGCGCAGCTGGTCAAGAGCGACGTGCTGGTCCTGCTGTCCGATGTCGACGGACTTTATACGGCCGATCCGTCGCGCAATCCGGGCGCAGCGCACATCGCCTTCGTTCCCGCCATCACCGCGGAAATCGAGGCCCATGCTGGCGGCGCAGGGTCCGCGGGGGTTGGGACGGGCGGCATGCGCACCAAGCTCGAGGCAGCGCGAATCGCCAGCGGCTTCGGCTGCGCGACGATCATCGCCTGTGGCCGCGACCCCCACCCGCTGGCACGTCTCGCCGAAGGTGCGCGCTCGACCCTCATCGCACCCTCGGGCTCGCCCGCCTCGGCTTACAAGGCGTGGATCAAGGCCATGCTTGCCCCGGGCGGCGCAGTGACCATTGACGATGGCGCAGTCCGCGCGCTCATCGCCGGAAAAAGCCTGCTCCCTGCCGGAGTGACGCTGGTCGAGGGCGATTTCGACCGCGGCGCCTGCGTCCGCGTGCTCGACCGCGCCGGCAGCGAAGTCGCGCGCGGAATCGCGGCCTACTCCGCCGCCGAAGCCAGTTTGATCCGTGGTCGAGGAAGTGCGGACATTGCCGCCGCGCTGGGCTATTCGCGCTCCGACGAACTCATCCACCGCGACGATCTGGTAATGCTATGACCCTGACTGAACAGATGCTCGAAATCGGCCAGCAGGCGCGCACCGCCGCCGCTGCACTGCGCAGAATTCCAGGCGAACAGCGCAGCGCCGGAATCGCCGCAATGGCGCGCAGCTTGCGCGCCGCGACCCCCGCCATCCTCGCCGCCAATGCGCAGGACGTCGCGCTCGCCACTCGCCTCGTCGACCGCCTCCGCCTCGACGAAGGGCGGGTCGATGCAATGGCCGGCTCGCTCGACATCCTCGCCGCGCTGCCCGACGTGATCGGGCAGGACATGGCGCACTGGACCCCGCCCAACGGCCTCGACATTGCCCGCGTCCGCACGCCCATCGGGGTGATCGGCATGATCTATGAAAGCCGCCCCAACGTCACCGCCGACGCCGCCGCAATCTGCCTGCGCTCAGCCAATGTCGTCATCCTGCGCCCCGGTTCGGAGGCCTTCGCCAGCTGCGTCGCGATCAACGACGCGCTTCAGGCCGGGCTGGCCGAAGCAGGCCTCCCGCCGCACATTGTCCAACTCGTGCCGACTCCCGACCGCGAGGCTGTCGGCATGATGCTTGAGGGCCTCGGCGGCGCGATCGAGCTCATCATCCCGCGCGGCGGCGGTCCTTTGGTTGAACGAGTCACCAACGAATCGCGAGTCCCCACGCTCGGCCACCTCGAGGGCCTGTGCCACAGCTATGTCCACGCCTCGGCCGATCCCGAGATGGCGGTCGCCATCGTCCGCAACGCCAAGCTGCGCCGAACCTCGGTCTGCGGCGCGACCGAGACGCTGCTGATCGACCGCGCGGTCGCCCCGAGCCTGCTCCCCAAGATCGCCGAGGCGCTGGCCGATTGCGAACTTCGCGGCGACGACGAGGCGCGCGCGATCGTTCAGATGGCCCCCGCGACCGAGGCCGACTGGTCGACCGAATATCTCGCCCCCATCCTCGCCGTGCGCACCGTCGCCGGGCTCGACGAAGCGCTCGCCCACATTCGCCGCTATGGCACCGGCCATACCGAAGCGATCATCGCCGGGGACGAGGCAGCGGCGAACCGGTTCCTCGACGAAGTCGATGCCGCAATCGTCATCCACAACGCCTCGACCCAGTTCGCCGACGGCGGGGAGTTCGGCTTCGGCGGCGAGATCGGCATCGCCACGGGCAAGCTCCACGCGAGAGGTCCGGTCGGGCCGGATCAGCTGACCAGCTTCAAATATCTCGTTCGGGGCGGGGGCCGCATTCGGCCCTAGGAGAAGTTGAACTGCGGACCAACTTACGGGATCCCAATTCACGCTTTTTGCTTGACCAAACCCCAATATTCAGCGCAAAGCCCCCGACAACATGACCAGCGCCGCCACCATCATGATCACGATTATTACCCGCCCGCGGGGGGATCACGGCTGAGCATCGACTGACAGCCTGAACATCCCGACCCGCTCCCACCATCTGGCGAGCGGGTTTTTTTATGGCCGCTCCCGAGCTACGAAAGACGACGAGAATGGACCAGAACTCGAACCTCGCGGCGAAACGCCTGTGTGTTCTCAAATTCGGCTCGAGCGTGCTCGAGACCGAGAATGACTATGCCGCGGTCGCCAACGAATGTTACCGCCATGTGCGCGACGGCGAGAAGGTCGTCGCGGTCGTCTCGGCGCTCGCCGGAGAGACCGATGCCTTGCTCAACCAGGGCATGCGCATCGGCGGCGAACAGCCCTTGCTCCTCGCCCGAGTCGCCCGCACCGGCGAACTTCACTCGGCTGCACTGCTCGCGCTCGCGCTTGGCCAGATCGGGGTTCGCTCATGCACGATGGACCCCGACGAGATGGGGCTGATGGCGAACGGCGATCCGCTCGACTCCACGCTGACCGAACTCGACTCCAACGCTGTCCTCGCCAAGCTCGCCAGTCATGACGTGCTGGTCGTCCCCGGCTTCACTGCCGGCCACGCCGAACATGGCGTCGTCACCCTCGGCCGCGGCGGGACCGACCTCAGCGCGGTGTTCTTCGCCGCCCGGCTCGACGCTCACCGCGTCCGCCTGATCAAGGATGTCGACGGCGTCTATGACCAGGATCCGGCCAAGAACCCGCTCGCCGAACGCTTCGCCCAACTATCCTACGCCGACGCCGCCAAAGCCAGCACCGGCCTAATCCAGGACAAGGCGATCCACGCCGCCGAGCGCGAACAGGTGCTGATCGAAGTCGCCGCCATGGGCTCGGCCGAAGCAACCACCATCGCCGACCTGCCGCTGGTCAAGTCGCTCCCGCTCCAGCGCGCCAAGCTGCGCGTCGCGCTGCTCGGCTGCGGCACCGTCGGCAAGGGGGTGATGACCTACCTGCTCAATCGCCCCGACCTGTTCGTCCTCAACCGTGTGTTCGTCCGCTCGCCCGACCGCCGCGACAATCCCGCGCTCTACACCGACGATTTGTCGGTCGCGATGCAGGGCGAGGTCGACATCGTCGTCGAGACGATGGGCGGCGCGCATGAGTTCGCCGACGCGCTGTGCGACGCGCTTCGCTCGGGGATCAACGTCGTCACCGCCAACAAGGCGGTCGTCGCCGCCCATTATGACGCGCTCCACGCCAACGCCGCCAAGGGCAATGCGAAATTGCTCTACTCGGGCGCGGTCGGTGGCGGCGCCCCCGTCCTCGAAGCCGTCGCCCGTCTTGCCAGCGACCCCGGAGTCGTCGCGCTCGAAGGAGTCGTGAACGGCACGGTCAACTTCCTCCTCGCGCGGCTCGCCAACGGCTGGACCTTCGACCGCGCCATCGCCAAGGCGCAGGAACTGGGTTTCGCCGAAGCCGATCCGTCGTCCGACGTCGATGGCCACGACGCCGCCTACAAGCTGTCGCTCCTGATTCGCGACTCGATGGGGGTCGCCGTCCCCGCCGATGAGATCGAGAAGCAGTCGCTAAGCTCGGTCACCGCCGAATCGATCCTCGCCGCGCTGGCCAAGGGACAAGTGCTCAAACAGGTCAGCCGCGCTCGCCTGCTCGCCGATGGCAAGGTCGAGACTTCGGTCCGCATCGAGAGCCTGCCCGCCAGCCACCCGCTGGCCAAGGTAACCAATACCGAGAACAGCGTGCTGATCACCGCCGCCGACGGCCGGGTCCACGAAGTCCACGGCCATGGTGCCGGGCGCTGGCCGACCGCCGCCTCGGTCATGGCCGACATCATGGACCTGCAGCGCGCCGCCCCGTGTCAGCGCTCGGCGCCGACCGCCGGGTCGGGCGTCGTCCCGCTGCGAATGAGCGCCTGAGCCGTGCCGATCCAGGCGACCGCTTCCGCCCCGGCGAGCATCGGTAATGTCATCGTCGGGTTCGACATTCTCGGCCAGTCGCTCGACGCCGCGCGCGACACTGTCGTCGCGGTGCGCGAGGACGAACCGGGGGTGCGGCTGGGTGAGGTTTCAGGCCTCGTCTCCTCGCTCCCGTCCGAGACTCACAAGAATACCGCGCTCGCTGCGGCAGCCGCCGTGCTAGCCGCCGCCGGGGCGAAATTCGGCGCGCGTCTCTCGATCGACAAGGGCGTTCCGATGTCAGCCGGGATGGGCGGATCGGCGGCCTCTGCAGTCGCCGGGGCAGTCGCGGTCAATGCGCTGCTCGACGAACCCTTCCCGCTCGAAGAACTATTCCCCTTCTGCCTCGAAGGCGAACGGGTCGCCTCCGACCCGCCACACTGGGACAATGTCATGGCGGCATTGCTCGGCGGGCTCGTGCTCGGCTCACGGCTCGATCCGATCGGGCTGACCAGCCTGCCCGTCCCCCCCGGCCTGACCACCATCCTGTTCCACCCCGCCGCCCAGATCGAAACGCAGATGGCGCGCGGCATCCTCGCGCCGCAAGTGCCGATGAAGCAACTCATCGAGCATAGCCGTCGCCTCGCCGCCTTCATCGCCGGCTGCGCCACCGCCAACCTCTCGCTCATCCGCGACAGTTTCGAGGATGTCCTGATCGAACCCCAACGCGCCCACCTGCTGCCCCAACTCCCCGCCGTCCAGGCCGCCGCGCGCGACGCCGGTGCGCTCGGCTGCTCCTTCTCGGGCTCGGGTCCCTCGGTGTTCGCCTGGGCTTCGGATGAGGACGCCGATGCGGTCGAGGAGGCGATGCGCTGGGCCTTCCTCGACGCCGGGCTTGCCGCGCGCGCCTATCGCGCCGCGCTTGATTCGCCCGGCGCCCGCCTCGAATCCCTCACCGAAACGGTCGACTGATGCGCTTTGTCTCCACCCGCGAAAAAGCCCCCGCCGTCACCCTCAGCGCCGCGATCCGCGCCGGGGTTGCCCCCGATGGCGGGCTCTACCTGCCCGAAGCGCAGGTCCTGGCCGATCCCGCCGCGCTCGATCCCGAGCTTGCGCTCCCTGAGTTTGCAGCAGGCTTTCTCGCCCCCTTCTTCGCCGACGATGCGCTCGAGCTAGACCTTCCGTCGATCTGCACTGGCGCGTTCAACTTCCCGCTTGAAATCGCCACGCTCTCCGATGGCCGCCGAGCGCTCGAGCTGTTCCACGGCCCGACCGGCGCATTCAAGGATTTCGGCGCTCGCTTCCTGATGGAGTGCCTCGACCGTTTGGGCGACCCGGCCCACCCGCTGACCGTGCTTGCCGCAACCTCGGGCGACACCGGCGGCGCGGTCGGCTGCGCTGCCGAAGGGCGCGCCGCGGTCCGCGCGGTGATCCTCTATCCCAAGGGCCGCGTGTCGCCCTTCCAGGAGCATCAGCTGACCTGCTGGGATGCCCCCGTCCGCGCGATCGAGGTCGACGGCGATTTCGACGATTGCCAACGCCTCGCGAAAGCCGCCTTCGCCGACCCCGCGATGACGCAAGCGCTCAACCTGACCTCGGCCAATTCGATCAGCATCGGCCGACTAATGCCGCAAATGGCCTACGTCGCTTTTGCTGCGACCAAGGTCTTCGCCGAGACCGGCCACAAGCCCGGCTTCGTCATCCCCACCGGCAACTTGGGCCACGGCTTCGCCGCCGTCTATGCCCGCGCGATGGGTGCCCCAATCGGCCCGATCCTGCTCGCCACCAACGAAAACCGCACCCTTGCCGACTGGGCCGCCACCGGCACCTACACCCCGCGCCCCTCGGTCGCGACGATCGCCAACGCGATGGACGTCGGCGCCCCAAGCAATTTCGAGCGCCTCATCGCCCTCGACCCGGCGACTCGCGAAGTCACGGTCGACCTCGTCACCGACGAAGCCATCAAGGCCCGCATCCTCGCCGACCTGCACGACTATCTCTGGTGCCCCCACTCCGCCGCCGCCGCCGAAGCCCATGCGCGGCTCCCGCAAGCGCAACGCGATGCTCAGCCGTGGCTGATCTCGGCCACCGCTCACCCCTATAAGTTCGCCGACGTCCTCGAACCGCTGATCGGCCGGACCATCGAAGCCCCGCCAGCGCTCTCCGCGATCCTCTCGCGCCCGGCCCACAAGGACAGCATCGGGCCGGAGCTTGCAGAGCTGAAAGCGCTACTCACGGTCCCCGCATAAAAATCCCGCTCACATGAATGGCTTAGGGTTGACCTAGCTTACCGATCCGCCCCGCTGGTCACCGCGCCCTGCGACGCGGAGCCGACCAGCATCGCATATTTCGCAAACGCCCCACTCGCCCCGGCGCCACGCGGCTTCAACGCCGGCGCCTCGCGCGCATCGAGGTCGGCATCGGTCTCGATCACCTGCCGTTCGACATCAATCACCACCCGGTCGCCCGTTCGCAACCGCGCAATCGGCCCGCCAAGCGCCGCCTCGGGCGCGACATGTCCGACCATGAAGCCGTAAGTGGCCCCAGAAAAACGTCCGTCAGTCACCAGCGCCACCGTCTCGCCAAGCCCGCGCCCCTGGATCGCCGCCGTAATCGCCAGCATCTCGCGCATCCCCGGCCCCCCGACCGGCCCCTCGTTGCGGATCACGACGATGTCGCCCGGCTCGATTTCGCCGTGAGTCACCGCTGTGAAACAGGCTTCCTCGCCGTCATAGACCTTGGCCGGTCCCTCGATCAGCATCTGGTCATGCCCGGCAAGCTTCACCACGCAGCCCTCCGGCGCGATATTTCCGAACAACACCCCGAACCCGCCGCGCTGCTTGAGCGGCTTGGCGGCGGACAGGATCACCTCCTGCCCCGGGGTTTCCTTGGCGCCCGCGAAACTCTCGAACAATGACTTGCCCGTCACCGTCGGCGCATCGACCAGCAGCCCCGCTTCCTGCAGCCGCTGCCCAAGCAAGGCCGACCCGCCCGCCGCACTCATGTCGGGCGCCATGAACCGCCCGCCCGGCTTCAGATCGGCGATTACCGGGGTCCGCCTCGACACCTCGTCGAAGATCGGCAGCGCGAACTGGTCCGGCCCAAGCCCCGCCTCGCGCGCAATGGCGAGCAGATGAAGCACAAGGTTGGTCGACCCCGCCGTCGCCGACCCCGCCACCGCTGCATTACGAAGCCCCGTGGGCGTGATCATCTGCCGCGCGTTCAAGCCTGCCTTGACCGCCGCCACCGCCACCCGCCCGGCCTCGGCCGCAGCCTCGCCCTTGACCGGATGCACCGCCGGAATATCGTTGAGCCCGATCGGCGACAGCCCGAGGAATGTCATCGCCAGCGCCATCGTGTTGGCGGTGAACTGCCCGCCGCACGCCCCCGCGCCGGGGCAGGCCGCCTGCTCGACTTCCTTCAGTTCGGCATCATTGATCGTGCCCGCGCTATGCGCGCCAACCGCTTCGAACACGTCCTGGATGGTCAGCTTCCGGTCGCCAAGCTTCCCCGGCATGATCGACCCGCCGTATAAAATCACGCTCGGCAAATCCATCCGCGCCGCCGCCATCGCCGCCGCGGGGATGGTCTTGTCGCACCCAACCAGGAACACGACTCCATCGAGGCTGTGCCCCCTGACCGCAAGCTCGGCCGAATCGGCGATCACTTCGCGGCTCATCAGCGAGGCGCGCATGCCCTTTGTCCCCATCGCGATCCCGTCGGTGACGACGATCGTGTTGAAGTCGACCGGGGTCCCCCCCGCCTCGAGGATCCCGCGCCGGACATGCTCGGCAAGTCCGCGCAAATGCATGTTGCATGGAGTCACCGTCGACCAGCTGTTGACGATCGCGATCATCGGCTTGGCCAGCGCCTCGGCATCATAGCCGGCCGCATGAAGCATCGCACGTGCCGGTGCCCGCGCCGGCCCCTCGACCATTTCACGCGACGGCCAGTTTTCGGAAACCATTTGAAATTCCTGTGTTTGGAGCCGGTGACCTCGCCCGCGATGCCCCCGTTGCGCCCACTCCATAGTCGCCAAAATTGCGTCCACAAGGCGGTTTCTGCTTGCTTCGGCGCGCAACTCGTGTCTAAAAGATGCGCCTACGGGATCCCAAATCGGGCGTCCTAATGAGAGATACCATCCGTGACCCTGATGAGCAGCATCACCCGGACGACGATGCAGGCGCTGCCTGCGACCGTCCTCGTGCGCCCGCTAGGTCTCGTACTTATTACCTCACATCGTGGGGCGGAGATCGGCTGACGCGGTTCTGAACAGAACCAACGCCAGACCAGCCCCCGCTCCCACCGGAGTGGGGGTTTTTGTTTGTGCCAACGACATTTTTGGATGCCCAAGGGAGAATATAGGTGGAACGGATTTACACGGAAGCCGACGTCAACAAGGCCGCACTCAAAGGCCAGACGATCGCGATCATCGGCTATGGCAGCCAGGGCCGGGCCCATGCCCGCAACCTGCGCGACAGCGGCCATGACGTCATCGTTGGCGCTCGTCCCGGCGGCAAGGCCGAGCGCACGGCCAAGGCCGACGGCTTCCGCACGGTAACCCCGGCCGAGGCCGCCAAGGAGGCCAAGCTGGTCGCGCTGCTCGCCCCCGACATGGCCCATCGCGCGTCCTACGCCGACGACATCGCCCCCAACCTCGCGCCGGGCGCAGCCCTGCTCGTCGCTCACGGCTTCTCGGTGCTCTACGACCAGATCACTCCGCGCGACGATATCGACGTCATCCTCGTCGCCCCCAAGGGCCCGGGCGACCTCGTCCGCCGCGAATTTGAAATCGGCCGCGGCGTGCCTGCCTTGTTCGCCGTCCACCAGGACAAGACCGGCTCTGCCCGCGACAAGGCGATGGCCTATGCCAGCGGGATCGGCGGCACCACCGCCGGCGCGATCGAGACGACCTTCACCGAAGAAACCGAAACCGATCTGTTCGGCGAGCAGGCCGTGCTGTGCGGCGGCGCGTCGGAACTGATCAACGCCGGGTTCGAGACGCTGGTCGAGGCCGGCTACAAGCCCGAAGTCGCCTATTTCGAATGCCTCCACGAACTCAAGCTGATCGTCGACCTGCTCTACGAGGGCGGGCTCGCCAAGATGCACAGCTTCATTTCCGAGACCGCCAAATATGGCGACCTCGTCTCGGGCCCGCGAGTCATCAACGCCGAAACCAAGGCGCGGATGAAGGAAGTGCTGACCGACATTCAGAACGGCAATTTCGCGCGTGACTGGATTGCCGAAAATGAAGCCGGCAAGAAGAATTATGACTTGATGATGCAGGCCGATCTCGACCTGCCGCTCGAGAAAGTCGGCGCCGAACTGCGAAGCCACATGGCGTGGCTGAATACCGAACCGAAAACCGAAGCAAAGGCCGCGTAATGACGATAGCCGCCCCCCGTTTGACCGACGCATCCACGGCTCCCCAGCCTGCGCCGCTCAGCGGGGCGCGGCTCGTCGTCCAAGCCCTCGAACGCGAGGGCGTGACCCATATCTTCGGTTATCCGGGCGGCGCGATCATGCCCGTTTATGACGCGCTGCCCGGATCTTCCCTGATCCATATTCTCGTCCGCCACGAACAGGCCGCAGCGTTAGCTGCCGACGCCTATGGCCGGGTGACGGGCAGGCCCGGCGTGTGTCTCGCCACCTCCGGCCCCGGCGCGACCAACCTCGTCACCGGTATCGCCAACGCCTTTCTCGACAGCGTGCCGATGGTCGCCATCACCGGCCAGGTCGCAACCCATCTGATCGGCACCGACGCCTTCCAGGAAGTCGATATTTTCGCGATCACTTTGCCGATCGTGAAGCACAGCTTTGTCATCCGCGACACCGCCGACATCCCGCGCGTCTTCGCCGAAGCGTTCGACATTGCCCGCTCGGGCCGCCCCGGCCCGGTACTGATCGACCTGCCCAAGGACATCACCATCCAGTCGGCTTCGGTCGAGCCGTGGACGATCCCCGCGCGCGCCACCGAGCCGCTCGACGAGCAGGCGATCGCTGCCGCCAACGCGCTGATCAGCCGCGCCCGCGCGCCCTTGCTCTATTTCGGCGGCGGCATCGCCATTGCCCGCGCCGAGGACGCGTTGCGCAGCTTCGCCCGCCGCACCCGAATGCCCTCGGTCGGCACGCTCAAGGGCCTTGGCGCGATCCCGACCGACGATCCCGCCTTCCTCGGAATGCTGGGGATGCACGGCAGCAAGGCCGCCAATATCGCGATCGACAATGCCGACCTGTTGATCTGCGTCGGCGCGCGCTTCGACGACCGCGCGACGGGCAAGCTCGACAGTTTCGCGCCCAACGCCAAGGTCATCCATATCGACGGCGACCCCGCCGAGATCGGCAAGCTGCGCCGCCCCGAGGTCGCGCTCGCCGGTGACCTAAATCTGATCCTCGACGCGCTGACCGCCTTCCCGGCAAAGGCCGATCCGTGGCGCAATCAATGCGCCGCGCAAAAGGAGCAATGGGCGCAAAGCTATGATGCGCCGGGCAATGGCGTCTACGCGCCGGCGCTGCTCAAGACGCTGTCCGAGCGCGCCGGGGACAAGGCCATCTTCACCTGCGACGTTGGCCAGCACCAGATGTGGGTCGCGCAGCATTGCCGCTTTACCCGCCCCCAGGCGCACCTCACCAGCGCCGGGCTCGGCACGATGGGCTATGGCATTCCCGCGGGCATGGGCGCGCTGATCGCCGAGCCCGATGCGACCGTCATCACCGTGTCGGGCGACGGCTCGATCATGATGAACATCCAGGAGCTGGCAACGCTCCGTCGCTACCGCCTGCCGCTCAAGATCCTGCTGCTCGACAACAGCCAGCTGGGCATGGTCCGCCAGTGGCAGGAGCTGTTCTTCGACGAGAATTTTTCCGAGATCGACTTGAGCGACAACCCCGACTTCGCCGAAGTCGCGCGTTCGTTCGGGATCGAGGCGTTCACCGTCGACCACCGGTCGCAAGTCGACGGCGCAATCGACCGGCTGCTCGCCACGAGCGGCCCGGTGCTGTGCCACGTCCGCATCGATCCGCGCGCGAACGTCTGGCCGCTGGTCCCGCCCAACAAGTCGAACGTCGAAATGATGGAGTCGCGCTGGTGATCGAGGCGCAGCACATCACCGTCCGTTTCGCCCCGGGCGAAGGCGCGATCGGGCGGATCGTCGGGCTCGTCGAACGGCGCGGCTTCGAACTTCGCGGGCTCGCCATGGCTAACGACGGCCCCCACGCCGCGCTGACCCTCGACGTCGCGGCGCGCGATGCAGGCCGCAAGCTCGACATCCTCGACCTTCAGCTGCGCCGCCTGATCGGCGTCCACAGCGTTTCCACCTCTCCCAAGACGGGATCGGCATCATGATTGAACAGGTAAAAATCTTCGACACGACCTTGCGTGACGGCGAGCAGGCGCCGGGCTTCTCGATGAACGAGACCGCCAAATTGCGCATGGCCCGCGCACTGGCCGCGCTTCGCGTTGATGTGATCGAGGCCGGTTTCGCCGCCGCGTCGCCGGGCGATTTCAAGTCAATTGAATCGATCGCGCGCGAGATCGACGGCCCGATCATCTGCAGCCTGTCGCGTGCCACGCGCGGCGATGTCGAAGCGTCGGCCAAGGCGCTCGCTCCCGCCGCCAGAAAGCGAATCCACGTCTTCCTCGGCACCAGCCCGATCCACCGCGATTTCAAGCTTCACATGAGCCGCGAACAGGTGCTTGAAAATATCCGCACCTCGGTCGCCCACGCGCGCGGCCTGGTCGACGATGTCGAATTTTCGGCCGAGGACGCGATCCGCACCGAGCGCGACTTTCTCGTCGAATGCCTGTCCGCCGCCGCCAACGCCGGTGCTACGACGCTCAACGTCCCCGACACCGTCGGCTACACCACGCCCGACGAAATTTACGAACTGTTCAAGCATCTCGTCGGACACGTCGATCGCTCGCCCGAGGTGATTTTCTCGACCCACAATCATGACGATCTCGGCATGGCGGTTGCCAACTCCCTCGCTGCGGTCCGCGGCGGCGCGCGCCAGATCGAATGCGCCGTCAACGGCATTGGCGAGCGCGCCGGCAATTGCGCGCTCGAGGACGTCGTCATGGCGATCAAGACTCGAGCCGACGCCTTCCGAGTAACCACCGGGGTGGATACGCGGCGAATTATGGCCGCCAGCCACACGCTGGCCCAGATCACCAACTCTCCCCCCCCGCGCAACAAGTCGATCGTCGGAGCCAATGCCTTCGCGCATGAATCCGGCATCCACCAGCACGGCATGCTCCAGAACCCGGAGACGTACGAAATCATGAAACCCGAAGATATCGGTCTTGCGACAGAGGGCATCATCCTCGGCAAGCATAGCGGGCGCCACGCGCTCGCTGCCCGCGCCAAGACACTTGGCTTCATCCTCGAAGGCGAGCGGCTCGACCGCGCCTTTGTCGCCTTCAAGGCCATCGCCGACGAGGTCGGAATCGTCGATTCGGCGCGCCTCCTGGCGCTGCTCGGCGGGGTCGAGACCGGCCAGCCCGAGCGGCTGTGGAAGCTGAGCAAGGTCGACATCCGCTCGCCCGTCTCGGCCAATGCCTGGCCCGTCGCCCGCATCGAGCTTGAACATGGCGAGCGCGGTCGCGTGACCGATCTTGCCTCGGCCCCCGGCGCGCTCGACGCCGCTTTCCTCGCGGTCAGCCAGATGATGGGCGTCCCCGCGCGGGTCGATCAGCTCGACATGCAATATATCGCGGTCGACGCCAACGAGCCCGCTCCTGACGGGCAAGGCGCCAACGTGCTCACCGAAATCACCCTCGAGGTCGACGGCGAGCTGTTCGCGGGCCGGGCCCGCGGTCGCGACATATTGCCCTGCTTCGTCTCGGCCTACATCGACGCGGCAAGCAATGCCGAAGCGGTGCGCAATGTCCGCCTCGCCAAGGGCCCCGCCCGGGCCCAGCACGCCACCCCCCAGGCCGCCTGAGCCATGGCAAAGATCATCGTCCTGCCCGGTGACGGCATCGGGCCCGCAGTTACGAAGGAAGCGGTCGCCTGCCTCGCGTTGCTGTCCGAGGTGCGCGGGCTTGGGCTAACCTTCGAGGAGCATGACTTCGGCGGAGTCGCGATCGACCGCCACGGGGCGCCGCTGCCCGAGGCGACGCTCGCCGCGTGCAAGTCCGCCGACGCCATTCTCTTGGGCGCAATCGGCGGTCCCCAGTGGGACAAGTCGCCCGAGCGCCCCGAACAGGGCCTGCTCGCGCTTCGCGGCGCGCTCGGCCTGTTCGCCAACCTTCGCCCCGCGCATGTCGTCGCCGGGCTCGAGCATCTGTCCCCACTGCGCGCCGAAATCGTAACTGGGGCCGACGCTTTGGTCGTCCGCGAACTTATCGGCGGCATCTATTTCGGCGACAAGGTCGAAGGCACCGAAGCCGCCTCGGATCTGTGCACCTACACTCGCCCCGAAGTCGAGCGGATCGCCCATGTCGCCTTTCAGGCCGCCCGCCGCCGTCGCTCGAAGCTGACCTCGGTCGACAAGGCCAACGTCCTTGCCACCTCACGCCTGTGGCGCCGCGTCGTGATCGAGGTCGCCGAGCATTACCCGGACGTCGCCCTCGACCACCTCTATGTTGACGCCGCCGCAATGGCCCTGATCACCCACCCGACCCGCTTCGACGTCATCGTCACCGAGAATTTGTTCGGCGACATCCTCTCCGACGCGCTCTCAGTGATCGGCGGCAGCATTGGCCTGCTCGCCTCGGCCAGCACGGGCGGCCCCGGTGCGCCAGCCCTGTTCGAGCCGATCCATGGCTCGGCACCCGACATCGCCGGTCAGGACCGCGCCAATCCCGCCGGCACCATTGCGAGCGCGGCAATGCTGCTTGACCATCTCGGCCACCGCGACGCCGCCACCGAACTTCGCGCCGCAATCGACGCCGTCCTCCTCGCGGGCACTCGCACTGCCGACCTGGGCGGCACCGCGACCTGCACCGAGTTCGGCAAAGCGGTCCGCGCCCATCTCACTGCCACCGCCAAGCGCGAGAAGGTCGCCGCATGACCGCCCCCCGCACCCTCTACGAGAAGATCTGGGATGCGCACATCGTCGAGCGGCGCGACGACGGCACCGACCTCATCTACATCGACCGCCACCTCGTCCACGAAGTGACCAGCCCGCAAGCCTTCGAAGGCCTGCGCTGCGAAGGCCGCAAGGTCCGCCGCCCCGACCTTACCCTGGCGGTCCCCGACCATAATATCCCGACGACAGCACGCGTCGACGCGACCGGCCACCGGCTGCCCATCGCCGATCCCGCCAGCGCCAACCAGCTGTCAGCGCTCGCCACCAACGTCGCCGAATTCGCCATCCCCTACATCGACGATCTCGACGCGCGGCAGGGCATCGTCCACGTCGTCGGCCCCGAACAAGGCTTCACCCTTCCCGGCACCACGCTGGTGTGCGGCGACAGCCACACCGCCGCCCACGGGGCGCTCGGCGCACTCGCGTTCGGCATCGGCACGAGCGAAGTCGAGCATGTTCTCGCCACCCAGACACTGCTGCTCAAGCGCTCCAGGACCCTGGAAGTCACCGTCACCGGAACGCTTGGCTTCGGCGTCGCGGCGAAGGACGTCATCCTCGCCATCATCGGCAAGCTCGGCGTTTCGGGCGGGGCCGGCTACGTCATCGAATATCGCGGCGACACCTTCGCCAACATGTCGATCGAGGAACGCCTCACGGTCGCCAACATGAGCATCGAGGCCGGCGCGCGATCGGGCCTGTTTGCCCCGGACGAGGCAACCTTCGCCTATCTCAAGGGCCGCCCGATGGCGCCCGCCGGCCCCGCTTGGGACGAAGCCGTCGCGCGCTGGCGCTTGCTCGCGACCGACCCCGGCGCAACCTTCGACAAGTCGATCAGCCTGGCCGCCGCCGACATCGCCCCCAACGTCACGTGGGGAACCAGTCCCGACGAGGTGGTCGCGATCACCGGGTCGGTCCCCGATCCCGCAACCTACGCTGACCCCGGCCAGCGTGACGCCGCGATCAAGGCTCTTGCCTACATGGGGCTGACCCCCGGCACCCGCATGCAGGATGTCGAGGTCGAGCATATCTTCATTGGCAGCTGCACCAACAGCCGGATCGAGGATCTGCGAGCCGCCGCCGCCGTCGCCAATGGCCGCCATGTGTCCGCCACCATCAAGCAAGCGCTCGTCGTTCCGGGTTCCGGCCTCGTCAAGCGCCAGGCCGAAGCCGAAGGGCTCGACCGCATCTTCCTCGACGCCGGGTTCGAGTGGCGCGAGCCAGGCTGCTCGATGTGCCTGTCGATGAACCCCGACCGGGTGCCGCCGCAGGAGCGCTGCGCCTCGACGAGCAACCGCAACTTCGTCGGCCGCCAGGGCCCCGGCGCGCGCACGCACTTGCTGTCCCCGGCAATGGCCGCCGCCGCCGCCGTGACGGGCCGCCTGACCGACGTCCGTGAGCTGCTCGCATGACCCCCGTCGAGCGGATCTCGGGCCGCGCCATCCCGCTCGGCCGCGACAATATCGACACCGACGTGATCATCGCCGCCGATCATCTGAAGACCACCACCCGCAACGGCCTCGGCAAATATGCCTTCGCCCCGATCCGCGCCGAGCCCGGCAACATCTTCGACGTCCCCGAGTTTGCCGCCGCCCCGATCCTCATCGCGGGCATCAACTTCGGCTGCGGGTCGAGCCGCGAGCACGCCGCATGGGCGATGGACGACATGGGGCTCAAAGCTGTCATCGCCCCCAGCTTCTCGGACATTTTCTCGAGCAACGCCTACAAGAACGGCCTCGTCACCGTTGCCCTCCCAGCCGCAAACGTCGCCCGCCTGATGCAACTGGCCGGGCACAGCCCTGTCACCATCGACCTCGCCGACATGACCGTCAGCGCGGGCAACGAGCAATTCGCCTTCACCCTAGACCCCTTCCGCCGCGCCTCGCTGATGAGCGGGCTGGACGAGATCGGGCTGACGTTGAAGAGCGAGAGCGCCATTACGGCGTACGAGTCGAGGGCTCGAATTTAAGTCACGCCTGATCAAAGCGGTCGGGCTGCAGCCGACCCAAATCTGGACGTTCGCGGCATTTCGAGGAAACTTTCAAAGCGGCTACTTAGACCTTCAAGGCTTTGCACTGCATGGACGTTTTGCTGTGGCCTGCCCGGCGCGGCGGAGTGTGAACAACGGACCAACCGTCACTCCGTCGAGTAAACACCGCAACACAGGCTAGTTTGTCTGGAGCGGTTTCACCGAGCACTTTGGCCGGACCTCCGTCGCGGCGAAGTTGAAAGCCGCACCGCTGGGCTTCGCGCTTTTCCGCGCACCTTAGCTCTCGGACGTGAAGGTTTGGAGCGGTGTCGCTTCCCGCGTTATACCAGAGCGAGCCGAGCCAGTTGCCGTTGCCGATCATCGCGTTCAACTGAAGGTCCGACCAGATAGCCGATTGGAGCTGACCCTTTAGCGGCTCAGGCGGAGCGGATAGTGCTGCCAATGCCGCAGCGAGAATGGGAGCGAACATGGCTCAACGTAACATGCCGCTTGTCCGCTATCCACTTTTTCCCGCCGAAAGGAGAATGGCAGCTTCCCACCAACTTCCCGCCATTTACGAAAACTCTGTCCTACAGCGCCTGCGATGTGCTTGGCTCGTTCAATGACCACATGCGCTTTTGCCCAACCCCCCTCTGATGAAGTTGACAAAGGTCACACCGTTGTTCTTACGACCGCGCCGCGTCTTGGTCCGTTCACGAGGGTAAGGTCGCAAAGGTCACACCCGCCCGCAAAACGCTCCACACTGTCAAGCGTGTCACCCTGTTGTATTTCCTCACACCCGCGACTCGCAGCGCGGACGGGCAACGTGGAGTGAACCTTAGAAACTTCCGCGCCCAAATAGGCACCGTGACCGCGAACATGTGTGAACATTCGCGGCTGCTACAACGCCACTTCCCTCACTTCCCCCATCGGCCCGTCCAGCCCCAGCGTCTTCTTCGCCGGGGCCGAATGCCCGCGCATCAGCATCTCCGCCAGGTCCGGCTGCCCTGCCGCAATGGCGTCGACGATGGCGTGGTGCTGGCGCTGGCCGGTCTGGAGGATCGCCGGAATCTCCGCCGCCGGGATCCCGGTCGAGGCGACCACGCCGGGCGACACGAACGGTACCGAATAGACGCGGTGGATCAGCTCGGCGAGCAGCGCGTCGTCCGCGGCAGCGACGATCAGCTCGTGGAAGCGCAGGTTCATGCCCGCATAGGCCTCCTGCTCGTCGCGGATGAGCAGCTCCTTGGAGAGGATCGCATCGCCCTCGTCGAGCACCTCGCGCAGCGCCGCGATCAGCGAGGCATCGGCCCCGCGTTGGGCAATTGCCCGCGCGGCTTGCCCCTCGAGCACGCAACGTAACTCGGTCGCGCGAAAGCTGTCCTCGACGCTGAAGCGCCGTACCGCATAGCCGCGCCGACCGACCGGCTCGAGCAGGCCCTCCGTCGCCAGCGCCGGAATGACGTTGCGCACCGGGGTTCGCGATACTCCCAACCGATCGGCGATCGCGGCTTCGGCAACGCGCGCGCCGGGCGGCAATTCGCCCGAAACAATCAGCTGGCGGATTCGCTGGGCAA
>JBDSGJ010000038.1:0-23589 GCA_039919075.1 Sphingomicrobium sp.
TGTCGGCAAAGGGGTGGCTCGGCATTGCCTTCATTGCTGCTGGCCGCGCTCGTGGCGCTCGCCTGATTTTGAGGTCACCGCATTAATTGTTCTCTGGATTGCCAACGCGCCTAAAGAAAGACTTTCAAGGAGCCCGGCGCGCATCCCAATACCGGCAGCAGGCGAGAGCGCTCGAACCGCCCCTCTTGCGGAAATGAAGTTTGAGGGCTCACTGCTCAAGAAGTTGCAGGAGCGGTCCTTGCGAGACTCTGACCCCGCCCACCTGGGGGCGATCGAGGTCGAGGATTAGGGTTAGCGCCAATGCCAGCACCGCCAGATAGGCCAGCAGCGGCAGGCGCATGATGCGGGCGGTGGCACTCATCGCGAAGCCGAGGATCGCGCTTGTCGCGACGGACATCAAGACGACGAGCGTCAGGACAAGAGCCGGGATTTGCTCGGCCCGCGCCGACTCGCGAGTATCGGCGGAGGCGAACAGCTCGGTCAAGGCGTCGAGCAAAGGGCCGTTGTTGGAGGGCAGGGAGAGAGCTGTAGCCCAAAGTTTCTCCTGCAAATCGACCGTGCTCGTCGGCGGCAACGTCGCGGGCGGATCGGCGCCCTCGGATGCGATGCGCATCGTCAGATAGCCGCGCGTCTGGGTTACGATCTCTTCCCCGGCCGGGCTCGCCACCATGCGTGCGCGATGGACGACGTTGCGGACGGCATTCGCCTCTCGCACGATGAGGTCGCGGCGAATTTCGTAGCGGCCGAGCGCGATCGAAAAGGTGAAGGCGATCAGCAAGCCGAGCAAACTGGTCGCCGCACCGATGACGAGGCCCGAAGGATAGGCTTCGCCGGTAGTCGGTACTCGCCGCGACAGCTGTGCCCCGCCATACGCCGCCACCAGGAACAGGATGAACAGCGCTGGGCCAATGACGACGAGAGGCAGCGAGTGGAACATCATGCGCAGCGGAGAGACCATATTGCGGTCTGGTTCGCAAGCGGAGGCGACGCCACGTCGCCGTAGGAGACGGCGCGTGGGCAAAAGCCGTTCAGCGGAGGGGACTTATGCTTGCGGCGGCGGGCCCCTCATGCCAGCTTGCCACGTCAATGCGAGGAATGAATGTATGCGCTATCGGGCCCTTGGTTTCTTGCTTGCCGTTTCGCCCGCGATCGCCGATGCGCAACGCGCCGGGACGTTGATCGCTGCCACGCCGGTTGTGCAGACGCCTGCGGGATCGCAGGCGTGGCGGGTTCGATATTGGACGACCGACGACCACTCGAAACCAGCCGCGGTGACGGGTATGGTCGTCGCACCGCGCGAGGCGCTTCCGCCACGACCGCGCAAGGTGCTGGCGTGGGCGCATGGGACGTGGGGCGTGACCAGCCGCTGCGCCGCTTCGAATGACGAGTTCTTCGCCTCGACACCGGGACTGAGCGACGCAATCCGGCGCGGTTATGTCGTCGTCGCGCCCGACTATCCGGGGCTCGGCAGCGCGGGATCGCATGGCTATCTCGCGGGGATGAGTACCGGGCGGTCTGTGCTCGACGCAGTCCGCGCCGCGCGCTCCATTCCCGGCGCGGGCGCAGGCCAGGCTTTCGCGGTCTGGGGCGAGTCGCAAGGGGGCCATGCCGCGTTGTGGACGGGGCAGCTGGCGCGCCGATATGCGCCTGAGCTCAGGCTGGTTGGCGTCGCCGCCGCCGCGCCGCCGACCGACCTGGCGATAAATCTTTCGGCCGGGAGCGATCCTTCGGTTCGCGCCTTCCTGACGGCGTTCACAGCCTATAGCTGGTCAAAACATTTTGGGGCGCCGTTGGCGACGCTGGGCAAGGCGTCGACCCAAGGTGTCATCACGCGGCTAGCGCATAATAATTGCGTGAAGCTGGGCGCCAAGCCGAAGCTCGGCACCGTGCTCGGGGTGTTGGTGCTGCGGCGCGACTTGCGCAATGTCGACCTCGGCAAGATCCAGCCGTGGGCGGGTATCGCGCGCGCTAACAGCCCGGCGGCGGTTCCCTATGGCGTGCCGTTCCTGATCGCGCAGAACCCTGGCGACGTGATCGTCGGACCCGACGTCACGCGCGGGTTCGCGCGGCAACTGTGCCGAGCCGGGGGCAAGGTCCGGTATGTCGACATTCGCGGGAAGGGTCATGAGACGAGCGCCGCCGACAGCAAGGACGTGACCCTCGACTGGATCGACGCGCGCTTCGCCGGAGCCGCTGCTCCAAGCAATTGCGGGCAAATCTGAGGAGACGAGGCATGAAGACGCGAATTGCCGTGCTGTTGCTGCTGTCGGGCAGCGCCGCGACGGCTTCGACGCCCGCTGCGTGGAACCAGATGAATACGCGGGTCAATCGGGCCTGCGTCGCGATGTCGGGGCTCACCCGACCCGTTCTGCTTGCGAAGAAAATCAGTTTTTCAGATGTGATTGGGACTGAGGTCAGGATGATCCGCGGCACCGACAAGTCAGGCCGCGCCAAGCGGCTGCTGTGCGCCTATAATCGAACGACCGGGCGGACCGAAGTGCAGGACGCTGATGGCTGGAATGGGGCGACGGCGACACCATAGGCTCCAGCGGCGGCTTTGGCCGTCCCATCCTCCGAAAGCCGCCGGAGCGCTGACCACTCACTTCCAGACGTCCGCTTCACCTTGCCGCGCTGCGAATAGGTGTGACCTTTTCCACATCGCCCACCGGCGTTTCGCAATAGATCGCCCAATCGTCCATGAGCCGCCGCCGCTTGTCGAAAAGATCGCCGCGCCTGTAGGCGGCCTCCGCCTTGTTGCCGATAGCGTGCGCCAGAGCCATTTCGCAGACCTCGTGAGCATAGCCGGTGCATTCGGCAGCCCAATCGCGAAACGTGCTGCGGAACCCGTGCACGGTAACGTCAACGTCCATTCGCCGAAGGAGCATCGCCATGGCCATGCTGGACAGCTTGCCCTTGTTACCCGTGAACAGAAATGCGGAGTCACCCGAGCCGAGCAGCTTGACCCCTTCCAGTATTTCAACCGAACGGTGCGACAATGGCACACGATGCTCGCGGCCAGTCTTCGTATGCGCGGCAGGAATGGTCCAAATCGCCTTGGCCAGATCGACCTCGCCCCACGTCGCGCCAATGGCCTCGCCCGTGCGGACGGCAGTCAGAATGGCAAACTCAAGCGCCAGCGCCGCCATCGCTTCGCGCTCCCGTAGTTTCGCAATGAAAGCCGCTACCTCACCGTAGGGCATTGCCTTGTGGTGACCGCGCGAGAGCCGCGTGCGAGCGGGAAGGATTTGGGAAACGTGACCGCGCCAGCGGGCCGGGTTTTCGCCTTCGCGATAGCCGCGCGCCTTGGCGGCATCGAGAATTGCTTCGATCCGACCGCGCAAACGTCCGGCTGTTTCGGGCTTGGCCTTCCAGATCGGCTCTAGGATCGAGAGGACATGCGCCGTCCCAACGTCGGCCACGGGCAGTTCGCCGATGACAGGATACGCATAGGTGGCCAGTGTCGATGACCATTGCTGGCGATGCTTGGCATTGCGCCAGCCGTCGCTGTGAGCGGCTATATGAGCCTCTGCAACGGTTCTGAACGTGATCCCGGCAACTTTGGATGCCTGAGCCGCCGCAACGGTCGCTGTGGCCGCTTCCAGCCGCTCTGCAAGCGGATCGACTCCCGCCTTGACCTTCAAGCGTAGCGCCGCCGCCAGATCGCGGGCGTCGGCCAAGGAAACAGCACCGCTCCCCACGGCTGGCCCTAGCCCAACGTCACGGGACTTGCCGCGAAGCATAAAGCGGTAAACCCATGACCGCGATCCACTGTCCTTGACGAGCAATTGAAGCCCGCCCCCGTCGGCGTGCCGCCCTGGCATAGCATTTTTGACCGTGAGCGGGGTGAGAGCGTTGGCGACTTTCTTGGGCATCTTCGACTCCCTCGCGAGAATCGAACCGGCGATCCGCGCCGTCGTTCCCTAATCCGTTCCCCGATAATACGCCGGTTTTAGGGGAACGCAAGCGAACAAGTACGGACACTCATTCCCAGAGACGACGGGAAAACCGGTTATATATAGAGGGAATTTCGGTCGGAACAGGACCAAAGCGGATTAGAGTTTGTCGGACACCCTCTCCGCCAATAACTGTGTCTCTTGTGAAGTTCTGAGCGAGCAGTACTTCACTAATCCCAAGTAACTGGGGGTCTTTCCGTGAGTTGAGTACTACCGGTGAGTAGTTTAAAGGGTGGGGAAAGGGTCGTAATTAACGCTTTCTCTGACGGCGGATTTCTAAATACCTTTTGTAAACTATCAGTCGCGCGCGGGTATTCCGAACGCACGCCGCCGTCGTTCCAGCCAGCGGGGATTAAATCGCCGAGCGTCAGACGGTCGGAACTAAACACCTAGCAAATGTCCACTTAATCGAGGGACCATCACTCTGCAGACAGCGAGCGAGATGGAGATCGCGCGGCTTGGTCAATCTGGCAAATATTCGATCGCTCGGGCATTACGCTCGGCGTCAATTTGCTCAAGTGACTTGCCTGCGTTACGAGGTGCCCAGATGACTCCGACGACGCCGCTCACCGCAAGGAAGCCTGTCAAAATCCAAGCCAGCGTCGTGAAGTCATTTGCCGCCAGTGCCGGGACGGCGAGGCTCCAGATCCCGAGTCCGACGCGGACGATGGCGAAGGCGAACCCCTGTGCCGTCGAACGGATCGCGGTCGGGAACAGCTCGGCGCTCCACAGCTGGAAGAAGCTTTGCGCGCCGAACCCGCCGGCGATGCCCATGATGATCACGTGGATGATCACGATTTCGAGCTTGAAGCCGAAGATGGCGAGAAGCGCCATGCCGAACACGTGCATGGCGGCCGAAATGCCGAACATCAGGCGCTGGTCGACCTTGTCCGATAGGCGCATGAAAATGAAGAAGATCGAGAGCATTCCCACGAAGAAATAGCCCGCCGGGACCACCGTCGCCGCCCATTCGGGGAGGTGGTTCTGCTCGATTAGATAGGGCGTGAAAAAGCCGTTGTAGCCGGCCCACAAGTTCCACATCCCGTACATCGTGATGAGGTAGAGTATCGAGGCGAGATAGCGCGGCTGAAGCACTGCGGTCCAGCGGGGCGCGATCGGAGCGGCGGCGCGTTCGGCGATGCTTTCTTCCCACCGCTCGGATTCTTTCATGCGCGAGCGAAGGAAGGTCAGCGCGAGGGCGAGGACGGCGAGGTGAATGAACAGCCAGCGCACGCCCGAAATGCCGAACGGCTTGAGGAAATAGGCGGCGAGCAGCACGACCACCGGGCCGAGATACCAAAGGATTTGCGCGACTCCGGAATGAGCGCCGCGTTTCTTGTCGGGGGCTTGCTCGGCGATCAGTGACCAGCTTGCCGGAATGTCGGCGCCGACCGCGAGGCCGACCAGCACGAAGCCGGTGATGATCATCCACGGTGCGCTCGCGAAGATCAGAAACAGCATCCCGAACGCGTAGAACAGCATGTCATACTGGTAGATCTTCTTGCGCCCGAACATGTCGCACAAGCGCCCGCCGATCAGCGCACCGATCCCCGCCGAAATGGCGTTGGCGCTGAACGCCCCGATCAGGCCGATGAAGTCGTTGGTCAGATGGTAGGCGTCCTTCCAGAGCGCCAACGCGACCGAGCCGGACACGATCGAGCCTGCGTCGATATAATTGGCCAGCCCCGCAAGAATAGTGTTGCGCCAGCCAGTCTGGTCATCGGTCGTGCTGCTCATGCTTCTCTCTCCACCTCAGACGGCCAGATTGTCCCGGCTCAATTGTTCCACCCGCGTCACGCCGGTCAGCGCCATCGCCACCCGCATTTCCGCCGCGATCAGTTCGAGCAAACGCGCCACGCCGCGTTCGCCGTCGGCCGCCAGGGCATAAGCCCAGGCGCGGCCGAGCAACACGCCCTTTGCACCCAGGGCAAGCATCCGCACGACGTCGAGGCCCGAGCGAATCCCGCCATCAGCAAGCACTGTCATCTGATCGCCGACCGCACCGACGATAGGCGGGAGCGCACGGGCGCTGGACAGAACGCCGTCGAGCTGACGCCCGCCATGATTGGAAACGATGATTCCGTCGGCCCCCAGCTTGGCGGCTTCGCGCGCGTCGTCGGGATCGAGAATACCCTTGATGATCAACGGCCCGGTCCATTCGGCGCGAATGAAATCGAGGTCGGCCCAGCTTGTCGACGGGTCGAAATT
Organism: Sphingomicrobium sp.; assembly: GCA_039919075.1. Classification (GTDB taxonomy): domain Bacteria; phylum Pseudomonadota; class Alphaproteobacteria; order Sphingomonadales; family Sphingomonadaceae; genus Sphingomicrobium. Next base: position 6,162 of record JBDSGJ010000038.1, read on the forward strand.
GGCGCCCATCCAGGCGAAGAAATCCTCGAGCCCGCTATCTTTGCCGAGCACCGGGGCAACATTGCCAAGCTGATGCGGACGGCCATTGATCCCGACATCCCATGCCCATCGCGGATGCATCGCGCCCTGAATGAAGCGCCGCGCGGCGCCTAGCAGTCCAGGCGCGCCGGCCAGTCCCGAGCGATAGTCTCGGTAGCGCGTGCCGGGCAGCGGCATGTCGACGGTGAACACCAGCGCCGGACAACCCGCCTCCCGCGCCTGCGCAAGCAGGTCGCGCATGAAGCCGCGATCGCGCAGCATGTAGAGCTGGAACCAGAAGGGCTGAGGCGAGCCTGCCGCGACTTCGCCGATCGGGCAGGCCGAGACGGTCGACAGCGCGAACGGGATGCCCGCGCTCGCCGCCGCGCGCGCCGCTTGAACCTCGCCGCGCCGGGCGTTCATTCCGGCAAGCCCGATGGGGCCAAGCGCGACCGGCATGGCCACCGCCTGGCCGAACAATTCGGTCGAGAGGCGGATGTCGGACACGTCGCGCAGGACTCGCTGGCGAAGCGCGATATCGCCGAGGTCGGCGACGTTGCGCCGAAGCGTGACCTCGCTGTACGATCCGCCATCGATATAATCGAACAGGAAGCGCGGCAGGCGGCGGCGGGCGGCAAGGCGAAAATCGGTCGGGGCGGCGACGATCATGCGGCCCGGTCCATGCGCTCGGCAAGATTGCGCCATGTTGTACGGTAGGCGGACAGGTCGATCTCCAACGGTTCGATCCGCCGCAGTTCAGAGTCGGGGGCAAGATCGGGCTCCAGCAGCCGAAGGGCGCCGAATGAGACGTCATTATGCGCGTTGGCAGCATAGATGATCGTATCGGGGCGAAGCGTCGCAAGCGCGCGGACGAATAGTTCCGCCTCGGCGAACCGACCCTCGACGAGGATCGCACCGTGCGCGCCGATCAGGTCGAGCGACACGTCGGCGACCAATGCTGCGTAGAGGCTAACCGCAGCGCGCAACTCAATCGGGTCAGCCGGCATCGCGACCCAGCGTCCGCGCGAGTTGGGGAAGGGGCCGAACCCCCCGGCGAAGTTTGGCAGGACCATCGCGCCCGAGGCGATGACGCGCGGCAACGCGGCGACGATAGCCGGCTGATCGGGAAGTATGTCGATGCGGCGTGTGTCGATCCCGATCAGCGTTTCGATCTCGCGCCCGCCCATGAACCGCGCCGACGGAATCGGCTGACCAAATGCATCGACATTGACCAGGCAGTCGCGTGCTTCGGGGAGCGCCGCAATGTCGATTATAGTGCCGGGCGCGGGCGCTCGCATCGCGACAAACCAGGTCCCGGTCGACAACACCGTCGCCTCGCTTTCGCCAATTTCGGGAAAGGCGCGCGCGGCAAGCAGCGCGGCATTGGAGTCGTGGAGGCCGACATGGACTTTGGTCGCCGGATCAAGCCCGGTTTGCGCCGCCACTTGCGCAGTGATCGGCCCGAGCACGTCGCCAGCGCGCCGCACCGGCGGCAGTCGATCGGCCCAACCGCGGGCGACAGCAAGCGCCGAAGGTCGCCCTTCGATTGGCCGCCACAGGTCGGTGTGGGTGCCAAGGCTTGTCACTTCGCTCGCCATGACGCCGGACAGGCGCCACGCCCAATATTGCGGCCACAACAGGATCGAGGCGCCTTCGAGCAAGTCGTGCGAGAGACAATGAAGCTGTGCGCCGAGATTGAGCCCGTCGGGCAGCGCGGGCGAACCGGTCAGCGCGAAGGGGTCGCGCATCGCGCCATAGGCGCGGCGATCTTCGGCAGAGATGGGGCATTCATAGTCGACTGGCGGTGCCACCGCTGCGCCGTTGCGAACGACGACCGCGGCGGCCCCGTGTCCCACTGGAATGATGGCATCGACCGGCCACTTTGCGGCGACCTCGGCGAGCGTTTCGAACAACCATTGGTCAATACCGTCGAGGTCGAGCGAACAGGGTGAGCCGCCTGCCGGGTTGGCCCGCGTCCGACGCGCGGAAAGTTTGCCTGAACGAGCCCAGACGGTCAGCTTGGACATCGTCTTGCCGATGTCGATGACGACGACCTGCGCTTTCATCCGACTGTTTTCAGACCCCTCGAAATGATCGTTTATGAGCACTTCTTAGCGAAACCGATTGAAACTTGCCAAGTGATTTGTTATTTGTCGCTATTGCATTTCACCCCGAGGTCCCATGTCCGACGTTCTCGACGCGCCCGCCGCAAGCAGCGACGCCATTGCCTTTGTCATCCCGACCCAACGCTGGGAGGATAAGCGTGCGGCAACGATGTCGCCTGAGGATTTGCTGCTTTATCGCTCGAACCTGCTCGGCTCAGATTTGACCGTGACCAATTTCGGCGGCGGTAACACATCGGCCAAGCTGACCGAGACGGATCCGCTGAGCGGCGCGCCGGTCGAAGTGCTGTGGGTCAAGGGGTCTGGCGGCGATATTGGGTCGATGACGATCGACGGGTTCGCGACGCTTTACCAAGACAAGTTGCTCGCGCTCGAAACGCATTATTCCGGGCCTGACGACGACGACAAGATGGTCGGCTATCTGCCCCATTGCACCTTCAATCTCAACGGCCGCGCGGCGTCGATCGATACGCCCCTCCACAGCCTTCTGCCGTTCGCCCATGTCGACCATGTCCACCCCGACGCCATCATCGCGCTTGCCGCCTCATCGGGCGGCGAAGCGGCGACCGCCGAAATCTGGGGCGGCAAGATCGGCTGGCTGCCGTGGAAGCGGCCGGGCTATACGCTCGGCGTCCAACTGCGCGACTATGTGGCGGGTAATCCCGAGCTTGAGGGCGTCATGCTGGCGGGGCACGGGATCATCTGCTGGGCCACTGATTCCAAGTCCTGCTATGATCATACGGTTAGCCTGATTGCCGATGCGGCGCGCTTCCTCAACGCGAAGATGGCGGCGAAGCCGGCCTTTGGTGGACAGCAGGTCGCCGCCAATCCCGACCGCGCTGCCATGGCCGCGGACCTCATACCGAGGCTGCGCGGACTGATGACGGGCGCACGGACGAAGCTTGGTCATTGGTCCGACGATCCCGAAGCGCTGCAATTCACCGGCAGTGCCGAATTCGAGCGGCTGGCAGCAATCGGGACTTCGTGCCCCGACCATTTCCTGCGCACCAAGATTGCGCCGCTAACGCTCGACCCGGCGAGGCTCACCGACGATGCCTATCTGGCTGACAAGCTGACTGCATATCGCGCGGGTTATGCCGGCTATTATGACCGCTCGAAGCGCGCCAACTCCCCGGCCATCCGCGACAGTAACCCGGTCGTCGTCCTGGTCCCGGGCGTTGGCCGGATCACCTTTGCCAATGACAAGACAACTGCTCGGCTGGCGGGCGAATTCTATGGCAATGCGATCAACGTGATGCGCGGCGCAGAAGCGATCGGCGACTATATCGGGCTCGACGAGCAGGAAGCCTTCGACATTGAATATTGGCTGCTCGAGGAAGCGAAGTTACAGCGGATGCCGGCGTCAAAGCCGCTTGTCGGCAAGATTGCGCTGGTAACCGGCGGGGCGGGCGGAATTGGCGCGGCGACTGCGGCGCGGCTGCTGACTGATGGCGCCTGCGTGATGCTGGCCGACCGTGACGGCGGCGCGCTGGCCGACGTCCTGAAGGGCTTTGCCGCGAAGTTTGGCAAGGACGTGGTTCGCACTGCGACTTGCGATGTGACCGACGAAGATCAGGTCGCTGCCGCTTTTGCATCCTGCGCGCGCGAATTCGGCGGGCTCGACATTCTCGTCGCCAATGCGGGGATCGCTTCGTCCGCGCCGATTGAGGAGACCACCGTTGCCCTGTGGCGCAAGAATTACGACGTGCTTGCCGAGGGCTATTTCCTGACCGCTCGCGCTGCCTTCCCGCTGATGAAGCGCATGAAGGAGCAGGGCGGCTCGTCGATCGTCTTCATCGGCTCGAAGAACGGCATTGCCGCCGCGACGAACGCGTCGGCCTATGCTTCGGCCAAGGCCGCCTCGCTCCACCTGGCGCGCTGCCTGGCGCTGGAGGGTGCGCCGGCGGGGATCCGGGTCAACACCGTCAATCCCGACGCGGTGATCCGGGGATCGCGGATCTGGGACGGCGACTGGCGCAAGGAGCGCGCGGGCGCCCATGGTATCGATTCGGGAGCCGAGCTCGAGGAACATTATCGCAACCGTTCGATGCTGAAGCGTGATGTGTTGCCCGAGGACATTGCGCAAGCCGTCTACTTCCTCGCATCGGACATGTCGGCCAAGTCGACCGGCAACATGATCAACGTCGACGCGGGCAACGCCCAGGCCTTTACCCGGTAGGAATTTCGCCATGCTGTTGCCGCTGTCACAGGACCACATCGCCGAGCTGAACGAGGCCAACGTCGAGGCGCTCGACGAGGATTATGAGGCGCTCGGACGCCAACTTGCACGGCGGGGGATCGCGATCGACGCGGTCCGTTCGAAACTCGCCGAATTCAGCCTCGCCGTGCCGAGCTGGGGCGCGGGTCGCGGCGGGACGCGGTTCGCCAAATTCCCGATCTCCGGGGAGCCGACCAATATCCATGAAAAGCTCGCTGACTGTGCGGTGATCAACCAGCTGTCGCGCGCCACGCCGCGCGTGTCACCGCATTTTCCGTGGGACAAGGTGTCGGACTATACGGCGCTGCGCGAAGAGGCCGCCGAGCAGGGGTTGAGCTTCGACGCGGTCAATTCCAATACCTTCCAGGATCAGCCGGGCCAGGCTGTCAGCTATCGCAATGGAAGCCTTGCGTCGACCGACGCCGCGGCGCGCGACCAGGCGGTCAAGCATAATATTGACTGTATCGAGATTGGCCGAAAGCTGGGTTCCTCGGCGCTCACGGTCTGGGTGGGCGACGGGACCAATTTCCCGGGCCAGCAGGATCTGGGCCGCTCGCTCGACCGCTATCTCGACGCCACCGCGCACGTGTACGCCGCGCTGCCGTCCGACTGGACGATGCTGCTCGAGCACAAGATGTTCGAGCCGGCCTTTTACTCGAGCGTCATCTCCGACTGGGGCTCGTCGATCCTCGCCGCGCAGACGCTGGGCGAAAAGGCCAAATGTCTGGTCGACCTTGGTCATCACGCACCCAACGTCAACATCGAGCAGATCGTCGCGCGCCTCCATCGCTTCGGGAAACTGGGCGGATTCCATTTCAACGACAGTAAATATGGCGATGACGATCTCGACTCGGGCTCGATCAATCCGCACCAGCTGTTCCTGGTCTTCAACGAACTGGTCGAGGCCGAACTTAACCCGCGCGACGGCTTTTCGCCGTCCTACTTGATCGACCAGTCGCACAATGTCACCGACCCGATCGAGAGCATGATTTCCTCAGCCGAGGCGATCCTCGGTGCCTATGCGAAGGCGCTGCTGGTCGACCGTGCGGAATTGCGCGCGGAGCAGGAGGACAACGACACGATGATGGCCTTCCAGGCGCTTCGCAAAGCCTATCGGACCGATGTGACGCCGTTGCTCGCGCGCGTTCGTGCTGATGCTGGCGGCGCGATTGACGCGCTTGGCGCCTATCGAGCAAGTGGATGGCGGATGCGTAAGGCCCAAGAACGCAAGGCCGTGGGGCTGGGCGCCGGGATCGTCTAGTAAAGTTCATGCACGCCTCCCAACGCGAGACCGTCATACTGGAGATGCTTCGGGCGAGCGGATTCGTTTCGTTCCGCGATCTTCTCACCCGCCTCGACGCCTCCCCCGCGACTCTTCGCCGTGATCTCGACCGCCTCGAAGGCAGCCGCGCACTTGCCCGCGTTCATGGCGGCATTCGCCTCCCAGACGACTTACCTCCAACCAGTGATAATGCGCGGCTTACCGGCGTTCCGTTTCACGAGAATATCGGTCGGCACAGTGGGCAAAAGCAAGCGATCGGATTTGCCGCCGCCCGTTTGTGCGCTCCGGGTGAGGCGGTCATCATCGACGGCGGGTCCACCACGCTCCAGATGTGCCCGTACTTGGCTGGTTTGGGCCTTCAGGTGCTGACCAACTCCCTTCATATCGTCAGTGCTCTGCTCCCTCAGGCGACGACCCGGATCATCATTCCGGGAGGCACGCTATTTCGCGAGCAGAACATCATCCTGTCCGCGCTTGGCGATGATCCTTTGCCCCAGCTCCACGCACCCAAGCTTTTCATGGGAGCGGCCGCAGTTGGACCACGCGGGGTCATGCAGGCCGATATCATCCTGGTCGCATCCGAACGCCGTTTCATTGATCGCGCTGAACAGCTGATTCTCCTCGTTGATAGCTCCAAGTTCGCAAGCGTATCCGGCCATGTCGTTTGCCCGCTTGACGAGATCAACATTGTCATAACGGACAATAATATCGCTGCAGATCATGTGAAAATGCTTGAGGCAGCAGGTGTCCACATTATCGTCGCCGAAATTAGCGACTTCCACCGCCATCAACTCCAGCAGGTCGCCTAGGCACTGAATGAGGAAAAAGGGGCACCGTTTGTTCGCGGGCACCTCTCCGATTGTCGTGCGCTCGTTCATGGATATCGGCGGTGTGGATCAGGGCATGGACCAGATTGCCCTCGGTGTCGGTGAGGATATGCCGCTTGCGGCCCTTGATTTTCTTGCCTGCGTCGTAGTCACGCGGACCGCCGTTTTCCGTGGTTTTGACGGTCTGGCTGTCGATCACCCGGCGCTGGGGGACGCCTCGCGACCTTGGCTCTCGTGCGGCGCCATCAGCAAATAATGGTTGAGATCCCGCCACAGCCCGATGTCACGCCGCAGGCAGAACCAGCGGCGCACTGAACCGCGCCGGGTTTGTCGGAGGCTCCAACTGCTGAGAAGGTGGAGCGATGACGAGCAAGACGACGAACAAGTATGCGCCTGAAGTGCGCGAGCGTGCGGTGCGGATGGTGCTGATCGCGGCCGCGACCACGTCTCGCGATGGGCGGCGGTAGTGTCGATCGCGCCCAAGATCGGCTGTGCGGCATGCCAAAGAGATCCTGCGAAAGGCGAGCGCCTATTTTGCTGTGGTGGAGCTCGACCCCCGCCCCCTGCCTTCCACCGATGCTGCGCATCGTCGGTACCTTGTAAACAGGCTCCGCCCGTTCGAACGATCATCTCGTTCATCGATGATCAACGCACCACCCATGGGTCAAGCCGAGCTGCAAGGTTTGGCCGATCGCTCCGTCACCGATCAAAGGAACAAGCAGGGCAAGCAAGGCGGCGCCCAACAAGAGTGCGCCGAACGGGTCGAGCCGAAGCCGATGGCCCGAGCGACCCGAGGGAAGGAGCCGTTGTCCCGCAATGAGGGCAGCAACGCCGATGGGTTTATTGACGAGGAAATAGGTCGCCAGCCGAGGCCTGCATTATTGAATTGGATTAACAGCCCGCTGATTTCGCGTGAACTGGCGCCCAAGCCGGCCTAGATCTCGGGCAACGCCGTGTTGATGATGGTCGAATCGGTGCGTTGGTTGGCTTGACATGGCGGCCATTAATAACGATAGCGAGAACTAGAACAATGGTTCTGATCGTGAGTTTTATTGACCGTTTGATCGGTACCGGCCCGAAGAGGCGATGCGCCAAGGTGGAGAGATGAGTTGTCGATCGACTTGACTACTACGCTCAGTGTTGATGGCGGGCGCCTGTCGCAGCCGGGTTGCTCTGGGGAACGGAATTGAACATTCTCGTTGTCGGTGGTGGTATAGGCGGCCTGACCTCGGCCATTGCCCTGCGTCAGCGCGGGTTCGATGTCACCATCGTCGAGCGTGATCCTGAGTGGAGCGTCTATGGCGTCGGGATTATACAGCAGGCCAATGTCGTGCGCGCGATCGCGCAGCTTGGATTGCTCGATTCCTACCTTGCCTCAGCCTATCCGTTTGACCGCGTCGAGATGTTTGCGCCCGACGGCACGATGGTCGCGCGAATCCCCTCGCCGAAGCTTGCCGGGGACGAATATCCGGCACAGTTGGGAATCAGCCGTCCTGCGCTGCAGCGCGTTCTGGCCGACGCGGCGCGCGACCTTGGGACGACCATCCGGCTTGGTGTCAGCGTCGAGCGGTTCGATGACGATGGCGACGGGGTCGAGGTCGAGTTCACCGACGGCACGCAGGCGCGGTTCGATGTGGTGATCGGTGCAGACGGTCTCTATTCACAGGCCCGCCAGAGCTTGTTCCCAGACATGGCAATGCCCGCTTTCACGGGCCAGGCCGTATGGCGTTACAATCTGCCGCGGCCCGCCGACATCGACTGTCTCCAGGCCTATACGGGTCGGGTCGGGCTTGGCCTCGTTCCGCTGTCAGAGACGATGTTTTATATATTCGCAACGTCGGCCGAGCCTGGCAATCCGCACCTTCCACTGGCTGGGCGGGCGGCGGCGATGCGGGCGCGGCTGGCGGGCTGCGCGCCCAGGATCGCCGAACTGGCCGAGCAGATCACCGACGACGCGGCGGTGGTTTATAAGCCCCTTGAGGCGCTGTTTATCGATGGTCCGTGGCACAAGGGGCGCGTGGTCCTGATCGGAGACGCGGCCCACGCGACGACTCCGCATCTTGGGCAAGGCGCCGGCATGGCGATCGAGGATTCGATCGTTTTGGCAGAGGAACTCGCAGCGCATGACGATCCCGGTGATGCTTTCGTCGCCTTTCAACAGCGACGCCATGACCGCTGCCGCTTCATCGTCGAGAGCAGCATTGCTGTCGGCGAGTTTCAATTGGGTCGGACGGATCATCTCGATTATCCGGCCCTCACGCGGGAAATGTTCGAACGAACCGCACAGCCGATCTGATCAAAGGATGAACTATGTCGCGAGTAACTGAACTTCGATACGTCGGTTATGGCGTGCCCGACCTGGCCGCCGAGCGCCAGTTTTACGCTGAAAAATGGGGCCTTCGCGAAGTCGCTGAGCGCGACGGCATGGTCTATTTTGCAGCACAGGGCAGCGACGAATTATTCGTTGTCCGTCTCCGGCCCACGACCGACCAGCGCATCGACATCATCGCGCTCGCGACCGACACCCGCGATGATGTGGATGCCCTCCACGCCAAGGTGGTCGCGTCAGGATGCAAGATCGTCTTTGCGCCACGCCCGCTCGACGGGTTCGGCGGCGGCTATGGATTTCGCTTCTTCAATCCCGACGGGCTGCCGTTCGAAATTTCGGCCGATGTCGAGCGCGGCACGGCGCGCGCGCTCGAGCGCTGGGAAGGCATTCCGCAGAAGATCAGCCACATCGTTATGCATTCGCCGGACCACAAAGCAGCGGTGCAGTTTTTCGTCGATGTCCTCGGTTTCAAGCTAAGCGATTGGCTGGGCGATTTCATGGCCTTCCTGCGCTGCAACGAATGGCACCATCGCGTCGCCTTTCTGCCAGGGCCGCCGTGCTTCAACCATGTCGCTTATGACATGCTCAGCGTGGATGACATGATGCGCGGCATCGCTCGCCTGAAGCAGGCTGAAATCGATATCAAATGGGGTCCTGGCCGCCATACTGCGGGTAATAACACCTTCAGCTATTTCGTGACGCCAAACGGCTATGCAGTCGAATATACGTCAGAATTGGAATCCGTCGATTTCGACACGCACGAGCATCAGGTGCATCAGCCGACCCCGACAACGATGGACCAGTGGGGCATCGGGGTCGGTGGCCCGCAGACGATGCCGCATCCGTCGCCCGACAAGGGCCTGTTCCAGCCGGCGGGAATCTGATCCGATGGCACTGCTTGAATATTTTCCCAATTATATCTGGAACCTGTCGGTCGCGATCGCGATGGAAAGTGGCGGACAGATTGGCGAAATCGTCGATATGTGCCAGCCGATCCGCGAGGCGGCCGCCACCGGCGCCGATGCCGGAACCCCGCAGTTCATGGCGCAATGGGTGGCCATGGCTGATAAGCTTGCCGCTCTTGCTGGCGAGGATGAAGCTAAGGGACGGGCGTTTTCGGCTTCGAACAAGCTGGAGCGGGCGGCCCTCTATCGGATTACTGCCGAGCGTATGCAGGGTCACGGCCATCCCGGCCGGATGGACACCTACAAGACGGCGCTTGCCGACTTCGAGCGCTCGACGAAGCTCGGCGCGATCAATCGCGAGCGAGTAGAAGTGCCGTTGTCCAAGGGGGTGATGCCGGCATTGTACACGAGGGCGCCGGGCGAGGGGCGCAAGCCGGTTGTAGTCTATTGCAACGGCCTCGATAGCTGCAAGGAGCTGCTTTATTGGTCGCGGCTACCCGAAGCCTTGGCCCGTCGCGGCATATCGACGCTTTGCGTGGATCAGCCGGGTAGTGGCGAGGCGCTGCGCCTGCAGAATTTGCCCGTTGATCCGCACAGTGAGCATTGGGCCTCGCGCGCCGTCGATTGGCTCGAGCAGCAGGACGACGTCGATCCAGCCCGGATCGGGATGACGGGGATCTCGCTTGGCGGCCACTTTGCGCCGCGCGCGGTAGCATTCGAGCCGCGCTTTGCGTCGAGCGCGGTGTGGGGTGCCAATCATGATTGGGCCGAAGTTCAGCAGAAGCGCCTTCGCCGCGAAGGCGAGAATCCGGTGCCGCATTATTGGGCGCATGTCATGTGGGCCTTTGGCGCCGAAAATATGGAAGATTTCCATGCCAAGTCCGCCGCGATGTCACTCAACGGCGTGATGGAGCGGATCAAGGTTCCGTTCCTCGTCACGCACGGTGAACGCGACCGCCAGATTGCCCTCGATTACGCGCATCAAAGTTTCGACCAATTGACCTCTAGCCCTAAGCGCGAGCTCAAGATCTTCACCGACCGCGAGGGCGGCGTCGAACATGTCGGCGCCGACAATATGGCGTTCGGTCGCGATTACATCGCTGACTGGTTCTCTGACACGTTGGGAGGGCATGTGGCATGACCCGTCGTTTCATCGACCTTTCGATCCTGCTCGAAAATGACGTGATTACCGATCCGCCGTTCATGCGCCCGAAGATCACCTACCAGACGCATGGCGACACCGTCGCTGAGCTGCAGCATTTCTTCCCTGGCGTGACCGCCGAGCAGACCCCCGATGGCGCCGGTTTTGCTGCTGTCGAATGGGTCGCACTGACGACGCACAACGGCACCCATCTCGACGCGCCCTATCATTATCATCCGACGATGGACGGCGGCGAGCGAGCGATCACGATCGACGAAGTGCCGCTCGACTGGTGTTTTCGCCCAGGGGTGAAGCTCGACTTTCGCTCAGTGCCCGATGGTCATGTCGTCACCGGCGCCGAAGTCGAAGCCGAACTGCAGCGGATCGGTCATGTGCTGCAGCCGCTGGACATCGTATTGATCAATACGGCCGCCGGTGGGGCCGTCGGCAACCCCGACTTCGTCAACATCGGTTGTGGCATGGGCTATGAGGCAACGATGTACCTGACGTCGCGAGGGGTGCGGGTAACGGGAACCGACGCCTGGTCGTGGGATGCGCCGTTCAGCCACACGGCGAAGAAGGTCGCCGAGACGGGTGATACGTCTTTGATCTGGGAAGGGCACAAGGCGGGTCGCGATATCGGCTATTGCCATCTTGAGAAACTGCATAACCTTGAGGCGCTGCCGCCGCATGGCTTCACCGTCAGCTGCTTTCCGCACAAGATCAAGGGCGCCTCGGCCGGCTGGACGCGCGCCGTCGCGATCATCGAGGAGTAGAGGTGCGGTTTGCCACCTTGCGCGACGGTTCACCCGACGGGAAGTTGGTTCTGGTCTCGGGCGACGGGCTGCGCGCCTTGGCGATCGGGCAATCATGGCCGAATCTATTATCGGCGATCGCGCAATGGCAGGCCGCCGAGCCGGCTTTGCGGGCCTGTGCGGATCGAGTGGAATCCGACGGAACCCCGATCGATCCAGCGCACCTGGCCGCCCCGCTTCCGCGCACCTGGCAATGGCTGGACGGCTCGGCGTTCGAGACTCACGGAAAGCTGATGCAGGTCGCGTTCGGGGCTGATCCCATATCGTCAGATCGCCCGCTGATGTATCAAGGGATTTCCGATTGTTTTTACGGCCCGTGCGAGGATATCTTCTTTCCGGACGATCGGCTCGGAATCGATTTCGAGGGCGAATATGGCGTCATTGTTGATCGCGTTCCGTTGGGCATCAGCGCGGCAGACGCGGAAGTTCATATCCGGCTGATCGTCCAGATCAACGATTGGTCACTGCGCACCATCGCGCCGGTCGAAATGAAGACTGGCTTTGGCTGGGTGCAGGCCAAGCCGCCGTGCAGCGTCGCGCCGTTCGCGGTTACGCCTGACGAACTTGGCACCAGTTGGAATGATGGACGGGTAGCGCTGCCCCTTTACATCGACTGGAACGGCCGCCGATTTGGACAGGCCAACGGCCAAGAGATGCAGTTCAGCTTCCCCGAACTTGTTGCCCACGCGGCGCGGACAAGGGAGCTGGTCGCCGGCACCATCATCGGTTCAGGCACGGTCTCTAATGCAGATTACGCCACTGTCGGCTCTTCGTGCATTTCAGAAGTGCGCGCGATCGAGATAATCGCCGAGGGCAAGCCAAAGACCCGCTTCATGACCGATCGGGATCATGTCCGGATGGAAGCCAAGACAGACGATGGTGGAACTCCATTCGGCGCGATCGATCAACACGTGCGCATTTCCGGGACGCGCTGATCATTCAATGTGCCTGCCGAACCGGACGATGTGAGCAGCAATTTCAATTGCATTCCCTTCTCGACAAAAAAGAACAATTGTTCTAATTTGGCCTCTATGAGCAGCATCACGGTAGTGCCGTCCAACGGCGAACAGATTTTCGACTTTGTCATTGTCGGCGCGGGGTCCGCGGGATGCGTCCTTGCGCACCGCCTGAGTGAAAATCCGTCGGTCAAGGTACTCCTGATCGAGGCGGGTGGGCGGACCGATCAATGGTATATCAAGATGGCTGCGGGCTTCATGGCGGTCGGCCAGAAGCCCGAGTTCTTCTGGCAGTTTCCGGTCAATCCCCTGCTCGAGCGATCCGGCGAAACGCACAAATATGGGCGGGGGCTTGGCGGGTCTTCAGCCGTCAACGGCATGTGGTACCTGCGCGGGATGCCGCGCGATTTCGACGGCTGGCGCGAGCGCGGGCTGCCAGAGTGGAATTGGGCGGATATCGAGCGCAACTATCGATGGCTCGAAAGCTATCACGACAAGGGCGCCGATCCGTCGCGAGGGACCGATGGTTTGCTCGAGGTGACCGAATCGGATTTGAAGGACGCCATCCTCGAACCAATTTCACAGGCGTTCCAGAGCCTCGGCATGCCGTGGCTCGACGACATCAACACGCCCGGGACGCAAGGCGTGGGCCGGACGCAATTCACGGTCGATCGCAAGGCTGAACGGTCATCGAGCTATTCGGCGTTCGTCGCGCCGATCCGCAAGCGGGCCAATTTGCAGATCATGTCCGACCTGCTCGTCAGGCGTGTCTTAGTCGAGGACGGTCGAGCGACCGGCGTTGAATGCATTGGTGCCGACGGGAGGGAAGTTCGCTTCCGGAGCAAGGTCGATGTGATCGTATCGGCCGGCGTTTATAACTCGCCTGCCTTGCTTCAGCGCTCGGGGATCGGGCCCGCAGCCTTGCTCGCGTCTCACGGCATTGAAATGCATGCCAACCTTGCCTCGGTTGGCGCGAACCTCAGTGATCACCAGAATATTTCGATCAGCTATGACCTCAACAATCATGCTGGCGACAATCGGGAATTCGGCACGTGGCGGGTTTATCGCCATGCGCTCCAATATTTCCTGTTGAAGTCGGGGCGGATGGCGCGGGTCGGCATGCCGCTGACCGCGCTCTATTCGACCAAGGGCGAGCCGGACTGGCCCGACATTCAGATGGGCGCGGCCCCGTTTGCAATGCGCTCATCCAAGGAAATGAAAGCCGAAGCGGGGCGGGGGCCCTTGACCGAGAAGCCGGGCATCACTTTCCTCGGGTTCGACCTTCGTCCCAACAGTCGCGGGTCGGTCAGCATCACCTCGACTGATCCTGCGGCGATGCCGAGCGTCACCGCTGGGTGGTGGACCGATGAGCGCGATCGCGACAAGGCGCTGTTGCTCGTCCGTACGCTGCGCCGTGTGGCCAGTTCAGACCCGCTTCGTCCCTATGTCGGCGCGGAGCGGTTCCCAGGAGCCGCCCTCACCAGCGACGAGGATCTGATCGAAGAATTGAAGTGGATGATCAGTCCCGGACTGCATGGGACGGGGACCTGCTCGATGGGCACCGATCCGTCGACGTCCGTCGTCGACAGCCGCTGCCGGGTACATGGAATCGCCGGGCTGCGCGTGGTCGACGCGTCAGTCATGCCAACGCCGGTGTCGGGCAACACCAATGGACCGACGATGGCTGTTGCGGCGCGGGCAAGCGAGTTGATCCTTGAGGATCTGCGTCGCTAGTCGAGGCGATAGACTTGCAGGACTTCGCTCCCAGCGCGGTCGGACAGGTTGGCCATGGTCATAGCGTGACGCGAAAGCTGCCACCTTGCTACTCAACAGCCGCGTCCGAAAGGTGAAGCGGGCATGACCGAAGTCTTTGGGTCGGACTCGGCGCGTGATCAGCGCCCTGCCGTGCTGGCAACATGCTGTGCAGCACGATCCGCGTCGAGGCTCTTGGCCGAAATCGTGCCGAACCAATCGCTGACCACGACGCCGTCGAAGCCCCAATCATGCCAGACGATGTTGGTCAGGATATGACCGTGTTCGGCGCAATAGTCGCCATTCACGCGGTTGTAGGCGGCGAGCATGCCTCCTGCACCGGCCTTCGCCGCCAATTCGAATGGCAGCGAGCGGGGTCGACGTGGCCGAACAACCAAAGGGCATCTGCGGCAGCTTGGCCGCGAGATAGGCGGCAAATATACAGTTGTCCGAAGCTATCGGCATATATCCGGTGAAATGATGATCGGGCAGGAAGTTGCCTGGAAGCCAGCCGCTGCGCCCTGTACCGAATGCGCTTCCAGATTCTTGGTCATCGCGCGGTCTCGCATTCCGCCATGGAGCGCGAGTTGAGAAAAAGTGAAAAGCGCATCGAGAATCCCTCCCTGTGGGCGAAGTTAGCGGTTTACAGGTCCGCCCCCTCGCGCCATCATGTTTCTAGAAATAGAATAAACGTTCTTATATTGCCACGGGGCTTTGACGGTTCGTCAATCGGAGACTTAATTGAATGAACTTCGAAGTAGGTCTGGGAGCGCCAAGCCGCGCGCCAATGCAGGGCCGGAGCCGTGCGTCATTCGAGCGGATGATCGATGCGGCGCTCAAGTTGCTGGTCGAACGCGGAAACGACGACTTCACGCTGGCCGACGTTGGCAAGGTCGGGAAAGTGTCGATCGGATCGATCTATTGCCGCTTCGACAGCAAGGACGACCTGATCCGCGCGGCTCAAGTCCGGGCACTCGCCGAGGTTGATGCCGACCAGGCGGGGGGTCTCACCAAGGCGTCGGAGGAAGCAGGCTCGCTCGACGAACTGGTCTCACTACTCATCGAAAACGTCGCCGAGGCACTTCACAAGCATGCGCCGGTAATGCGCCCGTTCATGATCCGCGCGACTAGCGACCCCATCGTGGCGGGTGTCGGCAAACAGAGTTACGCCAATACCGAAGAACAATTTCGCAATGCGCTCCTCGTGCGGCGAAGCGAGATCAAGCATCCCGACCCCGAGCGTGCCATTCATTCGATTTTCCGCATCTCCTATGCCGCCATTGCGCGATACTTGGGCTTCGGCGCGGCCACGACCGCCGCGTGGGAAGGCGATTGGGACATATTGAAGCAGGACATTGCGGCGATGAGTTCTTCGTTCCTGATGCATCCGCCGCGCACGTAGGATGACGTCGCTGGAAGCCGGTGAGGCTTATCGGATTGATCCCGCGCGGGCTTACCGATCTTATCACCAAATGATCGACGTTGAGCGCGCACGCGACGACGGGATCGATTTCGTAGCGATCGTGACCCCCATCATTTGCATCGTCCGGTCGCCAAGGCAACGTTGCATGCAGGGCTACACGTCATGTCGCACAAGCCCGCCACCTCGACCTTGGCGGAGGCCGTTGACCTGCGTGCCGCAGTCGCGGAATCATATGTGGACGACCCCCGCTTACAAGAACCCCGAGCAGATATTTTGATCGGATCGCTTGCGATCATATGTCCGGCCTCTGTGTGCGGTCGCGCATGACCGCGGGCCAAGATGGTTTCCGCGACGCGAGTTCCAAACAGAACAACGACCTGTGATGGCCACTGATTCAGCCGGAGTGTCACGCGTCTCGGATCGATCGATCACACCATCTGTTCGTTCTCTTGCAAGTTCCAACCTCAACTCAGCACGGTAGCGTTCTCTGTGCTCCCCGTGCGTGGGTGAGCTCTATGCCGCGTTCGCCGCTGCAGGCACCGCGGATGGGGATTTGTAGGGTTGGCCCGTCATCATCATTTTCCATGCAATACGGGCAATCTTATTAGCCAGTGCGACAGCAACAAGTTTCGGAGGTTTGCGCCTCAGCAGCTCGACGAGCCAGGGCGAGGCATTGCTGCCGCGTCCAGCGCGGATTTGTCGCAGGAGCGCGGTCGATCCGATCACCAATGTGCTTCTCAAGGCCTCATCGCCGGCACGGGTGATGACCCCGAGCCTGACCTTCCCGGCGGTCGAATGATCTCTGGGTGTCAGCCCAAGCCACGCGGCAAAATCCCGGCCCGACCGGAACAGCTCAGGCGCTGGGGTCTTCATCATCAAGAGAGAAGCGCCGATTGGACCGACGCCCGGTATCTGCGCGAGACGGCGGCTGCATTCATCGGCGCGGTGCCATGCCATCAATCTGGCCTCGACCTTCTCGATTTCGGCCTGCAGTTGCACATATTCGCGGGCATGGATCGCGAACAGGTCGCGCGCCATTTCCGGCAGCGTCTCATCGGTCACAATCCGGCCGAGCAGTGGCGCGATATGCCGCATCCCCTTGGCGGCCGTCAGCCCAAACTCAGCCGCGTAGCCACGGATTGCATTGGCGAGCTGTGTGCGATTGCGAACCAATCGGTCGCGCATACCGACCAGCATGAGACTCGCTTGCTGCTCGGCAGTCTTCACCGGCACGCAGCGCATCGTCGGGCGACTCATCGCTTCGCACAAAGCCTCGGCATCGGCGGCATCGTTCTTGCCACGCTTTACATACGGTTTCACATATTGCGGCGGCAGCATCTTCACCTCATGCCCCAACGATTGCAGCTCCCGCGCCCAGTGATGCGAGCCGCCGCACGCTTCGATCGCCACCACTGTCGGTGGCAGCTTCTCCAAAAACTCCACCATATCCTTGCGACGGAGCTTCTTGCGCAACACCGGCTGCTCGGTGGCATTCACTCCATGCAGCTGAAAGACATGCTTTGACGTATCCATGCCAATTCGGATAATCTGTTCCACGGACGGCCTCCTTGATTGAGATCTACAACGACCTCATTCTGGCACACTTCGATGCCGTTCGGGGGTCGTCCACCCCAACAGA
>JBDSGJ010000039.1:0-7372 GCA_039919075.1 Sphingomicrobium sp.
GCTCCAGGAGACTAGGCCGCCGCCCACATGTCCCTTCATCTAAACCAACAATGTCAAAGAGCGACGCGTCTCATCCCCCGGTCCTTGTGAGCCCGGGCATCGGTGTGCCGACTAGAAGAGACGCAAACAAAGACCGGCCCGTAGTGCCCGTCCCCGCTGCTGTGAGGCGGCATATATGGCAGGCTTTGCAGCCCGTCAACTCCTGTTTGCGAAATTCTCACAAACTGCGTTCCGTTTAGGGTCCGCCAAGTCGATCCATCGATCCCGCTTCCGAGCGACTGACCAAAGCTGGCCGCCCGTTGCTGGGGGCTTCATACCGCCGGTCGGACGAGGCGCAACCCCGCGAATCGGGTTTTATTTCATCAAAAAGTCGGAATCCGTGTCAACCACCCTGAATATAAGAGCGCATCTGCTCGGCCTCATGCTCGATCGCGTCGATGCGATGCTTGACCAGATCGCCGATCGAGACGAGCCCGATCAGCGCACCGTCCTTCATGATCGGCAAATGCCGGAAGCGCCGCTCGGTCATCAGCGACAGCGCGCGGAGAATCGGGGTTCCCGGATCGACGGTCACCGCCGGAGCGCTCATTGCTTCCGCGACGGGCCGCTCGAGTGCGCTTGCACCATGCTTGCCAAGGCACATCACAAGGTCGCGCTCGGATACAATCCCCGCGACGACTCCCGCCTGGGTGACGACCAGCGCGCCGATCTTGCGCCGCGCCAGCTCGGCGACGGCGTCGGCCAGCGACACCGCCGCATCGATCGTGGCCACTTCGCCGCCCTTGGTTGAGAGAATCGCCGCGATCGTCATGCCCGCCTCCTGTGCTCAGTGAGACTCGCAGGTCTCCTTGGGGTTGATCGTCTCATGAGCCGTCGCCAAAGGAAAGCAAATGCCGCGCCCCGATCCCGTTCCAACGCCGCGCGCGACGGCGCTCAGGCGATTCGCGCTGACGATGCGATGGATGGCGCTGCTGTCGATCGGCTGTGCGGGAATCGCCGTGTGGCTCGTCGCCCGGGGTGATCCCGAATGGCATGTCAACATGATGATCGCGACCGCGCTTGGTGTCGGGCTGACCGTCCTGCTGGCGACCGCGCTGATCAGCCTCGGCTATCTGAGCAACGCCAGCGGGCATGACGAGCAAGCGCATTATCCACCCCCATCCGAGGAACCCGACGAATGACCGACCTTCCGCGCGACCCGATCCTGCGGGTCGTTCCCGGCCCGAGCGACATCAACGCCAACGGCCATATCTTCGGCGGATGGGTGCTCAGCCAGATGGACATTGCAGCTGGCATCGTCGCCTCGCGCCGTGCGCGTGGGTCTGTCGCGACGGTTGCGATCGAGCGCATGGAATTCCTCAGCCCGATCCACCTGCGCGACCTGATCTCGGTCTATGCCGAGGTCGAGCGCGTCGGCCGCACCTCGATCACGATCCGCATCGACGTCCAGGCAGCACGGGATCGCGGAGAATGCACGATCAAGGTCACCAGCGGGCTCTTCACCTTCGTCGCGATCGACGACCACGCGCGGCCGCGCCCGGTCGACGCGGGAAGCTAGCCGTCAGCCCCGGGCTTGACCCAGGGCCTGCTGAACCTCTGCACCGCAACAAGACACGCCCCGGATCAGGGCCGGGTGACGAAGATCAGCGACAGCTCGCACATTCTTACGCAGCAGGCGCAATGTCCGCTTCGCCTTCGGGGCGAGCCTTTGGCGGGCGACCGCGGCGGCGCGGAGCCGGAACGGCATCTTCGCTCGGACTTGCCTCGGGCGCACTGGCGAGCATGCCGATTGCCGGGGGAAGGATGGCAAAATCGATCTTCGGCTCGTCGAGCGGCTCGGCGGCGACCCGGCGGGGACGTGGCGCGCGCTCGGGCCGTTCGGCGCGTTCGCTGCGCTCGACCGATGGCCGGTCATTATCAGCGCGCTGCACTCGCTCGGGGCGGTCGTTGTCGGCGCGCTGCGGACGCTCGACCCGCTCAGGCTGACGCTCGAAATCGCGCTGGGGGCGCTCGGCGCGCTGCCGATCCTGGCGTTCGGGACGCTCGGGTTGCGACGCGCGCTCGGGTCGGTCCTGACGCTCATAGCGGTCTGGACGGTTATCCCGCTGATACTGGGGCTGTTGACGATCCTGGCGCTCACCGCGATCCTGCTGGGGCCGGTCTTGCTGCTGGCGAGGCTGCTGCTGGCGCTCCTGCTGATAGGCCTGCTGCGGTGGCGATTCCTCATCGCCATCCTCGTCATAACCATCGTCGTCGCCGTCATAGCCGTCGTCGTCGACCGTCTCGCCCCGCGCGCGGCGCTGCTCGTCGAACTTGGCGCGACTTTCGCCGAGCACCCGGAAATAATGGTCGGCGAACTGAAGCCAATATTCGGTCTGCACGCGATCTCCGGCGAGCTGCGAATCCCGCGCGAGACTTTTATATTTCTCGAGCAGCTGTGCCGCATTGCCGCGCTGGCGCTGATCGCGAGCGTTGCCGCTACCGCCTCCCGACATTCCCTGGGGACGTTGCTGTCCACCACGGCCGCGACGGCGACCCGCGTTGTTCTGACGATTATTGATCAAAGAATATGTCCTCGTCACATGGCGCAACGCGCGCCGAACCTGGTCCTTCGGCAAGAAGTCCGTTCTTCCGGGGATGAGCGCCACGCCGGAGCGCGCCGCCTTAGACCTTGGCCAAGCGCCAGAGCGCTGAAACGGCCGATGTCGTCGGAAGGGTGGGAAGGTGCGAGCCCTTGCGTCTGTCTGAGCGGCGCCGTCCCTGTGCGCGATTTAATCGAGTCCCGGGTATTTTTGCAAGAACTTTATCGACTTGACGCCAGCAGCGCGCGCGGGCGCCCCGCCAGATCGAGCGCCAGGCGACTGGAAAGCCCCGCTTTTGCAAGGACGGCGGCGGCGCTGTCGGCCTGGTCGAAGCCGATCTCGATCGCCGCAAGTCCGCCCGGCGCGATCAGTCGTCCGAGTTGCGGCGCGAGGGTGCGGTAGGCGTCCAGCCCGTCATCCCCCCCGAACAGCGCCTCGGCTGGTTCATGCTCGGCGACCCCCGGACCGAGCACCGCGTCGCGCGCGACATAGGGCGGGTTGGCGAGGATCAGGTCAAAGGCTTCGTCGATCCCTTGCGCCCAGTCGCCCAACCGCAACGTGGCTCGCGCGGCCAGCCCGAGCCGCTCGGCATTGCGCCGCGCATAATCGAGCGCGTTGGGCGAGAAATCGACCCCGATCCCCGTCGCGAGCGGCCATTCGTCGAGCGCCGCGAGCAGGAGCGTTCCGGGACCCGTCCCGAGATCGAGAATGCGCGTTGGCCCCGGCGAGCCGGCGAAATGCTCGACCGCGGCGGCGATCAGCGTCTCGCTGTCGGGGCGCGGAATCAGCACCCCGGGACCGACCTCAAGCTCGATATTCCAGAAGCCGCGATGCCCGGTGATGTAGGCCACGGGTTCCCCCGCACGGCGCCGCTCGACCATCTCGGCAAATAGCGGCGGCGGTGGACCGGCGGGCGGGCGAAGCAAGAGCGCGTCGCGGCCAATGCCGAGCGCCGCCGCGAGCAGAACTTCGGCGTCGAGACGCGGCGTGTCGCTGGTGGCGGCAAGCGTCGCACTGGCCTTGGCCAATGGCTTGGCGAGCGCGCTCACTTCCCGCCGATAGTGCGCGGGCTACGCCTCATCGAGGCTTGCCAGCCGCTCGGCCTCGTCTTCGGCGATCAGCGCTTCGGTCAGTTCGTTCAAGCCGGGCCCCTCGAGGATCGCCTCGAGCTTGTGGAGCGTCAGGTTGATGCGGTGGTCGGTCACGCGCCCTTGCGGGAAATTATATGTCCGGATCCGCTCCGACCGGTCGCCCGACCCGACCATCGACCGCCTTGTCCCCGCGCGCTCGTCGGCCAGCCGCGAACGCTCGAGCTCATAGAGCCGCGTGCGCAAGACCTTTAGCGCCTTGGCCTTGTTCTTGTGCTGCGATTTCTCGTCCTGCTGAATGACTACCAGCCCGGTCGGAATGTGGGTGATCCGCACTGCCGAATCGGTCGTGTTGACCGACTGCCCGCCCGGCCCCGAGGAACGATAGACGTCGATCCTGAGGTCGGCGTCGTTGATCTGAACATCGACTTCCTCGGCCTCGGGAAGCACCGCCACGGTCGCCGCCGAAGTATGGATTCGCCCACCGCTTTCGGTCGCGGGGACGCGCTGTACCCGGTGGACCCCGCTTTCGAACTTCAGCCGGGCGAACACGCCATTGCCGGTGATCGAGGCGACCGCCTCCTTGTATCCGCCGACATCAGTCGCGGAGGCCGAGATCAGCTCGAACCGCCAGCCGCGCTCCTCGGCGAACCGCTGGTACATGCGCAGCAGATCGCCCGCGAACAGCGCCGCCTCGTCGCCCCCAGTGCCGGCGCGCACTTCGAGCATCGCGGCGCGCTCGTCGGCCGAATCCTTGGGCAGCAACTGCACCGCCAGCGCGCGCTCGGCGAGCGGAAGTGTATGCTCGATCGCGGCCAGTTCCTCGGTGGCGATGGCGCGCAATTCCTCGTCGGCGTCCTTGGTCATCGTCGCCAGACTCTCGCGCTCGGCGCGCAGGCGACGAACCTCGCGCGCTGCGGCGGCAACGGGCTCAATCGCGGCATAGTCCTTCGACAGTCGGACAAATTCGTCGGGCGCAAGATTGCCCGCCGACATCGCCGCCGAAAGCTCCTGCTTCTTCGCCTCAATCAACGCGATCCGTTCGGAGGAAATGCTCATGCGAGTGCTGCTTCCGCGCGCGGCTGGCCAAGGCTCTTTATCCGGCGCGTGACCGTCGCACCTTCCATCCCCAACACGACAATCTCGTTGGCGCCCTTCTTGACGGCCCGGTCGAAGCGCTTGCGTGGTGACCCGCTGGCGATCAGTTCGACCGAAAGACCATTCGCTCGAAGCAAGGTTGCCGCCTTCCACCCCTCGCCCATTGCGCGGTCGTCCTCAACCACGAGCGCCACGTCCAATACCTCGCCAGCGGGCGCCTCAATCAGCATCGCCAGCCGTTCGATCCCCGCCGCCCAGCCGACCGCCGGCGTGTGCGGCCCGCCAAGCTGCTCGATCAGTCCGTCATAGCGTCCACCCGCGAGCACCGTGCCCTGCGCGCCCAATTGGTCGGTGACGAACTCGAACGCGGTGTGGCGGTAATAGTCGAGGCCGCGCACCAGATGTGGCGCGATCTCATATTCAACCCCCGCCGCGTCGAGCCCGGCCTTGACGTTTGCGAAGAAATCCTTGGCCTCGCTCGTCAGAACCATCGGCGGCGCGCTGTCGGCGAAGGATCGGTCGCGCGGGTCCTTGCTGTCGAGGATGCGCAGCGGGTTCTTGTCGAGCCGCGCCTGGCTGTCCTCGCTGAGGTCGCCGCGATGGGCGCTGAAATGCTCTACCAGCTTCGCCCGCCAAGCATCGCGGCTGGCCGCATCGCCAAGCGTGTTGAGCTTGAGCTGGACCCCCGAAATCCCGAGCTCGCTCAGCAACTGCGCCCCGAACGCGAGCAACTCGACGTCCGCCGCAGGCTCGCCCGACCCGATCACCTCGGCATCGAGTTGGTGAAACTGCCGGAACCGTCCCTTCTGCGGTCGCTCGTAGCGGAACGCCGGACCATGCGTCGCGACCTTGAGCGGTGAAAACCGCTGCCAGCCTTCCGACAGATAGGCCCGGCAAATCCCCGCCGTGAACTCCGGCCTGAGCGTGATCATGTCGCCCGAGCGGTCCTCGAACGAATACATTTCCTTGCTGACGACATCGGTCGTCTCGCCCATCGTTCGCGCGAACACTGCGGTCGGCTCGATCACCGGCATCTCGATCCGCTTGAAGCCATACAATCGCCGCACCCGGTCGAAGGTCGCGACGACCTGCGCGAACCGATCCGCCTCCTCGCCGATCAGGCTTTGCATTCCGCGAACGGGTTGAGGAGTCATCGCCATGGCGCGGGCCTTAAGCAGCTTTTCCGGTTGCAGGAAAGGCGTTCGCCCTTACACGACCATCGCCATGAACATCGATCTCATCCCCGCCGGGGCCAATCCGCCGCACAATATCAATGTCCTGATTGAGGTCCCGATCGGCGGCGAGCCGGTGAAGTATGAACTCGACAAGAAGTCGGGCGCGATCTTCGTCGACCGCATCCTCCACACGCCGATGCGCTACCCCGCCAATTACGGCTTCATCCCGCAGACGCTCGGCGGCGACGGCGATCCGATCGACTGCCTAGTGATGAACCGCTGGGCGTTGATGCCGGGCAGCGTCATCCGCTGCCGCCCGATCGGCGTGCTGTTCCTTGAGGACGAGGCCGGCGGCGACGAAAAGTTGCTGGCAGTTCCCGAGGTCAAGACCACGCCCTACTATGCCGACGTCAACGAGGCGACGGACCTGCCCCCGATCGTTCTCAAGCAGATCGAGCATTTCTTCACCCACTATAAGGACCTGGAGCCCGAGAAATGGGTCCGGATGGGCACTTGGGGTGACGCCGCCGCCGCGCGCCAGCTGATCGTCGAGGCGCTCGAGCGGGAGAAGGCAGCGAAAGCCTAGGCGGTTGGATTCCTCGGCCGCTGGAAGAAGCGCGCGGGGATGAACAGCTTGCGCAACGTGATTCCGAAGGTGCGCCCGACCGGATCGATCAGGTCGCGCTGATAGCTAAGCGGGATGGTGCCATTGCGGTCGCTGACGCGCTGCTTTTCGTTCAACAGGTTGTTGACCTCAAAGCGGACCGAGGTGCCGCGCAGCCACGGATGCTTGAGCACCCCGCCGATATTGTCCCCCGGGTTATAGAATAAGCGCAGGTCGAAGGTCGCCAGCGGGGCGAAACCAAGGTCGCCGTTAGCCCCGCCCGTCACGCGCGTTGCGCTGCGATAATTGCCTGACAACCGCGCGCCGAAGCCGTTGTTGAAATAGCCCGCCTGCGCTTCGACGACATGGCGCGGGCGCCCGCCCCCGGTGCCGCCACTGACCGCGGCGCCGTGGAGGAAGTCGATTTCGGGGAGGCCCGATCGGATCACCGCCTTGTCGACGAACGTGATCGTGTCGGTCAGCGAGAAGGTCAGACGTCCGCGGTTGCCGCCGCCGAACGGACCGCCGCCGCCGCCGCCGCGACCGAAGCCTCCCGCGCCACCGCCACCACGATCGCCGCCACGATCACCACCGTCGCCAGCAGGACGCTGCCCGCCGCCACGCTGCGCCCGAAGCGCGCGCAACTGATCGATTACCGCCTGGGTCGGCGACTTCGACTTGATCGGCTTGGTGAAGTCAAAGCCGATGCGAAGCACGTGGCTGCGGGCACTGTCGTAATTGACCGGGCGGAAATCGACTGCCGCAAGATTGCCTGCGACGTCGCGCGTAAAGCGGTCGGGGAAGGCCGCCTCGATCGCCGGAGTT
>JBDSGJ010000040.1:0-10225 GCA_039919075.1 Sphingomicrobium sp.
GAACCGGCGACGTCCCTGCTGGCCGGGTCGACCTTGCCGGTGAATTCG
This sequence comes from Sphingomicrobium sp., assembly GCA_039919075.1. GTDB lineage: Bacteria > Pseudomonadota > Alphaproteobacteria > Sphingomonadales > Sphingomonadaceae > Sphingomicrobium. The sequence goes on from JBDSGJ010000040.1 coordinate 49, forward strand.
CTCAGCGCCGGATTGATCCCGCTGTCGACGATCCCGATCTTGATACCGACACCGGTCGCGCCGGCTTGATAGGCACTGATCGCCTGTTCGGCGACAGCGGCATTCGACCGCAAGTCCTCGGCCGTGTTGTAGCTGGTGGTCGTCGCTGGCGGCGGCGGTGGTGGCGGAAGCGGAGCGGCGGCAGGGGCAGTCGGCGCGATCGGCAGGGGAGCGATATCCGAACCGCCACCACCGCCGCACGCTGACAGTGCCAGCATCGTCGCCAAGGTAGCGCCGGACGACAGCATCAGCCGCTTGTTCATCATATCGCTCCCGCCCAAGCCGCTGAACATACACGGCTTTCCCGCGACGCGAATAGACTCGCAAAGCTTTCATTTTGCTGAAGGACAAAAGGTCGCTAGGCGCGGCCCGGTCATGACCGCGCGCCTGCCCCCTCCGTTTGCGGACGTCACCGACTGGGTGTTTGACCTCGACAATACGCTCTATCCCGCTTCGACCCGATTGTTCGACCTGATCGATGAGCGCATGAGCGCCTATGTCCAACGTCTGCTGGCCTGCGACCCGTTCGAGGCAAAGAGGGTCCAGAAGGGATATTTTCGCGCGCATGGAACGACTCTCGCCGGGCTCATGGAGCATCATGGCGTCGACCCGCATCATTTCCTCGACGACGTCCACGACATCCCGCTCGATCGAGTCGGCCCCGATCAGCGCCTCGGCGAAGCGCTGCGCCGTCTCCCCGGGCGCCGCTTCGTCTTCACCAACGGCAACGATTCCTATGCGGAGCGCGTGCTGGCGGCGATCGGCATCGGCGAAGATTTCCACGGCCTCGTCGACATTCACGCCACCGGTTACCGCCCGAAACCCGATCCGCACGGCTACCAACTGCTGATCGAACGCTTTGCCATTGATCCAAGCCGCGCGGTGCTGGTCGAGGACATGGCCAAGAATCTTGCCCCGGCCAAGGCGATGGGCATGACCACGGTGTGGGTCGACAATGGCTCGGACCATGGCAATCACCTCCATGACCCCGCCGCGATCGACCTGACTATCACCGACGTCGCCGACTGGCTGACCGACCTATTGGAGCCGACCCATGCCTGACCTGCAAACGATCATCGATGCTGCCTGGGAGGACCGCGACTCGATCGGCGCGGCCACGACCGGCGAAGTTCGCAGCGCCGTGACCGAGGCCTTGCGCCAGCTCGACACGGGAGAAGCGCGTATCGCCACGCGCAACGGGGTCGGCGACTGGACCGTCCACCAATGGCTCAAGAAAGCCGTGCTCCTCTCCTTCCGTCTCAATCCGATGGAAGCGATCGGCGGTGGCCCCGGCGGGGCGCACTGGTGGGACAAGGTGCCGAGCAAGTTCGACGGCTGGACCCCCGCCGACTTCACCGCCGCCGCCTTCCGCGCGGTCCCCGGCTGCATCGTCCGCCGCGGTGCCTTCATTGCTCCCGGCGCGGTGCTGATGCCGAGCTTCGTCAACCTCGGCGCTTATGTCGGCGAAGGCGCGATGATCGACACCTGGGCGACCGTCGGCAGCTGCGCGCAGATTGGCCGGAACGTCCATATCTCGGGCGGCACCGGTATCGGCGGGGTGCTCGAGCCGCTCCAGGCCGGCCCGGTAATCATCGAGGATAATTGCTTCATCGGCGCTCGCTCCGAAGTCGCCGAAGGCGTTATCGTCGAGGAAGGGGCGGTGATCTCGATGGGCGTGTTCCTCGGCGCCAGCACCAAGATCGTCGAGCGCGCGACGGGCGAAGTGATCTATGGTCGCGTGCCCGCTTACTCGGTCGTCGTCCCCGGGACGCTCCCCGATCCCAAAGGCGGACCGAGCCTCGCCTGCGCCGTCATCGTCAAGCGCGTCGACGAAAAGACGCGGTCGAAGACCAGCATCAACGAACTTCTGCGCGACTAGCGCGCTTCAAGCACCGCCCTGACCTTTGTCGCGAGCGCATCGATCGTGAACGGCTTGCCGATCAGGTCGACACCTTCGTCCAGCTTGCCATTATGGACCACAGCGTTGCGCGTATAGCCGGTGGTGAACAGGATTTTGAGGTCGGGCCGCCGCGCCCTCGCTGCCTCCGCAAGCTTCGCCCCGTTCATTTCGGGCATGACCACATCGGTGAACATCAGGATAATCTCGGGATGCTGGTCGAGCAAGCGCAGCGCGGCGGCGCCGCCGTCGGCTTCCAGGACGCGATAGCCGAGCTCGGTCAGCGCATCGACGCTGAACTGGCGCACCCCGGGCTCGTCCTCGACGACCAGAACAACCTCATGTTCGTCGCCAAGCGCAGAGCCGACATTGGCCACGTCGGACGCGTCCGACAGCGCCGCCCCGCGCAGCCGCGGCAAATAAATCTTGAAGGTCGTGCCGAGTCCCTGCTCGGTGTAGATCTTCACATGCCCGCCCGACTGCTTGACGAATCCATAGACCTGGCTGAGGCCAAGCCCTGTTCCCTTGCCGACCGGCTTGGTCGTGAAAAACGGGTCGAACGCCCGGTCGACCACCTCGGGCGGCATTCCCGAACCTGTGTCGGTCACCGCGATCAGGACATAGTGGCCTGTGGTCAAGCCGGGGTTGGCGGCGGCGTAGCGCTCGTCGAGATGCGCGTTCTGCGTCTCGATGGTGAGGTGTCCGCCCTCGGGCATCGCGTCGCGCGCGTTGACCGCCAGGTTGAGGATGATGTTCTCGAGCTGGTTCGGATCGGCATGGGTCTTCCACAGGCCGCCCGCGAGCACGGTCTCGAGCTGAACGTCGGCGCCGAGCGAGTGGCGCAACAGATCGGACATTCCTGCAACCAGCTTGTTGGCGTCGATCGCTTCGGGCTGGAGTGATTGCTGGCGTGAAAAGGCCAGCAGCCGCTCGGTCAGCAACGCCGCCCGGCGCGACGCCTCGCTCGCCGCGTCTATATGGCGCTGCGCCCTCGCGTCCTCGCCCCCCAGTCGCCGCTCCAGCATTTCGAGCGACCCCAGCACTACCGTCAGCATATTGTTGAAATCATGCGCAATGCCGCCGGTGAGCTGACCGACCGCCTCCATCTTCTGGCTCTGGCGAAGCGCCTCCTGTGCCGACGCCAGCTTGGCCGCTTCCTCGGCGACCCGCCGCTCGAGGGTCGCATTGAGCGCGGCCAGCGCTGCACTTGTGGTCTTCTGGTCCTCGATATCGGTGTTCGTGCCAATCCATCTCACCGGTACGCCGCCGCCAGCCCGGATCGGAACTGCGCGCGCTAGATGCCAGCGATATTCGCCGTCGGCCCGGCGCAGGCGAAATTCGGTCTCGTAATTCTCGCCCGAGTCCAAGGCCGCTCCCCAGCGCTCGGTCGCCGGCGCAAGGTCGTCGGGATGGACCATCGCCGTCCATTCGTGACCATCGAGCGCGCCTGCGGCAAATCCGCCGTAATCATAAACGCGCTCGTTGAACCAATCGAGCAGACCATCGGGTTGCGACGCCCACACCTGGTTCGGCACGGCCTGCGCGAACGTGCGGAACTCGGCCTCGCTGGCAACCAGCTTCGCGCGCGCCTCCAGCCGATCGCTGATGTCGATGAAGGTGCAGATCGCCCCGCGATGCTCGCCCTGGAAGATGATCGGCTTGGCCCAATATTCGACCGGCACCGGATCGCCGTCGATGGTGTAGAACAGTTCGTCGGGGACATGGGCCGGCGTACCGTCTGCGGCGCAGCGATAAATCGGGCAGTCGATGACGTCATAATGGCGGCCGTCGGAGTGGCTGTGGTGGATCACCCCGTGAAGCTTTTGGCCGATCGCCTCCTCGGCGTCGGCGAAGCCCATCATCTTGACGAAGGCGGCGTTGCACAGCGTCGTCACGCCGTCGCGATCGACCGCATAAAAGGCTTCGGCGCTTGAGTTCAGCAACAGGCGAACATAGGCCTCGCTCTCCTGAAGCGCCGTTTCGGTCCGATGCTGAGCAGTGACATCGACATTGTTGCCAAACCAGCGCAACACTCGACCATCCCCGTTCTTGAGCGGCGTGACGCGCGTCAGGAACGGTCGGAACACGCCGTCCGCCCCTTTGAGCGGAAAAGTCATCTCGAATGCCTCGCCGGTCGCGATGCAGGTCGTCCAGCGTGTCATCACGTCGGGCAGAACATCGGGATAATGGACCGATTGCCAGCCCCACCCGGCCATCGCCTCGGGCGTGCTGCCGGCATATTCGTGCCATCGCCGATTATACCAGCCGATCGACCCGTCGCCATCGGCGATCCAGCACAGCGAGGGCAGATTATCCGCCAGCAAGCGCAATTCGACTTCGCTGGGTTGGCCAACGGTAAGCGGGTGGAGCGCGAGGTCGGTAAACGCCAATTGACGCCAGTAGGAGTCCGCAAAATCCTCGCCGACCGCTCCAATCTCAGGCAAGGGTGCGCTCCATCTCACAAGGCCGGTCGCCGAGCGCATCGCGCCCTGATCGGCCCCGATTAACTGGCATGGAGTTGATGCGCACGCAATGCGCCGACCGCCAAACCTATTGGTATCCGGCGAGTCTTGGCGGCGGCGCGCGCGGTGTCGGCTGCGGCTAGGGAGGCGCGCGGCGTTGACACCCTGTCACCACTCCTTAAGGGGTGCCACGCCTCATGGAGAGGTGGCCGAGTGGTTAAAGGCAGCAGACTGTAAATCTGCCCGGGTTTCCGTACGCTGGTTCGAATCCAGCCCTCTCCACCACCGCCCTTTATGGCCGTGGCCCGCCGCCTTGCCCGTTGGCCCCGCTTGCGCTACAGGCGCACTCGTCCGGCGGCATGGTCGCGGGCGGCCCGTCTCTCTGGCGAGCGTGAAAGCTTCCGTCCCCAGTGGTCCGGGTGCCTTCACCGCTGTTCCGCCTCGGCGACCCGACGTCCCCTGATTTTGCTCAAGGATGCCCACCCGGCATGGGGTCTGGTGGGCAGTAAGGGTTTCACCAAAGTCCGCTCAGGCAAGCCGACCATGTTGGTCCGGCCAGCGGCCCGAAACGCTACACGCGAAAGAACATCACACACATGGCCACAACGGCATTTCCCACCCGCGACGATTTCGCCGCGCTCCTTAATGAATCGCTTGGCGGCGAGAATGAGTCCTTCGAGGGCAAGGTCGTCAAGGGCATCGTCACCGCGATCGAGAATGATCTCGCCGTGATCGACGTCGGGCTGAAGTCCGAAGGCCGCGTGCCGCTGCGCGAATTCGCACTCCCCGGCCAGAAGGCCGAGATCAAGGTCGGCGACGAGGTCGAGGTGTTCGTCGACCGGGTCGAGAATTCGATGGGCGAAGCGATGCTGTCGCGCGACCGCGCGCGCCGCGAAGCCGCATGGGACAAGCTCGAAAAGGAATTCGAAAAGGCCGAGCGGGTCGAGGGCGTGATCTTCGGCCGGGTCAAGGGCGGCTTCACCGTCGACCTTGGCGGCGCGGTGGCCTTCCTCCCCGGTTCGCAGGTCGACATCCGCCCGGTGCGCGACGTCGGTCCGCTGATGGACCTGCCGCAGCCGTTCATCATCCTCAAGATGGATCGCCGCCGCGGCAATATCGTCGTGTCGCGTCGCGCCATCCTTGAAGAAACCCGCGCCGAGCAGCGCACCGGCCTGATCCTGACCCTCGCCGAGGGCCAGATCATCGAGGGCATCGTCAAGAACATCACCGATTATGGCGCCTTCGTCGACCTTGGCGGGATCGACGGCCTGCTCCATGTCACCGATATCAGCTACAAGCGCGTCGGCCATCCGTCCGAGCTCATCGCCATCGGCGATTCGGTCAAGGTGCAGATCATCCGCATCAACCGCGAGACCCAGCGCATTTCGCTCGGCATGAAGCAGCTTGAGAGCGATCCGTGGGAAGGAGCCCAGGCGAAATATCCGATCGAGGGCAATTTCACCGGCCGCGTCACCAACATCACCGAATATGGGGCGTTCGTCGAACTGGAGCCGGGGATCGAGGGGCTGGTTCACGTCTCGGAGATGAGCTGGACCAAGAAGAATGTTCATCCGGGCAAGATCGTCTCGACCAGCCAGGAAGTCGAAGTCAAGATTCTCGAAGTCGACGAGGAGAAGCGGCGGATTTCGCTTGGGCTCAAGCAGGCCCAGTCCAATCCGTGGGGCGATTTTGCCGATGCGCATCCCATTGGCAGCGAAGTCGAGGGCGAGGTCAAGAACGCCACCGAATTCGGCCTGTTCATCGGTCTCGACGGCGACGTCGACGGGATGGTCCATATGTCGGACATCGCCTGGGGCGTGACCGGCGAGGAGGCGCTTGCGCTTCATCACAAGGGCGAACGGGTCAAGGCCGTGGTGCTCGATGTCGATGTCGAAAAGGAGCGCATCTCGCTCGGCATGAAGCAGCTTGAGCGCGGCGGGGTCGTTGCCGGTGCTGCGGGGACTGCCGGCGGTGCCGGGGTCAACAAGAATGAGACCGTGACTGTCACCGTGCTCGAAGTGCGCGACGGCGGGCTTGAGGTTCAGGTTGGCGACGATGGCGTGACCGGCTTTATCAAGCGCACCGATCTTGGCCGCGACCGTGATGAGCAGCGTCCCGAGCGCTTTCAGGTCGGGCAGAAGTTCGATGCGCAAGTTTCGGGCTTCGACCGCTCAAAGAAGCCCACCTTCTCGATCAAGGCGCTCCAGATCTCGGAGGAAAAGCAGGCCGTTGCGCAGTACGGCAGCTCGGACAGCGGCGCCTCGCTCGGCGACATCCTGGGTGCTGCACTGAAAGAAAAAGCGTCAAAAGACTAACCGGTCGGACCACTGATTCCGGATTCGAACTACAAAGCGGCGGCGGAGGCATTGAAGTGCTTGCGCCGCCGCTCTTTTTTTGACAGTTTCAGCGCAATCGTCGGCCGGGGGCCGAAACATACCAACAATAGGGCGGGACCATGATTCGATCGGAACTTGTGCAAAAGCTGTGCACCGACTTTCCTGATCTTACCCAGCGTGAGGTCGAGGGCGTGGTCGGCGCCTTGTTCGATTCGATCACTGGGCAACTGGCGAGTGGCGGCCGTGTCGAGTTGCGGGGCTTCGGCGCCTTCTCGACCCGCAAGCGCGATGCCCGCATCGGCCGCAACCCGCGTACCGGCGAGGCGGTCGACGTCTCCGCCAAGCGCGTGCCCTATTTCAAGCCGGGCAAGGAAATGCGCGAGCGGCTGAACCTCAGCGAAGTCACCGCCGAGTAGCCACGCGCTTGACGTCGCGCGCGCGCCGCGCGACGGACCGGCCGGTGTGGACGTGGCGGAATGGTAGACGCTGGAGACTTAAAATCTTCTGCCCAATGGGCGTGCGGGTTCGAGTCCCGCCGTCCGCACCAAGCAGTCAGCCTTGACTGGCCTCAAACTGTCTCTCATCAGAACGCCCGTTTTTTCGGCGGTAATTCGGCGTTCGGTCTGACGGTGTCTGGGGCGTCGAGCCGCAGAGACGCCGCGCGGACTACCATTCGAGCGACGTGTCGGCGACTTTCTCTGGAGGGCGGTTTTGCGGATCCGCATCGGTTTCGACCCGGGTGGGTCCACGCCTAGTCGAGGCGGAAGAACTCGCGCTGGTCTGCCCATGACAGCGGAATACCCGCAACGCGATGAAGCCCCCGACAGGTCATCGAGGACGGCTGACGCCCTTCGAGGATCGCACTGGCAACCTCAGGCGAGAGATAACTGAGTCGAAGCATCCGCTTGAAGATTTTCTCGGAGCGCCCCGCTGACGCTGCGAGTTTCCCGAGCGGGTCGTTCGGCCTGGTCAGTGCGAGTTGCTGAGCAGCCCGCGCATCGGCCAGCATGTGGACGAGTTCTTCATTGCGGGGAGGTGCCGCTGGCGAAGCGGTCGAGCGAACGATGATCTGAACGTCGTTCCCGCGCCGCACTTTGCCAAGCTGAGCCATCAGGGGAGTCGAGGGATCGGCGGTCAGATGGATCGAGACCTCAGTGTCGCTGAGCCCGATCGACTCGACGTGCCGGAGAATGACCTCCCTTGCAGCTGCGGTCGATGGCGATCGGAGCGCGGTCGCCTGATCACGGGCTCGTTCAACTCGCATGGCCAGCTCCGAGGCATCGGCGGTGTCCACAGTTTGGACTGAAGCGTCGCCGAGCCAGTCCGCGAGCCGGTCGATCACGATCCGCTCGATTGCCGGTGCCGGAAAACGGTACGGGGAGGCGATTTGCTCAAACTGGCCGACACTCGTGACATAGTAGCGGTATCGCTGACCATTCTTGCAGCCATGCGTGGGACTCATCCTGCGCCCTTGCGGATCGCGGAGGACGCCACTGAGCAGGCTTGGTATCATCGCGTTCTTGCCGAGCAACCTGGCGGTCGCCGAGTCGCGAAGCTTCGTCCGCACGGCGGCGAACAGCTCACGCTCGAGAATGGCTTTGTGTTGGCCGGCGTATACCTCTCCCTTGAAGTGAACCTCACCGGTATAGAGCGGGTTCTTGAGCAGATGGTTGAGACTGCCGCGGCCGAACCAGATCCCCGATCGTGTGCCGACCTGCTTGGTGCGAACACCCCGTTCGCGCAGCTCGTCGACCAGCACCCGGATCGAGCTGACCTCGAGGTAGCGCCGATAAATTGAGCGCACCGTGCCAGCTTCGGCCTGATTGACGATCAACATGCGGTCCTTGACGTCGTAGCCGAGCGGCGGGTGCCCACCCATCCACATACCCTTCTTCTTCGACGCCGCGATCTTGTCGCGGATGCGCTCTCCCGTGACCTCGCGCTCGAACTGGGCAAACGAGAGTAGAACATTGAGGGTCAGTCGTCCCATCGAGGTCGTCGTGTTGAACGCCTGGGTGATGCTGACGAAAGACGCGCCAGCCTTGTCCAGGATCTCGACGATCTTGGCGAAGTCCGCGAGACTACGGGTTAGGCGGTCGACCTTGTAGACCACGATTACGTCGACTTTCCCCGCGTGAACCTCTCCGAGCAGTTGCGTGAGGCCAGGCCGGTTCATATTGCCGCCCGAAAAACCGCCGTCGTCGTAGGACTGACCAATTAGCAGCCAGCCCTCATGGCGCTGGCTGCTGATGTACGCAGCGCAGGCCTCGCGCTGGGCATCGAGGCTGTTGAACTCCTGCTCGAGACCATCCTCGGTCGACTTGCGCGTATAGATGGCGCAGCGGACGGGTGCCTTGGTCATGTAGCACAGCCAAAGAAGCGGGGGCCTGACCAGCGAGTGCCGGTGATCACTCGAGCGATTTCGCTGAGCGAGCGATATTTTTGGTCATCGTAGAGAAAGCCATTCTCAACGACCGCCACCGTAAAGGTGATACCGCGCCACCGCCGGACCAGTCGGTTGCCCGGACGAAGGACGCCAGTTGCCGACCGCCCCTTCGGCTTCCCTCCCCCTGCTAACCGGTCGAGCTCGCGTCGGTGTTCGATGGCGAGCCTCCCATGTGCCAGCTCCTGCTGGCGGTAGGCAATCCCGCGCGTCAACAGATCGGCGGTGAAGGCAGTTGGCGGCGCGGTTCTGTGTATCCGCGCGCTCGCCGGCCGTCGGTTCAGGCCGTGCACGACCGACAGCCGCCACTATCTGCCGATCGCGCCGAACCTGCTCAAGCAGGAGTTCGTCGCGGCAGCGCCGAATCGCGTCTGGTTGGCCGATATCACTTACATCGCCACCGGCGAGGGATGGTTATATCTTGCTGCCGTACTCGACCTGGCGACGCGCAAGATCGTTGGCTGGGCGATGCGCGACCACATGCGTACCGAGCTGCCCTTGGCTGCCTTGATGATGGCCGCGCAGCGGCAACGACCGGCCGAAGGCCTCATCTGTCATTCCGACCGCGGCAGCCAATACGCATCCGAGGCGTACGGCAAGCAAATCGCCGCGTTGAAAGCAAAACCGTCGATGAGCCGGACGGCTTGCTGCTACGACAATGCCCCCATGGAAATCTTCTTCCACACCCTCAAGGTCGAGCTCGCCCACCAGCAACGATGGTCGACCCGCGAGGATGCCAAACGCGAGCTGTTCGCGTATATCGAGGGCTACTATAACCGACGGCGGATCCACTCCGCACTCGGATACAGGACCCCGGAACAGGCCGAACGACAAATGGCCTAAACCCGTGTCCACGAAATCGGGGCACCATCAGCCTGCTCGTCGTGCTGCAGCACGAGCGCCAGGATCTCGGCCATCTCTCGATCGCCGCCAGGGCGGCGCAGGAGTTGGCTTTGCAGCTGCTTGAAGGCCTCGGGCAGTTGCGCGAACGGCGCGCCAT